>JADGRO010000043.1 GCA_017880905.1 Methylotenera sp.
ATCTCGTTAATGGGTAACTTGCCAATGCTGGGGTAAATATCGGCTTCTAAACGGCGCTTAACGTAATCTGCATGGCGGGGGCTTTTGCTGGTGTGCCAATGCTGCCACCACTTGCCAGCCCATAACTCGAAAGTGTTGGTTTTATTGGCTATCTTTTCGGCTTTATCGTCTTTGCGCTTTTCGCTGGGGTCTGCGCCTTGCGCGATTAATTTATGAGCTTCTCTAACTCTTTCCTCTGCATCAGCAAGTGATACATCAGGGTAGCGCCCCATTGATAGACTGTTTTCATCGCCTTCAAAGCGATAACGAAAAACCCAAAACTTTGAACCGTCTGGTTTTACAAGTAAATGCAAACCCCTGCCCGCAGCAACTTTAAAAGGCTTTTCTTTTGGCCTGTAATTCCTAACCGCAACGTCTGTCAAAGTTTTAGCTAACTTAGGCATAACACCACCTTTTTAGGGTTTTGAGGGTAACTGTTTTAGAGGTAACTCTATTTACCCTCAAAATTTACCCTCAAAAACTGGATATGTCAAGCGATGAATTGATGCAATGTGATGCGATAAACTGGCTTTATTGCTTGTATTTACTAGGGTTTTTGATGCTTTGTGAAACTGTTTGATTTTAACTTTTGGCGGAGAGAGAGGGATTCGAACCCTCGACAAGGTTACCCCTGTGCCACCTTTCCAGGGTGGTGACTTAAACCGCTCATCCATCTCTCCCAAACACCTCAGCTCTTCGTATGCAGGTGGCGGATTATATACAATGCGCCCCATTAGCCAAAATTAAGTTGGCCAATATCCAGTACAACACTAAGTCGAAATATAAACAGTCGAAATATAGATAATCCGAGCCTTAAGTAGAAACTAGGCTTTAAGTAAATAAGTATTCACCTTGCCCTTGCCCTTAACTTCCACAAGACCACGGGATTCCAATTTGTGATTCTTTTTTAAAAGCTGATAAGTAAACTCACTTACTTGAATTGTGCCTGACAAACCGGTTTTTTCCATACGGCTGGCCATATTCACAGAGTCACCCCAAATATCATAAGCAAATTTGCTGGTACCTATCACCCCCGCCACCACTGGCCCGCTGCTAATGCCAATGCGTATCTGCAAGTTTTTTCTAGTTTGTTCGTTAAAAGCTGCAAGCTCTAACTGCATTTCTAACGCTAACTGCGCAATCACCGTAGCGTGATCCTCACGACTAACAGGCGCACCGCCTACCACCATGTAACCATCGCCTATGGTTTTAATTTTTTCAAGCCCATGCTGATCGGCCAAACTATCAAAGCGAGAGAATAATTGACTTAATAAATCCACCAACTCGGCTGGCGGCATAGAGGATGTCATTTTGGTAAAGCCCACTATATCCGCAAATAAAATAGTCACCTCTTCGTGGCTATCTGCAATACGCATATCGTTATCTTTTAACCTGTTGGCAATCGATTTTGGCAAAATGTTGAGCAGTAATTTTTCTGATCTTGCTTGCTCTTGACTAAGCTCAAGCAAAGTACGTTCTTTTTGGCTTTGAAAGTAGCGCATTACTGCGTACAAAATACACGCAACTCCCATAATATTCATGAGGAAAAACGTGTCTTTAATATGTGTAGGAATAGGCAAGGTGTTACCAACGAACATATAATTGAGCTTCCAGGAAAGCCCCGCCAGCAAGGCAAATAACATAAACCAAGGCGTAGATGGGCGCGTGCCCAGAATCATCAGTGCTCCAATGGGGGACAAAATCGCCCAAATAGCAATGCCGCTAGAAGCCTCGTAACCACCAATTGCCCACTGCATGAAAAACGGCATCACCAGCAGCATCACCAATTGAGTAAAAGTAAAATATTCGAATTTTTTACTGCGATAAAATACCAACAAACTTGCATATGAGACGATGATATACACATAAGGCACCGCGGCCATCAGGGCGTAACCTTCGCCTAGTCCGGAGAGTGTGAATATCCAAAAAATACAGACTAAACTCTCAGCAAACACTAATATGGTCAGTATTGCTTTGCTTAAGGCAGAGTCTGTTGGACGGCTGAGATTGTGCCAAAACTCTCTTGTAGTAAAGCCAAATGATGTAGCTGAATCAGGCATAAAAAAGGTGAATTTCCTATTGAAAATAATGTTTATTTTGATGAATGCGCAAACTATATAGTATGCGGCGAATGTTCGCCACATTCGCCCAATAATAATTTATTAGAATTTTAATGAAATCAGGGTTTCTACTTGATTTACGTGCCACTAAGGTTTATTGTTTAGGTCGAGCTTATTGGCAAAATCCCTTTATTGACAAAGGGATACGGTGGCATAAGTTAGCATTAGAACAACTTTAAAAAAACTAACAATATAATGCGGGTTAGCGGATAGAAACACTACATTAACAGCAACAAAACTAGAGGAGTTAGCATGGACAGCGATACTACTGGAATGAACGTAAGCTTAGAAACATTGAAAGGGCTTGGTGTAAAACATCCTTATAAGGCCAAGTATGACAATTACATCGGTGGTAAGTGGGTTGCGCCAGCCGAAGGTAAATATTTCGATAACGTGAGCCCAGTGACAGGCAAAAATTTCTGTCAAGTGGCGCGTTCAACCGAAAAAGACATCAATTTAGCATTAGACGCTGCACATGGAGCCCGTGAGGCATGGGGCAAAACCTCATACGCAACACGTGCCATTATCCTGAATAAAATCGCCGATACAATGGAAGCAAACTTAGAAGCCATCGCCATTGCAGAAACTATCGATAACGGCAAGCCGCTGCGTGAAACCACTTATGTTGATATTCCTCTCGCTATTGACCATTTCCGCTATTTTGCTGGCTGTATTCGCGCGCAAGAAGGCTCTGTGTGTGAAGTGGATGAAACCACCGTCGCATATCACTTCCACGAGCCGCTTGGTGTAGTTGGCCAAATTATTCCTTGGAACTTCCCAATCTTAATGGCGGTATGGAAACTGGCGCCAGCATTGGCTGCTGGTAACTGTATCGTTTTAAAACCTGCGGAGCAAACACCTGCATCTATTATGGTGTTGTTAGAATTTATTGCGCACTTACTACCAGCTGGTGTACTAAACGTGGTGAATGGCTTTGGTTTAGAGGCTGGCAAACCTCTTGCCAGCTCAAAACGCATTGCAAAAATCGCATTTACCGGCGAAACCACCACTGGCCGCCTCATTATGCAATACGCCTCACAAAACTTAATTCCAGTCACTTTAGAATTAGGCGGCAAATCACCTAACATCTTCTTTGAAGACATTATGGATGCAGACGATGCGTTCTTTGACAAAGCGCTGGAAGGCTTTACGCTATATTTAGTGAACCAAGGCGAGGTTTGTACCTGCCCGTCACGCGCATTGATTCAAGAATCTATCTACGAAAAATTCATGGAACGTGCTCTAGCACGTGTAAAAGCTGCCACTCAAGGTAGCCCGCTGGATATGGGCACCATGGTAGGCGCACAAGCTTCACAAGAGCAAGTAGAAAAAATCATGAGCTACATCAAAATTGGCCAAGACGAAGGTGCAAAATTGCTCACAGGCGGCAAGCGCAAGGTGCAATCTGGCGATTTGAAAGACGGTTTCTACATTGAGCCAACCGTCTTCAAAGGCCACAACAAAATGCGTATTTTCCAAGAAGAAATTTTTGGCCCAGTGGTTTCTGTTACCACATTTAAAGACGAAGCTGAAGCTTTGGCAATCGCTAATGACACACTATACGGCTTAGGTGCTGGTGTTTGGACACGTAACGGCAACCTTGCTTATAGAATGGGTAAAGGCATTCAAGCAGGCCGCGTGTGGACTAACTGTTACCACCTGTACCCTGCTCACGCTGCATTTGGTGGCTACAAACAATCTGGCATCGGTCGCGAAAATCACAAAATGATGCTCGATCATTACCAACAAACCAAAAACTTGCTGGTAAGTTATAGCGAAAACAAACTAGGTTTCTTCTAAAAAGTTTAAGTTACAACGACTGCGCTTGTTAATACAGGGCGGGGTTAATCCTCGCCCTGGTTGCTTGAAAGAGATACAAGATGGATGATATTCAAACACAAACGAAAATTACGCGTATTGATAGCACTGATGCGGCTAACAAGCTTATCGACCAATTGCGCACTAAATATGGCGAACTGATGATTCATCAATCTGGGGGCTGTTGCGATGGCAGCACGCCCATGTGCTTTGGTAAAGGTGAATTTTTGCTTGGCGCGTCTGATGTGGAACTTGGCGAAGTGCATGGTGTTAAATTTTATATGTCAGAAAGTCAATTTGCGTATTGGGAGCATACACACTTAACACTAGACGCTATACCTGGCATGGGTGGCCAGTTTTCTTATGACAACGGTACCGGCATGCGCTTTCACATTCGCTCGCGGCTTTATTCTGACGAAGAGTGGGCGTATTTAGAAAAAAATCCGGTCAAGCACTGCGTTTAATAGCACAAGCTACACAAAATGGCTATTCGAACAACTGACTTAACCACGCCATATCTTATGTATAGTGTGTATTCCCACTAATCGACTTACTAACTGATTAGAAACCTAAGCTGTCAAGCAAATCATCCACTTGTCCTTGGCTAGCAACCACGTCAACAGCTTTCTCAAGGTTGACTTGCGGCCCATTTAACAAAGCTGTATCGGCTTCTTTTTTGGCTGTAGCTGGAGAAAAATCCACTAACACTTGCACCAATTGCTGTTCTAACTCTTGCGCCAAACCAGTAATTTTTTTGATGACCTGCCCTGTCAAATCCTGAAAATCCTGAGCCATCATGATTTCCATTAACAACTCTTTGGTTTTAGTGGTATTTTTAGCCGTCAGCGCCAAAAAAGTCAGTGTTTCTTCTGCCAGTTGGCTATGCTCACTTTTCAAAGAAGTATTAGCTAACAATTCTTTCCAACGTTTTTCGAGAGTTGTTGCTCCTGTTGCCAATTCAGCCTGCAATGGGGTCGCTATATCAGTAGCATTCAACACACGTTCTGCGGCTTGCTCTGTCATGCGCGCTACATAATTAAGGCGATCACGTGCATCAGGGATATCCTGCGCAACTTGCTCCATGATTTTATCCAAGCCCAATCCGCTCAAATTATCATGTAACACTCTTGTTACGTGTCCAATACGATTCAGCATTTCGTCGTTGTGTGGCGCAGGTAAGGCACCTGCTGGCATGTTAGTTACTTGTGCGCTATGTTGTAGCGTAGATTCGTTATTCATACTTAGGCCGCCGCTTTCTCAAGCTTTTCGAATATTTTTGCTAGTTTTTCGTCCAAAGTAGCGGCTGTAAAGGGTTTAACAATATAACCGTTTGCGCCAGCTTGAGCTGCCGCGATGATGTTTTCTTTTTTAGCTTCCGCCGTTACCATCAGCACTGGTAGAGAAGCTAATTGAGGGTCTTTGCGAATTTGTATCAACATCATCAAACCATCCATGTTGGGCATATTCCAATCAGAAATAACAAATTCAAAATCACCACCTTTAAGCTTGGCAAGGCCTATAGCGCCATCTTCAGCTTCATCCACATTGGCGTAACCAAGCTCCTTAAGTAAATTGCGGACAATCCTGCGCATGGTTGAAAAATCATCCACAACAAGAAATTTAGTATTTGGGTTTGCCATATTTACTCCATTAACATCAGTTATTTTTAAATTAGGAACCACCTCAAACAAGCTGGATAGCTAATTCTAATTTGTCCTAATTTATTATCGGCTAAATTTGCCGAAGCTTAAGCTGAGAGTAGCCAAATAAAAGCTTCTCTTATTAAAATTACGCTGCGACAAGTGTTATGCACGTAAAGTGTAGGTATTCTTTGTTGCTACACGCGCAAAGCGCGAGCGCTATTCGCCGTTAAATGATCCAGCACAAGCCTTGGCAAATCATTCAGATGAACCACTTCATCCACACCGCCATGCGCAACTGCTTCTTTAGGCATGCCGTATACCACACAACTTTCTTCATTTTGTGCAAAATTGTACGCGCCAGCTTGCTTCATCTGTGCCATGCCTTCAGCGCCATCCTTACCCATCCCAGTTAAAATCACACCTATTACGTTTTTACCTGCATAAGTTGCCGCAGATTCAAACAGCACATCAACAGAAGGCTTATGACGACTAACTGGTGGGGCATCACTAAGCTGGGTGACATAATTGGCACCGCTTCTAGCGAGTAGAAGATGTTTATCGCCAGGTGCAATATAAGCATGGCCTGGCAGAATACGCTCGCCGCCTTCAGCCTCTTTAACTGAAATCTGACAAAGCGAATCTAGACGATTGGCAAATGATTTAGTAAACCCAGCTGGCATGTGTTGAGTAATCAGAATTCCAGGGCAATCGGAAGGCATTTGTAATAAGAATGATTTAATGGCCTCGGTGCCGCCTGTGGAGGCGCCGATTATTAATAACTTTTCGCTACTTATTAATGGATTACGTAATAAAGCTGGTGAAGTTACGCCATTGCCAGTTGCAGATTGACGCTGCAATGAAGCAACTTTAGCCTGTGCAGCAGTGCGAATTTTGTCTGCAATAAGGTCAGTATATTCGTGCATGCCATCTGAAATGGACATTTTGGGCTTGGTCACAAAATCAATCGCACCAAGCTCAAGCGCGCGTATGGTAATCTCTGAGCCTTTTTCAGTTAATGTAGAAACCATTACTACTGGCATTGGACGTAGCCGCATTAGCTTCTCTAAAAAATCTAGACCATCCATCTTTGGCATTTCAACATCCAGCGTTAACACATCTGGATTTAATTGCTTAATCATATCGCGAGCAATCAGTGGATCAGGCGCTGCACCTATCACTTCCATATCACTTTGACTATTGATAATTTCGGTTAAAAGACTACGAATTAACGCTGAATCATCAATTACTAATACTTTTATTTTCATTCCCTAATCTCGCATTCAGTACAGTTCAAAGTAAAAGAATTAAAACAGATCAATTTCGCCACCCACATCATTAGTTTTAAGCTTGCTGGCATAAGCTTCTTCACGTTCAAACAGTGTATTGTTATTAAGTTGTCTAAGCTTTTTAACCAACACTTTCCCGGTTTTTGGAAAGAAATAAACTTTTCTTGGAAAAACATCTAGTAGATCCTCGCCAATAACGCGAATTCTTTCATCTTTTAAAAACTTTTTAACAAAAGAAGCATTACGAATACCAACATTTGTCGTGGTAAAGCTTTTTAATACGTTGCCGCCACCAAAAATTTTGGCTTCCAAATTCTCTCGACGCGCGCCGTTACGTAGTAACTGGTTGATTAGCACTTCCATGGCGTAACTTCCATAGCGCATAGATTCTGAAACTGGGCTATCTTTATCGGCATTCGCACTATCTGGCAACATAAAGTGATTCATACCGCCAATCCCAGTAATACTGTCGCGTACGCAAGCAGAAACACATGAACCCAACACTGTGACAATCACCATGTGTTTATCAGTAAAGTAGTATTCACCTGGCGAAATTTTTGCCGCGTCACAATCAAAAGTACGATCAAAATACAGCGTCGTCGCAACCTCCTCTACTATCATGCTCATGCGTTCCCTCCTCTTGGTAGAGTGGCTGTACGCCTGGTATTTTTGCCGCTATTTAATTCATAGACGGTTTTTCCACGCAGATGATAATCGTTTGAAACGTAGAGAAAGTTCTCCGAATGCCCCGCAAATAGTAGCGCGTGTTGTTTCATCAAAGGAACAAAACGACTTAGTATTTTAGATTGCGTAGGTTTGTCAAAATAAATCATCACATTTCTACAAAATATGACATCGAACGATCCTTTCAGCGCCCACTGCTTGTCGAGTAAATTAAGCGGTTGAAAGCTAATTAGGCTGCGCAGTTCATTGCGCACACGAACAGTGCCTTCGTGCGCACCGGTGCCTTTCTGAAAAAAGTTTTTACGCCGTTTTTCTGATAACTTGCTCACGCGCTCATACGGGTAAACGCCACGTGCAGCAGTTGCTAATACATTGGTATCAATGTCCGTGGCAATAATCTCAACTGGTGGCTTCATGGTACCAAAAGCCTCGCATGCCGTCATGGCGATGGTATAGGGTTCTTCACCTGTTGAGGCAGCAGAACACCAAATGCTGATGGGTTTTTTGAGACTTGAAAGATGCTCAGCAAGTATTGGAAAATGGTGCTCTTCACGAAAAAATGAAGTTAAGTTGGTAGTGAGTGCATTGGTAAATGCTTCCCACTCGTCCGAACTATTTTCGTTTTCAAGATTATCGAGATAATCTTTAAATGAATCGTAACCCACGGCGCGAAGTCGACGACCAATACGGCTATACACCATATCAGTTTTTGCTTCAGATAAAGAAATTCCCGCATGCTGATAAATAAGCTTGCGAACTCTAGCAAAATCACTTGGCGTAAAATTAAACTCTCGCTCATCTTGTGTTTGGTACTTTTCTTTAAGCATCACAAATTCTCTTTAAAAACAGCATAAATAACTTCTCTATTGTTTAGCTTATTGTTTGAGCTAAAGCCGCAATACACTTTCGCGCAAAATATGTGCGTTAAACCACATTGCTCTGAGGAAACCCTGAGTCAAACCCAAGTGTAATCAAGGGGTCATACTCACCCCTTGATTTCGCTATTTCCCATCAAGTTAAGCTTTCTCTACGTTTGCTTTACGTGATCTCATTTCGCTAATAGCTTTATCAGCAGCTTCTGAAATTTCAGTCTGAGCCGTTAATGGATTACGCGATTTCATTTGCTCGATAGCTAATGCAAGAGCTGCATCGTTAGACCTTCTGTTACGCTCTTCTTTGCTTCTTGCTGCAAATGGATGCAATGAATTTTTGTACTCTTTCAGAACATTAACCGCTTTTGGCTCACGTGCAACTGCAGCCTTAATAGCTTGTTTAGTAGCTTCGTAGTTCCAATCTTGTACACGATCATCCATGTCAGCTTTATGGTCGATAAACACGCCCACACAGATAAACACGTCATCAGCTTCTTCAACTGGAATTGTGCCATCTGCCACGCAATCCATCACAGCCATAGAAACGCCGCGTTGAGCTGGACCAAACATTTGCACTGCTTGTCTACCATCTTTAATGGTTACTTTGTTGAACATCACGGTACTTGGTTTTACCATCATATTCGGAGCAACAATCGCCAATAAACCATTCACACCTTCTTTTTGGTCAGTTAAAGTACGGCAAAAAGCATCTTCTGCAGCACTGCCACGTGGACCCATAATCAGGTCAATGTGTGCTACATTTTTAAGGTCTAAGCCTGAACCATCAGGGCGTTCTTCAATTACTAAAGCTTCGCCAATTAACACTCGATCAATTACAGCCATTTTATTTCTCCTATATATCAAAGTTTACTTACACTCAAAATTGGCATCACTTAATAGCATTGCCTTTACTCTCATTACATTTCCCACTTCTACTTCTTATCCAGATTTTGGATAAAACCTTTTAAAACAAAGTATTAGCCGTTACTTACCTTTAAATGCAAGGGCTTATATACGTTGCCGTTATCTTCAAGACTAAATACATCCATCGTATTCATAAGTTCATCAGCCTGTTCCATTAATGATTCGGCTGCTGCTGCTGCTTCTTCTACCAATGCCGTGTTTTGCTGTGTCACATCATCCATTTTCATAATGGCGTCATTGACTTGTTCAATACCGGCACTTTGCTCGTTGGATGCTGCTGCAATCTCACCAATAATGTCTGAAACGCGTTTCACGGAGGTCACAATCTCTTGCATGGTGTTACCTGCGTTTTCAACTTGTTTGGTGCCTTCTGCTGTCTTATTCACAGAATCAGTGATGAGTTCTTTAATCTCTTTAGCTGCACTGGCTGAGCGTTGTGCCAGATTGCGTACTTCTCCTGCCACCACCGCAAAGCCACGGCCTTGTTCGCCTGCACGGGCAGCTTCTACCGCTGCGTTTAAGGCTAAGATATTGGTTTGGAAGGCAATGCCATCAATCACCGAAATAATGTCTTCAATCTTCTTGGCACTAGTGTTGATGTCGCTCATCGTAGTTACCACTTCAGAGACAACATCGCCGCCTTTTACTGCAACACCAGAGGCTGCCATAGCAAGCTGGTTAGCTTGTTTGGCATTGTCTGCATTTTGTTTAACGGTGGAAGAGAGCTCTTCCATGCTGGCGGCTGTTTTTTCAAGTGAGGCCGCTTGTTCTTCGGTGCGGCGTGATAAATCAGCGTTGCCTTGTGCAATTTCTTTAGCCGCTGTGTTAATTGCTTCTGCAGCAGTTTTCACGGTGGCAATCGGCGTTACGATCATATCCAGCGTTTCATTCATGCCATCGACAATTTTGCGATAATCGCCTTGGTGTTGGTTGGAATCGGCTCGCACGCTCACTCGACCTTCACGCGCAGCATTGGCAAGCAATTGTGCGTCGGCATTCAAGGCTTTTAGATTGCTACGTACTTGTTCTATGGTTTCATTGATAAAGGCTTTTTTACCTGGAAACTGGTCTAGTGGTGCGTCAAAATCCCCTTCACCAAAGGCTTTTACCACAGCCATAGCTTTTTCATTCATTTCCAGTAAACCTGCAACCATCTTATTCACGCTCTTAGCAAGGACGCTAAAATCACCTTTAAACATGTCGTCGCGCAAGTTCATGTCTATTTCACCTTTTTCATGCGAGCCGCTCACCCAATTGACTGAATCAATCAGGCCTTTTAGGTTGCCGCCAATCTTTTTAATGGCTTTATTGATGTAAGCTTTCTCACCTGGGTATTCTTTAATAATGGCAGAAAAATCACCATTACCAAATTGACTCACACACTCCATCACTGTTTTATTCTCTTCAATGCATTCCGCAACCATGGCATTCACGCTTATGGCTACTAATCGGTAATCACCTGAGAATTTGTCAGGGTCCACCATCACGCTGATATTGCCTAATTCTTGCTCCGTAGCCATATGACGTAAATCTGTAACTAATGTTTTAACGTTATAACGTAAACCTTCGATTCCATCATTCACCAGTGATAGTTGGCCAGGAAATTTTTCCAACTCAGCTTCAAAGTTACCGTTACCTAATTCAACAATACAAGTAATCGATTTTTTCATTACTGCAATATGGTTAGCTACCATGCGATTAATGCCTATCGCCATTTCTCGATACGCACTTTTAAACTTGTCCACATCAATATTAGTATCGATATTGCCTTTGATATGTTCACTCTCCATGCGTGCCATTTCACGGCCTATCTCAATCAGTGTCTCTGAAGCCATATTAAGCGCACCTATCACACTGGTATTGGTCACACTCATATCGGTTTTAATGCTGCCAGACTGTGTTTGACTGAAACTGCCATCTGCAATGTTTTTAGCCGCTGCAAGTGCATCTTTGGCCTCGCCACCTAATTGACGAATTGTGTTAGAAACCACAATAAAAATGCCTATCACCACTATAATCATGGCAATTAAAGCTAAAACCAATACCGTCTTCGCAGCTTTGGAGACTTCGGTTTTCACTGCAGATTCAATGTCTTTTGATTGATTGTCTGCCAGAGTTGCAAGTGTATCTACCGCTGCACGGTGTTTTTCATAAGCTGCTTTTAGTTTAGCCAATGCTGGCCCGATAAGTTTGGGATTACCTGAACGCACTGCTGGAATAAATTCACTATCACGTATGCGTAAAAACTCTTCACCACTTGACTGTAATTGCGTTTTGTAGACCTCAAGTATTTTTGGATCGGTAATCGTTTCTTCCCAATACTTGGAACGCGCAGCAAAATCTTGTGCTAGCTTGTCGCTTTTTTCAATTAAAGGCTGAAGAGGTGCATTTTGAATAGCGACCATTTCTAGCGCCACTTGCCATGATTCAAGCAAATAAGCAGGCGGTGGCAAAATATCCGCAACAAGATCTTTATTGCTGATAATTTCACCATAAACCGGACCATTCACCAGCACTTTGTTATAAGCCTTATTGCCTATCAAACCCGCAATAGTGAACCCAACTAACATTAGACCTGCTAAAAATAAAAGCTGTGTTTTTAGCTTTAATGCCAATAATTTTGAGATTATTGAGCCTGCTTGTTGTTTTGTTTCATTAGACATTACGTCTCTCCTAAATATATTCTGCTGCGTGTAATAACTCATATATAAAAGTAAAATTACAATCGCTAAGCACTGTCTAGTAGCTAATTTAAACTACTAAACTCAATTTCAATTTCAAAAGGAATTAGCAAAAATGACCTTAATTCCGAGTATTGCCAAAACTACTTTTTTACTTGATAAATTACGCAAATTTGCACTAAATATGCAAACTTTCCGGCCATTTTAAAGACTCCACATCCATGCGCTCGCCAGCAACAGAGGCGTTTTTAATGCTTAAATCCATACCCGGATTAGCAATTAACTGTACGGTTGACTGCGCCCCAAAATATGGCGTAATCTCTACACGATATATGACGCCTGTATTGGCCGCCTGACGCTCTGAAACATCACCCCATAAGTCATTTCTTTGGGTAAGACTTAAATCGATACCTCTCTTGTAACTATTAACACATACACTGTCGGTGGCTCTACTGAGTAAGCTTATTTTCCAGTTTGGCAATGTGTCATCTGCCGCCAATACATAGCTATTTATCGCGCATAAAATAAAAATGGTAACTAGCATTTTTTTAATCATAATCATGGCCACTCCTTCATTAAAAACTTGCTTAATTTTTAAGCAAAAATTGTTAAGCAGGTATTAATAATATCGACAAATAATTTTTGTTCTTGAGTGTTTTTTATATTCAATTACTAATAATTAAAAATTTTAACCTTATGTTTTATATATTAATTTACAAAAAAATCCGTGTTAATGGCCTTTTTAATGATACTTATTTATTGTTTAAAACTCTTCCCAATCACCTGAATCATCGGTACCTGTTTTAGCCATGGTTTTGGATTTAACCGACGCTGGTTTTTCAGATTTTTCGGGTGCTGTTACGGCTGCACGCATCGGGCTACTAGCCACACGGCGGTTACTGCTTGACTTGCTCGCAGAAGTTGCTTGTCCGCCACTTAATTTAAATGCGCTAACTACATCTATCAGACTTTCCGCTTGGTCTACTAATGATTCTGCTGCGGCTGCGGCTTCTTCAACCAGTGCTGCATTTTGTTGCGTCACTTCATCCATACTGGTAATGGAATTATTGACTTGATCAATGCCAGCGCTTTGTTCACTAGAGGCTGCCGCTATCTCACCCATGATGTCAGTTACACGTTGTACCGATGACACAATCTCTTGCATGGTCTTGCCTGCATTTTCAACCTGCACAGTGCCTTCTGCAGTTTTGTTTACAGAATCGGTAATGAGCTCTTTAATCTCTTTAGCAGCACTGGCAGAGCGCTGTGCCAAATTACGCACTTCACCTGCCACCACCGCAAAGCCACGCCCTTGTTCGCCGGCACGGGCGGCTTCTACCGCCGCGTTAAGCGCAAGAATGTTGGTTTGGAAGGCAATGCCATCGATGACAGAAATAATGTCTTCAATCTTCTTAGCACTGTTGTTAATGGCGCTCATGGTGTTAACCACTTGACCAACCACTTCACCGCCTTTTACCGCAACACTTGACGCAGCGGCGGCGAGCTGGTTAGCTTGCTTGGCATTTTCTGCGTTTTGTTTAACGGTGCTGGCGAGTTCTTCCATGCTGGATGCGGTTTCTTCCAGGCTAGAAGCTTGCTGTTCAGTACGGCTAGAGAGGTCGGTATTGCCAGAGGATATTTCGCCTGCAGCAGTGTTGATAGTATCGCCTGCTTCGCGTACCTGTAGAATCACTTCGGTCATTTTGTCCATCAGCGCATTTACACCATCACACAAGCTGGCAATGGCTCCTGTCTTGCCTTCTAGCGAAACACGGCTAGTTAGATCGCCTGACTTAGCACCTTCAATAACACCTTGGGTTTCTTCAACAGCAGTTTCTAATGCTTTTGCATTATTGTGTTGCTCGGTAATATCCAAGGTGTAGTTCACAATCTTGTATGGCTTACCGTTTGCATCGTTAATTGTATTGTAGGAAGCTTGAATCCACACTTCTTTGCCACCTTTACCAATGCGTTTGTATTGACCTGCATCGCTACCACCCTTTGTCAGCTTTTCCCATAGCTCTGTATAGGCTGGGCTTTTGAAGAAAACTGGGTCTAACACGATACTCACATTTTGGCCAACCAGTTCTTTTTCGCTATAACCAAGCATATTCAGGTAGATTTCATTTGCGCTAAGCATGGTGCCATCAAAGCCAATCTCTACCATTCCTTGCGCCTTTTTAATGGCGGTGATTTGGCCTTCAAAATCTGCATTTTTGATTTTTTGTTCGGTAATATCAGTGGCGTATTTCACCACTTTAAATGGTTTGCCATTCATATCCATAATTGGGTTGTACGATGCTTGCAGCCAGATTTCCTTGCCGCCTTTGCCTATACGTTTGTATTGGCCCGAATCCGCTTCGCCACGGCCTAATTTATCCCAAAACGCTTTGTATTCTGCACTGGCTTTATAACTAGAGTCTACAAACATGCTATGGTGGTTTCCTACAATTTCATTTGCACTGTAGCCTGTGACTGCTGCAAAGTTTTCATTTACCGCAGTGACGTTGCCTGTGAGGTCAAACTCAATCACACCTTGACCCTTTTTAATTGCAGCGAGCTGGCCTACAGCCTCCGCATCAGCCAGTTCTTTACGTCTAATCTCTGTTAAATCGCGCCATTCAAGCACATTGCCCGTGTATTCACCAGTTTGAGAATAAGTCGCAGTAACGTAAAGCCCTATCATTAAGTCACCTACTCTAATATCTGATTTAAAAGGTAGCACTGAAGTATTCGTCAGCATCTTCCTTTGCTGTTCAGGATGCTTATGGAATGCATCAATACAAGCGCCGACGATTTTATTTGGGTCAAACGAAGGAAATGCAGTTTTAAACTCTGCTGCATTATCCTTAAAGAGCGTCATACTTGCTTCATTCACATAAGTCACAATAAAGTCACGATCTACCATCATAATAGCTGCTGATGAGCCTTCCAAAGCGCTTTTAATGGCATAGAGCGCTGCTTCACGGGCTTGCATTTCTGCAATTATCTTGTCTTTTTCAGCAAGCTGTTTCTGCTTTTCTTCGTCTAAAGTAATTAATCTTAAAATCTCTTTTTTTGAACCAAATAATTCTGAAATCATTTTTGTACCCCTTAATTTACGGTGCTAACTAATTTTTTAACTATGTACTTTTACTACACATAAACTACTAATGAGATGCCTAAATTTCAATCTATTTAAACTTTTTTATCAAACACTTAGTGCACTGCAACATCTAAAAGCGCCATCTCCTGGCTGCTCATCAGTTGCTCAATATCCACAAGAATCAGCATCTGCTGTTCCACTGTGGCCAAGCCCACAATATATTTGGTATCAATGCTGGTAACTAAAGATGGCACATCGCGGATTTGGTCTTCTTTTAAGGCCATCACATCTGAAACGCCATCGACTACGATACCGACCACGCGACCACCTAAGTTAAGGATAATCACCACGGTAAATTCGTCGTAAACTACTTTTCCTAAGTGGAACTTGATGCGCAAATCTACAATCGGCACAATTTTGCCGCGTAGATTAACCACACCTTTGATGAAATCTGGCGTGTTAGCAATTTGTGTGACAGAGTCGTAACCGCGAATTTCTTGCACTTTTAGAATTTCCAGGCCGTATTCTTCATCACCCAAAACAAAAGTGAGATATTCACCTGCCGCGCTTTTTAATCTGGCACTAGATGTGTTACTAACACTTTCTGTACTTGTATTCATTGTGTAAACTCCTTATACATTACTTAATTTAATATCATTCAATTTATACGGCTTGGTTTGGTATGGATTGAGCGCCATGATGTGAAAATGGCATGGCACCCGTTAAATAATTACTCGTTTGGCTCATTTGAACGAGCGCTGGCACATCTAAAATTAGAGCAACACAGCCATCACCCATAATAGTGGCGCCAGACACGCCTGCTATTTTTCTATAATTCGTCTCTAAGCTCTTAATCACCACCTGTTGTTGGCCAACTAGGCGATCGACAAACAATGCAGATTTTTTTCCATCCGATTCGAGTAGCACTAAGACACCTTGAGTAGGATCAGTAATCTCAGTTGGGTGATTAAATAATCTATGCAGCGCAATAATGGGCAAATATTCACCACGCACATGCACCATGTGGCCTTCGCCTGTGACTGTTTTAATATCTTCGGCACGTGGCTGTAAGGTTTCTACGATAATATTCAATGGAATTACATAAATACTGCTACCCAACGATACTGACATGCCATCTAAAATCGCTAAGGTAAGTGGTAACGAGATGGAAATGGTGGTACCGTAGCCAAGTGCAGAGTGTATCTCAACTACTCCGCCCATCGCGCTGATATTTCTTTTCACCACATCCATGCCTACACCGCGACCAGAAACATCGGTGACTACTTCTGCGGTAGAAAAGCCCGGGGCGAATATAAGTGAAAACACCTCGGTATCAGTCATATTCTCACTTACTGTTAAACCATTGGCTTTGGCTTTAGCTAGCAGTTTTTCACGATTAAGCCCAGCGCCATCATCGGTAACTTCAATCACAATACTGCCACCTTTGTGTGCAGCAGAAAGCGTTAGTACTCCAGTTTCACTTTTGCCTGCCGCCTTGCGTTTTTCTGGCATTTCAACACCATGATCCACACTGTTGCGTACCAAATGAGTAAGAGGATCCACTATGCGTTCTATTAAGCCTTTATCAAGCTCTGTGGTAGCACCAACGGTAACAAAATCAACTTTTTTGCCCAGTTTGCCAGCTAAGTCACGCACCATGCGTGGGAAACGTGAAAATACAAAATCCATTGGCATCATGCGGATGGACATCACGGATTCTTGCAAGTCGCGCGTATTACGTGTGAGCTGGCCTACACTATTAATCAATGGCTCATTTTGAACTGGGTCGAGCGCACTAATACGTTGCTCTATCATGGCCTGCGTAATCACTAACTCGCCAACTAAGTTAATCAGTTGATCAACTTTTTCTATACCTACACGTATAGAAGTGGTTTCTGCGCTAGCAGGGTTTTTGTCAGATTCGCGACGACCAAGATTTTTCTTGTCTGGATTTTCGGTAGGTATGGCAGTTGTCGCTGCGACTTTAGCCTCCTCGCTAGCTTTTCCTGAATTAGCTTCTGTAACTACTGTGTCATCACCAATCAAAGTGGTCTTCACTGAGTCAGGATGTGGTTTGAAAGGGGCAAAAAAACCATAACCTTCTTCTTCATTTTCTTTGCCCTCTACCGCAAATAATCCGTAGCCAACTTCTTCATGAATGACCACCTTGGAATTAGTGCTTGGTTTGGATTCTTCTTTTGTTTCATCTGCTTCTGCCATAACGGCTGTTTCATTCGCCTCAGGCGTAACTTGCTCAAAAACCGGTTGCGTCGCGGTTGTTGGTGACGATGCCCCTAAGGTAATGACTAAATCGTCCGGATCAAGAATAAACGAGCATATCGAAACGATATCGGCTTGGGATGAATCTGTAGCTAATTTAAATACATAGCGACCATTTTCATTTTTGCTAGAAGACACTTCACCTAACAAACTGAGTTCTTCTTGAAGGTTGGTAACGTCTTTATCTGTAATTTCTGGTAGTACAATGTTAAAGTGACTCAGCCCGTCTTCTGATGCTAGTGGAGACGCTGGTGGAGTTGCTTCCTGTGCCACTTTTTCTTGCCCTGCTGGCGCAGATTCCGCAACAGGAGCTGGTGTAGATGCTGCAGCCACGACTGGTGCTGCTGTGATTGCCACTCCACCCGCTTCAGAAAGTAATTTCAGTTTCGCCTTAACGTCTGCTACCTGATCTTGATCGACCTCTGTAGCAAGCCTATGCCCATCTACCTCCATTTTCAGCACATCTTTAGCTGCCAAAAAGGCATCTACATGCTCTGCAGTTATCGCCATTTCATTTTTGCGGATTTTATCTAGCAAGTTTTCCAGCACATGCGTGATTTCGGTCATATCCATAAACCCGAAAGTAGCTGCACCACCTTTAATCGAATGGGCAGCACGGAAAATCGCGTTTAGCTCTTCCATATCTGGATTTGCTATATCGATTCCCAGCAATAATCGTTCAGCTTCAGCCAGCAACTCTTCAGCCTCATCAAAGAAGACTTCATAAAACTGACTCATATCAACTGTCATTGTTAAACTCCGTATTTGCTATAGAACATACTAAAATTCGTGTATGCCGTGTTTATCCAATTACTTTCTGTACCACTTCGATTAAACGTTTTGGATCAAACGGCTTAACCAGCCAGCCGTTCGCACCCGCAGCCTTACCCTTAGCTTTCATCTCATCGCTTGATTCTGTTGTTAGCATTAAGATAGGCACATTTTGGTACGATCCTAAACCACGCAAATTTTTAATCAGTGTTAGTCCATCCATAATTGGCATGTTTTGATCTGTGAGCACTAAATCAACAGTCTTTTGCTTTGCCTTATCCAGCCCATCCTGCCCATCGACAGCCTGCACCACGTCGTAACCAGCCGATTTAAGACTAAATGTCACCATCTGGCGAAGAGAGCCTGAATCGTCTACTGCTAAAATTGTTTTTGCCATTTCATTCACTCACTTTTTCGTAGTTAATCTTTTGTTAATAAAGTACTTTTAATGTGTTATTTAGTTTTACTTAACGTCTAATAATCCATAACATTTAGTCGCGCGGCCTAAAATAGTTCGATTTCTCCAGAAGCCATATTCTGTTGATCTACCGAGCGCCGTAATCCGCCTGAAAGCGCATGACTGCCTGTGTGCAAACTTTGACTCATTTCATCAAGTAGCTTAGCTATCTCATGATGCTCATTGACAGTGTCGATTTCGTCACTGTGGGTATTCAGTTCTTGCAGTAAATCCTTCAATCCATTCACACGTTTTATGGCTCTCACCAACAGTTGGCTAGTGATGTCTTGAAATTGCAAGCCTGTCACAGCCACATTCACCTCTTCACCTATTATTTTATTAAACATATCAATCTGCCCGGTTTCAATAACCGTAAAGTGATGTTGTTGCATAAGCGCGTCTAAAGATTTCTGCTGATTAATCACCGCAGCATGCACCGCCATAAAACTCGCATTTAGCTTTTCAATGGCTTTACTTAACAGGTATGCCGTTTGCGATAAGTCAGCCTCAACTTCCACTAAATGCTGCCTACCATGATCTGACACGGCAGAGAGTAGGCTTCTTACTTCTGTAATGGGTAGTGTTTTCATTTCAATGTAATAGTGTTCTATATCTCTTAATATCAATTAGATGAATAAAGTTAGAAAAATAACTTATTTCAAATTTTGTAAATTAAATTTGAGGTTTTTAACTCATGGTTTAAGCATAGCCTTATCAATATCCGACTCGCTTGCCGATGAAGGAAGATTTAGCGCGCCATCGTCCTTGGTTGCGTTTTCCTCAGCCTGTTTGTTCATAACAATAATGCTGATGCGCCGATTGCTAGGGTCTAATGGGTTTCCCTTACTAAACAGTGACGCAGAAGCAAGTCCCACTACACGTAATAACTTAGTTTCGTCCATGCCGCCTGCTATCAATTCGCGGCGTGAGGCATTGGCTCGATCTGACGAAAGCTCCCAATTGCTATAACCTTTGTCGCCGCTTGAATAAAGTGCAGCATCGGTGTGCCCTGATAAACTTATTTTGTTGGTTACGCCATTGAGCATCTTGCCTATCTCTTGCAAAATCTGCTTAGCATAAGGTTGCAATTCAGCCTTCCCAGAAGCGAACATAGGCCTATTTTGTTCATCCACAATCTGAATACGCAGTCCTTCGGAGGTAATATCTAACAATAGTTGCTTCTTAAACTTGCTTAAAGTTGGACTGTCTTCGATGGCCTTTTCTATCTTGCTCTTCAGCTCTTCCAGCTTTTCTGCTTCAGCTTTTTCCAGCGCCTTTTTCGCATCAGTTACATCGATCATTCTTTCTTTTACTTTAATATCCTCCACAGGTTTAACTTGCGCCTGTTTTTTTGTCAGGTCTTTACCACCTCCATTTTTAATGACAGAATCGCTGGCCGCAATGGCTGGGCCGCCCTGCAACGCCACTTTTAGTGGCATCTTAAAATAATCCGCAATGCCTTCTAAGGTGGCCTTAGACGCAGATCCCAACAACCACATGAGCAGAAAGAAAGCCATCATGGCGGTTACAAAATCCGCATAGGCGATTTTCCATGCGCCACCGTGATGGCCACCAGAGACCTTCTTAATCTTCTTTACAACTATCGGTCTAACGCGATCTTCAGCCATGATGAGTTCCATCTATATCTGGTGTTATTTTTAGTTGTGATCGCATTATTTGACTGCTTTAGCTTGTTTAACGTGGGTTTCGAGTTCAGCAAAGCCTGGACGCTCGGTTGAATAAAGTATTTTTCGGCCAAATTCCACTGCAATTGCTGGCGCATAGCCATTGAGACTTGCAAGTAAAGTCACTTTCACTGTTTGGAACATCTTGGTGCTCTCCTCCAGTTTCTGCTCTAGCAAACTAGAGAGCGGTCCTACGAAACCATAAGCCAGCAAAATACCTAAGAAGGTGCCTACCAGCGCATGCGCAATCAGAATACCTAATTCAGATGGCGGAAGTGCCACGTTTTCCATAGTGTGTACCACACCCATTACCGCAGCCACAATGCCGAAAGCAGGCAATCCATCACCCAATTTGGCGATGCAATGCACAGGTACGTGGCCTTCCATGTGATGCGTTTCGATTTCATTATCCATCAGGTTTTCAACCTGAAATGCATCCATATTTCCAGATATCATCAAACGCAGATAATCGGTAATAAATTCAACAAGGTGATGATCGTGAAGTATCTTGGGATATTTGCTAAACAGTGGGCTAGCTTCTGGATTTTCGACATCATTTTCGATTGCCATCATGCCGTCTTTACGGATCTTAGTTAAGATTTCAAACAAAAGGGCGAGTAAATCCAGGTAAAGTGCCTTGTTGAATTTGGAACCTTTGAACAGAGAAGGCAGTGATTTCATGGTGGCTTTAATTGCCTTATTATTGTTACCGACCACAAAAGCACCCATCGCGCCGCCAAAAATCATAAGGAGCTCTAATGGTTGCCACAAGGCACCCAAATGCCCGCCAGCAATCGCATATCCGCCGAAAACGGCGCCACAAACCACAATATACCCAATGATGACAAACATATTTATGTGCTCCTGAAAGAAATAACCATTTCTGACTTTTTAATAATTAGATTCAGCATATCAAGATGAGAAGCAAATCAATCGGTAGAATAAAGGGATATTTTCGGGCTTGTATTGTGTATAGAAACTGCTATTCAGAACTTGAGTCTTAATGGCGTTGCAATGCTAAGAAACGTTAACACTTCTATCGACTAAATACGCCAAACATACAGCATCGGCGAGTGCTTATTCCCCACAATCCGCATGTTTGGAGAGACGCCTGGAATCTCAAACTCCAGACTAATGAGCAAACTGCCAGACTTCATTTCTTGACACGCCTTTTCCCACAAAACCAACATTGCAGCAGGTGACAAATAGGCAAAAATGACATCATAATTTGCGAAATCTAAAGAGCGGTAATCACCCAGTTTAAAAATTGCGTGTGAACGACAAAATTGGCCACGTACAAAACTCACCAGCCACGGTAAAGGCGCAATTTCGATGCCTTCTATAGTGCTATCGGGTCTTATCTTAGCAATATACATAGGCATACCACCCAAACCGCTGCCAATGTCGATTAATCGTACAGGTTTGTCCTTTGGCATAAGTTTGGCTACCTGTTTCCATACCACTGGACGGGATGGAAAAAATGGAACTTGGCTACGAAAAGTAGTCCAAAAAAAACTTAAGCTAATAATAAACCCAGCCAAATAAAACTCATTCGGAAGCTGCCAATCGGACATACCCCATATTGCAATGGGAAAGCTCAAATGTAACCAACGCCACCACCTGGCCATACCAACAAAATAGGATACTATTGCCGCCAGCAGTGCCTGCATCAGTACCATATCCAGAATAGAAAAACTAACTGCTGCGATTGTATGAACAGATCGAAAAAATGCCAGCACTATAATTAATACTGAGCACTGAACCAAAACTGCCAATGTTGCAGGTTTCAACTGCGTTTTGCCCGTATGCTTTAGAAATTGCCTTGGTTTAACAAATTTTTCAACATTAACACATTGATTTAAATGACGTTTTACCAAAAATTGCTTGTTCATTGCTTTGCCTATATACCAAATTTACGCTGTCATCGAAACTAATTTGTAACTAAGTTCTTTTGCTTTTTTTGTTTTGCCTGCGCGCGAAGGTACATGGCACAAGTTACATACATAATTTTGATTTAAATCGTAAGTGTTAACGATAAAGTCACCGCCACAACAAGTGCAAGACTTCAATTTCAACATCTTACTTTCAACAAACCGCACCAATGTCCAAGCGCGTGTCATTGACAGCACAGGTTCCACATCCGAATCTTGCTCAACGACTTGTTGCTGATACAAACTGTAGGCTTTGATTATGGCATCAATCCCTTTTACATCAGCATAATCCACCATAAATTTGTAAATATTGTAGAAAATGGATGAATGAATATTTGGCTGCCAAGTCAGAAACCAATCTGTAGAGAAAGGTAACATGCCTTTAGGCGGTGAAACGCCTTTCAACTCCTTATATAACTTGATCAAACGCTCGCGAGATAAAGTTGTTTGAGATTCAAGCAATTGCAACCTAGCACCAAGCTTAATCATTCGTATCGCTAATTGAATTTGTTCTGCTTCGTTCACTACGCTTATCTTTTTCATTATCTTCACCTTATATTTATCTAAAGTTTAATTAATTTGATGCATGCACCATTGCACCCGCATTTTGGCCTGCCATTAAAACAGCCGTATGTAGGTGAGCTTGTGAGCGATCTTTTGTATAGTTTGTGAGCATGCTCAAAATTGCACTGTCATCAAACCGAAAGCGCGCCAGCAACATATTAGTGCTGCAAAGTTTGAGTAGTTGTAAGGTGCTTAAACTTTCCAGCAAATCAGATATTTCTGAGCTGATACCTAAGCGGAAAATTGCTGTAGCTTTGTCTGCACGAATTAATTGTTGAGCCAACAATAAGTAATTTAGATTCGCATCTTTAATTTCCGACATTATTTCAACTTCATCCATTTTATTTCCCCATTCGTTTTTCAGTAGTTGTTAAAAAGTTCGTAGTTCGTGTTAGGCGTACTTTGACCATTTTAATCAAAACAAAATATTGGAGTTTGTCGGTTTTTTGAGTAAGACAATCGAACCCGCCTTTGTAGGCATTAATCGATTTTTGAGTAAGACAAGCGTACGCGCCCTTGTAGGTGTTTGTCTTACAAACACCTACAAGGGGCCTAAATACTGTTATATTTCATACGCTTAGTTAATTACTAAATTTACCTAAATCAAACTTAAGCGTAGCTAAAAACTACTAGTTAGTTCATGTCATTCAAAAAAATTTCCTAAATAATTTATTAAAGTATTTCTAGTTACTGCCGTTATCAATGTGATTTGTTTATGGCAGCAGTTCACAAAAAACAATAACGGCATCACTCAATAAGTGTTTATCGGCAGTACTTTAAAAAACTTTAGGTTAATCTTTAAAAAAACTTAAAATAATTTACATCTCATTGTTTTTAATAGATTAAATATTCATAAAAATCTCTTCTACACCTCTACCATAATATTAATCTCAACATATAGGCTTTAAGAAAGGCTAGCTTTCACCCTTTTATTCTAAAGATACAATCGCATTGATTCGCCTAATAATTACCCTTAGTGATAAAAGTAAGTAATAAAGGATCAGAAGTGTTTTCTTAAAAATACTTGGCTTAAACAACATTAGGTAATCGTCATGGCAGAAGACAGCGATTTAGAAAGAACAGAACAGGCCTCACCCAAACGCTTGGAAAAAGCGCGTGAAGAAGGCGATGTGCCCCGCTCGCGTGAGCTGGCGACTTGTTCTGTGCTATTTGCTACGGGCTTGAGTTTGCTCATGATGGGCAGCCATCTTAATCAAGCCTTAAAAACAACCATGGCTGCTGGCTTGCACTTTGACCGCACGGTAGCTTTTGAGCCTATTTTGTTGCTAACAAAAATATCAGACATGATTTCTAGCTTACTCTTGGCATTTGCCCCGTTTGCACTGATATTGATAGCCGTGGCTATCGCATCTCCTGTCATTATTGGCGGCTGGGTATTTAGCGGCAAGGCATTTGTACCACAATTTGGCCGCCTTGACCCAATGCAAGGCCTTGGCAATTTATTTTCCAAGAACTCTGTGGTTGAGCTGATTAAATCTATCGCAAAAACATTACTGGTGGCAGCAGTAGCCTATACAGTAATTTCACATGATATGGCGCCTATTCTCTCGCTCTCGCTGCTACCGCTAAAAACCAGCATCTCGCAAGTAAGCGATTTAATGCTGATGGGCTTCTTGTCTATTGTCAGCGCTTTGGTTTTTATCGCCGCCATTGATGTGCCCTACCAGCTTTATCAATACGCAAACAAGTTAAAAATGACCAAAGAGGAAGTGCGTCAAGAATCCAGAGAGTCTGAAGGTAATCCTGAGATTAAAGCCAGAATACGTCAACAACAACGCGAAATGGCGAAGCGCAGAATGATGTCAGAGATACCAAAAGCTGATGTAGTCATTACCAACCCTACCCACTACGCTGTTGCCATTAAATACCAAGATGAAGGTATGAGCGCGCCAATAGTGGTTGCTAAAGGTGCCGATATCGTCGCTTTAAAGATTCGCGAAATCGCAGCAGAGAATAATGTAGTTACGATGGAAGCGCCCAAGTTAGCCCGGGCCCTATTCGCACACAGCGAGTTAGGCAGTGAAATCCCAGAAGCACTCTATTCCGCAGTCGCCGAAGTATTGGCTTATGTATTCCAAATGCGTATTTTCAAAAAAGAAGGTGGCTTCCGTCCAGAAATACCTAAGGAATTACCAGTGCCAGAAACATTAGATCCACACAGCTTAATACCAGCACCTAGCATCGATGAAATGGAAGTATTTGTCTAATGAACTCATTTAATCTTTCAGCTTGGATAAACAAAATTAATAGTAGCACTATTGCGGCACCACTGATTATCGTATTGCTATTGGCAATGATGATATTGCCATTGCCAGCGATTGTTTTAGATGTGTTGTTCAGTTTTAACATTGCGCTGGCAATCTTAGTGCTACTCATCGGTTTGCAAACTAAAAAAGCACTTGATTTTATTGCCTTTCCAACTGTATTACTGGTCACCACCATATTACGGCTATCTCTCAATGTGGCCTCTACCCGTGTGGTATTAACTGAAGGTCATGCCGGACCAGATGCGGCAGGTAAAGTAATTGAAGCATTTGGACACTTTTTAATCGGTGGTAATTACACAGTTGGTCTCGTGGTATTCATCATCTTAACCATCATCAATTTCACTGTCGTCACTAAAGGTGCTGGCCGTATCGCCGAAGTTGGCGCTCGCTTTACCTTAGATGCTATGCCTGGCAAACAAATGGCCATTGACGCTGATTTAAACGCAGGCTTGATTGGTGAAGATGAAGCTCGCCACCGCCGTAGCGACATTAGCCAAGAATCAGAATTCTATGGTGCCATGGATGGTGCCAGTAAATATGTGCGCGGCGATGCCGTTGCGGGCATCATGGTCATTATTATCAATATTGTCGGTGGATTGGTCGTTGGCATGGTGCAACACGACATGGCATTTGCTGATGCCGTCAAAAACTATACTTTACTTGCCATTGGCGATGGGCTCGTCGCACAAATTCCTTCTCTCATTATTTCAGTCGCCGCAGGTGTGGTGGTATCGCGCGTGGCTAACAATGAAGATATTGGCAGTCAACTGATGACTCAACTGTTTTCCAATTCCAAAGTCATTTACATTACAGCCGGTATTATTGGCGGCATGGGCGCTATACCCGGCATGCCACATTTTGCATTTTTAATGCTAGCCAGCGTGCTTGCAGGGATAGCCTATATAGTAAATGAACAGAAAAAAATTGCCGAGGCGGAGTCTGTTGTTGAAGACAAGCCAGAAGTCAGCACAGAGATCGAAGAAGCCAGCTGGGATGATGTCACGCCTGTCGATATCGTCGGACTCGAAGTTGGATATCGCTTAATTCCCTTGGTAGACAAGGCGCAAGGCGGTGACTTGCTTAAACGCATAAAAGGTTTACGCAAAAAATTTGCACAAGAAGTTGGTTTCTTGGCGCCTACCGTTCACATTCGAGATAACTTAGAACTCAAACCATCTAGCTATCGCATCATGCTCAAGGGCGTTGAGATTGCTAGCGGAGAGTCGCATTTTGGGCAATACCTTGCCATTGATCCCGGCATGGTTACCGGCACCTTACCCGGCACTGCCACCTCAGACCCGGCATTTGGTCTGCCTGCTGTATGGATAGACGCAGGCATACGCGACGAAGCGCAAAGCATGGGCTTTACCGTTGTAGACGCTGGCACAGTCATTGCCACGCATCTAAACCATATCATTTCTTTGCACGCGGCTGAGTTATTAGGTCGCCAAGAAGTACAACAACTGCTCGATCATATCAGCAAAGAATCGCCAAAGCTGATTGAAGACCTAGTACCCAAACTACTTTCACTATCCATTATTCATAAAGTTCTGCAAAACTTATTGGCTGAGGGCGTGCATATTCGCGATATGCGCAGTATTGTTGAAACATTGGCAGAACATGCTTCTCAAACACAAGACACTAATGAACTCACTGCGCTAGTGCGCGTGCAGCTCGGTCGCGCTATTGTGCAACAGTTATTTCCTACCGGCAATGAGGTTGCAGTCATGTCGTTAGACAACAACTTGGAACGCGTGCTTATGCAAGCCTTGCAAAATAACAACTCAACTGGAGCTGCGATAGAACCTAGCATTGCAGAAACACTATCGAGACAGACCGAAGTCGCTGCAAAGCAACAGGAACAACTGGGTATGACGCCAGTATTGCTGGTTCCGTCTGCGTTAAGAGCAACGCTTTCTAAATTCCTGCGGCGTGCCATTCCACACTTGCGTGTGTTATCGCATGAAGAATTACCGGATTCAAAAACCATACGTATCACTAATCTAATTGGAGGTTAATTATGAATATTCAACGATTTTTCGGCAAAAACTCACGTGAAGCGCTTAGTGCGGTGCGAAGAGAACTTGGGGAAGATGCGGTCATTCTTTCCAATCGCGCGATGAATGGCGGCAATGAAATTATGGCCTTTAAAGAAGAAGATATGCACGCCATGATCACCAACGAAGTTGATCAAAACTACGACAATAGTGAGCCAACAACATTGTTATCACACATTAACAAAAAAAGTCGAATCCAAAATTCTACTGCGCAGGTCAGCAAGGCTGCGACAGATGCTGCTGAAATTAACGAGCAGGTTAAAATTGGCAAGCAGGCGAAAACTTCTAAACAAGACCAAGTTAAGAGGAAACCGACCCCCCTGCAATTGCCGACTATTAAAGACTCGAATCAACTTGCATCCGGCCAGCAAATGGCAGAAATGCTCAACGAGATGCGCGAAATGCGGCAAATCGTTGAATCTCAGCTCACAACGATTTCGTGGGGCAATATGCTGCAACGCAGCCCGATCAAATCTACTATTTTAAGTACGCTGCTAGCCACAGGACTTAGCGCCGCGCTATCCAGACAGTTAACTGAAAAGC
The DNA here is from genome assembly GCA_017880905.1 of Methylotenera sp. Taxonomy (GTDB): domain Bacteria; phylum Pseudomonadota; class Gammaproteobacteria; order Burkholderiales; family Methylophilaceae; genus Methylotenera_A. The sequence continues at coordinate 27,729 of JADGRO010000043.1, forward strand.
TGCCTGCTGACTTGGATCACGAAAAGGCATTAACATGGATTAAAACCATACTTAGCAAAAATCTAAATACGGTGGAAAATGAAACTGAAGTTTTGGATGAAGGTGGCATATATGCCTTGATAGGTCCGACTGGTGTGGGCAAAACCACCACCATGGCCAAGATGGCAGCACGCTACGTGATGAAACACGGCACACAAGACTTAGGGCTGATTACAACTGATGCATATCGTGTCGGCGGTTATGAACAGCTTAGAATTTATGGCAAGATTCTTGGCGTAATGGTGCATGCAGTTAAGGACGAGGCTGATCTTAAAATAGCACTGGCTGAACTTAAAAACAAGCATACCATTTTGATAGACACAGTTGGCGTTAGTCAGCGCGACCAAATGGTGGCAGAACAAATTAGTATGCTTTCCAACACCGGCTCTCCTATAAAAAGACTGTTATGCCTGAATGCGACCAGTACCGGTGAAACACTTACCGATGTAATCAAGGCATACAAAGGTAAAGTATTGGATGGCTGTATCATCACCAAGCTGGATGAAGCAGCAACCATAGGCAGCGCCTTAGATATCATTATCAGAGAAAAACTCAAACTGTATTACACCACCAACGGCCAACGCGTTCCAGAAGATATGCACCTGGCCAATAAGCAACAGTTGATTGATCAGGTCTTAGAACTAAGCTCCGCGCGCAATTGGCCATTTCAATTTATGAATGAAGAATTACCTTTCGTGGTAGGCAACACGGTAAATTCAGCAAGTGCTTCACAATATTCGGAGATGAGCTATGTTTGACTTTCAAAATAGACAAATCCAAAACGATCAAGCTGCAGGACTCAGGCGCATTATGACCGCACCCAAACCTAGGGTGGTGTCAATTCTCTCTGCTTTGTCAACACAAGATCAGGCACGTTTAATGACCAACCTTGCTGCTTCTATTGGTGTACAGGGCATTGAGGTGCTTATTGTGCATGCCTCTCATGATTCAAGTGAAACCAGCTATGAGATTAACAATCTACCTACTTTGCTGGATGTTAGCCAAGAAAAATCTATGTTGATAGACGTTATCAGAACTAGTAAACATGGATTTTCCGTTGCCAAACTGATGCCAAAAAATCAGACAGATAGCCCGTTGGATAGCAAAGTGAGTGGTCAGTTGAATACTATTTTTGACGAATTGGCGCTGCAATATGAAATTGTACTGGTGGATGCCACGCTAAATAAAAACGATGTACTGCCTTTAAAAACACTGAATGAAAGCGAAATTATCATCAAACTCACACGTCAATCCGAATCAATTAAAGACGCTTATACGCTAATCAAACAAATCTGTAGCCAGCTTGGCAGGCGCTCATTTGGCATTATTGTTGACAATGCCACTGATGCACAGGCACAGATTGTATTTCGCAACATTTCTCAGGTGGCACAGCGTTTTATGCAAATTGAGTTGGAGTTTTTTGGTGCGATTCCATCTGATGACCATCTTGGCAGAGCCGCTAAACTTGGCCGCTCTATCATTGATGCATTTCCATTGGCAACCGCCTCTACCGCGTTCATACAGATTGCGCAACGTTTTGATTACAAGCAGGATTATGTAGCCGAAACCAAGCTCGCATCCATTCTCTAAGACAAAGGCTCGCTATGTACACAGTTCATGGGAAAAAAGATCAAAAAGACGAAATGCTTAATCAGCATGCGATTTTAGTTAAAAGGCTTGCCTACCAACTCAAAGCAAAGCTACCGCCCAGTGTAGAGTTGGACGACTTAGTACAAGCGGGCATGATGGGCTTGCTGGATGCGATTAATCGCTTTGAAGATACCCACGGTGCGCAGTTTGAGACTTATGCTGCGCAGAGAATTCGTGGCTCCATGTTAGATGAATTGCGCAATACAGACTGGCTACCACGCAGCATGAGAAAGACCATGCGTGATTTGGAGACCGCTATTAGTCAGCTTGAGCAAGAGTTAGGAAGACCACCTATTGAAAAAGAGGTTGCCAATAAACTTAATCTCTCAATAGACGATTACTATGAGATGCTCGGTGATTGTAGCGGTCATCAATTAGTCTACTACGAGGATTTCCATGAGTCTGACGGAGGAGGAGAGCATTTTCTTGATCGTTTTAAAGGCGACGACAGCAATGATCCACTCAAGGGGCTACTAGCTGGTGATTTCCGTGATGCGCTAATTGAGGCTATCGACTCTCTACCAGAAAGAGAAAAGATACTGATGGGGCTTTATTACGAGCAGGAGCTCAACCTTAAAGAAATAGGTGTGGTGATGAATGTATCCGAATCACGTGTTAGCCAACTACATAGCCAAGCTGTCGCTAGGCTACGTGCAAACCTAAAAGAGAAAGCATGGACTGGAGCAGTTTAAGCGGTATTGGCCTTGCTTTAATCGGCATATTATTCGGGCAAGCCATCGAAGGTGGGCATGTCGGCTCATTACTGCAGCCTGCAGCGTTCATGATTGTATTATGCGGCACTTTTGGTGCCGTATTATTACAGACCAATGCTAAAAGTTTTATCCTAGGAATTCTAATGGTACGTCAGGTATTTGCAACACCTATCGACGATAGACAAGCGCTCGCTAAACGCATTAATATATGGAGCATCCATTCCCGCAAAGAAGGTATATTTACTCTGGAATCTTACCTTAAAAATGAAACTGATCCTTTCATCAAAAAGGGGCTGCTGCTCATGATAGACGGCACACCTCCTGACAAAATTCGGGAAATATGCTCTATAGATATGCATTTTTATGAGGTGCAGCAACGTAATGCCGCAAAAGTATGGAATGCTGCCGGCGGCTATGCACCAACCATAGGTATTTTGGGTGCCGTGCTTGGCCTGATTCATGTGATGGAAAATCTGTCGGACCCTGGCAGGTTGGGCGGCGGTATTGCAGTTGCTTTTGTGGCAACCATTTACGGTGTCGGTCTAGCAAATTTAATATTTTTGCCTATTTCAAATAAGCTAAAGGCGTTGATACAGCATGAAATGATGCGCCGCGAAATGTTGCTCAATGCATGGGTTTCTATCGCCAAAGGTGATCACCCAAGAATTGTGGAAGAGCGCCTGTTAGCCTACCTACGTTAAGTGATTGTAGACTAAGTAAATTGCAATAAAACCAATTATGATTAGAAGAAGGCCCATAGAAGATGATGATGAGAGCCCAGACCGCTGGCTGGTTTCCTACGCCGATTTCATTACGCTTTTGTTTGCGTTTTTTGTAGTGATGTATGCCATTTCATCTGTCAACCAAACTAAATACAGTGACCTTAGCTCATCAATGGGCAGCGCATTTTCTGGTGTAAACCCATCTGATACCGAAGGCAACATTAAAAACCATTCAGGTACAAAAAATAAAATCAAAGGGCAGCAAAGCTCGCTCATCAAACCCTTACCACTATCGCACCTTTATAATGAAAAATTGCGCCGCGAGCGTGAATCTATGACTAACATGGGCGTGGATTTATCAAACACATTTGCGCCGCTCATTAGCGAGGGCAAGGTGCGTGTGTCGCAAAATAACCGTGGCATTCGTATCGATATCCATGACAGTCTGTTATTCAACCCAGGTTCAGCCGAGCTCGCTAGCGCGGCCTCGGACATTATGAATAAAATTGCCGCTGAGCTAAAGGATAATCAGCGTCTGATTCAGGTAGAAGGTCACACTGACAACACTGATATTCACAACGTTACATTTTTCTCAAACTGGGAACTTTCTGCCGTGCGTGCAAGTAGCGTGGTAAGAATGTTGAGCGCGGCGGGTATCGCAGATAGTCGCCTCAGCGCGGTGGGGTTTGGTTCAGCACAACCCATTAGTGAAAACGATTCCCCACTCGGGCGCGCTAGAAACCGTCGTGTATCCATTATGATCCTGTATGAATCGCAGAATCAGGAAGATTCTTCTTTAGAAATCACACCACAAAAAACTAACCAACCCTAGCCTTATTCGGGTGCACTAGTTAAGCTCGTCTCGATGAAATACTTGTAACCTTCAATGCAGCATCAAACTGCTCAACTGGTACAGGTTTGCCAAACAAATAGCCTTGGTAACGCTTACAGCCATTGCTTAGAAGAAGCTCTCGCTGTTCTTCTGTTTCCACCCCTTCGGCAATCACATTCAAATAAAGGCTTTGTGCCATGGCAATGATAGTTCGCACAATGGATCTATCGTGGCTATCGGTCACAATATCGCGTACGAATGATTGGTCAATCTTAAGCTGAAACAGGGGCAATCTTTTTAGATATTGCAAGGATGAATAACCAGTACCAAAATCGTCTAACGAGAACTGCACTCCAATTTCACCCAAGGCAACCATAGAAACTATCGTATCTTCGATGTTATCCAATAAAAGACTTTCTGTCAGTTCCAATTTTAGCTGCATCGGGTCGATAGAATGACGCTCTATAGCGGCCTGCACTTGCGATACAAAATCAGTTTGGCGGAATTGCTTGGCACTTACGTTGATAGATAGTGTAAGGTCACGCGTGTTGGCATTTTTATGCCATGCCTTAATTTGCGCGCAGGCGGTATCTAACACCCAATTACCGATAGGCACGATTAGTCCAGTTTCTTCTGCCAATGGAATAAACTGTGCAGGAGACACCATGCCGCGCTCTGGGTGTACCCAGCGAATTAAAGCTTCTGCCCCCAGTGCTTGGCCCGAATTATCTACCTGAATTTGGTAATAAAGCTGAAGTTGTTGGTCATCAATCGCTTTGCGTAGTTCACGTTCAAGCGCCACTCTGGAAGTGATGCTGGTCTGCATCTGTGGGTTGAAAAAGCGCATAGTATTACGCCCTGCCTTCTTGGCCTGATACATGGCGATGTCAGCTTGTTTTAACAGCTCCTCAATTGAGGCTTGGTGGTTGTTAAACACCGCAATACCAATGCTGGCTGTAATGTGGTGTTCGTGATCGCTAAGCTGATAAGGTTGATTGAGGCTATCCAGAATTTTATTGGTAATGGTTTCAGTCTGCGCTGCTGCTTCCAATCCTTGGTCGCTCAAGTCCTCCAATATCATCACGTACTCATCGCCCCCAAGACGTGCAACGGTATCGCCCTCACGCACGCACGTAGTCAAGCGCTCCGCGACTTGTTGTAACAATAAATCACCAATGTCGTGTCCAAGCGAATCATTAAGTACTTTGAAATGGTCTAGATCAAGAAATAAGACAGCACCTTGCCTGCCGCTGCGAGTGCTAGTTGCCAATGCATGCTTGAGTCTATCCATTAGCAATCGCCGATTAGGTAGATGAGTGAGAGAATCAAAGAAGGCTAATTGCTGGATCTCTTCTGCCGCCGCCTTAATCTGGCTAACATCGGTAAAGTTGGCTACATAATTGGTAACAACGCCGACATCATTTTTAACTGCCGTAATAGTAAGTCTCTCTGGATACACGTCACCACTCTTACGTCGATTCCAAATTTCACCCGACCATTGTCCAGTCTTATTGAGGATTTCCCACATCGAGCCAAAAAAAGTTGCGTCATGACGCCCAGAACCCAGCATGCCTGGAGATTTGCCAACAACTTCTTTATCAGTGTAGCCAGTAATGTTAGTAAAGGCTTGATTGACCCTTAAAATTTTGTTTTCGATATCAGTAATCATCAAGCCATCGTGCGATTCAAATGCAATTGCGGCAACCCGCAAATCGGCTTCAGATTTTTTAATTGCAGTAACATCTTCAAGCGTAATTCGTAACATCGTTTGCGGGTCTGTATCGTCCGTACGTACGCAATTGAGATTTGCATAAAAATGCATTCCATTGTGGAGGATAAACTTCAAGTCAAAACACATCTCTTCTCCTGCATTTAGCTCCTTCATGCTCAAAAACATGCGTGACCAGCGGCCTTTGTCACTTTCGTCGATAAATTGCGTAATGCGCTGATCGATAATGTTCTTACGCTCTAAACCTAACATTGCCGATGCTCGCCAGTTGAGCTGAGTAATCATGCCATGGCTACTGATAGTTAGATATCCAATAGGGGCAAATTCATACAAATCTTTAAATTTGTCATGCGATTCCTCTAACTCCGCACGTGTTTGCTGCAGCACAAGTTGTGCATTTTTGCGCTCAGTGATATCTGTTTGCGTGCCGATTAGGCGCAATGGTTTGCCTTCTTCGTTGCGGCTAACCAGCATGCCTCGGCTCAACATCCATTTATAATGCCCATCTTTACACTTCAAGCGATATTCAACCACGTACGAATCCGTCTTACCTTCAAGATAATCTTGTCCTGCATCTAAAACATTCTGCTTATCCTCTGGATGAATGCGCTCTATCCACTCTTGGCGATTAGTGAGAACCTCATCTTCAGTAAATCCCAGCATTTCTTTCCAGCGCTTAGAGTAAGTCGCTTTATTCGTCTGAACATTTACATCCCATACACCATCACCAGAGCCTTCGATAGCAAATTTCCAGCGATATTCACTATCCTTTAAATCTTGTTCAATCTGCTTGTGCTCGGTAATGTCGGTAATGAAGCCATGCCAAA
>JADGRO010000044.1 GCA_017880905.1 Methylotenera sp.
GTGCCAGTTTTCCATGCGCATTATTCAAGCTAATTATTAACGAAAGCTTTTTTACTTTTCTCGCTTCGTCTATCATGGTGACAAATAATTAAGTTTGCCAAACATGCCACTTTCTTGGAACGAAATTAAAACCCGCGCCAGCGCTTTCTCTAAAGAGTGGCAGGATGAAAGCCGTGAAGACGCTGAAGCCAAATTATTTTGGGATGCGTTTTTTAATGTGTTTGGCATCACGCGCCGCCGCATCGCCAGTTTTGAAGAGCCCGTTAAAAAGTCGGACGATAAAGGCGGCTTTATTGATTTGCTGTGGCGCGGCCAGTTATTGGTGGAGCATAAATCGCGTGGTAAAAGTTTAGATAAAGCCTTTAGCCAAGCTAAAGAATATTTTCCCGGCCTAAAAGAGCGCGATTTACCCAAATATATTCTCGTTTCAGATTTCTCAAAGTTTCGGCTATACAACCTCGAAAGCGATAATCTAGAATCTAGTGAGCAAATTGAGTTTGACTTAAAAGACCTCTATAAAAACGTCAAACTATTTGGTTTTATCGCGGGTTATCAAACGCAAGTCATTAAGCCGCAAGACCCTATCAACATTAAAGCTGCAGAGCACATGGGCAAGCTGCACGATGCGCTCAAGGCGGTGGGTTATACAGGGCATGTGCTAGAGCTATATTTGGTGCGCTTGCTGTTCTGTTTGTTTGCGGAAGATACGACTATTTTTGAAAAACGTTTGCTGCAAGATTACATAGAAACCAAGACCAGTGCTGATGGCAGCGATTTAGCGCATCATCTCAGCAGCTTGTTTTATGTGCTCAACACGCCAACCGATAAGCGCCTGAATAACTTGGATGAAAGTATTGCCGCTTTCCCCTATGTGAATGGCAAGCTATTTGAAGAGTCGCTACCACCCGCGCAATTTGATAGCAAAATGCGCGAATCCCTGCTGGATTTGTGCGCGCTGGATTGGAGTATTATTTCGCCCGCTATATTCGGCAGCCTGTTTCAAAGCATTATGGATGCTGACGCGCGGCGTAATTTGGGTGCACATTACACCAGTGAAGAAAACATCTTAAAACTCATCAAGCCCTTATTTTTAGATGCACTGTGGGCAGAATTTGAAAAAATCAAAGGCAACAAGAACCGACTGCAAGAGTTTCACAACAAACTGCGTAGCTTAAAGTTTTTAGACCCTGCCTGCGGTTGCGGTAACTTTTTGGTGATTACTTATCGTGAGTTGCGCCTTTTGGAAATTGAAATACTAAGAACTATTTATAAAGTAGGTGAATCATCAAAGTTTATCGGTGCGGATGTGGCCGTAATCATTGATGTTGACCAATTTTACGGCATCGAGATTGAAGAATTTCCCGCGCAAATCGCCCAAGTGGCGCTATGGCTCACCGACCATCAAATGAACATGCGAGTGACAGAAGAGTTTGGCCCTTATTTTTCACGTATTCCGCTGAAAGCCACGCCGCACGTGGTGTGCGACAATGCGTTACAACTCAATTGGCAAGATGTGCTGCCGCCAGCGCAATGTAGCTATGTACTAGGGAATCCACCGTTTCTAGGCAAGCAACAGCAGAATGAAAATCAAAAAAACGATTTTGAATTAGTTTTCCACGATTTGCATGGTTCTGGCGTGTTGGATTTTGTTGCTTGCTGGCATAAAAAAGCCACCGATTACATGCAGAAAAACAAAGCCATTAAAACGGCATTTGTTTCCACCAACAGCATTACGCAAGGCGAGCAAGTAGGCGTGTTGTGGGGATGGATGCTTTCACAAGGCATCAAGATTCATTTTGCGCATTGCACCTTTAGCTGGAGCAACGAGGCGCGTGGCAAGGCTGCTGTGCATTGCGTGATTATTGGCTTTGGCTTGCATGACGTAGCAAATAAAATGATTTATGAATACGCAGATATTAAAGGCGAGCCGCACGAGATAAAAGCGAACAATATCAACCCATACTTGGTTGATGCATCTGATGTGATTATTGCCTCAAGCCGCCAACCTATATCGAATGTACCGCCGATTGTATTTGGCTCAATGCCCAATGACGGCGGACATCTGCTATTAGAGGAAAATGAAAAAGAGGATTTGTTAGCGGCTTGCCCAGAGGCAGAAAAATGGATAAGACCATTTTTAGGCGCAGAGGAGTTTATCAATAACAAACCGCGTTATTGCTTATGGTTAGTGGGTTGCCCGCCCGATGAACTTCGTAAAATGCCGCCCGTTTTGGCTAGGGTTGAAGCAGTTAAAGCGCACCGAGAAGCCAGTAATCGTCCAACCACAAAGCAACTTGCATTAACGCCAACATTATTTGGCGAAATTAGGCAGCCAAAAACCGCATATTTACTTTTTCCAAGCGTTTCATCTGAAAAAAGAGCATATATTCCAATCGGTTTTTTGAGCGCGAATACTATAGCAAGTAACGCGACTTTAGTTGTACCAAATGCCACCATGTTTACTTTTGGTGTGATGACTTCAGTCATGCACATGGCTTGGGTGCGCGCAGTTTGCGGACGCTTAGAAAGTCGTTATCGTTATTCAGCGGGTATCGTTTATAATAACTTCCCGTGGCCTGCCCTGCAAGCCAATACCCATGCGGCTGTTGAGGCATGTGCCCAAGCGGTTTTAGATGCGCGTGCCGCACACCCCAACGCCTCACTCGCGGATTTGTACGACCCGCTCACCATGCCTACCAACCTGCTGAAAGCGCATCATGCACTGGATAAAGCCGTAGATGCGGCCTATGGCTACAAAGGCGCAGTCACCGATGCTGCGCGCGTGGCGTTTTTGTTTGAGTTATACCAAAAAATCACCTCGTTATTGCCAATATATAAAAAGCCTAAAAAACGTAAGGGCTAAATTGTGCAACAAACCAGCATAGAAGCGCCAAAATCACCCAGTTTAAAAGAAGCGTTCTGGTATTGGCTTAAGCTAGGGTTTATAAGTTTTGGCGGGCCAGCGGGACAGATTGCCATTATGCATCACGATTTGGTAGAGAATAAACGCTGGATTTCAGAAAAGCGTTTTTTACATGCGCTGAATTATTGCATGGTGTTGCCTGGGCCAGAGGCGCAACAGTTGGCGACTTACATTGGTTGGCTCATGCACCGTACTTGGGGTGGCGTCATCGCCGGCGGCTTGTTTGTGCTGCCGTCGTTGCTGATTCTAATGCTGCTTAGCTACGTTTATATGCGTTTTGGCGACCTACCGAGCGTGGCAGGTGTGTTGTATGGCATTAAGCCCGCGGTAGTGGCGATTGTGCTGTTTGCGGCTTATAGAATCGGCTCACGCGCCCTTAAGAACAGGGCATTATGGGCAATTGCCGCTGTCTCATTTATAGCAATTACCGTGTTTAAAGTACCGTTTCCATTGATTGTTTTAACGGCGGCGATTGTTGGTTTTTTGGTAAATCGCTATCAACCTGCTTTGTTCGAGAGCAATAGCGGACATCAGGCTACGCAAACAAATTACGGCAAAGCCATCATCGATGACGATACGCCAACACCGGGTCATGCTAAATTTAATCTCAAAACATTCATAAAGTTTATTGCTGTTGGTGTAGGTATTTGGCTGGCAGCCATGCTGCTACTGGTATTATGCTATGGTTGGGATGCCACTTTCACGCAAATGGGCTGGTTTTTTACCAAAGCGGCCTTGCTCACGTTTGGTGGCGCCTATGCGGTGTTACCTTACGTATATCAAGGGGCGGTAGTGCATTATAGCTGGCTTACACCCGCGCAAATGATGGATGGCTTAGCATTAGGTGAAACTACGCCTGGACCGCTAATAATGGTGGTGGCGTTTGTGGGTTTTGTGGGCGGCTGGACCCACAATATAGTGCAAGATCCTTTGTTATCAGCCATGATGGCCGCTTGCATAGTCACGTTTTTTACGTTTTTGCCGTCATTTATTTTTATTTTTGTTGGGGCACCATTTATTGAATCTACGCAAAACAATTTAAAATTCACCGCACCACTCACGGCCATTACCGCCGCTGTTGTGGGCGTAATTGCAAGCTTGGCGGTGTTTTTTGCCATGCATATTTTTTGGCCAAGTGGCATGACTTTTAATGAAATATTTGCTGATATTGACTGGATTGCCCTGGTAGCCACGCTGGTGGCGGGGTTTGCTTTGTTTAAATTTAAACTGAATATGATTAAACTAATCGGCGCATTCGCACTATTTGGCCTAGCGCATCATTTGGCTATTTAAGCAACATGATTACGTATTTTTTGTAGGATTATGGCCGATAATTCTTCAATCGAACGGCTGGTTGAATCGGCACACGGCACGCCCGCGGCTTTCATCAAGCGTTCAGCGGTGGCAATTTCATTGCGACAATTGTCAAGCGAAGCATAAAAACTGTTGGGTCGGCGCTCGCTACGTACCGAGTGAAGCCGCTCTGGTTTAATAGTGAGACCGAATAATTTATCAGTATGCTTGGAAAGCACACCAGGCAAGGCATTGCGCTCAAAATCTTCGGGGATCAGCGGGTAATTGGCTGCTTTGACGCCAAATTGCATGGCCAAAAAGATGCTGGTGGGGGTTTTGCCGCAGCGTGATACGCCGATTAAAATCACTTGCGCCTCTTCCAAGCCGCCATGTGTCATGCCGTCATCGTGACCTAGCGTAAAGTTAATGGCTTCCATACGCTCATTATAAGTATTACCCATGACACTGTGTGCAATGCCTTTGCCGGTGAGCGGTTCTTGCGCTAGTTCCACACCTAGCGGGTCAATAAACGTGCTAAATAAATCGATGTAATAGGCATCCGCTTCTTTTAGTAAGGCACGATGCTCAATGTTTCCAAGCGACATTATGACCACGGGACGCATACCATCGCCCGCTTTGGCAATTAGGATGCGCTGTTTGGCATCTTCAATTTTTTGATTTGAATCGGTAAACGGCAATCGCACCTGTGCAAAATGCGTTTGCGGAAAGTGCGCAAGCAGCTGTCCGAGAGCACCAGCGGTAATGCCGGTACCATCGGAGATGAAGAATACGGTGCGCTGAATTTGCATTATTATTTTCTTAGCTTATTTTTTAGTGAGGCGTTGCCAGGTGGCAATCACGGTATCAGGGTTGAGTGAAATCGAGCCTATGCCCTCTGCTACCAGCCATTCGGCAAAATCGGGATGATCAGACGGCCCTTGCCCGCAAATACCCACGTATTTGCCCAAGCGATTACAGGTGCTAATCGCCATTCTCAGCATCACTTTCACGGCTTCGTTGCGTTCATCAAAACTGCTGGCCAAAATGCCAGAATCGCGATCTACACCGAGTGTCAGCTGGGTGAGGTCGTTAGAGCCAATGGAGAAGCCATCGAAATACTCTAAAAACTCCTCCGCTAACAGAGCATTGGAAGGAATTTCGCACATCATAATCAACTTTAAGCCATTTTCGCCACGCTTAAGGCCATTTTTGGCCATGATTTCGGTCACCGCTTTGGCCTCATCCAGGGTGCGTACGAACGGAATCATCAGTTCTACATTGATTAAGCCCATTTCTTCGCGCACTTTTTTCATGGCTTGGCATTCCATGGCAAAACATTCTTGAAAATCTTCCGCCATATAGCGCGCAGCACCACGGAAGCCAAGCATTGGGTTTTCTTCGTCAGGTTCGTAAATATCACCGCCAATCAGTTTTTTGTATTCGTTTGATTTGAAATCAGACGTGCGCACGATGACAGGTTTTGGGTAAAACGCGGCTGCAATCGTCGCCACGCCTTCGGCCACTTTGTCTATGTAGAATTGCTTAGGGCTGGCATAACCGCGCGCCCGACTTTTAATGGTGGATTGAATGGCGGCAGGCATGGCGTCCATGTTCAAAATAGCTTTCGGATGTATGCCCACCATATTGTTAATTACAAACTCAAGCCGCGCCAAACCCACGCCGTCATTCGGTATTTGCGCAAAACTAAACGCCATATCCGGGTTGCCGACGTTCATCATGATTTTGCACGGCGGTGTTGGCAGTGCATTATTGGCTTGGCTACTTACTTCATATTCCAGTGCGCCGTGGTAGACAAAGCCAGTTTCGCCTTCGGCACACGAAACGGTCACTACCTCACCTTCACGCAATAAATCGGTGGCGTTGACAGAGCCGACAATGGCAGGGATGCCCAGCTCGCGCGCGATAATCGCGGCGTGGCAAGTACGTCCGCCACGATTGGTGACAAGTGCGGAAGCACGCTTCATAACAGGCTCCCAGTTCGGGTCGGTCATATCCGCCACCAGAACGTCGCCTGGCTGTACTTCGTGCATTTCTGCGGGGTCTAACACAATTCTAACTGGGCCAACACCTATTTTTTGCGTCACTGCACGGCCAGCTACTAATGGCTTAGCGGAATGCTTTTGAAGTTTGTAAGATTCGGTAA
>JADGRO010000045.1 GCA_017880905.1 Methylotenera sp.
CGCACGCCAGAATGGGCGGAGAAAATTACTGGCATCCCCGCTGCGGATATTCGTAAATTTGCGCGTGAATACGCCACCACGCCGCCCGCGGCGATTCGCCTGGGTGTCGCGCTGGAAAGAAGTTATGGCGGTAGCCAAGCCATTCGTGCTGTCACTTGTCTGCCCGCGTTGATAGGCGCTTGGCGCCATGTCGGTGGTGGCGCATTGCAGTTCCCGGTGTGGGAACATCCGTATAAATTCGATGTGATTTGCCGCCCTGATTTAATCCCTGAAGGCACGCCAGTTGTCAATATTCTGCAGTTAGGCCGCGTGCTGACGGGTGAAATCAAACTCGATGTGCCGATTAAGTCGCTGATGGTGTGGAACACCAATCCGGTGACACAATCGCCAGAGACTGACAAAATTATAGAAGGGCTGAAACGCGAAGATTTATTTACCGTCGCCGCCGATCATTTTATTTCAGACACCGCAGCGTATGCGGATATCGTGCTGCCAGCCGCCATGGGCGCGGAGATGGAAGACATGATCCTATCGTGGGGGCATTTGTATCTGACTTACAACACTAAATGTATCGATCCACCGGGCGAGGCATTGCCAAATAACGAGATTTTCCGTCGCCTTGCAAAACGTCTAGGCTTTGAAGAAGATAACTTCAAATGGAGCGATAGTGAGTGCTTAGAAAATTACGTGAATTGGGATGCACCTGCTTGCGAAGGCATTGATTTAGCCTATGTGCGTGAACACGGCTTTGCCCGACTGAACGTGGGCACCAAGGATAACCGTGCACCGCATAAAAACGGTAACTTCCCCACGCCCACAGGTAAGTGCATGTTTTTGATAGAGGGCGCGAAAAACTTCGTGGCCGGGCCGTTCCGCCAAATGTATGATGGCTTTCAACCGGGTGAGGATTTAGACGTGTTACCGGATTACCTGCCAGGGCGTGAATCTGCCACTGCTAACCCAGCATTGGCCAAGAAATATCCGCTCAGTATCATTTCACCAAAAAGCCACGGCTTTTTGAATTCGTGCTATGCCAACATGGCAGAAAAAATTAAAGGTCAAGGCGAACAATTTGTGATGATTAACGCAGCGGATGCCGATATGCGCGGCATTAAAGAGGGCGCCAAAGTACGGGTGTTCAACAATCGCGGCGCGTTTGAGGGTGATGCGCGCATTACCAAAGATGTAAACCCTGGCATTGTCGTGGCAACACTCGGTTACTGGCGCCAGCTCAACAAAGGCACGGTGAATTGCATCAGTTCAGCCGAGTTTGGGGATATGGGGCATTCGACGACGTTTAGTGATAATTTGGTGCAGGTGGAATTGGGGTAAGACTTGAAGTCGAGAACCCAAGAATTATTAGATAAAAATGTTGCGGCAATGATATCGGCTATTGAAATCTACAATAAGCCTGATTTCAAATATAGAGAAGAGACTTTTGCAATTCTTGCCATAAATGCATGGGAGCTTCTTCTTAAGGCTAGATGGCTTAAGGACAACAGTAATAAAATACGGTCACTCTATGTATTAGAAAGAGTTAATAAAAAAGATGGTAGCCCTAGTAAAAAGCTCACAGTTAAAACTACAAGCTGTGGCAATCCATTTACTCATGGCTTGGAATACTTAGGAAAAAAGCTAGAAGAAAAAAAGATTCTCAACTCTCTTGCTAAACAAAATATAGATGCATTAAGAGAAATTAGGGATTCATCCATTCATTTTTACAATAGAAATACATTGTTCGCCATTAGACTCCAAGAAGTTGGTAGCGCTTGCGTAAAGAATTTTGTTCATGCAACGAAAAGTTGGTTTGAGTCAGATTTGTCGCGCTATAACTTCTATTTAATGCCATTAGCCTTTGTCAGAAGTAACACAAACATGAGTTTGATTGACTTGAATAAAGAAGAAGCTAATTTAGTTAGATATATTTCCGAGCTGGATGCAGCAAATGATCCCAATTCGGATTACTCTGTATCAGTGAACGTAGAATTAACATTTTCAAGATCAAAAGCAAACGATGCCTTAGCAGTCCAATTTTCAAATGATCCAAATGCAACAAAAATACAATTTACTGATGAGCAGTTTAAGAATAAATATCCTATGAATTATGAAACCCTTACAGAAAAATGTAAGGAAAGGTATGACAATTTCATAGCAAATCCGACTTATCATAAATTGCGTATGAGCCTGTTAGGGAATCCAAAATTCAGTGGGACTAAAAAGCTAGATTCAGACAATCCAAAGAGCCTAAAAAAAGATTGGTACAGTGAGACAGTATTTAATTTTTTTGATCAGCACTATATTAGAAAGCACTAAGCTAGTTCCAGCTTCTGAAAAGCTAAGATGTATTCTGTCGCTCTCGCGCGACGTGCGAGTTTCTTTCTTTTGCTTAGCCAAAAGAAAGAAACCAAAGAAAAGGCTACCCCGCTGCCGCTTGTTTCCTTCGGTCTTAGCGCCGCATCTGGGCGGCTGCGGAACTCGCTACGCTCAGACAGTCGTGGCTTCGGCCGCTTCACTTAACATCGCTACGCAAGTTAGCCTACGCCGCAACAGGCTGCTTTGCAGCCTTAGTTGTCACCGCTTTCCATCTGCCGTGCCTTAAGTTTTACTCTTGGACGAAGGCGCGGCAAAGGGGATTGGTAAACCAGATGCAGTTCGACGGTTTATTATCTTCATACACGGGTACATTCATTGTTTAAATCAATGCCCTGAAAGGCAATACCTATGCGGCTTGCAGGCCGATTGTTTTTACAATGAAAATAGGCTGTTTTAATTAAAACGGCAAAAACACTGCTGTTGCGAGGCTTTGCATGATGCGTGAAATCATGCGTTGCGATTTTTCCGCCAACGCAATGGCGTATAAATCGGTGCGGCCTATCATTTTGCCAAACTCTCGCTCAAAACTTAAATTACGGTCTTTGTCGTTAATTTCATTGGTGAGCAAATACAAGTTGCCATCTGCATCGCGCGCTGTAGAGAGCTTCCACGCGGCGATTTCGATGTTGCGCGCCACGTTGTAGATGCTTTGTGGGTCTATGGTGTCGGTGAAATAAAAATCGGTTTTATTGCCATGCGCTTTAAGCAGCATGGTGTGCAGGCCAACAATATACGCTAACACGCGGTCACCCTGATAATCCGGGTTAAACGCTAAAAAAATAGCGTCTGTGCCTTGTTTATTATCCATCCCTTTAAACTGAAAGTGGTGCTGCAATTCACCATCAAATACCCAATCCACCATTTTTTCTACTGGGTCAGGCGTACTTTTGACGATCTCATGCGGATTGCGTTTATAAAGCTTAGTCATTAAATTGCGCAAGCTTTTTGTATTTTCCTCAATCTCTACGTCGGCCATGCGGTCCATATCGGTTTTCCCTAATTGGTTGGCAGTGCTTCTATCACCGAGCTCGGGGATAGGTTTGCTTTCAACAGGGGAATTGAGGGCACATGCGGTGATTAAACTGCAAGCTAATATTAAAAGCCAAAACTTCATGCTTGCATGGTGACTTGTTTATGCATGATTCTAGTTTTAGGAAACACAACGCTAAACGTGCTGCCTACGCCAATTTCACTGCTAATTTCCAGTTTGGCTTGGTGGCGAATAAGAATATGTTTGACGATGGAAAGCCCAAGCCCGGTGCCGCCAGTCTCGCGGCTACGGCCACGATCGACGCGGTAAAAGCGCTCGGTGAGTCTATCGATATGCTTTTGTTCGATGCCGATGCCAGTATCGCGCACCGAGAATACTGGCTGCTCATCCTGCATACTCCAGGTAATAAATATTTCGCCACCTTTGGGCGTGTAGCGAATAGCATTGCTTACCAAATTACTAAAGGCACTGTGTAGTTCATCCTGCGCGCCACTCAGGTTGAGCGTGGGGTCTGCATCCAAGTGAATTTTATGTTTGACTTTCTTATTGTTACCTTGGTAAAGACTTTGGCTTAGGCCTATGGCATCGTTTTGAATTTGTTTTAACAAATAGCCCATATCAATTTCGTTATTGTCGGGCTCTTCTGTGCTACTTTCTATGGTGGAAAGTGTCAGCAAATCTTCGATAATGCGGCGCATGCGACTAGTTTGCTCTTGCATCATGGCAAAATAATTTTTAAGCGCCTCCGGTACTGCGCCTTCCATATCGCTTAGTGTTTCTAAAAAACCGCCTACAACAGTGAGTGGTGTGCGCAACTCGTGCGAAACATTAGCAATAAAATCGCGACGCATGGCATCGACTTTTTCAAGCTGTGTCGTGTCGCGACAAATTAACAGCTTTTGCTTGGATGCAAACGGAATCAGTTGAATTTCGAAAATGATTTCTGAATTTTGCCAAGATTTGAGTTTGAAAGGCTCGTTATAAGTCTCGTTGTACAAATAGGCAATAAAATGGCTATCTCTAACCAAGTTAACAATGGGTAAATTTTTATCGGTGGCTAAATCTAAGCCAAGCTGGCTTTCGGCATGCGTAGTACACCATTCGATTTCGTTGCTGGGGCTTAGAATCACCAGTCCATCCGGAATCGCATTGGCGGTCAGGTTAAAACGCTCCAGCGCTGAGCTTAATTGGGCTTGGTTTGCGATGTTACTACGTTCATATTTTAATAGCGCAGTGAACACGTCTACCCATACGCCAGAACCTTCCGGAATTTCTTTTAGCTCGGGATTTTTAAACCAAATGTGTAATTTATGTAGCCACTTAATATGACCAGCAAGGTAAATTAAAAGGCCAATTGAAAATATTGATAATGCAACGGTCGCGCTACTTATCAGCCATAAAAATAAGCAGATTGCGCTTAAAGCACACAGTAATGAAACAGCTTTCCAACGGATATCTATCACGAATTAAGCTTCTAGTTAGACTAAAGTTAAAATTAAGCCTAATTATAGCGAGCTTTTGTGTTGAATGAGTTAGTAAAAGCGCCTAATTATTTTGCGCGGACAAACGATAGCCCGAGCCACGCACGGTCTGAATTAAATCTTGGTGATTCGATACTGCTAACGCATTTCTAAGTCTGCGAATATGTACATCGACTGTTCTATCCTCAACAAACACACGGTCGCCCCACACCTTATCAAGCAACTGGCTACGACTATGCACACGCTCGGCGTTGCTCATAAAGTAATGCAAAAGTCTAAACTCGGTAGGCCCCAAATCAATATTAGCATTGTTGCCAGTGACGCGGTGGGTGGTTGGGTCTAGTAATAAGCCATGAATTTCAATTGGATCATCTGTCATTTGTGGCGCACGACGGCGTAGCACGGCCTTGATGCGCGCGTTTAACTCACGCGGGCTAAAAGGTTTGGTTACGTAATCATCTGCGCCCACTTCCAGTCCGCGCACTTTGTCGTATTCATCACCGCGTGCGGTCAGCATGATAATCGGGATGGCTTTGGTGAGATTATCTGATTTCAAACGCCGCGCGTACTCAATACCGCTCATGCCTGGGAGCATCCAATCGAGCAGAATCAAATCTGGCAGTGTATTGCGCAATAATTCCTGCGCGTGTTCTACGCTAAGCGCACGCATGGCGTTGTGCCCTGCTTGCGTGATGTTCAGCGCAAGTAGCTCTTGGATCGCGGGTTCGTCTTCAATCACTAAAATATTTGCCGGCATTGCTTTGTTCCAAATAAATAACGATGCAATTTTGTGACTTTAATATGACACATTCATGACAAAACTTAAATGTTTTTTTACAGAAAATTTAAAAGCACAATTGCCATTTTTTGCTTTTTATAACACTATGTCACATGATAGCGATATAAAAGAACAGTTATTACCTCGGGGGTAAGCATGGCAAGTTTTTTATCTAAAGAATACATCACTGCGCAACCAAGTTTTAATCGTTGGTTAGTGCCGCCAGCCGCTTTGGCTATTCATTTATCTATCGGCATGGCCTATGGGTTTAGCGTATTTTGGAAGCCACTTGGTAACGCCTTGATGGGGGCAAATGGCAAGCCGCTGGCGGCTTGCGCGGCTGGTGCAACTAATTTCTCCGAAAAATTATCGGGCACTGCAAAAGCCTTGTTCGCGACCGATTGCAACTGGACGCAGTTTGATTTGGGTTGGATGTACACTTTATTTTTTGTGCTGCTTGGCTGTTCGGCGGCGCTGTGGGGCGGCTGGCTGGAGCGCGAAGGGCCACGTAAAGCGGGTCTGGTCTCTATGCTGTGCTGGTGCGGCGGATTGTTGATTTCGGCGTATGGTATTTATGTACACCAATTATGGATGATGTGGCTGGGCAGCGGCGTGATAGGCGGCATTGGCCTAGGTTTAGGCTATATCTCACCCGTTTCTACACTAATCAAATGGTTTCCAGATCATCGTGGCATGGCCACAGGCATGGCGATTATGGGTTTTGGTGGCGGCGCGATGATAGGCTCGCCACTTGCTACAAAGCTCATGGCGCACTTTGCAACGCCTGGCAATGTGGGAGTATGGCAAACATTTGTGGTGCTGGCGGCGATTTATGCGGTGTTTATGTTGTGCGGTGCGTTGGGGTATCGTGTGCCGCCAGTAGGCTGGAAACCAGCCAATTGGACACCACCCGTTGCCGCAACAAATACGATGATCGCATCGAAAAATGTTCATTTAAAAAACGCGCATAAAACACCACAATTCTGGCTGCTGTGGTTGGTGTTGTGCATGAATGTTTCTGCTGGCATCGGCATTATTGGCGCTGCAGCGCCGATGTTGCAAGAAACGTTTGGTGGAGCGTTGATAGGTCACGTAGGCGTAGTAGGCTTCGCCGATATTAAGAAAGATGAAGCTATGACAGCGGCAGCAGCGGCTGTTGGTGCGGGTTTTGTGGGCTTGATTTCACTTTTTAATATTTTCGGTCGTTTTGCTTGGGCAACATCTTCAGACAAACTTGGACGTAAGCGCACTTATTATATTTTCTTTATTTTGGGTGCCATCATGTATTGCACTGCAAGCTATGTCGCAGGCTTTAAGTCGCTGGCTTTATTTGTCGCGTGTTTCTGTGTCATCGCCTCCATGTACGGCGGTGGTTTTGCCACCATTCCTGCTTATTTGGCAGATATGTTTGGTACACAGTTTGTGGGAGCTATTCATGGGCGCTTGCTCACCGCGTGGTCAACCGCTGGTATTTTAGGACCAGTGGTAGTGAATTATATGCATGATACTAGGCTAGAAAAAGGTATTCCGTTTGACCAAGTATACGCGCCTATATTTGTGGTGTTGGCGGGCTTAATGGTGGTGGGGTTTATCGCCAATATGCTGGTGAAACCCGTAGCTGACAAGTATTTTATGACCAATGCAGAATTAGAGGAAGTGCGTAAAGTGAGTCATGAAAAATCCATGCAAAATGAACCCAGTGTAGCGCAAGTGAATAATGCGCATCCTATTTTGGTTAAATTGTCGTGGGCTGCAGTGTTGATTCCGATTAGTTATGGTGTGTGGAGCACTATACAAAAAGCTTGGGTTTTATTTTCTTAAGCTTATAAGTAGAACTGACAGTTTGTGTCAGCCTTATCAGGTAAAATGGCTATTTTTAGCACTTTAAGAGAATCTATTGAATAAAATTACAACCAATTTAGACGGTGCGGGCAAAAAAATAGGCATTGTACAATCGCGTTTTAATAGCGATATTGGTGATGGTTTGTTAGCTGCCTGCCATGCAGAATTGTTAAATCTAGGCGTAAAACCAGAACACATTCGCATTGCCACTGTGCCAGGTGCGCTTGAAGCGCCGCTTATTTTACAGCACATGGCATTAAGTGAAAAGTACGATGCGCTGATTGCATTGGGGGCGATAATTCGAGGTGAAACTTATCACTTTGAAGTGGTTGCAAACGAGTCTGCACGAGGCATTTCAGAGGTTCAATTAAACACGGGCGTGCCCGTGGCGAATGCGGTTTTAACTACGGAAGATGATGAACAAGCGCTGATGCGTATGCTAGTAAAAGGTACAGAGGCAGCACAAGTGGCGATTGAAATGGCCAATTTGGTACGCGCGTTATGATCGACCTAAAAACTGAAATCAAAACAGCAAAAAAACCCAAATTAAGTCAAAATCGTCGCAAGTCTCGCGAACTCGTATTAAAGGCGGTATATCGTGGCATGATTAATGCCGGTGAATTAAAACAAATTATTTTGGATGCACAAGAAGATCCGGAATACAACAAAGCTGATGAGGCGTATTTTAGGCATTTGTTGGAGGGTGTGACTGGTAAAATAAATGAGTTAGACGACCAAATTTCAATGTTTATCGATAGAAAAATAGCGGAATTGAGCCCTGTGGAACACGCGATTTTGCGTATTTCATCGTTTGAATTAATGTTTGATATGAGCATCCCATATCGCGTCGCTATCAACGAAGGAGTTGAATTAGCTAAGCTTTATGGAGGTGTAGACGGCCACAAATATATTAATGGTGTATTAGATAAAGTGGCTGCGACTGCCAGACCGCAGGAATTTAGGCGATAATATGCGCGTTAAGCATTCAATAATGTTTATAATTTTTATACATTAGCGGGCTTTAAACTTTGAACGTATCTAACGCCATAAAAGTAGTGCGACTTACCAATGTGGGCTTGCTTCGAGACCACAATGAGGACGCGGTTGCAAGTGATTTGTCGATCGGGTTGCTGGTGTTAGCTGATGGTATGGGTGGCTACAAGGCGGGTGAAGTGGCGAGCGAAATTGCCGTGCTGATGGTTGCGGCAGAAATTACAGAGGCCATGCAAGGTAAGTCGCGTCCAGACGAATTAATGCCCAATTTATTGCCGGAGTCGCAGATGCTGATAGATGCAGTAGCTAAAACTAATGCGACGATTTATCAAATTTCGCAAAATCAACCGCAGTGTGCAGGCATGGGCACAACATTAGCGGTAGGTATTTTTACGGATAACAATTTGGTGGTGGGGCATATTGGCGATTCGCGTATGTATCGTTTGCGTGGTGAAACACTTACACAACTTACCGAAGACCATTCACTAATACAGGAGCAAATTAACGCGGGTTTGATTACACAAGAGCAAGCAAAGCTTTCTAAAAACAAAAATTTAGTAACACGTGCTTTGGGCACTGATCCAGAAGTGGAGCTGGAACTGCAAGAGTTTGATGTTGAGGTGGGTGATGTTTATTTGCTGTGCTCGGATGGGCTTTCAGATTTGGTTGAAGATGCAGAATTGACAAAAATTTTGCTTGAAGCAAATGGTAACATCACATTCGCAGCAAAAAAGTTAGTTCAATCAGCAAATGAAAATGGCGGTACAGATAATATTTCGGTAGTGTTAGCAATAATAAAAAAGAAATTTACAGCTGAAAAAAACTGGGTTAAAAATTTATTCGGTAGTGCTAATACAGCCAAATAAACAAATCCAATTAGTAAAATCAATTGCGATAAACTAAGAAATACGACAAGGGTGATTATGGCAAAGTTACATTTTTCATTAGACGGAAATTCGTTAGGCGAGTATGCACTAGATAAAGAACGCATCACGATTGGCCGCCGCCCGGCCAATGATATTCATATTGATAATTTGGCTGTTAGTGGCGACCATGCGGTCATTACTACAATAGGTAACGACTCTTTTTTAGAGGACCTGGGTAGTACCAACGGCACTTTAGTGAATAATAAATCGATTAAAAAACATGTGTTATATCATGGCGATATCATTGAGTTTGGCAAGTACCAGCTCAAATATGAGAATAAATTACAGGAAAAAACGCCGGCCAAACAAGATGGGTTTGAAAACACCGTGGTGATGCGGCCTACAAAATTAGACGTTGCTACTTCAGAGGTGAAAACAGAAGTTGCAGAAAAGCCAGCTGAGGCGAGTGAAGAAAACGCTATGCCGAACATTATTGAAGTACCATTGGATTCGACGGAAAATACTCAAAAGATAGGCCATTTGCAGGTATTAAATGGCACAAATTCCGGTCGAGAACTTTCACTTAATAAGGCACTTACCACGCTAGGCAAGCCTGGCGAACAAGTGGCTGTGATTACAAAGCGGCCACACGGTTATTTTATTGCGCATGTAGAAGGCGAAAAACACCCATTAGTAAATGGACAAAGTGTTGGCGTACAGGCTTATGAATTAAGTGATCATGATGTGATTGATATGGCCGGAATCAAAATGGAATTTTATCTAGCTTAAAGTGCTATATTAGCTATAAGGCGTAACGCAACTCTCGATGCAAACTTTAGATTTGTTAAATCAACTGGATCGCCTGAATTCGATAGGCGTGGCACTCTCGGCTGAACATGATAATAATCGCCTGCTCGAAGTCATTTTATTAGGTGCCAAAGAGCTTACCAACGCGGATGGTGGCACGCTTTACACAGTGACGGATGACGCAAAACTCAAGTTTGAGATTATGCGTACACTTAGCCTTGATATCGCGATGGGAGGTACCACCGGTAAAGAGATTCCTTTTCCGTCACTGCCAATTTATCTTGAAGATGGCAAGCCAAACATCAATATGGTGGCTGCTTACAGCGTTGTGAATGCCAAAACAGTGAATATCCCAGATGCATATTTAACCGAAGGTTTTGATTTTTCTGGCACACGAAAATTTGATGAAAAAACCGGCTATCGCTCAAAATCATTTTTAACCGTGCCGATGACCAATCATGAAAACGAGATTATTGGCGTTTTGCAATTAATCAATGCAATCGATCCGCTAACCAACCAAATCATTGCTTTTTCTGAATCACATCAGCGACTGGTGGAATCGCTTGCCTCGCAAGCCGCAGTGGCACTCACTAATCATAATTTAATTGATGGACTTAAAAATTTATTCGAGTCTTTTATTAAGCTGATTGCGGATGCGATTGATGAAAAATCTCCTTATACCGGCGGTCATTGCCAGCGTGTGCCAGAGCTCACCATGATGCTGGCAGAAGCTGCGATTAAAACAAAAATAGGCCCATTAAAAAGTTTTTCCATGACCGAAAAAGAGATTTATGAGCTAAAAATTGCCGCGTGGTTGCATGATTGTGGCAAAGTAACGACACCGGAATATGTGATGGACAAAGCGACCAAGCTTGAAACAATTTTTGATCGCATTCATTTAATTGACGATCGATTTGAGTTGCTTAAAACGCAGCGCGAAAATGCATTACTACGTAAAGCACTCACTCCTACTAAAAATGGTTTACCAGTAAATGCTCTGCAACTAGAGCGTGAGATTAGCGCAATGAAAAGGTTACTTGAAGAGGATAAAAACTTTATTCGTAAAGTGAATTTTGGCAGCGAATCTATGCGCTCAGAAGATCTACAGCGCATTAAGGATATTGCCAATTATGAATATTTAAATGATTCTGGTCACACGGCTAGATTTTTAAGTGAGAACGAGGTCATGAACCTCACCATAGAGCGAGGCACCTTGACGCCAGATGAGCGTATGGTGATTAATAATCATATTGTGGTGACAATCAATATGCTGGATGCGCTCACTTACCCAAAAGATTTGCAGCGAGTGCCTGAGTATGCTGGCGGACATCATGAACGCATGGATGGTAAAGGTTACCCTAAAGGTCTAACACGTGAACAAATGTCAATACCAGCCCGAATGATGGGTGTGGCCGATATTTTTGAAGCATTGACTTCTAAAGATAGGCCGTATAAAAAAGCCAAAACTCTTTCTGAGACACTGAGTATTCTAGGTAAAATGCGGCTGGACAACCATATTGACCCGGACATTTTTGATTTATTTATCCGTGAAAAAATTTATTTGTGTTACGCCGAAAAGTTCTTGGAACCCGCACAAATTGATGAGGTCGATGTTGCCAACATTCCCGGCTATCAAGCCAATTAATGCTTTGAAAAACCTTTTACTGCTTGGATAATTTCAGCAAATTTTTTGACTGAAACTTCGTGAAAAATCTCACCATTCGGGATTAAACGAATGTTTGGACCAACACTACAATAACCCAAACATTGTATTTCTTCTACCTCTATTAACACATTCTTTTTCTGTAATTGTTGTGTCAATTTAGCCATAATTTCCTTGCTGCCGCGTGCTGCGCACGACGGATTATTTGGGTTTGCGCGGTAGTTGGTACACACTAATAATTTTTTTGACATCATTTTTAGGTCTAAAGTAGTTGAGCCTGACAGCCATTAGCGTTTAGTTTTAGGTAACTACCTTGTTCGTACCAGTCGCCTAACACCCAGCGTTCACAAGCGTGCTCATCCAGCTTATGGATATGCTTATTGGGGCGGTGCGTATGACCATGAATGAATAGTGGTGGGTACGCAAATTCTCGCAATAATTCATTTACGGCGGTTGGGTTAACATCCATAATTTGCATCGATTTAGTGGATTTTTCTTGTTCGCTTTTGGCGCGCAGTTGCTCGATATAAGCAATTCTATCCGTTAGAGACAGGCTTAAAAACTGGCTTTGCCATTTTGTACTACGTACTTCAGCCCTAAATTTTTGGTAAGCCATGTCGTCGGTACAGAGCTGGTCGCCATGGCTTAATAATACTGGCTTGCCATAGAGCATGATTAGGCTGGGGTCGACTAAGATTGAGACTCCAGTAGCATTTGCAAAACTTTCACCAATTAAAAAATCACGATTTCCATGTATTAAAAATAGTTTTACGCCTTGATTCGAGAGTTTTTTTAGTGCATCAATAATGGGTTTGTGTGTACCAATTTTAATGGTATCGTCGCCTGCCCAGTATTCAAATAAATCACCCAAGATATACAGTGCTTGGGCTTTGGTGGCAGTTTTGTCTAAAAACTCAATGAAAGCTTTGGTTATGTGTGGGCGTGAATCACATAGATGCAAATCAGAAATAAATAAGCAATAATCCATGCGGATTGCTATTAAATTAGGCTAGCTTTTTCTATGATAACAGGCTCTACTGGCACATCACGATGTCCTGCTTTATTTGTGGTTTCTGCAGTGCTAATTTTATCAACCACTGCCATGCCTTCGACTACTTTGCCGAATACGCAATACCCCCAGCCATTTGATGTGGGCGAGGTGTGATTGAGAAAATCATTATCAGCGATATTGATAAAAAACTGGCTACTCGCAGAATCAGGAATCGATGTACGTGCCATGGCGATGGTGTATTTATCGTTCCCCAAGCCATTATCTGCCTCATTTTTAATTTCGTCTTGGGTAGATTTTTGTTTCATGTCGACATCAAAGCCACCGCCTTGAATCATAAATCCGTCAATTACGCGATGAAAAATTACGCCATCATAAAAACCGTTTTCTACATATTGCAAAAAATTAGCGACGGTAATAGGTGCCTTGTCAGCATTAAGTTCAAGTGTAATGTCGCCAAAATTGGTAGTAAGTTTAACCACGGAGCTATCCTTTAAATAAATTGCTTAATAAATTGATGAATAATTTGAATGTAAAATACTTACTTGGCTACTTCTTTAGCAGACTCTTTTGCTACTTCGCTAATTAGTTTTACGCTTTTGATTATAATGGGCTTAGTAGGCACGTCAACGTTTCTACCCACACTAGTGGTAGGCGTAATACCAATTTTTTGTATTACCTCAAAACCGCTGGTGACTTTACCAAACACACAGTAACCGATTTGGTCCGGGTCCGGGCTGGTGTAGTTTAAAAATTGATTATCGGCCAAATTGACGAAAAATTGAGCGGTGGCAGAATCAGGGTCGGCTGTGCGTGCCATGGCAATGGTGCCAGGTGCGTTTAATAAGCCATTGTTGGATTCATTTACAATGGGTGCACGCGTGTTTTTTTCGGTTAAATCACGCTCAAAGCCACCACCCTGCACCATGAAATTATTGATGACGCGATGAAAAATAGTATTCTCATAAAAGCCATCTTTTACATATTGTAAAAAGTTAGTCACCGTTTTAGGTGCTTTTTCGGGATAAAGCTCCACTGTAAAATTGCCTTGAGATGTTTCAAACTCAACGCTGGGAGCCGCATGGATATTGGCTGTGCAAGCAAGTAATAAACCAAAAAGAAAGAGTTTAATATTGTGCATGAAACTTTTTTGCATCAGCCGGCGCCCTCGTAAATAATTTTCCATTGATTATTTTCATTCACCCAATATTGGCGTTTGCGCATTTTATTTTGCAAGGTGGGGCTTCTAAAATCTTGTACAAAATTAACCACTATCATGGGTTGCTCCATGCCTGGGTAGCCAAACATGCTGACGTCCTCAATCTGAATGGTGACTTTAGGTTTGGCCGCTTGAATGCCGCGCTTATAATCTGCCCACTTTTGGAATCCGCCATCGTTATAAAAAAACTTTTTTGAGTAATGACTTAAATAATCCTCTGTATTTTGCGAAACCCAATCTTTACGCCAATCTTCAATGGCTTTTTGCAGCGCTTGCTTTTCGGCTTCTTGTGCTTCTAATTTTTGGTTTGATTTGTTACCTGCTAGCCATTCCAGGTTATTTGCAATAATCACTGGGGTTTTGCCTGTTTGTAAAATTGGCGCCAGGGCTTTTAAATCTGGGTTGCTAAGCACTACACAACCATCGCTATCACGTGGTGGGCGGCTGTATGTGTCTGTAGGTGTGCCATGTAGCCAAATGCCAGAGCCATTTTTGTTTTGATGTTGATCTAGTTCATTGGGGTAATTAAGTGGATACGCCGCATCCCCATACATATCATCTAGTTGTTGAGTGAGTTTTTGCCCAGCAAAATAGACGCCCAAAGGTGTGCGTTTATCACCCTGCGTCTGCTTGCCGACACCATTTTTGCCAACAGTCACATAATAGTCTGTAACATACTGCAACCCGCCATCCACTTTTTTATATAAAAACAGGCGCGATTTAACGGTATCAACCACAATCAAATGTTCTTGTTCTGCGCCAAATTTCGCCAGTATATTTGGTTGTTGCGGTGTTTTATTTTCAGATAAATAATATTCGATGCGTGTACGCGCTTCGTCTCGCAAACCTTCAATTTCCTCGTTAGTGGGGGTGTTCGTTAGGTTGATTGCGTGGGAATCACCAAATGCTTCTAGAGCGTGACCTTGTGCGGTCAACAAATCGCCCCGAATAAGATACGCTAACTTGAAGTTAGGTGCGGCACGAATAAGCTCATCTACCGTTTCGAAAGCTTGTTTGGTTTTACCCTCGGTGATTTCTAACAGGCTTTTGATTAGCAGGCTTTCGACCAGATTATGGCTAAATTTTTTGCCGAGAAGTTGGTCTGTCATACTGCCGTGATTAACGGCAGTGGCATTCCAGGGTATTACTATACAAGCAGTTACCAAAACAGCTTTTAAGAACTTAACTTTTTGAATCAATGGCATTTCAATCTTTGGTTGTTCCTACATTGGTAATTCTGCAAAATTAAATTATTTTTGTAAATTAATTACCTGCAATTTCTTGGTCAATTAACCAAGCGCCATTCACTTTTTTGAGAATCAACGTTTTATCGGTGCGGATTGGTTTACCACCGGCGCGATAGAATTGTTTAAAAGTCACTTTCGCACTGTCAGAACCACCAAGTGTTATTTTTTGGTTGGCCATTTCAACATTTATTTTCGCCGGTTTGCTAATTCTGTCGTGACGCATTTGCTCCCAACCTTTACGGCTTTCGCCTTTTGCTGGCTTAAAGCTATCGGCATAACTGGCAAAATACTTATCCAAATCTTTAGCAGACCATGCTTTTGCCCAATTGTTTACTGCATCGGTAATATTTTGTTCTTCATTAGCACTCATATCAGCAGGTGGCGGCGGCGAAGGCTCAGCTTTTTTATCGGCTGGCCGAATTGGCATAGTGCCAGTTTTGGTCGATTTGTTGGGTTCAGACTTGCTAGATTCAGTTTTAGTGGTGTCGTTTGGTTTGGTAGCCATCGCAGTTTTGTTACCCGTGCCAAATAAATCTTTAATCATGGCCAATTTACTTTGCGCGCGCGTATTGCCGCTATCCAGCTTTAGTGCTTTGTCATAGGCTTCAGAAGCCATTCTCGCGTAAATATCACCCAGATTTTCGTGTGCTGTAGCATAACTTGGGTGCGTTTTTATGGCAGTTTCTAACGCTTGTTTGGCTTTATCGTATTGACCAGCATCTGCGTATAGCACCGCCAAGTTGTTGTATGGCTCTGGCAGGTTAGGATACTTTTCTGTTAGCTCAGTAAAACTTTTAATCGCGTCATCGCGTTTGCCACTTTCGGCAAGGATAATGCCTTTCATAAACATGGCTTGCGCATCGCGTGGGTTAGCCGCCAAATAAGCATTGATTCGCTCTAGCGCGGCGGCTTGTTGACCGTTCTCGGCCATTTGTGAAATATCTTTAAGCTCGTCGGCAAACGCAACCGAGATAGCAAAAGACAAAACAAATAATGTTTTGATTAAAATTCTTGTAAGCGAACTGGTGCGATTAGTCATATGCAATATATTCTAATGAATTGTAAAAGACTCATTCTATCAATTAGATAGCTAACATCCAATAGCCCGATGGGCATTAAAGCACTAAATTACAGTTTTTTATCTATTTTGTTCAGTTTAACGCCGTTATAATGCGCAAATGTTAAAAATTTACAACTCCCTCAGCCGCGAAAAACAAACATTTACCCCGATCGAAGCAGGCAAAGTCCGCATGTATGTGTGTGGAATGACGGTTTATGACTACTGTCACCTTGGCCATGCGCGCGTGATGGTCGTGTTCGATATGGTTTCACGTTGGTTTCGGGCGTCGGGCTATGCTGTGACTTATGTTAGAAATATTACCGATATTGACGACAAAATCATCAAGCGTGCCAATGAAAACGGTGAAACGATTGGCAAATTAACACAACGTTTTATTGATGCGATGGATGAAGATTTTACAAAGCTAGGCATTGAGCCGCCTGCCTTCCAGCCTCGAGCCACAGAACACATTGATGGCATGATTAGCATGATTTCTACCTTAATTGAAAAAGGCCATGCCTATTTAGCCGCCAATGGCGACGTGTTTTACAGCGTGCGCAGTTTTGCAGAATATGGCAAACTTTCTGGTAAATCGCTCGAAGATTTGCGCGCCGGTGAGCGCGTTGAAGTGGATACGCATAAAAAAGACCCGATGGATTTTGTGTTGTGGAAATCTGTTAAACCCAATGAGCCAAGCTGGAATTCCCCATGGGGTAAAGGTCGCCCAGGCTGGCATATCGAATGCTCGGTGATGAGTGAAAAGCATCTGGGCAACCACTTTGATATTCACGGTGGTGGACAAGATTTGCAGTTTCCGCATCACGAGAATGAAATCGCGCAAAGCGAAGCCGCACATGACTGCAAAATGGCCAATTACTGGATGCATAACGGCTTTGTAAGAGTAGATGACGAAAAGATGTCCAAGTCACTCGGCAATTTTTTCACCATTCGTGAAGTGCTAAAAAAGTACGATGCTGAAGTGGTGCGCTTTTTCATTCTGCGAGCTCATTATCGAAGCCCTCTCAACTATTCTGACCAGCATTTTGATGATGCCAAGTCTTCACTTACAAGGCTTTATACTGCCTTGCGTGGCTGCGAAGTGAGCGCTAACACAATTGATTGGAATCACCCGCAAGCCGCGCGCTTTAAGGATGCGATGGATGATGATTTCAATACGCCAGAAGCGATGGCCGTGTTGTTTGATTTGGCAAACGAGGTGAATAAAAGTAAGTCTTCTGAATCTATCAATTTGCTCAAAAATTTGGGTGCTATTGTAGGTTTGTTAGCACGTAATCCTAATGAGTATTTGCAAAGTTTCTTGGATCAAACTGAAGAAAACGATGTAGATGAATCTCTTTTGTATGTTCAAGACCTAGAAACAATTAATAATATGATCGATTTACGTATTGAAGCCAAAAAAGCCAAAAACTATGCCGAGGCTGACCGTATTCGCAAGGAACTCGCCAGTGCTGGCATTATGTTAGAAGATACGCCACAAGGCACGACTTGGCGCCGCGCATAGAAAAAGTAATAAAGGAAACATGAATGCCCGTTAAATTGAGTGCTCCAACCCCCGCGTCCCTATTGCCTGTCAGCGGTGTTCAATTAGGCTTTGCCAAGGCACATGTGCGTAAGCAAGACCGTAAAGATGTGCTGGTGATGACGTTAGCGGAAGGTAGCCGAGTGGCGGGCGTGTTTACCAAAAACCGCTTTTGTGCCGCGCCGGTGATTTTGTGTAAAGAATATTTAGCGCAAAAAACAGGCATACGCGCTTTGCTGGTGAACACAGGTTGTGCCAATGCAGGTACCGGTGAAGATGGTTTAAACCGCGCCAAACAAAGCTGCAAGGCTTTAAGTGATTTATTGAAAATTGACGCAAATCAAGTGTTACCGTTTTCTACCGGCGTGATTTTAGAGTCTCTGCCTGTTGATAAAGTCATCGCTGGCTTGCCAGCCGTAATTACTAACTTAAAAGAAGATAACTGGTTGAATGCGGCTGAGGCGATTATGACGACGGATATTGTCGCCAAAGGTACGTCGCGTCAATTTCAGTTAAGTGGCAAGCAAGTCACTATCACGGGAATCAGCAAAGGCTCTGGCATGATACACCCCAACATGGCGACTATGCTGGCCTATATTGCTACCGATGTGGTTGTGAGCCAGGCTGCGCTTGAAAGTATTATTCATTATGCGGTGAATAAATCGTTCAATTGCATCACGGTGGATGGCGATACCTCGACCAACGACAGCCTGATAATGATGGCAACCAATCAAGCAGGTAATGCGGAAATTACCGAGAAAAGTGTGGATTTTTTGGTGCTTCGTGACGCACTGACAGATATAGCAATTGAGCTGGCCCAGGCGATTGTGCGTGATGGCGAAGGCGCAACCAAGTTTATGACAGTGACGGTTGAAGGTGGCAAAAATGAAACCGAATGCCGCAAAGTGGCGTATGCGATTGCGCACTCGCCGCTGATTAAAACTGCATTTTTTGCCTCTGACCCGAATCTTGGACGTATTTTGGCGGCCATTGGCTATGCGGGCATTGATGACTTGGATGTAGACAATTTACAGCTTTATTTAGGTGAAGTATTAGTGGCCGAAAAAGGTGGCAGAGCCACTAGCTACCGCGAGGAACAAGGTGCGGCGATTATGAAAGAATCAGACATTTTGGTGCGTGTGGTATTGAATCGAGGTAAGGAAAACATCACGATTTGGACATGTGATTTCTCTTACGATTATGTGAAAATTAATGCTGACTACCGAAGTTAACGGGAGGTTGAAATGATCTACAAAGGTAGTTGTCATTGCGGACAAATTGCGTTTGAAGCAGAAGGCGATTTGGGGCAAGTGATTCAGTGTAATTGCTCTATTTGCAGCAAGCGTGGCTTTTTACTTTGGTTTGTGCCACGCGCCAATTTTCACCTGCTCACGCCTGAAAAAAACTACTCAACTTACACCTTTAACAAACATAAAATTAAACATCGGTTTTGCCCAAACTGCGGCTGTGCGCCATTTGGCGAAGGTATTAACCCAAAAGGAGAAGCGATGGCTGCAATCAACACCCGCTGTTTGGATGACGTTGATTTATCAGCGCTTAAAGTGAGAAGTTTCGATGGCCGCAAACTTTAAACATGTCGATTGGTTAACATGACCATCAATGTCGCAGTTGCAATTTTGCAGCGCAAAAAAGAAGACGGGCAAACCGAGTTTTTATTAGCAAGTCGGCCGCAAGGCAAAGGCTGGGCAGGTTGGTGGGAGTTTCCTGGTGGAAAAATTGAAGCAGGTGAAACGCCTGAACACGCGCTAACACGGGAGATAAGAGAGGAATTAGGTATTAAGCCAACTTCCACTCAGCAATGGATTACACGCCGTTTCGATTGCCCTGCTACGCACGATTCACCCGCAAAAACGGTAAATCTACACTTTTATTTTGTGAATGCGTGGCAAGGTGAAATAATGCCACGCGAAAATCAACAATTAAGCTGGCAAAGCGCAGAGAATGCTACCGTTTCGCCAATTTTGCCTGCCAATGTGCCAATTATGAAGGCACTGGCATTGCCGCCAATTTACGCGATTAGTAATTTAGCGGAAGTGGGCGAGCAGGCTTTTTTTGAAGCGCTTAAAAAGCAATTGACGCGTGGTTTAAAGCTTATTCAGGTGCGCGAAAAGCATCTTACAAAAGCGCAGTTTATGGCATTTTCCAGACAAGTAATCGCTCTAGCTAAGCCTTATGATGCAAAAGTATTGATAAACGAAGATATCGCATTGGCACGAGAGTTAGGCGCACATGGCGTGCATTTGCCCAGCCAAGCTTTATTGATACTTAAAACAAAGCCCGCGAACTTGATGGTGGCGGCTTCAACCCACAACGCAAGAGAATTGACGCATGCCCAAGCTTTAGATTTAGATTTTGTGGTGTTGTCACCTATAAAATCCACGCTCAGCCATCCGGAAGTGGAGCCTTTAGGCTGGCAGAAATTTGCTGAAATGCTAGAAAATATAACGCTACCGGTGTACGCGTTGGGCGGCATGGTGCTTAATGATTTACCTATTGCGTTGACTTATGGCGCACGTGGAATCGCTTTTCAGCGAGGCATTGGTGCTAGTTTGATTCTTTAATTGGCAGTGTGACTTGTTGGTGTGTAATATTGCCAGTTTTATCTTTAAAACGCAGCTTAAAATCTACTTTGTCACCTTCTTTTAACGATTTTTTTAAATCAAACAGCATCAAATGAAAGCTGCCGGGTGCAAGCTTTTCAGGCTTACCTGCTTTTAAAGGCAACTCTTCCAGCATGCGCATTTTCATCACATTATTTTCCATACTCATGCTATGAATTTCTACCTTGCCAGCGGCAGGTGTTTCTATATAAATCAATGTGCTGTCCTGCGGACTATTAAGCGTCATGTAAGCCGCGCCAACGCTTTGTCCTGGCGCATTTGCACGCACCCAGCTATCCGTGATTTTAACATCGGATTCTACGCCGGCTTTCGCATGGCATGCTACAAGTAAATTGGCCAAAACTAAAAATTTAAAAATTTGCTTATTCAATATCATCTAATTCTTCCGGAGGTGAATTGTCGCGTATTCTGTAGTTTTCGTTTGCCCAATCGCCTAAGTCTATCATTTTGCAACGCTCGCTACAAAAAGGCCGGAAAGGGTTGCTGGTGCTATATTCTGATTGTTTTTTGCAATTGGGGCAAGTGACTAAGCGTATTTTAACTGCTGACATTTCCTACTTCTTAAAGATTACATAAGGTCATGCTGAATTCAATATCGTGTTCGCACTGCCTTGGTTTTTGCACAAAATCCAGAGACGAAAATCGCACGTTAATGGCGTATTTGTTGGCGCTCACTTCTGGAAAACATGGGCAATTATCATCTACCTTAATAATTAACATTTGTGCGGGTTTGGCGCCGCCTAACATTTGCTGATAAAACCCATTCTGTGCGGTGTGTTTTAATGAAGCGCCGCTACCGCGCAAGATGTGCAGTATGATCTTAATGGCGTCGTACATGGGGTTTAGCCGTGCCAGCCAAGCATCGAAATCACTTTTACGACGACCTGAGTCAAGTCCCAGCCAATGATGATATGACGGTAAATCAAACTGACACACGCCACCCGGGATGCCTGTGCGCTGTTTGATGCTCATCAACCAATCGTTTTCACGCAGATGTTGGCCAAATTTCGAGCCATCGGAACGAAGAGTAGTGGAACAAGTACCGATTTCTTTGAGCGTTTTATCTAAAATATTTTCTGAGATTGCTGGATTGCCACGCAGATTCTGTAGGGCAAGCCGCTGTCGGTCCAGTTCTTGCACCAAATCCATTTTAAGGTCTGCGCGGTCAACAATATCCAACATTTGCAGCATTGAAATGAGCGCAGTGTGGTGATTATGCTGTGTCTCGGCTTGGACGTTTAGCAAAACTTTGCTAAACAAATCTTCCAATCGCAAAAATGTGCGAATTCGCTCGTTAAATGGAAATTCGTAGCTAGACATGACAATAAAAATCTGTCAACTTATAGTAATAAATTGAGGTGGATTATGAGATTGTTTTGCTAAGTATGCAAGTATTAATGTATTTTTGGTGAATTTCTAGAATTTTTTCACGCAATTTTTCAACATTTTCGTTATTTTCAATTACGTCATTGGCAAATTTTAGCTGTTTTTTGCGCGAAGTTTGCGCCTTGATAATGTTGATTATTTCAGGTTCCGGCAGTTTACTGCGCTGTTTAACGCGATCAATTTGCGTTTTTACATCGCAATCAATCACCAAAATCTGGTCGATATGTTTTGAGTAGCGCGGGCTTTCAAACAACAAGGGAACCACCAAAATTTGATAAGGAGCGGCTTGGTGTAATTGCAATTGTTTTAATGCCTCATCATAAATTGCAGGGTGCAAAATTGCATTTAATTTGGCGCGCGCAGTAGCATCTTTAAACACCAATTGCCGCATGGCAGAACGGTTTAATGCGCCCTCTGGCGTAATAAAATCGCTGCCAAAATTGGCTGCTATGTCTTTAATAAGCGGTTGATTGGCTGCGGTGAGTTCGTGTGAAATCACGTCGACATCGGTTACCGGTACGCCAAGTTCGGCAAATATCTTTGCGGCGGCAGATTTGCCGCTACCTATTCCACCTGTTAATGCAATTACATACATTTAAGTAAGGTAAAAACTAGCCAATAGCTGACCAAAAAACAGCGCCGCAATGCCGCCAAGCGCTAAAAATGGCCCAAATGGGATCGCCGTACCGCCAGTTTTGCCTCTAAATATGATTAAACCTATACCAATTACTGCACCCACTACTGAGCTAAGTAAAATCACCGCTGGCAACAATTGCCAGCCAAACCAGGCGCCGATTGCGCTCAGCAGTTTAAAATCGCCATAACCCATGCCTTCTTTGCCTGTAACCAGCTTAAATAGCCAATACACACTCCACAAAATGAGATAACCGAAAACCGCACCCAGTACGGCAGATTTTAAGTCAGTATATCCCGTATTTAGATTAAACAGCAGCCCAAGCCACAGTAAAGGCAGCGTGATGTCGTCTGGCAATAATTGTGTGTCAAAATCAATAAATGTGAGCGCGATGAGTGCCAGCACAAAAGCCCATGCAAAAAGCGTGGTGTAAGTGTATCCGTATTTGAAGGCCACCAGCCCAACAAGCGCACCAGATAAGGTTTCTATAAGCGGGTAGCGCATACTGATTTTGGTTTTGCAGCCTTTGCATTTGCCGCCCAACATCAAGTAACTTACGATGGGAATGTTCTCAAAGGCCGTAATTTGATGGCCGCAGTTTGGACAGGCTGAGCTTGGGGTGACGATAGTATATTTTGGCTGTTCCGGCACTTCTTTGCCTTGCAGTTCCAAACAATTGGCATGCCATTCGCGCTCCATCATTTTGGGTAGCCTGTGTATCACCACATTTAGAAAACTACCCACCATCAGGCCAAAAATGACAGAAAACGTCACAAAAAAAGTGGGTTCTGTGCGTAAAATATTCGAAAATGGCATTAAAAAATCAAACATATTTGCCCCAAATCGTCCTAAAGGTTATTGTAAACGAAGCATATCATGGCATCGTTAATACATCTGTGCAACTTTGTTGCAGATTGTGGTGTAAAAATTGCTTGAAAAAGTTTAAGGTATCACCATATAAGCGTTGTAATGTTTATACAGAAGTAAAGGATTAAAATGACTGAACAAAACGAGCCATTATTGAGCGCAATCGACCTAATCGAGTTGGGTGATATTAGCCATCCCGCTTGGGATGAGCCGATTATTTGCCGTGTTGAGGTGGATTTGCCAGCCTGGCTATCACAATTGGCGGGTGGTAATCATTGGGAAGTGTACGGCGAAGATGAGGATGAAACCTGCATCAGTTTTGCCATGCGCGAGAAAGGTAAAGCGCAAGCGGCAAAATTGGCAGAAGTGACCTTGTACCACAATGGCTATGCGGTGGTGGATGTGGAAGGCAAATCCTTGTTTGATGGCAGTTTAACCAATGGCACCAGCGATTGTGCGCATTTAAGCTATTACCACGCTGAGAGTGGCGAGCCGATTACCTTGAATTGAACTAGAAATAAAATGTCTACCCGTAGTTGTTAACTCAAGGAGAGACGCATCATGAAAACCACTCAAAGAATATCAAAACTATTATTAGTCTTGTTAGCCTCAACAGCAATTGTTGCACAAGCCTACATAGGCGAAAAGTTAGCTAAAAATGCCAAAATTAAACTTGCCGAAGCGAGGTCAATTGCGTTAAAAGCCCATCCTGGAAAAATTGCTGATCAAGAATTAGAAAAAGAAAAAGGCGGTAGCGGATTACGCTATTCATTTGACATTGTTCAAGTAGGAAAAAAAGGGACGCAAGAAGTTGGAGTTGATGCTATGACAGGGGAGGTTTTAGAGAACAAACTTGAAGGCTCAAACCCAGATTAGAAGTGTATTTGCAATCAAAAATCCCGCTTCACCGCAAACTCTGCCAAATCAATCAAAACTTGTTTATTAGTAGAGTTTGGCAAGTGTGCAATGCCATCAACACCAAGCCTAGCTTCATTTTCAGCCAGTTTGCGTACATAATCTAAAGCGTCAGTTGCTTTAACTGCGGCTAACACCGCAGGTAATTCGTCCAAGCCACCGTGCTGTATGGCGTTGCGGATAGTTGTGCTCTGCGTTGCGTCGCCGCGATTCATGGCAATCAGTAGTGGTAGTGTGGGCTTGCCTTCACTTAAATCATCGCCTAAATTTTTGCCAATTTGCTTGGCGTTGCCACTTAAATCCAGCACGTCGTCAATCAACTGAAATGCCGTGCCTAAGTGCATGCCGTAGTGCGCTAGCGCATTTTCATTTTTATTGCTCGCATTCCCCATCACCGCGCCTAGCCTAGCTGCGGCCTCGAATAATTTAGCGGTTTTAAAGTGGATCACTTTTAGATACTCTTGCTCCGTGACATCGGCGTTATGTACATTGAGCAATTGCAGCACTTCACCTTCGGAGATAATATTCGTGGCTTCGGAGAGTATTTCCATCACGCGCATGTTTTGCAGCTTGACCATCATCTGAAATGCGCGTGAGTATAAAAAATCGCCCACCAGTACGCTGGCAGCATTGCCGAACAAATGATTTGCGGTGCTTTTGCCGCGCCGTAACTGCGATTCGTCTACCACATCATCGTGCAATAAAGTCGCGGTATGGATAAACTCGACAATGGCTGCGAGCTGGTGCTGGTGCGTTTTTATTTCACCAAATATGCCACTGGAAAGCAATACCAGAGCGGGTCGCAGACGCTTTCCGCCGCTACCGATAATATGCTCACCGATGGTGTTGATGAGCGAAACTTCAGAACGCAACGAGCTGCGGATGACCGTATCTACCGCTTGCATATCGCGCGCAATAAGGGATTGAATGGGGTTTAAGATCACAAATTAGGCCAATTATTTTTGAGGCATTCTAGCATATTCGACCAGCGACTTGAGCTTAAATTATGCTTTGCAATCAGGTGCAATTTCAGTATAATGCGCGATTCATTTGAACGTGTAGAAGTTAGGCAAAACATGTACGCAGTAATTAAAACAGGCGGCAAACAATACAAAGTAGCCGCTGGTGACAAATTAAAAGTTGAAAAACTGGCTGGCGATGTTGGTAGCAAAGTGGTGATTGACAAAGTGTTGCTGCTTGCCGATGGCGATAATACCACGATTGGCGCGCCTTTGGTGGTTGGTGCTACTGTAAATGCAACGGTGGTTTCACACGGTCGTGGCGACAAAGTAATGATTTTCAAATTCCGTCGCCGTAAACATTATCGTAAAACACAAGGCCATCGCCAAAGCTTTACTGAGATTTTAATTGATGATGTAAATGGTAAAGGTGCAGTTGCAGCTAAACCAGCTACAGTGGCCAAACCGGCAGCAGCTACAAAACCAGCCGCAAAGACCGCAAAAGCGCCAGCGGCTAAAAAAGCTAAAGCAGCTGCATAAATTTAAGGATTAAATCATGGCACATAAAAAAGCAGGTGGTAGTTCACGTAACGGTCGCGATTCACACTCACAACGTTTAGGCGTAAAAGCTTTTGGCGAAACAGTGGTTTCTGCAGGCAGCATTATCGTGCGTCAACGCGGCACCAAAATGCATGCGGGTGACAATGTTGGCATGGGCAAAGACCATACACTATTTGCAAAAATTGATGGTAAAGTGACCTTTGCAACCAAAGGCGCACTAAAACGCCACACTGTAAGCGTTGTAGCGGTTTAAGTAATTTAAAATTAGCAAAGCCTCATCGTTTGATGGGGCTTTTTTATTTGGTACACTCTACACATGAAGTTCATAGATGAAGCAACGATTAAAGTATATGCCGGCGATGGCGGCAACGGCGTTGCTACGTTTCGTCGCGAAAAATATGAGCCAATGGGCGGGCCCAATGGTGGCGACGGCGGTAAAGGCGGCTCAATCTATGCAATTGCAGATCGTAACATCAATACACTGGTAGATTATCGCTACACGCGTACTTTCCGCGCACAACGTGGTGAAAATGGTCGCGGCGCAGAATGTTATGGCGCCAAAGGTGAAGATACCATTTTGCGCGTACCCGTTGGCACAGTGATTTCAGATAAAGCCACAGAACGCATGATTGTTGACTTGGCAGAGCATGGCCAAAAAGTCATGCTAGCCAAAGGTGGCAATAATGGCTTGGGCAATGTGCATTTTAAATCGTCAATAAATCGCGCGCCACGCCAATGCACCAAGGGCGAACCGGGCGAAGAGTTTGAGCTTTATATGGAACTTAAAGTATTGGCGGATGTAGGTTTGCTTGGTATGCCGAACGCGGGTAAATCGACATTTATTCGATCGGTTTCTGCAGCAAAACCAAAAGTAGCCGATTATCCTTTTACCACGCTACACCCGAATTTAGGCGTGGTGCGGGTGGATGCGAATCGCAGTTTTGTGATTGCCGATGTGCCTGGTTTAATTGAAGGTGCTGCAGAAGGCGCCGGGCTTGGGCACCAGTTTTTGCGGCATTTATCGCGTACTTCGCTATTATTACATTTGGTGGACATTGCGCCATTTGATGAAGCGACCGACCCAGTGGCCGAGGCTAAGGCGATTGTGAATGAGCTTAAAAAATATGACGAAGAGTTGTACAGCAAGCCGCGCTGGTTGGTTTTGAATAAAATTGATATGGTGCAGGATGCACAACAAGTTGTTAAAGATTTTGTAAAGGCCTACGGTTGGAAAGGCCGTGTTTTTGCGATTTCAGCGATTAGTGGCGTCGGTTGTAAAGAACTCACTTACGCTATCATGGAGCATTTAGAGACAATTAAAGCGGTAGAAAATGAGCAAGTCGTTACTAACTAATACTAAGACTTTGATTATTAAAGTTGGCTCAAGCCTTGTCACCAATAATGGTGAGGGGTTAGATCGCACTGCGATTGCGGCTTGGGCAGCGCAAATTAGTCAGCTTGTTAAACAAGGTAAACAAATCGCTTTGGTTTCAAGTGGCGCGGTGGCCGAAGGCATGCAACGCCTTGGCTGGAAAAAACGCCCAATTGAAATAAACGAACTACAGGCTGCAGCGGCCGTTGGGCAGATGGGTTTGGTGCAGATGTATGAGAGTTGCTTTGCAGAGCATGGCTTGCACACCGCGCAGATATTGCTTACTCACGAAGATCTGGCTGACAGAAAGCGTTATTTGAATGCGCGCAGCACACTCAAAACGTTGCTTAATTTACGGGTCATTCCAATCATTAACGAGAATGATACGGTGGTGACCGAGGAAATTCGTTTTGGTGATAATGATACTTTGGCGGCGTTGGTCGCGAACTTGATTGAGGCGGATGCACTGGTGATTTTGACCGATCAACAAGGGCTGTATTCGGCTGATCCGCGTAAAGACAAAGATGCAAAATTTATCAATTTTGAAACCGCGGGCAATGTAGAATTGGAGCAAATGGCAGGCGGCGCGGGCAGCGTTATTGGCAGTGGCGGCATGCTTACCAAAATACTCGCAGCCAAGCGCGCAGCCAGTAGTGGCGCACATACCGTGATTGCATCTGGGCGCGAAAAAGATGTGTTGGTTCGCTTAAGTAGTGGGGAAGCTATTGGTACGCACTTACAAGCCACACAAATTAAAACACTTGCTAAAAAGCAATGGCTGGCTGACCACTTACGCGTGGGAGGCAAGCTGGTACTGGATGCGGGCGCGGTAAAAGTACTTAAAGCGGACGGCAAAAGTTTGCTGCCAATAGGTGTGATTGAAGTGCAGGGTAGCTTCGAGCGCGGCGATGTAGTGGCTTGCATAGATGAAACTGGCAATGAAATAGCACGTGGCATTGTGAATTATAATTCGCAAGAAACCACGCGGATTATGCGTAAAGCCAGTAGTGAGATTGAGAAAATTTTGGGGTATGTAGAAGAGTCTGAACTGATTCATCGGGATAATTTAGTTCTGATATAGAAGGAAAATATGGCAAAAAACAAACCATTGGTAGCTGTTGTTATGGGCTCAGATAGCGATTGGCCTATTATGAAAATCGCTGCGCAAATGCTGGCGGATTTTGGCGTGACGTATGAAGCTAAAGTGGTTTCTGCGCATCGCACGCCAGATTTGATGTTTCAGTTTGCAGAAAACGCAGCGAGCGAAGGCTACCAAATTATTATCGCTGGCGCAGGCGGAGCGGCACATTTGCCAGGCATGTTAGCCTCTAAAACTACGTTGCCAGTGCTGGGTGTACCAGTTACGACTAAACATTTAGATGGCCACGACTCGCTACTTTCAATTGTGCAAATGCCCAAGGGTATCCCCGTAGCGACCTTTGCGATTGGTGAAGCGGGCGCGGCTAATGCGGGTTTATTCGCAGTGAGTATTTTGGCGAATCATGATGCAGATTTAGCCAAAAAATTGGCGGAATTTCGCAAAAATCAATCTGACAAAGTAAGCAACATAACGCTTAGCGAGAAGCCTTAAAGAAAGATTAAGTATGGCTACAGAACAAGTGGACTTAAAAAAAGTACTCACAGCGCCTGCGATGCTAGGCATGTTAGGCGGCGGACAATTGGGAAGGTTTTTTGTAATTGCCGCGCACGAAATGGGCTACCAAGTCACCGTGTTAGACCCAGATAAAAATAGCCCCGCAGGTAAAATTGCCGATGTGCATATTTGTGCAAATTACGATGAAGTTGGCGCACTTAAACAAATCGCAAAAACTTGCGTAGCAGTAACCACTGAGTTTGAAAATGTCCCTGCAAAATCACTCGAAAAACTAGCTGAAAGCCTTATTGTACGGCCGAGTGCGGCTTGTGTGGCGATTGCGCAAAATCGTGTATTAGAAAAAAGCTTTATAAAAGATGCAGGCTTGCCAGTTGCACCGTTTGCGGTGATTAATAGCACTAACGATTTCCCCAATGACTCAAGTACGCTTTACCCTGCAATACTTAAAGTGGCGCGTTTTGGTTACGATGGTAAAGGTCAGGCGCGCGTAAAAAGTCAGGCTGAGGCGCTAAGAGCGTTTGCAGATTTTAAGCAAGAGGCGTGTGTGTTAGAGCAAATGCTACCTTTAGATTTAGAGGTTTCCATAGTGTTGGCGCGCGATGAAAAGGGCAATGTGGCGGCTTTCCCGACTGCTGAGAATAGTCATTTGAACGGGATATTAGATGTCAGCATTGTGCCGGCACGCTGTAGTGAAGTGCTTAAAGCAAATGCGCAAACACTGGCCAAAAAACTCGCTGAGAAGCTGGGTTATGTTGGTGTGCTTGGTGTGGAGTTTTTCGTGGTAAGCAACCAACTCTTGGTGAATGAAATCGCGCCGCGTCCTCATAATTCAGGACATTACACCATTGATGCCTGCGTGACGAATCAGTTTGAGCAACAAGTACGCGTGATGACTGGTTTGCCGCTAGGCGATACAGGGTTACATAGTAATGCGGCGATGGTGAATATTTTGGGTGATAGCTGGGTAAATAAGGCCGAGCCTGCATGGAATAAGGCGCTGGCACATACCAATTTAAAACTGCATTTGTACGGTAAACACGAGCCTCGCATAGGCAGGAAAATGG
Organism: Methylotenera sp.; assembly: GCA_017880905.1. Classification (GTDB taxonomy): domain Bacteria; phylum Pseudomonadota; class Gammaproteobacteria; order Burkholderiales; family Methylophilaceae; genus Methylotenera_A. Next base: position 29,885 of record JADGRO010000045.1, read on the forward strand.
GACATTTCACAGTGATTGGACAAGACAAACAAGCAGTGCTAAATGCTGCACTCATTGCACGCAGTGAGTTGCACATAGGTGAAAGTTAGTTAATTTAGGCAATAAAAAAGCCTCATAATGTGAGGCTTTTTTATGAATTTAAATTATTTAGTAGCTTTAGGTTTTGCAGCAGATTTTGGCTTAGCTGCAGCCGCTTTTGGTGCGGCTTTTGCCTTTACAGGAGCTGCTGCTTTAGCTTTCGGCGCGACAGATTTTACTGGTGCGGCAGCTTTTACCTTAGCAGCAGGCTTGGCTTTAGGAGTCGCTTTAGGGGCAGTTTTTTTAGCTAACATCACAGGTGCATCACCTTTTAATGCTTTAATGGCTGCTGTTAAGCGGCTTTTATGGCGCGCTGCCTTGTTTTTATGGATAATTTTTTTATCGGCAATACGGTCGATTACGCTTACGTTTTCTTGATAAGCCGCCATTGCCACAGCCTTATCGCCGGATTCAATGGCCTTAACCACTTTCTTTATCGCGGTACGTAACGTTGAGCGCAACGCAGCATTATGCGCGTTTACTTTAACGGATTGACGTGCGCGTTTGCGTGCTTGTGCGGTATTTGCCATGTGTCCTTATCCTAAATGCTTATCGGGTGTTATACGAAGCCGTGCATATTAGTGTTTTTTGCATGATTTTGCAAGTAATTTGCAAACGCAAAGTAAAAATAGCTTGGCTGAAAATAGCGCTTGTAGCATGCTAAAATCATCGTTATTCAATTAACACATTCAAATAGTTCATGAATTTACTCAAGGCCTTAGCCGCTGTTGGCAGCATGACGTTTATCTCGCGCATTTTAGGTTTCGTGCGCGATACGCTCATTGCGCGTATTTTTGGCGCTGGCATGCTCACCGATGCTTTTTTTGTCGCGTTTAAAATCCCAAATTTATTACGCCGAATCTCCGCAGAAGGCGCATTTTCACAGGCTTTTGTGCCAATTTTGGCTGAGTACAAAAATCAGCGCACGCACGATGAAACGCATACGCTCATCAACCACGTAGCGACTTTACTTGGGTTGTTTTTGGTGGCAATCACCATTGTTGGTATGCTGGCGGCGCCATGGGTGGTGCAGATTAGTGCGCCTGGTTTTGCGGCGGATAAAGTGAAGTTTGATTTAACGGTTGAATTGTTGCGTATCACCTTTCCTTACATATTTTTTATCTCGCTGGTGTCGCTGGCGGGTGGTGTGCTTAATACTTATGGCAACTTCTCAGTACCTGCATTTACGCCGGTTTGGCTCAATCTATCGTTTATTGCGGCAGCCTTGTTGGCCGCACCATATTTTGATCATTCTATTAAAGTACTGGCCTGGGCGGTATTTATAGGCGGTGTTTTGCAATTACTTTACCAGATTCCCTATTTGCTCAAAATCGGTTTAATTCCGCGCTATAGCTTAAATATGCAGGATGAAGGTGTTTGGCGTATTTTAAAGCTCATGGGCCCGGCCGTATTTGGTGTTTCCATCGCGCAGATTTCGTTGCTCATCAACACCATTTTTGCCTCGTATTTAGCCACAGGTAGCGTTTCCTGGCTGTATTATGCTGATAGATTGATGGAGTTTCCCACCGGGGTAATGGGTGTGGCACTCGGTACAATTCTGTTGCCAAGTCTCTCAAAAAGCTATGCAGATAAAGCCGACGGGGAATACTCGAAATTATTGGATTGGGGGTTACGACTTACCTTAATTTTAGCGCTACCGGCAGCAGTGGCGTTGGCTGTGCTTTCTGTGCCCTTGGTGACGGGTTTATTTCATTATGGAAAATTTAGCGCAAACGATGTCGAAATGACGCGTCAGGCACTTGTTGCTTATAGCTTAGGCTTGCTTGGTTTGATATTGGTGAAAGTGTTGGCTCCCGCGTTTTACTCTCGCCAGAACATCAAAACGCCAGTCAAAATTGCTATTTTTACTTTAATAGCAACTCAGCTGATGAATTTAATTTTTGTGTTTGGGATCAATTTAAAACATGCTGGTTTGGCACTTTCCATTGGCTTAGGTGCGTGCATGAACGCTGGCCTGCTCTACTATTATTTACGACAAGCCAATGTGTACAAGCCACAAACGGGTTGGTTGTTATTTATGGCAAAACTAGCTGTGGCGGTTATCGCCATGGCGTTGACTTTGCACTACGCTGCGGGCAGTAATGCTACCTGGCTGGCATATAAATTAATGCCAAAGTTAATCCATCTATCAGTGTTATTAGTGTTGGGCTCAACCACTTATTTTCTAGCGCTATGGCTGATGGGCATTCGTATTAAAGATTTTATGCACCGTACTGTTATTTAATGGTGCGAGTATTTAAGCGACTGACAATGCAAGTTTATCGTCATTTACCTATTCTTTTACCTTCACCTTTGGCATTAGCAATTGGCAATTTCGATGGCATGCACTTAGGGCATCAAGTCTTGTTAAGGCGTTTAATAGAGGTTGCAGAAGCTAAAAAATTAACCCCGGCAGTAATGACGTTTGAGCCGCACCCACGTGAATTTTTTACGCCTTTAAATGCACCAGAGCGCCTTTGCAATTTGCGCGAAAAGCTGGAACGGTTTGAAGAATTTGGCGTAAAAAAAGTGTTTGTTTGTGCTTTTAACAAAAGCTTTGCAGCCATTAGTGCGCAAGACTTTTTAAGTATTTTGCGCGAAAAACTAAATGTAACCTCGATTTTGGTGGGTGAGGATTTTAAATTTGGTGCCAAGCGCGGCGGTACTATTGCCGATTTTAAGACGAATGGATTTGATTTAATTTCGCTACACCAGGTTAATCTAGGTGGCGAGCGGGTATCTAGCACGCGCGTGCGTAGTGCGCTGGCGAATGGTAATTTGAATTCAGCTAGTCAATTACTTGGCCGCAATTATAGTATTAGCGGCAAAGTGGTGCATGGCGCAGCGCGTGGACGCGAGCTTGGCTTCCCCACCGCCAATATTCACATGCGGCACGAGCGGCCTGCCTTAACGGGTGTTTATGCGGTAAAATTGGATGGTTTGAATAGTGTGGCTAATTTAGGCGTTCGTCCTACCATTGCTGGCGTGCCAAAATTGCTGCTTGAAGTACACGTACTTGATTTTAATGGCGATTTGTATGGAAAGCATGTGCATGTAGAATTTTTGCATAAAATCCGCGAAGAAATGAAATATGAGAGTTTAGACGCACTAAAAGCGCAAATTGCAAAAGATATTGTGGTAGCACGTACATTTTTTAGTAGCTAAATAATGAAGTAATCGTCATTCCGTGCTTGACACGGAATCCAGCGGCTTTTAACGTCACTGGGTTCCCATTTGCATCGGAACGACAAGAGAAATTTATATGAGATTTAAATGACTGAAGACGTTAATAAAGAACAAAATAAATACAAACTGAATCTGCCTGAAACCAGCTTTCCTATGCGTGGTGATTTGGCCAAGCGCGAACCGCTTTGGTTGCAACAATGGCAAGATAAAAAGCTCTACCAAAGAATTAGAGAAGCGCGTAAAGGCGCTAAAAAATTCATTCTGCACGACGGCCCACCTTATGCCAATGGTGATATTCATATCGGTCATGCGGTCAACAAAATCCTCAAAGACATCATCGTTAAGTCCAAAACCATTAGCGGTTTTGATGCGCCCTATGTGCCGGGCTGGGATTGCCATGGCTTGCCAATCGAATTGCAGGTGGAAAAAACTCACGGCAAGGATATTCCGCCTGCCAAATTCCGCGAGCTTTGCCGCGCCTATGCCGCCGAGCAAGTAGAAAAGCAAAAGAAAGACTTTATCCGCTTAGGCGTGCTGGGCGATTGGGATAATCCTTATCTCACCATGGATTTCAAAACCGAAGCCGACATTATGCGTGCTTTGGGTGACATCTACAAAAACGGCTATCTCTACCAAGGCAGCAAGCCTGTGCATTGGTGCGTGGATTGTGGCTCGGCGCTTGCCGAGGCTGAAGTTGAGTACGAAGACGTGAACTCACCTGCGATTGATGTGGGGTTCAAGGTGGTGGATAACGCGGCGTTGAGTAAGGCGTTTGGCGTGGAAGTGAAGGGTGATGCGTATGCGGTTATCTGGACGACCACGCCGTGGACGCTGCCAGCCAACCAAGCGGTGAGCGTTCATGACGATATTCAGTATGCAATTATTAATACCCAAAGAGGAAATTTGATAATTGCAAATGAAATACTAATGCTCCCGTCTTTAAATAAAGACGCGTCAAACCGTTGGGAAATAATGTCTAGGTATGGATTAAATGCTACGCCAGATGATATTTTTGGATTTGCAACTGGTCGCCAATTAGAGCATCTTATGCTAAAGCACCCATTTGACAATCGCCAAGTGCCGATTATCTGCGGAGACCATGTGACCACTGATGCAGGTACTGGCTTGGTGCATACTGCCGCTGCGCATGGTAATGATGACTGGTTGGTGATGCGTGCTAATTTCCCTGATGAAAAATCACGCATTTTAATGGGTGGTGATGGAAAATTCTTTAATAGCGAATTGGTTGAGTTAGAGGCGATTCGTGGCTTAACAAGACAAGAAGCGAACAAGGTAATACTTAATGTCATGCAAGAGAATGGCACTTTGCTGGCCAGCGCACGTTTAAACCATAGCTTCCCGCATTGTTGGCGCCACAAAACGCCGTTGATGCAGTTGGCAACGCATCAGTGGTTTATTGGCATGCAGCAGGAAGATGCAGTCGGTATCAGCTTGCGTGAGTATGCAAACAAGGCCGTGGATGCAACGGAGTTTTTCCCCGCTTGGGGTCGAGCACGTTTGGAAGCAATGATTAAAAATCGGCCGGATTGGTGTGTTTCGCGTCAGCGCAATTGGGGTGTGCCGATGCCGCTGTTTGTGCATAAAGAATCAGGCGAGCCACATCCGCAAACATTAGATTTGCTAGAAAAAGCGGCGCTAATGGTTGAGCGGCTTGGGATTGAGGCATGGTTTTCGTTAGATGGTGCACCTTTCTTAGCAGAACACGCGCCAGCTGATGCTGCATCTTACAAAAAAGTAACGGATACTTTGGATGTTTGGTTTGACTCTGGCGTGACCCACGCCTCTGTTCTTAAGCGCCGACCAGAGTTGAATTTCCCTGCTGATTTGTATTTAGAAGGTTCTGACCAGCACCGTGGCTGGTTCCAAAGCTCGTTATTGACTGGTTGCGCCATGGATGGTCGTGCTCCATATGAAGCGCTGCTGACGCACGGTTTTGTGGTGGATGGCGGCGGCAAGAAGATGAGCAAGTCCAAGGGCAATGTAGTCGCACCGCAAAAGGTGATGGATACCTACGGCGCAGATATCCTGCGCCTTTGGGTGGCTTCTACTGATTACTCTGCCGAACTTACGATTTCGGATGAAATCCTGAAGCGAGTTTCAGAAAGCTATCGCCGTATCCGTAATACCTTGCGTTTCCTGCTGGCAAATTTGGCAGATTTTGACGCGAAGAAAGATATGCTGCCAGTGAACGAATGGCTGGAAATAGACCGCTACGCAGTGTTGATCAGCGATCTTCTCCGATCCGAGGTAACAGGCCATTACGATAACTACGAATTTCATCGTGTTGCCCAAGAGCTACATCAATTTTGCTCTGACGATCTCGGTAGTTTTTATTTAGATATTCTTAAAGATCGCTTGTACACCACAGGAGCAAACTCAAAAGCCAGAAGGTCTGCTCAAAGCGCTCTGTACCACATTGCGCTTGGTTTGATAAAGCTGCTTGCCCCAATCCTAAGTTTCACATCAGAAGAGGCTTGGGAGTTAGTACTAGCAGGTAAAAGTGAGAGTGTGTTTTTAGAGCAATGGCACCGTTATCCAATTGAGATGGACGCTTACACTCCTGATGGAGGGGAAAAACAAGTGGATATGATTGCAAAGTGGGCAAAAATTCGTCAAATCCGCTCCGATGTACAAAAGTTTTTAGAAGATGGGCGTACGGAAGGCAAGATTGGCTCATCGCTGCAAGCTGAGGTGGATCTCTATCTTCATGACCAATGGTACGATGCATTGGCAAGCCTAGGTGATGATCTCCGCTTGGTAATGATTACTTCTCGTGCCACTTTGCATCGCGTTGCTAGTGATGAAGAAAAGAGATTTGTTGTAACCTCTAGCTTACATTCCAAGTGCGACCGCTGCTGGCATTACCGTGCCGATGTTGGCTCACATGAAGACCACCCGACCATTTGTGGGCGCTGTGTAAGCAATTTATTTGGCGCTGGCGAACCAAGAAAATATGCCTAAAGAAAACATATATAAGTGGTTGAGCATCAGTGCGATAGTGATTACGCTGGATTTGTACACTAAGCACTTGATACAAGGCGCTTTTGTTTATGGCGAGCATTTAACAATCACTCGTTTTTTCGATTTAGTGCACTTTCATAACGAAGGCGCGGCGTTTGGTTTTTTGAATGATGCAGGTGGCTGGCAAAAGTGGTTTTTCACTGCAATTTCAATCACTGCGGCGATAGTTATTACTCACTTGATTAAAAAACACAGTACACAAAAACTTTTTTGTTTTGGTTTGGCTTTGGTGTTGGGTGGTGCGTTGGGTAATTTGTATGACAGAATCACTTTAGGTTATGTGGTGGATTTTCTGTATTTCCACTGGAATATCCATGATTTTCCAGCCTTTAACGTGGCGGATAGTGCAATTTCAGTTGGTGTTGCTTTGTTATTATTGGATAGTTTTAAAAAACCAAAATCATAATGCCAGACTGAAAAAAGCTCATAACGAGTTTTTTCGACGTAACTTGTTGATGATTTCAAATATCATCACACAAATCGCGCCCACAATTAAACCAATCAGCCCGTTGATTAAAATCGGCGATATTGCTGCTAAACTGCTACCAGTTATAGGTAATTTCTGCAAAAACTCCGTAATATGCTCACTAAAATGATGTAAAAAAGTTGCGTCGTGCCCAATAATGCTGCCGCCTACAATGAACATCGCAGCAGTGCCAAGCACAGATAAGCTCCGCATCAAATAAGGCGTAATGGCTAATAATTTCTCACCAGTTTTGCGAATGATTTGTTTGAATACGCTTTTACCTTTGCGCATCATCATGTAAAAGCCAAGGTCGTCCAGCTTAACGATGCCGGCTACCAAGCCATATACACCTACCGTCATGATGATGGCGATGATTGTGACCACGATGACTTGTTTGCTAAAAACGGCTGTGGCGACCGTGCCTAGTGCGATGACGATAATCTCGGCGGAGAGTACAAAGTCTGTTCGAATTGCGCCTTTGATTTTTTCTTTTTCCAATGCAGCCAAATCAACTTTTGAGTTTTCGACTGCTTGTTTTAGCTCAGCATCATGTTTTTTGTCTTCCTGTTTGTTATGCAGTAATTTATGCGCGATTTTTTCAAAGCCTTCAAAACACAAAAATGCGCCGCCAATCTTTAATAAGGGCATAATAGCCCAAGGCGTGAAATAGCTAATCGTCAGGGCAGAAGGCACTAAAATTAACTTGTTAATAAACGAGCCTTTGGCGACTGCCCACACTACAGGTAATTCACGCTCGGCCGCTACGCCAGATACTTGCTGCGCATTTAAGGCTAAATCATCGCCCAATACGCCAGCAGTTTTTTTTGCAGCTAATTGGGTCATAAGAGAGACGTCATCTAGAATGCTTGCGATGTCATCTAAGAGTGCGAGTAAACTGCCTGCGGCCATGAAAGTCCTAATTTATATAACAGCAATTTTTAATTTTACCTAACTAAGTTTATAATATGGCATGCTTTCGCAAAAACTATTTCGGCTAATCAATAAAATTGCGCTGTTTGCGATTGTTTTTGCATCGCTTGCGCCTAGTATTTCACACGCAATCGCAGCGCAAAATGGCACCTACAGCTTTCTGCAAGAAGTATGTACCAGCACTGGCAAAAAAGTAGTCATACAAGTCGCTACTACACAGGGCAAGCAGTTGGACACTGAGTTTTCTGTTAAACAATCGCAAACAGATACTGCGCCAAAAAATGTAGGCATGCACCTTGAGCATTGTCCATTTTGTGCCAGCCACGCAATAGCGGCAGCCTTACCAACCAATAATTTAGAAATCATTGCACTACTAGAAGTGACCGCCCAAAAAGCGGCCGAATACGCTACACCTGTTGTAGTATCTCGCACCTACGATTCACCTCCAAGCCAAGCTCCACCTAGTCTCTAAGTATTTCTGTTGAGTGCATTTTTCCTTAGTTTAACTAAGGATTTATTGCATTAATTTGTACTCGCCATCGTATTTTAGCGAGATCAATACTTAGGGAATTTTCATGAAGTTTTTTCAAAAATTGGCTTTGGCCACATTATTTGTGCCACTTGCAGCTCAAGCCAGCTGCGGCGGTGCATTTTGCAATTTAAGTACCGACTGGGATATTCAGGGCATCGCCAGCAAGCCAGGCATAAGGCTGGATGTGCGAGCGGAGTTTATCAATTTAGACCAATTACGCCACGGCACACATACGGTCGCACCTGCGGGCGAGGTAAATGAGCATGACGAAGTGCACACCCTTAATCGCAACCTGCTCACCACGCTTGATTGGAACATCAATCCTGATTGGGGTGTTACCTTTAAAGTGCCACTTTTAAGTCGTGCGCATAAGCATATTTTTAATGCAGATAACGGTGCTGGCGGCACAGACCCTGAACTGGAAAAGTGGAATTTTTCAGGCATTGGTGATGTGCAGGCGATAGCGCGCTATCGTTTTTTTAGCAGTAAAGATAGCAATGCGGGCATACGCTTTGGTCTTAAATTGCCTACAGGCAGCATCCATAAAAAAAATAGCGAAGAAGAAGCCGAGCGTACGCTGCAACCCGGTAGTGGCAGTGTGGATAGTTTGTTAGGTGCTTATTACAACCGCCACGATGGTAATATTGGCTGGTTTGCGCAAGGCACCTGGCAACAAACTTTGTACCAGCGCAATGACTTTAGAGCAGGCACAAAACTCAGCGCAGACGTGGGGTTGAGTTATAGCGCAACGCCCGATTTAAGCCTGATGTTGCAATTAAACGCGCTGCATAAATTTAAAGATAGCGGCGCCAATGCTGAACCTGCAGACTCAGGTAGCAGTACACTAAGCTTAAGCCCAGGCTTGAGCTATCGAGTGACAACAGGTACGCAAGTTTATGGTTTTTTGCAAAAACCAATTTATCAATATGTAAATGGCGCACAGCTGACAGCAGATTGGTCAGTCGCCTTTGGTGTTAATACTTCGTTTTAATTTGAATCAGCCTTGTCATCCAATAATTTTTTATCAATAAAATAGCTAATTTTGGTGCGTGGATTTAGGTAAGCTAGCACTTCAGGTGGTAGTTGACTTGCACGCATGCAACTAATGATATTGATGTTTGATTCTTCGCGTAGGTCCAGTATCTGTGGGTTTCTTCGACTTAAGAGTGGGTCATGTAACATCACATAGGGCCGCAAAGGCTTACTAGGGTTTGCTGAAATGACAATGCCATACACTCCAGTTGATAGCTGCACAATGCTGCCAGGAGGATAAATACCAAGTACTTTAATTAAATGTTTAAGTAATGCCTCATCGAATTTTGAGCGTTGGCTGGCATACATGTAAGCTAAAGCTTCATAGGGTGTTCTGCCAAGTGCAGGATTTACTGGATTACACAAGTTGTCATAGCCGTTTGCCAATGCGACTAATCTGGCAAGTGGATCAATTTCATCAGTCTTGAGGCGATTTGGATAACCTGATCCATCTGTGTGCTCATGGTGTTGCAAGATGATTTTACCTACACGCACTGGCAGACCAACTTCTTGCGCCATGCGTGCGCCAATCTCGCTATGCAATTCATAGTGTGATTGTTCGGATTTAGTTAGTGGATCTTTTTTCGTTAAAATATTGCTTGCGATTTCAGCTTTGCCAATGTCGTGAAATAACGCTGCCATGCCAAGTAAGCGAACGTCTTCTTTAGACATTTCAATAGATTTAGACATCATGAGCGTGATTACAGTGACATTGAGTGAGTGCTGATAATTTTTATCGCTCGATTGGTTGCCATTAAGTGCATGGATGGCAACATCACCCTCCATCAGTGCGGTATCCACCATATCGTTCACTAACGAGGTCGCTTGTTCTATAGAGGTTTGTGGCTTTGTAAGGATGTTGCGCGTCACCTGTGACGCGACATCGCTTGCGATGACGAATTTCTTTTCGCTCACTTCAATTGCCTGATGCAGCTCAACCAAGCGCCTGGCTTTAGAATTACTGGCCTTGATTTTATTGCTGTTGACCGCCGATTTTGCTGCCGAATCTGCCTTTGCTACAGGCGCTTCGGCTGACACAGGCAGGGGCTTACAATCGCTACGTTTTGGGTCATAACGCAGTTTTTTCAATCCGATTTTTTTGATTTTAGCAATTTGCTCTTCGTCCTTAAGCTTAAAATTGCTAAGGCCAAAGGGGTGATCCATCCAGCCTAAATCAAGATGTACATACAAGCCGACTTGAAGTTGAGTGACGTCAATGAAATGGGATTGATTAGATTGCATTTTATTTGCCTCTATCTTTGCTTGTGACTAATAGTTTGGTGAAATCTGTTGTTGTTACAGGTTTGCTATATAGATAACCTTGTGCTTCTTCGCAGCCCATATTTTTTAAGAATTCTGCATGAGCTATGGTTTCTACCCCTTCAGCAATGACAGAAAATCCTAAGCTGCGTGCCATCGCGTAAATGGCGTTAACAATGGCTGCGTCATCCAAATCATCTGGAAGACCACGTACAAATGATTGATCAATCTTGATTTTATCCAGCGGTAATCGCTTGAGATTGGATAGCGATGAATAACCTGTTCCGAAGTCGTCAATGGCCAGTCGGACGCCTAGTTGCTTGATGCGGTTGAATGTATCAATCACATATTCAGTATTTTGCATCACTGTACTTTCGGTAATTTCAAGCTCCAGTATGTTGGGATTGCAATCTGTTTCAATTAGAATCCCATAAACGGTGTCAGCGAAGCTACTACGCATCACCTGTACACCAGACACGTTGACTGAAATCCATTGCATCGCATAATCATCATTAATCCACTGCTTTGCTTGTAGTGCTGCTTGGCGTAGTACCCATTCACCTATTGGCACAATTAACCCTGTTTCTTCAGCGACAGGAATAAACTTGGCAGGTGAAACAAGACCTAACTCCGGGTGATTCCAGCGTATAAGTGCTTCTGCGCCAATAATATCGCCACTAATGAGTGATAGTTGAGGTTGGTAATACACTTCAAACTGGTTGCGTTCTAAGGCACGGCGCAGTTGGCTTTCCATAGTAAAGCGCTCGACCACATCTTTGCTTAGTTCGGCTGAATAGAAGCAATGATTGTTTTTGCCTTTATTCTTGACCTGATACATCGCCATATCGGCTGCTTTAATAGTGCTATCAACATCGCTGCCATCTTTTGGAAATATTGAAATACCAATGCTTGCACTGATGAAAATTTCTTCGCCATCAATAATGAATTCAGCTTGTAGCGCCTGAATAATTTTTTTTGCTATTTGCTCGGCATCTTCTTGATTATTAATCATGTCCATCATGACTAAAAATTCGTCACCCCCCAAACGCGCTACTACGTCGCTTTCTCGCATAGAATGGCTGATTCTTCTTGATACTTCGTATAGCAACTTATCGCCCACTTGGTGGCCAAGGCTATCGTTAATGGCTTTGAAACGATCCAAATCAATAAATAAGAGTGCAATTTGATGTTTTTCACGTTCCGCGCGTCTGATGGCATGTTCTAGCAATTCGTTCAAGAGGCGGCGATTAGGCAAACCAGTTAGCGGGTCATGATTGACCAATTCATGCAAGCGATTTTGTGAACGTTTGCTCTCTGTAATGTCCGCAAAAACGCCGACATAATTGACAATGTTTCCTTCTGAGTTTTTGACGACAGTGATGGTGAGCCATTCTTGATAGGTTTCGCCATTTTTTCGTGTATTGAAAACTTCGCCACACCATTTACCTTCATTTAACAAGCTACGCCGCAAATCATGGTTATCCGCTTGTAAGATTTTTGGAGTGGAGCCTAGAACGTCTTCTTCAGCGAATCCAGTAATTTCACTAAATCCCCTGTTAATGGCAGTAATACAGGCGTTATGATCAATAATCATAATGCCTTCAGTCGCGCTATCAAAAGCGATTTTGGCTTGGATTAGTCGTTTACTTGCTCTTTCCCTCTGAATGGCAACACTAAGCGATCTACCAATCGCCATTAAGGATCCAAGTTCTTGCGGGGTAGTTTTAATTAAATCATGACAACGTTCAATGATGATGTTTCCCCACCACTCTTTGTCCGAAAAAAGTGGAACGATGACAATGGATTGTGTGTCATGTTGCTTAAGTATCTTGCGTTCATCACTTGGTAGATCTTTAATATCACCAAAAACAGGGTTGCCCTGTTGTAGGGCGTCATTCCAGCGTTTTAAACTTTCGCTATTAAAATCGATTGCTTCTAGACTATTGCCAGGATTGACGAAACCTGGCATTGACCATTTGTGTAATATTTTTGAGTAAGTAGTGTTATCGGTAGTTTCAGGCGCGCCATTTTTAGGGTTTGTGTTTTTAAGAATGGTGGCGCGAGTAAAGCGTAATGCAAGACATAATTGTTGTAACACTGTTGGGGCAACCGTGTGCCAAGATTCTGCGGCGTGTAATAACCAGTCACACGATATAAGTGCATCTAAAACGGCACTGCGATCGCGCAAATTATTTTCAGCCATTTTGCGCTCTGTAATATCACGGCCTAGCGTTACCAGGCCTTGGCGGCTACCGTCATCGTTAAAAAGGGGTACTTTAATCACATCTAGTATTTTTTCACCCCCTTGTGGAAGTATGATGATTTCTTCGGCTCTAAATATCTTTCCCGATTGCCAAGTGCGCTCGTCAGTAATGTTTGAATGTCGAAAAGCCTCTTTGAAAATGGGGTCAACCATATCGGCAAGTTCAATGTCGGTTTTATTTAAATAATCTTGCGAGTTGAGTTGAAATAGTTCTAGGCTACTGCTGTTGGCCTCTAGCCAACGATTTTTTGCATCTTTAAAGCAGATAAAATCAGGGCTGGCATCAATTAGATTGCGTAATAGTTCTTCGGCTTTCCGTAGTTGTAATTCAGTACTTACTCTGTCTGTAATATCGTACATGTGAAGGATCTGGCTAGATTTTTCCCCTTTTAAAATTGTGTTATTGGAGATAAATACTTTTAGTGTACGAAGCTCGCTTCCTGATGCATACTGCAAAACAAACTCTGTATTGGCGCTTTTTAATTGCGTGGCAATATGCTTATGAACTGCCTTTGGAAGTTGTCCAACTCCAGTATTTAAATTCAAATTGAAAATTTCGCGAGCATAAGGGTTGGCATAGCTCACATTGCATTTTGTATCGCAGGCAATAATTGCAACACCCTGTAATGAATTTAGCAGGCCCCAAGCAAGCAAGCGCTCGTTTGCGACTAACTCATTCAGATTGTCTCCTCGATCTGGAATTATCTGTAGTGATTCCATTTTTTTTGAGTTTTTCACTTGTTTAGCTATCTTTATAATTAAGTAACACAAATTTGAATAAAAATGGCGCCCAAAAAATCGCCGCGCTACACTTGCAAATAAAATAAGTAGTAAATCCTTATCGACCAAAATCGGTAAAACTTAAGCGCAAAAACATGACTTTATTCAATTTAAAATAAATAACATTGGTGAGATACAGAGCACGACTTGATAGGCTTATAACAGGATTTCAATAAGCGTTTGTGAATCAAAAAGAAGAATGCAAAGCGTCTCATCTGATAAAATGAATACGCTTGGTTTATTTGAGATTAAGCACGCAACTTTAGCAAATTCTAGTTATCAGTATCTAAGGCTATGAAACAATTATTCACCTTCATTTTTTGCGTCCTACTTTGGCATAATGCTGATGCAGAACAAAGCTGCGGCTCGCTAAAAGCTAATAAAACAGATGGCAGCGTTGTTTCGCAAGGTGAATATGTTTTTAAGCAACATGTCTTTGCTACACAGAAAAATGATGAAGCCAAGCTAGATTTGGTTATTGAGCAGCTACAACCCAATGCGCCCGCCGAATTAAAGCGGGTGACCTTTGACAGAGGAGATGCTTCACAAGCTTGTTTTTTTCAGCCTTTGATCTTTAAGCAAGGCGGCTTGGGGGCACAGTTTTGGGGCTGGCATTTGCTGTGGAGTGAGCCACAAGGCTTATTTTATGCACGTATGGACGGCGAAGCTTGGGTATCAAGTTTGCCAAAACGCTTTACCAAACTCGCGCCGATTAATCCACAATTTAAGCTGGATGGTCAAAACATTATTGTTACTTGGCAACAAGTTGAATATGGCACTATGAGCAATATGCAAGCGGTTTCTAGCGATGAAGGTCGCAGCTGGGAAATAAATCCTAGTCAACCTTGATATTGAAAATTACAAAATTCGCCCCACATCATTAACAACTAAATTGTTAAGGAGGCAACATGCGCTTCGATAAACTGACGACCAAATTTCAACAAGCGATCAATGATGCGCAGAGTATTGCACTGGGCGCTGATAATACGGCGATTGAGCCGCAACACTTACTGCTAGCCTTATTAAATCAAGAGGATGGCGGCACAGCTTCGCTTCTATCAAGAGCGGGCGTACAGTTGAGTGCGCTTAAAACTGGCTTGAATAATGCAATTAGCAATTTGCCGAAGTCATCAGAAACAAGCGGCGAAATTGCGATTTCACGCGACCTGAATAACATATTAAATGTTACTGATAAACTCGCGCAAAAAAAGGGTGATGCTTACATTGCCAGCGAGATGTTTTTACTTGCGCTGAGTGATGATAAAGGCGAAACAGGCAAATTACTCAAGCAAAACGGCCTTACAAAGTCTGCCCTGGAAGCCAGTATCCATAAGGTTCGTGGTGATAGCAATGTAGACAATCAAGAAGCTGAAGGTCAACGTGAAGCGCTTAAAAAATACACGCTAGATTTAACCGAACGCGCGCGTTTAGGCAAGCTGGACCCAGTGATTGGGCGTGATGACGAAATTCGCCGCACCATTCAAGTTTTACAGCGACGCACCAAAAATAATCCTGTGTTAATTGGTGAACCGGGTGTGGGCAAAACCGCCATTGTAGAAGGTTTGGCGCAACGTATTGTGAATGGTGAGGTGCCTGAATCACTCAAAGGAAAAAAGGTGTTGTCGCTTGACATGGCCGCTTTGTTGGCGGGCGCTAAATATCGTGGTGATTTTGAGGAGCGGCTCAAAGCTGTGCTGAAAGAGCTGGCGCAAGATGAAGGCCAAACCATTGTGTTTATTGATGAAATCCACACCATGGTGGGCGCGGGCAAGGCCGAAGGTGCGATGGATGCCGGCAATATGCTCAAGCCAGCTTTAGCGCGCGGCGAATTGCATTGTGTGGGGGCGACGACTTTAGATGAATATCGCAAATACATTGAAAAAGACGCTGCACTAGAGCGTCGCTTTCAGAAGGTATTGGTCGACGAGCCGAGTGTTGAAGCGACGATTGCGATTTTGCGCGGGTTACAAGAAAAATACGAGCTGCACCATGGTGTTGAGATTACTGACCCAGCGATTGTGGCGGCTGCTGAACTATCGCATAGATATATCACAGACCGTTTTTTACCCGATAAAGCCATCGATTTGATTGATGAAGCGGCTTCGCGCATCAAAATGGAGATTGATTCCAAGCCAGAAGTGCTTGATAAGCTTGAGCGCAGACTCATTCAACTTAAAATCGAGCGTGAGGCGGTGCGTCGTGAAAAAGATGAAGGTTCTATTAAAAGATTCGGCCTGATCGAAGAAGAAATCACTAAACTTGAAAAAGAATACGCCGATTTAGAAGAGATTTGGAAAGCGGAAAAAGCGCAAGTACAGGGCTCTGCCCACATTAAAGAAGCCATCGAAAAAGTGAAATTTGAGATGGAAGAGGCCACGCGCAGAGGCGAATGGCAAAAGGTTTCTGAGCTGCAATACGGCAAATTGCCACAGCTAGAAACTCAGCTAAAACAGGCATCCAGCGTCGAAGTTGATTCAGAGAAAGGTAAACATAGAATGTTGCGCACCGAAGTGGGCGCAGACGAAATTGCAGAAGTTGTCAGCCGTGCGACGGGTATTCCTGTGAGTAAAATGATGACGGGCGAGCGTGAAAAATTGCTCACCATGGAAGGCAAATTGCATGAACGTGTGGTTGGCCAAGATGAGGCTGTTCGCTTGGTTTCGGACGCGATTCGTCGCTCACGCTCAGGTTTGGGCGACCCGAATCGTCCTTATGGTAGCTTTTTGTTTTTAGGACCAACTGGAGTAGGTAAAACCGAGTTATGTAAAGCTTTAGCAAACTTTTTGTTTGATTCAGAAGACCATTTAGTTCGCATTGATATGAGTGAATTTATGGAGAAACATTCCGTAGCACGCATGATTGGTGCGCCTCCTGGTTATGTGGGTTATGAAGAAGGTGGCACGCTGACAGAGGCGGTCCGCCGTAAGCCTTATTCTGTTATCTTGTTAGACGAAATTGAAAAAGCACATCCTGATGTGTTTAATGTATTGTTGCAAGTGTTGGATGACGGTCGACTTACAGATGGCCAAGGTCGTACGGTGAATTTCAAAAATACGGTGATTATTATGACCAGCAATTTGGGCTCACAGATGATACAAAGTATGGCCGATCAAGATTATCAGGTCGTAAAACTTGCTGTGATGGGCGAAGTGAAAGCACACTTTAGGCCAGAGTTCGTCAACCGTATTGATGAGGTGGTCGTTTTTCATAGCCTAGACGAAGCAAATGTGAAATCGATTGCTAAAATACAGTTACAACTTTTAACTAATCGCTTACACACGATGGATATTGATGTAGCGATTAGCGATGCAGCGTTGGCGGAAATTGCCAGTGCAGGTTTTGATCCTGTGTACGGTGCAAGGCCGCTAAAGCGGGCGATACAGTCTGAAATTGAAAATCCGCTGGCACGCGAAATTTTAGCAGGGAATTTTGTGGCAAAAGATACGGTCGTAATAGATTATTTGGCAGGCAAAATGACCTTTAACAAGGCTTAAGTGCATATAAATTTAAAACTTTGGTTTGTAAGTTTATGTTTGTGTCTTGCAAGCCAGAGCGCCCTTGCTTTTACACAGGCCGAGCAGGAGACGTTTGATAACGAGCCGCCGATTGTGAAAGATTTGCTTGAGCGTGCCAGTACGCTTGTAGATGACGAAAATGACGCTGAAGGTGCATGGAAGGCGGCCAATTTGTATTGCGAGGCCTCGCGCTATGGCAGTGCCGAAGGCATTTACAGACTAGGCATGCTGTACGCGTTTGGGCGCGGTGTGCCGGCCAATCGCGATTATGCAGCCAATTTGTTTGGTATTGCTTCTGCACACGGACATTATGAGGCGCAAAAAATGCTGGAAACGATAGAAATAAAAACGACGGATACGCCGGCTTGCGTGTTAGAAGCGGTAGCGCCAGAACACGCGCCTGCGCATCAATATGGTGATTTTAAAGGCTCGCCAGGCATTGATGCATATGTGGCTAAATTACCCAAAAATAAGCGTTGGGTAGTGGATTTGGTAGATACCATTGCCGATTGGTACAAGGTAGATTCCAAGCTGGTATTGTCGATTATTACGGTGGAATCTAATTTTAAAGTTGCGGCAAAATCCAACAAAAATGCCAATGGTTTGATGCAGATTATTCCGGCCACGGCGGAGCGATTTAATGTTAAAAATGCTTATAATGCATCGCAAAATATTAAGGGTGGCGTGGCATATTTGCGCTGGCTGCTATCGTACTTTAGAGGTAATGTGACGCTGACTGTGGCAGCTTACAATGCGGGCGAGGGTGCGGTGGATAGATACAAAGGCGTGCCACCCTACAAAGAAACACGTGCTTATGTGAAAAAAGTATTGGGGTTGTATCAATCAAAACGACACGAATTTGATGCGAGTATTACAGCTGCATCGCCAGCTTTGAAGAAAGTGAGTTCAAAATGAAAAGTTTGTTAGCTTTAATGCTTAGTATAGTCATGCTTACGGGTTGTGCCAGTACAGGTACACGCCAGACTGAAGTAGAGCGAATTACGCCAGAAGAGTTGGCCAAAATTCTGCCGCCACCAGTGGCCACTGTAACTTTAGATGAAATCGTGGCGGATAGCAAAGCGGGTAAAACGAGTGACGAAATTATCGCAAAAATCAAGGCAAGCCAATCCAGATATGAGCTAACACCTACGCAAACTCTGGATTTAAGCAAACAGGGAGTGGATATTAAAGTGCTTGATTATATTCATGAAAGTAATGAGTTAGCCAAGCAAAATGCCATTGCCGATGAATTGAACAAACGCGAGCAAGAAAAACGCGCTACACAAAAAATGCTACAGCGTGAGCGAGCCTACGGTTATTATAACGATCCATTTTATTACCCTTACTATGGTTATTATCCGTATGGTAGCCGCTTTTATTGGGGGCCAAGTTTCTATTTTCGCAATCGCAGGTAACCTTAATTAGCTGCAAGATTGATGCATGTAGCTTTTGCAGCAAGTTATAATTGAGCATTGTTTCATCAGGCATCAAGAATGCGTCAATTCACTCAACACATCAGCATTAAAGCGCAAGGACGCAAGCTATACGACATTACGCCGCAAGTGCTTAATTGGGCGAACAAGCTTGGGTTAGGCACTGGTTTGCTCACGCTGTATATTCAGCATACTTCCGCCAGCTTATTGATTAACGAGAATTATGATTCTGACGTTTTGGTGGATATGCAGGCGTTTTTTAATCGCTTGGTACCCGATGGCGATAGTTTGTTCATCCACACCGTAGAAGGCCCGGACGATATGCCCGCGCACGTGCGCGCTGCGCTGACACAAACCAGTTTGTCGATTCCGATTGTTGAAGGAAAAGTCGCACTTGGCCAATGGCAAGGTATTTTTTTATTTGAACATCGGCACGCCACTATGACACGACGTGTTTTGTTGCACGCAATAGGCGATTAATGTTCGAGCAAGGCCGCCCCTTAAGCGCGCAAGAGCGTGCGCTATTTAAGTCATATTTCAGTCAGCAGGTTTTGCAACTAGCACGCATTGTAGACGGCAAAGTGCCATTTTGGTTGCGGCGCGATATGTGCGCATTAGTGTTGGGGAATCGTATCTATTTTCGCGCGGGCTATTATCAAGCCAATACGCCGCAAGGAGCTGCTTTGCTGGGGCACGAGCTCACACATGTTGCGCAGTACTTACATGGCATGACCATGCTTAAATATGTTTGGTCATGTCGTAAAGGATATATGCAAAGCCCGTACGAGGCACAAGCTTATGCGATGGGAGCGCGCATCGCGAAAGATTTTGCTTAACGAACTTTTAAATTGTCGGTTCTATCGAACCACGCTCCATTTAAGTGGATCAAATGGCTGACTTTGGTGGCGCAATTCGTAGTATAAACCATTACTCTCGTTGCCGCCGCTGTTGCCAACTGAGGCAATGGCATCGCCTGCATTCACTTCGTCACCTACATGTTTTAACACCGCTTGGTTATTGCCATACAGGCTCATATAACCATCGCCATGATCGACAATAATCAAGTTGCCAAAACCGCGCATCCAATCGGCAAATACTACGCGACCATCTGCCACAGATTTAACGTCATTACCTTCAGCAGCCTTGATAAACAGACCCTTCCAGGTAATACCGGTATCTTCACGCGGTGAACCAAAACGGTTGGTTATATCCCCGCGCACTGGTAGATGCAGCTTGCCTTTTAATGCAGTAAAATCACTACCAGAATAAGCATTAGTCGGTGTTTCCTCATTTTTTGCGATAGTTTGATTTGGCTTTTCACTTTCTTCATCAGTTGGTTTTCCAGGTTTATTCTTGGGAGATTTTTTGGCTTTCTTAGGAATAATTTTGGCCAAACGCTCAACCAAGTTGGAAAGATTTTTTTCATCACGTTTTAGTTTATCAATTTCATTACGTTGCGCCGTAATTTGCTTCGAGAGTGTTTTTACTACTTTTGCTTTTTCATGTTTTTGCTGTTCAAGTTCTTTTTTCTCAGTTTCCTGTTTGGCTTTCAAGTCAGCCACTTCTTGCAAAGCCGCAGCAGTTTTATTGTTGAGCTCTTTTACCTTCACAAGGTTACTTTGCATGTCATCAATCACCTTTGCTTGGGCTTTGGCGATGTACGAAAAATATTTCACATCGCGCGCAATTTCGCTCGGGTTTTTGTTTTGCAGAATAAGTTGGGTATAGTTTTGGTTGCCCTGCATGTATTGCTGTTTGAGTAAGTTACTTAACTGCTGTTGTTGCTGATTAAGATTTTCATTCAGGTTAACTGACTGTTTCTTAAGTGAATTAAGCGCATTTTTATTTTTGTTTTGTTTTTGATTAATTTCGCGTAACTTTTGATTGGCAGCGCTAATCGCAGTTTCAGAATCTTTTAATGCATCGGTCGCATCCTTGTGTGCTTCCTGATTACTGTCCAACTCTTTTTTAAGCGCTTGGATTTTTTCTTGAATATCACTTAAATCCTCTTTCGCCGCTTCAATTTTTTTTGCGGCATAGCTACTTGCACAAAAAAAGCATAGCAACAGTATGAATAGCCAATTAAGGCTGCGCAGTTTAAACATCAAATAGTATTTTAAGCATCAAATTTAAGTAAGCTCTTGCCCGTCATTTCAGCGGGTTGCGCTACGCCCATCATGGCAAGCAAAGTAGGCGCGATGTCAGAGAGTGCGCCAGTTTTGGCTACCGTAGCCTTGCGCCCCACATAAATAAATGGCACGAGATTAGTTGTGTGCTGTGTGTGCACTTGGTTATTCACGTCATCATGCATCATCTCGGCATTACCATGATCGGCAGTAATAATGACTTCTGCCCCTACATTTTGAGCAGCCGCAACAACGCGGCCAATGCAAGTATCCAAAGCTTCAATCGCCTTGATAGTCGCTTGTATATTGCCTGTATGACCTACCATATCACCATTGGCATAGTTGCAAATAATGGTGTTATATTTTTTGCTTTTGATGGCTTCGACTAATTTATCGGTGACTTCTGGTGCGCTCATTTCCGGCTGCAAATCGTAAGTAGCTACCTTGGGTGAAGGTACCATTATGCGGTCTTCGCCCTTAAAAACAGCTTCGATGCCGCCATTA
>JADGRO010000046.1 GCA_017880905.1 Methylotenera sp.
AAAACAGCTTCGATGCCGCCATTAAAAAAGAAAGTGACGTGCGGATATTTTTCAGTTTCGGCGATGCGTAGTTGGGTTAAACCTAAATTTTGTACATATTCACCAAAGGTGTTCGGTACACTAAACGCTGCAAATATTGGTGTGGCTTTGCTTTGTTTTTGGTCGTATTGCGTTAGCGTAAAATAATTTGATAGTTGTGGTACGCGCTCACGCGCAAACCCATCAAACTTTTCATTCAATATGGCATCGGTAAGTTGGCGCGCACGATCACTTCTAAAATTCATGTAAACCACACAATCGCCATCCTCTAAGCGGGTGGTGGGCTCATTGGGCTTGCGAATAGCCGTGCATTTTACAAACTCATCGGTTTCTCCACGTGCATAGCCGTTATGCAAGGCTTCACTGGCAGTCGCTTCAGTAAATTCACCTAAACCATTTACAATCATGTTGTAAGCAGGCGCGACGCGCTCCCAGCGTTTGTCCCTATCCATACTGTAAAAGCGCCCGCTAATCGAGGCAATTCTGCCCACGCCAAGCGTTTTCATTTTATCTTCCAGTGCTGCAATGTAAGGCGCTGCGCTAATCGGCGGCGTATCACGGCCATCTAAAAACGCATGCACGTAAATCTTTTGCAAGCCTTGGTTCGCGGCCATTTCCAGCATGGCGAGAATATGGTTGATATGGCTGTGGACACCGCCATCAGAAAGTAAACCAAAAATATGTAACGCTTTATTGTTGGCTTTAAGGTTTTGTAAGGCTTTAATCAAGCCCGCGTGCTTAAAAAATTCGCCACTGGTAATGCTATTGTTAATGCGCTCAAAATCTTGAAACACAATTCGGCCCGCGCCAATGTTTAAATGACCAACTTCCGAGTTGCCCATTTGCCCGTCAGGCAAGCCTACATAATGCTCGGAGGCGTTAATCAGCGTGTGCGGATGGGTACGGTTAAGTGCGTCTAAATTGGGCGTGTGGGCTTGGGCAATCGCGTTGTCGGTGCTTGCCTCACTATAGCCAAAACCGTCTAAAATCAATAGAATAACTGGGGTAGTTTGCATCTTAAAATGTTTAAAAATCTTATTGAGATATCCATTATAATGGGCGGTTGGTAAAAGCGCATGCTCTCAAGAAAATTTAGCTTGAATTTATTGTAACTGGTGCCATCTCAGAACAAGAATTTATGGAAGTTATATGTTTGAATTTGTAAAACAAAATGCACTATTGATTGGCTTGGCGATTGGCTCTGGCCTTGCTCTGTTGTGGCCAATGCTCAATCGCGGTGCCAGTGGCGTGTCAAACGTTTCTGCAACTGAGGCGGTGTTATTGATGAATCGCACTAAGCCGCTGATTTTAGACGTGCGCGACCAAGCTGAATTTTCAGCTGGCCACATTCAGGGTGCGAAGCATATTCCTGTGGCCGAGCTGGCGAATCGCTTAAAAGAAATTGAAAAATTTAAAGATAAGCCAGTGTTGGTGCATTGCCAAAAAGGCATGCGAGCCAAAACCGCATGTAGCATTTTGCAAGGGCAACAATTTAGCCAATTACATAATTTGCAAGGCGGCTTGGATACTTGGGTTGAAGCCAAATTACCTCTAGTAAAAAATTAAATGGTAAAAGGTTAAAAATTCATGCCAAAAATCGTCATGTATTCTACGGCTGTTTGCCCGTTTTGCATTAATGCAGAACGTCTGTTGCTGAGCAAGGGCATAAAAGAAATCAACAAAATTCGCGTTGATTTAGAACCTGAGCAGCGTATTGAAATGATGCAAAAAACCGGCCGCCGCACTGTGCCGCAAATTTACATTGATGATCAATATATTGGCGGCTTTGAGGAATTGCGCGCGCTGGATTTGGCGGGCGGACTTGAGCCACTATTATCTGCAAAATAATTTAATGAACAAAAGCCAATAAAAAGCTAAAATGCGTCTTTAATTAAATCACAAACTACATTTCGTTTAGGAACAAATAAATGGCAAAAGAAAATAAAGCTTCAAAAGAAGCGGCGCAAGCAGGGCAACCAAGTCAAGAAAACCAACAGGCACAACCAGGTTTTGGCATCGAAAAATTGTATGTAAGGGACGCTTCTATCGAAGTACCAAATGCGCCACAAATTTTTACAGATCGCACCGCTCCGCAAGTGAGTGTTGAGCTTGGCAATTCTGCTCAAAAATTAGAGGAAGGCATTTTTGAAGTGGCGATCAAGGTCACAGTCACTGCCAAAATTGGCGAAAAAACTGCTTTTTTGGTGGAGGTAACGCAGGCTGGTATTTTTGCAATTCGCAATTTGCCAGAAGAGAATTTGGAGGTAATTGCCTCAGTTACTTGCCCCAATATTTTGTTCCCCTATGCGCGCGAAGCGGTTTCTGACATGGTCACCCGCGCAGGGTTTGCACCAGTGTTGCTGAACCCAATTAATTTTGATGCTTTGTTTATGCAACAAAAGCAGCAGCAAGCTGAAAATGCGGGCGCCAAACCAAATTAATTCAAAAACAAAATTGATACTAGGCTTGGCTAGAGGTTTATTAATAGCGGTCAGCCTAGTTTTTTCTTGTTCTGCATTTGCTTTAGAGTTTCTCTCTGTTGCATCAGCTAAGGCGGTTTTATATGATGCGCCCTCCAAAGAAGCCAGCAAGCTGTTTGTTTTATCTGCTGGTTATCCGGTTGAAGTAATTGTAAATCTTGGTGATTGGACGAAAGTGCGTGATCAACTAGGCAGCTTAAGTTGGATAGAAAATAAATCGCTCAGCAGCAAACGAATGGTGTTGGTAACCGCAAAAACCGAGATCAAATCAAGCGAAGACGCGGCATCTACATTAATCGCTACTGTAGAAAAAGATGTGGTGCTTGAGGTAGATTTGCCTAATCAAGGTTCGCCCGCTATTAAAAACGGCTGGGTGAAAGTAAAGCATCGCGATGGTATTACTGGTTTTGTGCAGGTAGGTAATCTATGGGGCGCTAACTAGTGACTAAAGTCGCAGGCTCTAAGATTGCAGTCTTGGGGGCAGGGGCTTGGGGCACGGCGCTGGCCATGCATATCAGCAATCGACATCAAGTATGCTTGTGGGCGCGCAATGCAGGGCACATATCTGGCATGCGCAAGGCGCGTGCTAATCCAATGTATCTGGGGGATTTTCAGTTTAACGATAACCTGCAAGTTGAAGATGATTTAGGCTCGGCAATCAAAGATGCTGACTTAATTCTATCTGTAGTGCCAACTGCAGGCTTTCGCAATATCTTGAAAGAACTCAATAAGTTAAATTCAACCAAACCCATTATTTGGGCGCATAAAGGGCTAGAGCCGCAATCGGCCAAATTGCCGTATGAAGTGGCGCTTGAAGAACTTGGCAGTAGCCAAAAATGGGGCGCACTTTCGGGGCCGAGTTTTGCAGCCGAATTAGTGCGTGGTTTGCCAACGGCGGTAACATTGGCAGCGAATGATTATGATTTTGCGTTAGAAGCCGCCAATTTGATTCATGGCAATAATCTACGCGTATACAACAGCATTGATGTGATTGGTGTTTCAGTCGGCGGCGCGCTTAAAAATGTAATGGCGATAGCTGCGGGTATTTCGGATGGAATGGGTTTTGGCAATAATGCGCGTGCTGCCTTGATTACACGCGGGCTTGCGGAAATTACGCGTTTTGGCGTGGCGCTTGGTGCAAAAACTGAAACCTTTATGGGTTTAGCGGGAGCGGGCGATCTAATTTTAACCTGCACGGGACAGTATTCACGTAACCGAGAAGTTGGCCTGCAACTTGCCAGTGGCAAGGCTTTGGAAGAAGTGCTAAAAGGCTTGGGTCATGTGGCGGAAGGCGTGAATACTGCGCGTGAAGTGATGCGTCGTGCGGATAGTATGGGCATTGATATGCCAATAACTTATGAGGTGAATCAAGCACTTACTCACGGAAAATCCGCGCGCGAGGCAGTAACCGATTTGCTAGGACGCGATCAAAAGGCAGAAGCGATTTAAATTCTCATGCATTTAATTAGTTAACGCTAACTTGTGCTTGTAGTTTTTCGGCAAAGCTAACAAGTTTTGTCGCCTCCAAATCAGAAACAGCCCAGTAGTTCATGCCCCCGGTAGCCCAGTGCACAAGTGTATAACCTTTACGGGCAGTGGCGTGCATAGCTGAGTCACCACTTGTGTTAGGCCAAATATAAAGATTAATGGGGTGTTTGTTATGATGGTAGATGATTACCGCAATAGTTTTACCATTGATGTAATCAAGCCGCCCCCCCGTAATTGGAAAGCCTGTTGCAGTTAAATCAATCACGGGCGGCGCAAAGTCTAATTTCCCATTAAACCAAGGTTTTACTGTGTGCTGGTCTGTTGATATTACATCGGATAAATGGTTCGCTTGTAGTGATCGAATATGACTTGCAGTTAATTCCTCAGTCAGCTTTTCCTGTGCTGATGGCGTTGCAAAAAATAAACTGGTGCTAATTATTAATGCGGCTAAAGAGGCCATTATTGCACCCTTGCTGCCCCAAATCCCATCCCAAGAGCCTGGCCAATTAAGATTCCAAAAATGACCTTGTATTTTTTGTGGAAATGCCTTGGATAAATCAACAGTAATTACTGATTCTATGCGCTCTGCCAGCTCAGGTTTGGCTTCAAAATAAAGAGCATTATTTTTTATTAAGGTACTTACTCGCGCCTGCTCTTGATACTCAAGTTGGCATTTTGTGCAGCTATTAAAATGCCGTTCAAAATCGACAACTTCAGATAAGCTAAGCTCTTTATCCACATAGGCAGGTAACAAATTTTGTGCTTGTTCATGATTCATTTTGCACCTCCATTTTCAGTTTTGGCTAGCAGTATTGTTGCTAATTGCTTGCGGCCTCGGCCAAGGCGTGACATCACTGTTCCCATAGGGATTTGCATGAGTTCGGCAATTTGTTTGTAAGATAAATCTTCCAATTCACGCATCACCATTACCTCTCTAAACTCAATTGGCAGTTCACACAAAGCCTCGTTCAAAAGACGTTGGCTATTTTTTTGTATCAACTTGGTTTCAGGGTTATTCTTATCTCGAATACTCGTCATTTCAAACTCTAAACCATATAATTCATCTTCGTATGGCGTACTTTTGGTTTGAATTTTATTTTGCTGATACCAAGTATAAAAAGTATTACGCACTATACCCAGCAACCAAACGCGGCCATCATCACCATGAAAACCATCAAAATATTTAAAGGCGCGTAAAAAAGCTTCTTGCACAATATCTTCGGCCTCTTGGTGTCCATGGCTAAGCCAGCGTGCCAAATTAAATGCGGAGCTTAGATGTGGCATCACAATCGTGTGAAAACGTTGCTTTTTTATTAAGTCGTTCATAGGACGTTTCCAGGTTTCATTGCTAATACCAATCTAGCACAAAATTTATTCCTCATCTGACAGAATTTTAGGGAATAAATTTAAAAGTGGTGCGGTACTACATGTTAACAATCATACGATTATTTAACTACTGGAGAACAATGTGAAAGATTTAATTAATAGGCGCGATTTTATTAAATTAGCGGGTCTAGGCGGTGTTATCTTCGCTTCTGGGCTTAGTGGCTGCGTAGCTGCGGGGGCGACAAAGCAAAGTGCTGCTAAATATGATGACTTCTTTTTTGTTCAACTTTCTGACACACATTGGGGTTTTGAAGGTACACCCAATCCTGATGCAAAAAATACTCTGAAAAAAGCCGTGGCAGCGGTCAATAACCTTGAGCAAACGCCGGATTTTATTGTGTTTACGGGTGATCTCACTCACACCACTGATGATCCGCAGGAGCGCCGTAAGCGGCTGACCGAGTTCAAAGAAATTGTGTCTCAGTTAAAAGTCAAAAATGTTCGGTTTATGCCGGGTGAACATGATGCATCGTTGGATAGAGGAGAAGCATACCAGGAATTTTTTGGAAAAACGCACTATACCTTTGACCATAAAGGCGTGCATTTTATCGTGCTGGATAATGTCTCTGATCCAACTGCTAGTATCGGGAACGAGCAACTTACATGGCTAGCCAATGATTTACAAAAACAGGCTACAGACGCAAAAATTATTGTGTTCACGCATCGCCCTTTATTTGACCTATACCCACAATGGGATTGGGCGACACGCGATGGTGCGAAAGCGATTGAGTTATTAATGGCGCACTGCAATGTGACTGTATTTTACGGACATATTCATCAAGAAAATCACCATATGACAGGGCATATTGCCCATCATTCCGCTAAATCACTTATTTTTCCGCTGCCTGCACCGGGTTCTCAGCCCAAGCGTGCGCCTGTGCCATGGGATGCCACCCAGCCATACCGCGGCTTAGGGTTCCGTGAAGTTGAGGCAGAATTACAGAAAAATACCTATGAGATTGCTGAGCTTACTGTACAAGGTTTAGCTGTACAAAAGGATCAGCCATGAAAATAAGCATTCATCGGCGAAAGTTTTTAATTGGTACAGCAGCGTTTGGTTTAGGTGCAGTTTTTACCTACGCTTTTGCACAGCCAGAGAAAAATGTAATCTCGGTGGTCGCTAAAAAATTTGAATATTCGCCCAATGAAATACGCTTAAAAGTAGGTGTGCCTGTGGTGCTGGAATTCAT
>JADGRO010000047.1 GCA_017880905.1 Methylotenera sp.
AAGTGTTGGGGGAGTTTGTAGAGAACATTCAAGCGCAAAAACCAACTGCAATAGTATTTGATATTTTGTTTAGCGACGCTGATATTTACAACCCCGATAGCGATGCCTATTTTAACGATGTCATGGCGGGTACTAACAATGCCTTCTTTCCAATTTTGCGGCTAGATGCAAGTCAAGACGCGGACAGCAAACTGAAATATGCCCAAATCCCAGGTTTGCAAGCCAGTAGCAGCGCAGATAGAAACGCAACCATCGCTGCAATTCTGCCGCATTTTGAAGGCGCGCTTAAAGCCAACAGACTTGGTACGCATAATATATATCCTGATGCCGATGGCATTGTGCGTGAATACCGCATGTTTCACATGGATGCTGGCTGGCGTTTGCCCTCACTTCCTTTGGCCGTGGCTAAATTTTCTGGCGCAAAGAATACAGAAAGCCTGCCGCAAGACATGCATATTAACTGGCGCGGCAAGCCGTTTACTTATGCCTACGCCAGCTTTAGCGATGTATTTACCGATTTGACAAGCCAACACAAAAAACGTCCACAAAATGAGTTCGCCGATAAAATAGTTATCATTGGTTCTACGGCTACTAGTTTAGCTGACATTAAACCTACCGCCATCGACAAGCAATTTCCGGGTGTTGAGATACTTGCAACCGCCATCGACAACGCCAAGCATGGTGATTATTTAAAAGTTTGGCGTGGCAAAACACCCTATATTTTGATGAGTTTGCTACTGATTTGGGCAACCACATTGGCATTTTACTTGAGTGTTGATCGCGATAAGTTCAATTCACTCTTTACGGGCAGCCAACTTGGTTTACTGGTACTGTCCTATATCGGCATTAACGTCAGCAATGTCTATTTAGACCTCTCAGGGCCGATTTTATGGACGGTAGCCCTCTTTGGTATCGCCAAAATATACGCGTTGGCCACAGACCGCGCCTTACAGCGCTGGCTGGCGTTTGGTGTAAAGTCTGACGCCGCAGAACACAGCGTGTTAATAATGCCTATTTTGGTGGAGGCAAGTGAACCACTAAGTGATGCCTTGCTTAAAAAACTCAAGCGCAAGATTGAGCTTGCAAGCCAGTCACCCAATAACATCGAAATTTTACAAGGTACACAAAGCGGCATTTGGGGCTTATTTGGCGATATGGTGGTAGTAAGTTGGATGCATGCCGATAACAAAGCTGAATATGGCACGGCTGCCGAGCAGGATGCACAAAATATTGCTAAACAATTACCAACTTTAATTAAAAACTTAGGTCTACCGATTAGTACCGTCACGCGCTATGCATTGCATGTAGGTAAATTGACCAGTCAAGCCACTGGTTTAGCCTCACAGTGGCGCATACTGTTTGCGCAAGCGGTGATTAAATTGGAACACAGCGAATATGAGGCACTAAAGGATTTAGCATGAAAAATTATTTAAAAATTTTTATATTGATTGCCCTGACAAGCCCTATTTTTGCGCTTTCTGGCGAAGCTGGCACTGCCTTAAAAACAGATATTATTCGCGCCGAACCATTTGCAGACGCCAAAACTGTCGGCAATTTAAGTAAAAATGACAGCGTGGACATTCTGAATAAAAAAGGTGCTTGGTTACAAATCAAAACCAAAAAAAGCGCTGGCTGGGTGCGCATACTTTCAGTAAAACGCGGTGGCACCTCAAATGCCAATGGCGCCCAAGGCGCGATTGATGTGGCAAGCGGCCGCGCCGGAACAGGTAAAGTAGTTACTACCACTGGTATTCGCGGTTTGAGTGCAGAAGATTTGAAAGCCGCTAAATTTAACGAAGATGAAATGAAAAAAATGGAAAGTCATACTTTAAGCCCAATTGACGGACAAAGTTTTGCTAGCGCAGGCGGCCTGAGCGCCATTAAAATGGCTTATCTAAAAGGGGCCAAATAATGCGAAAAATAGCGATGAATAAGTTATTGATTAGCTTATTTTTGACCGCAGGTTTGTTTGCAACACAAACATACGCCCTTAACTTAGGTAAAACACTTGAAGATACCGTAAAAAATAAAGTGACTGACAAAGTTAAAGAAGTAAAAAATGGTGGCGAAAAAACTGGTCCAACCGCCGCACCAGCAAATGCTTCTAGCCCAGTGGTCGACGCGAACACTGCTACCGCCTCACCTCCTCCAGCTCAGCCCGTGCAACCAGAAATTAAAGAGTTTAATTGGAAAAACCCAAGTAAAGAAGAAGAAATCGCACTAGGTCGTGAAATTACAGGTAGTCTGCTGGGTGCCGCTCCACTGGTAAAAGATGAAGCTTTACAGAAATATGTGAATCAAGTTGGGCGTTGGGTAGCCAGTCAATCGGAGCGTGCGGATTTGCCTTGGAAATTCGGCGTGATTGAAAGCAACGATATCAACGCTTTTGCCGCGCCTGGCGGTTATATATTGATTACTAAAGGCTTATACCAAAAGCTCCAAAACGAGGCGCAACTGGCGGGTGTGCTTGGTCACGAGATTGCGCATGTGGTGAAAAAACACCAACTCAAAGTGCTGCAAAAGCAGCAGTTGCTGAATATTGGTGCTGGCAAATTAAGTGATTTATTGGGCAAAGATAACAAGCTTGCCAAAAAAGCTATTGGTAGCGGCGCCGAAATTAGTGCCCGTAGTTTGGATAAAGATGCAGAGTTCGAAGCTGACCGTATGGGCTTGGTATTAGCTGCCCGCGCTGGCTACGACGCATATGGCTTGCCTGATGTACTGCAAACGATAGGCCAAACCAATAAGAACGATAGTAGTGTCGCTTTGCTGTTTAAAACACACCCAGCGCCCGACGAGCGCTTAGCCAAGTTAGGTGATGCTATTGGCGACAAACTGGATAATGTAAAAGCGGGTAAAAGCTTAGAAAATAGGCTATATAAACTGAATTAAGCGCTTAACTTAAACCAGACTGGTTTAAACCAAGTCGCGAGCGCGCAACTCGCTTTTAATGTAGGCGTAATAAATAGGCGCCGCAACAATGCCAGCCAAGCCAAATGCGGCTTCCATCGTCAGCATAGCAATCAACAACTCCCAAGCGTGCGCACGGATTTGACTGCCAACGATGCGCGCATTTAAAAAATATTCAAACTTATGAATCACTATTAAATACAGTAGCGAACCCAATGCCACGCTGAGCGATTGACTTAAGCTGACAATCACAATAATGGTATTTGAGATTAAATTGCCCGCGACGGGGATTAAACCTACTACAAACGTAATGGCTATCATAGTTTTAACCAAAGGCAGGCCAACGCCTAACGTGGGTAACAATACCAATAAATAAACACCAGTAAAAAAAGCATTAATTGTAGCTATGCGTACTTGCGCAAACACCACACGGCTGAATGCGTCACCAAATAATGAGGTACGATTAACCAAAGCGAGTGCAAACGGTTTAAATTTATCGTCATGAGCAGCATCACGCAATCCAACAATGCCGCCGATTATCATGCCGATGATGATATGCGCTACTAGCCGCCCCGCTTCTTTGCCTGCTCCTTGCAACTCCTCTGCATGCGTGCGCAACCATTCTGCCGCTTGCTCTTTAAAAGTAATCGCATCTGCAGGTAAGTGGCTAAGCACCCAAGCAGGCAAAATTTTACGCGAGTCTTCGATAATTTGTGCCATTTTTGCCATTAGCTCGGTAATGCCACCTGCTTCTGACCTAAAAAACGCCATCAACCCCGCGCCAGCCAAGCTTAGCAAGCCAACAATAATGATAGCCAACAAGGCAATCGCAAGTATTTTTGCACGTGCAGCTGGTAATTTGCGTTCAATATAAGGGGTTAATACACGAATCAGTTCGTACACCAGTAAGCCAGCCAGCAAAGCGGGCAATAAGTGAAAAACTAAAACCATCAGCATTGCCACGCCAATCAGTATCCACGCGGCGATGTCGTATTTGTTTACTAATGTGCTTTTCATAAATGTTATCTTTTTTAATTGAATCTGCTTATAAAAGCACTTGTTTCAGTGACAGGCAAGCTGATTTTCACATGCACCGCACTATCAAATGTTTTATCTAAAACCTTCCCTTTTAACAGCATCAGTGTGCGCGTTAACTCGTCCATTCGGTTATATTGAATGGTAAGTTTGAGTTCTTGCATTTCGATAAAAGGCATTATTTTAGAGGCTTCCAGCGCCATTCTTGCTGTGCTGCTATAAGCACGCGCCAGCCCACCTGTGCCAAGATTAATACCGCCATAATAGCGTATCACTGCTACACATACGTTGATTAAATCACGTCCTTCCAGCATTTGCAAAATGGGCTTACCTGCCGTACCGCTCGGCTCCCCAGCGTCTGAAAACCTGGGAATAATACCATCCTTGGATTTTATTCGAAAAGCATAAGCCAAATGACTGGCAGATTGATGTGGCGTAGCAATTTGGCGCAAAGCATTACCGACTTCCGACTCGCTATGACAGCAAGTCGTCCACGCATAAAAACGAGATTTATTGATGGTTTGCTCAGCAGAGCCCGTATTTTCAATAGTGAACATTCGTTATGAAAGTCCCGTAATATTGCCCATTGCGTTCACGTCAATGCGATGACTCGCAGGCACTTTCGGCAAGCCTGGCATGGTCATAATCTTGCCGCAAATAGCTACGATAAACCCCGCACCACGTGAAAGACGTAACTCATTCACAAACAGCACATGCCCAGTAGGCGCGCCGCGCAAAGCCGGGTCGCTTGAAAACGAATACTGCGTTTTGGCGATGCAAATAGGGAAATGTGCGTATTGTTTTTCCAGCAAAGCCAATTTCTCTGCGGCTTTATCGCTAAATTCAACACTTGCCGCGCCATAGATTTTTGTTGCAATCATCTCAATTTTTGTCTGCAAAGAGGCATCATCTTTGTACAAAAGCTTAAATGTTGATTTTGCCTGGGCAAGCGTTTTTACAACCTCATGCGCCAAATCGGTTGCACCTGCACCGCCATTTGCCCAATGCTTACACACCACAACTTTGCAACCAAGCTCTTCAACCTCAGTTATTAAAGCATCTATTTCAGCTTGCGTATCTTGCATAAAGTGATTAATCGCCACAATCACTTGCATACCAAATACTCCATGTAAGTTATTAATATGTTTTTTTAAGTTATTGATTCCATTTAATATATAATTTATATTTTCTTCATTTAACTCTTTCAAATCTGCACCGCCGTGATATTTCAACGCACGCACGGTTGCCACAATTACCACTGCATCTGGCTGCAAATTAGCTTTGCGGCACTTAATATCAAAAAACTTCTCTGCGCCTAAATCCGCACCGAATCCCGCCTCTGTCACCACGTAATCCGCCAGTTTAAGGGCGGTTTTAGTCGCCACTACTGAATTGCAACCATGCGCGATATTGGCAAACGGCCCGCCATGCACAATCGCAGGCGTGTGCTCCAGCGTTTGTACCAAATTCGGTTGAAATGCGTCTTTCAACAATGCCGTCATCGCGCCTTGTGCCTCCAAATCGCTCGCCAATATTGGCTTTCCGCCCATATCTGTCGCCACTTGAATATTGCCCAAACGCATCTTTAAATCTTCCAAACTCTCTGCCAAACAAAATATCGCCATCACTTCACTGGCCACGGTAATATCAAAGCCCGTGCCGTATTCATGCTGTTGATTGATTGTAATATTGCGTAGGGCGCGGTCGTTCATATCCATGCAGCGGCGCCAAGTAATGTCTTTAATACCTAAATGATTGCCTTGATGAATATGGTTATCAATCAAAGCTGCAAGCAAATTATTGGCCGCTGTAATCGCGTGAAAATCACCGGTAAAATGCAAATTGATATTTTCCATTGGCACCACTTGCGCATAACCACCACCAGTGGCGCCGCCCTTAATGCCAAATACAGGGCCAAGTGATGGCTCACGAATACACACAATCGCCTTTTTACCTAACAAATTGAGCGCGTCCGCCAGGCCAATCGTCGCTGTGGTTTTGCCCTCTCCTGCTGGCGTGGGGCTAATGGCGGTGACCAGAATAAGCTTGCCATTGTACTTATCTTGTAAATCTCTTAAACAAGCTGGGCTTAGTTTGGCAATTGTGTGCCCGTAGGGTATTAAATCTTTTATTGGGATATTGAGTTTTTTTGCGATATCAGAAATTGGCTTAAGTGTTGCGGCTTGGGCGATTTCGATGTCAGATAACATTTAAAAAGTCCAATTATCTACGTCAGCCATAAATACTGGCATACCCGGCGCAGAAAAGCCTTCTGCCAAGCTTTGTAATGTCACGGTTTTACCTGTGCCGGTCGCGCCCGCGATTAAGCCATGTCGATTAGCCATTTTGGGCAAAATGTAAAGGAAGTTTTCTGCTTTTGCGATATGGATAGGATCTGCCATATAAATTCTCGTTCTTATTTGTTACACACTATATTTCACCTCGGCGAGCTTTATCAATCAAATTAATTAACGCATCTTCAAGTGTTTGCGCTGATTTTTTGGCACGCTCGGTCGGGTTTTTAATGTTTTTTAAATCAAAAGTTGGGCGATCCAGCGCCAAAAATAACCTCAACCT
>JADGRO010000048.1 GCA_017880905.1 Methylotenera sp.
CCTTCGATGAATTTGAACGTCGAAAAGCACCTAGGGAAAATTGACCGTTAAATTTATAATTTAATCTCAATGCACCCATACTGTGCATTGAGATTTATTTAGAACTTAAAGCTAATTAATTGACTTAATAAAAAGAGTTTTTGCTATAAAAAGGCTAGTGAATAGTGTCAAATAATTGACGGCTCAGCCAGTAATATATCGTTGCGATAAAGCAATTTTCAGGTTCGTAAAAAGCGACCACATTAATTATATTGGGGTAACTTTAGGGGTAACCAGATAAATTAAATTTAAAAAGTCATTGAAAATAAAGGATTACAAAAGACTTTAGTAATCCCTCTCTCCCGCCAGAAGTTGGTTTTATAATATATCAAAAAGTATCAAAAAATTTCAATCCGATTTCTGGGCCATCTTTAATTTTGAACTAATACGTTAAAAAATTGATATGTATCAATAATCAGAAAATGATTGCTGCATAAAATTAGAGCCTCAATAGCAATTTAGGTATAATCATTTGGTATGCAAGCAGTGATTTTTATTGAACCTCAAGGTCATACGATTGCTAGTTTAACGGATGCAGATATTTGGATTGCACTTGACGAGCCAGCTGAGTGGCCTAGCTTTAGTCAGGCTCATGATAATAAAGCACACGAATGGGAATCACGCTTAGCTATTGAAGGCATGCATTGTGCCGCTTGTGGGATAAATGTAGAACAAGCATTGAAATCAGTATCTGGCGTGTTGAGCGCTGATGTTAACGCGACGAGTGGGCGTGCTCGTTTAATTTGGTCAGATGACGTTACAAAACCTTCAGAATGGATGCGTGCTGTAAGCAAGGCTGGTTATCGTGCACTGCCGGCAGCAGATGCTTTTATTCAAGATGATCGTCGTAAAAATCAACGATTAATGCTTTGGCGATTACTGGTCGCTGGTTTTTGCATGATGCAAGTGATGATGTACGCAATGCCAAGCTATTATGCAAGTCCGGGTGAGATGACAGCGGACGCACAGAATTTAATACGTTGGGCATCTTGGGTACTGACTTTACCAGTGCTGCTCTTCTCGTGTGGGCCATTTTTTAGTAATGCGCTCAACGATCTCAAACAACATCAAATCAGTATGGATATGCCGGTTGCATTGGGTATTCTGATTACATTTTTGGTGAGCACGGCTGCGACTTTTGAGCCTTCTGGCTGGTGGGGGCATGAGGTTTACTTTGATTCGCTGACCATGTTTGTTTTTTTTCTGTTGACTGGTCGCTGGATTGAGTTGCGTATGCGCGACCGTACAGCTGGTGCGCTGGATGCATTAATGCGTCGACTACCCAGCAGTGTGGAACGCCTTAAGGTCGATGAAAGCTTTGAGCGCATCGCTGTACGTAGCCTGAATGTTGGCGATGTGGTGCGTGTACTCCCGGGGGAAGCATTTCCTGCAGATGGAACAATCACATTAGGCACCACCAATGCAGACGAAGCCTTGCTGACGGGAGAATCGCAACCTGTATCCAAAGTTGCTGGTTCTGAAATCATTGCGGGTAGTCACAATCTCACCGCTTCAGTGCAAGTGCGTGTAGATAAGATTGGCCAATCTACACGTTATGCACAGATTGTAGCACTGATGGAGCGCGTAGCTGTAGATAAACCTCGGCTGGCATTGCTGGCAGACCGCATAGCGCGCCCATTCTTGCTAGTTGTGCTGTTGGTGGCCGTGGCCACAGCCGCTATTTTTTGGCAAACCGACCACAGCCACGCTTTGATGGCTGCAGTAGCTGTACTTATTGTAACTTGCCCTTGTGCACTTTCGTTGGCAACGCCAGCAGCCATGCTTACCGTATCTGGTGCTCTGGCAAGAAGTGGTGTACTGGTGCGCAGAATGCAGGCCTTAGAAGCGCTAACAGCAATCGACACCATCGTGTTTGATAAAACCGGCACTTTGACAGAAGATCGTATGACGATTGGAAGTATATCTACGGATGCAAACTTAAGCGAAATACAAGCACTCCAGATTGCCGTAGCGCTTGCTCAATATTCGTTACATCCAGCCTCACGTGCTTTGGTTGAGGCATCTAAAAATTTTCTTATGACTAAGACCAATGTAGATGTTAGTAATGTGCAGGAAATTTCCGGCTCTGGATTAACTGCAAATTCATCATATGGTAAATTGAAGCTTGGCTCCGCTCAATTTTGCAGCTTGGATGATGCTCATGTTGAGCAATTAACTGAAGATATTTCAAAAGTGCATCTGGTTTCTGATCATGGCTGGTTAGCCAGTTTTGAAATTGTAGAAGCAATCAAGCCTGATGCGATTCCAACGATTCGTGCCTTGCAAGAAAACGGCGTACATGTAGAAGTGTTATCAGGCGATAGGTTGCAATCAGTACAACGCATTGCCAATATTGTGGGTATTCGTAGTGTTTCTGGTAACTGCACACCGCAAGATAAGCTTGCACATATTCAATCTTTGCAACAACAAGGGCACAAAGTGGCCATGGTGGGCGATGGCTTGAACGATGGACCAGTTTTGGCGAGTGCGCATGTTTCAATCGCCATGGGACAGGCAGTGCCGCTAGCACAAGCACAATCTGATTTCGTGGTGATGGGCGGTCAGCTTGCAATGGTGTCGCACCTAATCACGCAAGCCAAACGTACAATGCGCATCGTTAAACAAAACCTGATTTGGGCAGCCGTGTATAACGCGGTTTGTGTACCACTAGCTGTAGTTGGCATGCTGCCTGCATGGCTGGCAGGGCTTGGAATGGCATTAAGTTCACTTTTGGTGATACTCAACGCGGCACGCCTATCGCGTTGAGCTATGCCTAGATCGGAGACCATCTAATGGATATTCTTTTTCTATTAATTCCTTTGTCAGTCATTCTCGTGCTGCTGATTTTGGCAGGGTTATGGTGGGCGATTAATTCTGGCCAATTTGAAGATGTTGAAGCAGAGGGTGAGCGGATTTTGCACGAAGATTGATTTGTATCAAATCACAGATGAGCGGATTTGGACATAATCCGCACGGAAGTCATAAAAAGGGGTAAAAAATGCAATATTTAAATACACAATCAACCACCTATAACGATACCGTTGTTCGGCAATTTTCTATCATGGCGGTGGTTTGGGGAGTGGTGGGCATGTTGGTTGGCGTGATTATTGCCGCACAGCTTGTCTGGCCTGAACTCAATCTTGGCTTGCCGTGGACAAGTTTTGGCCGCTTGCGACCGCTACATACCAATGCCGTGATTTTTGCATTTGGTGGGTCAACATTATTTGCTACTTCCTACTACGTAGTTCAACGCACTTGTCATGTTAGTTTGTTTTGTAACAAATTGGCTTCATTTACCTTCTGGGGATGGCAAGCCGTCATTGTAGCGGCTGCGATTTCATTACCTTTAGGCTATACTACCGGCAAAGAATACGCCGAACTGGAATGGCCGATTGATATTTTAATTGCGCTGGTATGGGTAGCATACGCGGTAGTATTTTTCGGCACCATAGGCACGCGCAAGGTTAAACATATCTACGTGGCAAACTGGTTCTTTGGTGCATTTATTCTTGCTGTAGCGTTGTTGCATATCGTGAATAGTGCAGAAGTGCCAGTTAGCTTCATGAAATCATATTCTGCTTATGCAGGCGTTCAGGATGCAATGGTGCAATGGTGGTATGGTCATAACGCTGTTGGGTTCTTTCTGACAGCAGGTTTTTTGGGAATCATGTACTACTTTGTGCCTAAACAAGCAGAGCGTCCTGTTTACTCGTACAGCTTATCCATTGTGCACTTTTGGGCGCTGATTTTTACTTATATGTGGGCAGGCCCACACCATCTTCATTACACCGCTCTGCCAGATTGGACGCAGTCTCTAGGGATGATATTTTCACTCATTCTACTGGCACCAAGCTGGGGTGGCATGATTAACGGAATGATGACGATGTCTGGTGCGTGGCACAAGTTGCGTACAGATCCCATCCTGCGTTTTATGATTGTTTCATTATCTTTCTATGGCATGAGCACCTTTGAAGGGCCGATGATGGCGATTAAAACCGTAAATTCGCTCTCACACTATACCGATTGGACCATAGGCCATGTGCATTCTGGCGCATTGGGCTGGGTAGGCTTAGTTTCTATGGGATCGCTCTATTACATGGTGCCACGTTTGTTTGGACAAAAACAGATGCACAGTATGAAGGCGATCGAATTGCATTTTTGGTTAGCGACTATCGGTATTGTGCTCTACATATCATCACTTTGGATTTCTGGTGTGATGGAAGGCTTGATGTGGCGCGCAATCAATGCTGACGGCACACTTACTTACACCTTTGTGGAAAGCGTAAAAGCAAAACATCCGTACTACCTCATACGTCTGCTGGGAGGTACGCTTTATTTAAGCGGCATGATTATTATGTTGTGGAATGTGCTTAAAACGGCAACTAGTGGCAAGCCTGCACTTGCTTCCATTCCATCTGTTGCTGCTCAAGCCTAAAGGAATTGATTATGTCAAATAACGATACATCCAATCAAAACACTGGCAGTGGATTTAGCCACGAAAAAATTGAGACCAATAACTTTCTGATGATTGTGTTGATTTTATTAGTAATTGCAATGGGTGGCATTGTGGAAATCGTGCCACTGTTCTTTCAAAAATCAACTACAGAGCCGATTAGAGGTTTGCAACCATATACGCCACTGCAACTGGCTGGACGAGATATTTACTTGCGTGAGGGTTGCTATAACTGCCATTCGCAAATGATACGTCCATTTCGCGCAGAGACCTTGCGTTATGGACATTACTCTGTAGCAGGCGAGTTTGTTTACGATCATCCATTTCAATGG
Organism: Methylotenera sp.; assembly: GCA_017880905.1. Taxonomy (GTDB): domain Bacteria; phylum Pseudomonadota; class Gammaproteobacteria; order Burkholderiales; family Methylophilaceae; genus Methylotenera_A. Next base: position 4,825 of record JADGRO010000048.1, read on the forward strand.
GGTAGTAAACGTACGGGCCCAGATTTACACCGTGTTGGAGGTAAATATAGTGATGACTGGCAACGTATTCATCTGATAAACCCACGCGATCTAGTACCCGAATCTATTATGCCTGCTTACCCGTGGTTGGAGAAAGCGCCGGCTAATGCTGACATAGCATCGAACATGCGTGCACTGCGTAGGGTAGGTGTGCCCTACAGCGATGCTCAAATTGCCGGTGCCGCAGAGGAAGTAAAAGGTAAAACAGAGATGGACGCATTGATTGCATATTTACAAGTCTTAGGGATTCATCTGAAGTAGCTTTATTTTAGAGCAAGGGAAATTCAAAATGGACATTAATTTACTTCGCATATTAGTGACTGTTGCTAGTTTTATTATGTTTGTGGGTATTGTGATTTGGGCTTGGCGTCATCGTAATACAAAAGACTTTCAAGACGCAGCTAACCTGCCATTTGAAGAAGATTAAATCCTAGAAGGCTAAAGCTAAGCAGGACTTTGTTGTGAAGTTTAGAGGAAAATAAAATGAGTGATTTTACGAGTAATTTTTGGCCCATTTTCATTGCGGTTATTACTTTGCTTGGTATTTTTGGTTGTGCATTGCTGCTGTGGTTAACCAGCAAAGTAAAAGTACCCAATGCGGATAATGATAATACTAGCGGCCACGTATGGGATGGAGATTTGCGTGAAATGAATAATCCCCTACCGCGCTGGTGGGTTTGGTTGTTTGTTATCACTATTATTTTCTCTCTTGTCTATTTAGTCGTTTATCCGGGCTTGGGAAATTATAAAGGGAAGTTGGGCTGGACTGAAATAAAGCAATATGAGCAAGAAATTGAAAGTGCCAACAAAGCATTAAAACCACTTTATGCAAAATTTGCTGGTATGCCTGTAGCAAAGCTCGCAGTTGATGCCGAGGCTAAGGCAATTGGCGAGAGACTATTTATGAATAATTGTTCGCAATGCCACGGTTCAGATGCGCGGGGCAGTCTTGGATTTCCGAATCTAACGGATCATGATTGGCTTCATGGTGGCAGCCCGGAAAAAATTAAAGAGACTATTACCAATGGTCGCATTGGCATGATGCCACCTATGGCAGCAATGGTAGGCAATGCCGATGACGTGAAGAATGTGGCAAATTATGTGTTGAGTCTTTCAGGCAGCATGTATGATTCAGGACGCGCAGGACTAGGCAAAGCTAAGTTTGTGGCCTGTGCCGCATGTCATGGGCCAGAAGGCAAGGGCAATCAAGATATTGGCGCTCCGAACTTGACCGATAACATTTGGCTACATGGCGCGGGTGAGGCTGCCATTATCAAGCGCATTTACGAGGGCAAAATCAATCAAATGCCAGCACAAGCGGCAAAACTTACACCAGAACAGATACAAGTGTTGGCCGCCTATGTCTGGGGTTTATCTAATAAGCCTAGTAAGTAACCAGATAGTCGGTTGATGAGCCAAGCGTCGGTTTCTAAAGCTGCTGAAAAAACAATCTCCATGAATGAGGTTGTTATTTCGCTATATGAGGCGCAAGAAAAGATTTATCCACGCAGTATATTCGGATATTTTACAAAGTGGCGCTGGGTCATGATATGGCTGACTCAGTTGTTTTTTTATGGAGTTCCATGGTTGCTGTGGGGGCAACGCCAAGCCTTGTTATTTGATTTAGATGCCAAACGTTTTTATATATTTAATTTAGTTTTGTATCCGCAGGATCTGATTTATTTGACAGCGATTTTAATTATTTCTGCGCTATCACTGTTTCTTTTTACTGCAATCGCAGGTCGGCTATGGTGCGGTTACACGTGCCCTCAAACCGTGTATACGGAGATTTTTCTTTGGATAGAAAAAATAATTGAGGGTGACCGCGCTAACCGAATGAAGCTTGACGAGTCATCGATGTCCGCTAAAAAGTTGCTTAAAAAAGGCGGCAAACACTTTATCTGGATAGCTTTTGCAATGTGGACAGGGTTTACTTTTGTAGGCTATTTCACACCGATTAGGGAGTTGATGAGTGAATCGATTCATTTTAGTGTCGGCCCGTGGGATACATTTTGGGTGTGTTTTTATGGATTTGCGACTTATGGTAATGCTGGCTTTATGCGCGAGCAAGTATGCAAATATATGTGCCCCTATGCGCGCTTTCAAAGCGCAATGTTTGATGACGACACCTTAATCGTAACCTATGACGAGGCACGTGGTGAGCCGCGTGGAGGTCGATCACGTAAGGTTGGTACCGATAGTTCAAAATTAGGATCTTGTATTGATTGCAGCTTGTGCGTGCAGGTTTGCCCCACTGGCATTGATATTCGCAAAGGCTTGCAATACGAGTGTATAGGTTGTGGCGCTTGCGCGGATGTATGTGATACGGTGATGGATAAAATGGGTTATGCGCGAGGACTGATTAAGTACTCAACGCAAAATGCTATTACTCGCAAATGGTCGCACAACCAAATATTAAAGCGCATTTTGCGGCCGCGCGTCCTAGCCTATATGTCTATCCTCACCCTGTTAATACTTGGTTTGCTGGTGAGTTTGAGTTTGAGGTCATCTTTTAGGGTGGATGTGGTGCGTGACCGTGGCGTAATGGCGCGTCTGACAGATGATGGGATGTTAGAAAATGTGTATCGCCTACAAATCATGAATGCCACAGAGACTGCACATCAATATCGACTCAGCGTCACTGGTCTTAAAGACTTGAAAGTAGAATCTGAAAATGTAGAAGATGCTGAAGATAAAGAAGAAAACAGAATAATCATGGTGAAACCAGCAGAGTCACGTTGGGTTATAGTGGATTTAAAAATTCCTTATGGAACGGTTGAATCCGGAACTCACAAAATTCAATTTGAAATTCAATCGCTTGAGAGTAAAGAAACGGTGACAGAAAAATCAATATTTCTGGTGCCAAGATAAGAGTTACTTGGACAATGATACAACTACTTACGAAATTTAAGGTGAACGCAATGGAAAAACAAGATACAAGACCTTGGTGGAATTTTGGCTATGTTTGGTTCATCATTTCCGGGCCACTCATTGTCGTGATTGCCTCTTTTATAACACTGTATCTCGCGATTAGCAGGCCAGACCCTGTGATTGATGATTACTACCGTAAAGGCATTGAGATTAATAAAACTTTAGATGCGCAGCGTGATGCCATGACTCCTGCTATGCAAGCACGTAACCATGCGGCAACAGGAATTAAACCAACAAAGCCTTAAGTTGCTTGAATTTGGAGTAATCCTCTTTACTGGTCTAAATTAAGGGCTGACGTGCACAGTAAGCCCTTGTTGGCGTATGCGTTGCGCTACCGTTTCAAGCCATTCAGGCGACAGGCGGCTGAGTCTTTCAGCCTCAGCCTGATAAGATGGGCGAGCTAAACCGTATAAATGAACACCTTGAACAACATCCTTAACCTGACTAATTAGCTCTAGGTAAGCTAAAATATCACTCTCTTGCGGAGGATGGCCATCCATTGCGAACATGCAGGTTTGTATAAAAGTTGGGCAAATTTCTGCACAGTTTTTGAGGCGTTGTAAATGGCTTTGCGGATTAATATTCACATCGTTGATGCGTGCGATGCTCGCTTTGGTCCCAGCATCCAGCTTGAACCAGACTTCGCCATTAAAGTTAGCTAATTGACCAATGCTTTTCAGTATTACTTGTTTATCCAGTAAGCTACCATTGGTAATTAGTCTAATTTTAAGCGCACCAAGCAAATCAAAATCACGCAGTATTTTTTCAACTAGCAATACTACTTGCGGGAATTCCTTGGCACTAGTTGGCTCGCCATTACCAGAGAATGCGATATCTTTCAGGTGTCTATCCTGTTCAGATACATAGTGATTTATAAAGTCGCCATGTAACAAGTACTGCAAAAAAGTTCGCAGTTCATGTTCTAACACATCAAGCTCAACCGGTGGCGGTGTGCCGCGAGTGAGATTTGGCACTTGGCAATATACACAACGCCAATTGCAAGCATTATTGGTATTGAGATTAATGCCTATAGATACACCGCCTGCACGGCGCGAAACAACGGGGTAGATATATTTCATGCCGCTTACATCGCGGTTGTGATCAGAAATGGTGAGATAATTTTGCAAAGTCATACAAAAATTTTGACTTGTTATTGCGTAGATAACAAAATACTAAGAACAGGTCTGCGGATTGAATATTTTCTTGAGAGCATCCGGCGTAATAATGCGCACATAGCGTTGTTTGACTTCAATAATGCCTTCTTCACTAAATTTTGAGAAAGTGCGGCTCACAGTTTCTAACTTCATACCGAGATAACTGCCTATTTCCTCACGTGTCATTCTAAGCACTAATTCGGATTGCGAAAACCCACGCGCATGAAGACGTTGCACCAAATTTAATAAAAAAGCAGCGAGTCGTTCCTCTGCGCGCATATTACCCAACAGCATCATCACGCTGTTTTCGCGCACTATCTCGCGACTCATAATTTTATGCACATGGCGCTGTAATACTGGAAATTCTCTTGATAAATCTTCCACCTTGGCGAAAGGCATCACACACACATCAGAGTCTTCTAGTGCCACTGCATTGCAGCTGTGATGCTCACTGACAATGCCATCGAGGCCAATAATTTCACCTGCCATTTGAAAACCCGTCACTTGTTCTCTACCATCTTCAGCTGAAACGCTGGTTTTAAAAAACCCAGTGCGGATGGCATAAAGCGAGGAGAAAGGGTCGCCATTACTAAATAATAAACTACCTTGTTTGACACGGCGGCGCGTAGCGACTACCTCATCAAGCTTATTCATATCGTCTTGGTTGAAACCGACAGGCATACATAACTCGCGTAGATTGCAATTTGAGCAAGCAACTTTTAGAGCATCTGGAATGACAGTTGTGTTCATATTGTGCAAATGGATGACATCAGGCTTTAGCATACCCCTTTCATATCTTCGTTGCTAGTGAATGTATGTAGTAATTCTGATTTTTACTAAATATGTGAGTGTCATTTGTTTAAGAACCTACTAAACAATTCTTTGACTTGCATCAAAGATTTCTACAACTAATGCTGGCAAAATTTAAGCTAATTTAGGAGTAGCGTAATGATTGTCGATAGCTCTGTACAAATGCCAGCTTTGACGCCAGAACTGTTGCAGAAGTTTGACATTGCAGGACCACGCTACACCTCGTACCCAACCGCAGACCGCTTTGTAGAAGCTTTTGCAGAGAATGAATACAAGCAAGCCTTGGAGCAGCGCCGCGTGGGCGGTATGGCTTTGCCTTTATCTATTTACGTGCATATTCCATTCTGCGAATCTCTTTGTTTTTACTGTGCTTGTAACAAAATCATCACTAAACATCATGAGCGAGGCGCTGAGTATTTGCGCTACCTTAGTCGCGAAATTGATTTGCATGTTAAGTACCTGGGAACTAAACAACTAATCTCTCAATTACATTTGGGCGGCGGTACCCCTACCTTCTTTACGGATGATGAGTTATCTGAACTTATGTCTATGTTGAGACGTAGTTTTGTACTTGCCTCAGGCGGCGAATACTCGATTGAAGTAGATCCGCGTACAGTCGATGATAAGCGCCTCGAGCATTTAGCAGTGCTAGGGTTTAGTCGCTTAAGTTTTGGCGTGCAGGATTTTAATACGGAAGTGCAAAAAGCGGTACATCGCATTCAACCTGCTGAACAAGTGTTTGCCTTGGTTGAGACGGCGCGGCGCTTGAAGTTTGAATCGGTGAATGTCGATTTAATTTATGGTTTACCTAAACAGACGCCAGAATCATTTGCCCAAACTCTGGCACAAATTGTAGAGCTCAGGCCAGATAGAATAGCACTGTATGCTTACGCCCATTTGCCAGAGCGCTTCAAGCCACAGCGCCGTATCAGCGAATATGAATTGCCTGCAGCATCGGCCAAAATCGCCATGTTATCGGACGCCTTATCCACATTTATTAGTGCTGGCTACGTATATATAGGCATGGATCATTTTGCGCTACCTAGTGATTCGCTGGCTGTGGCTAAACGGCAAGGCAGATTGCATCGTAATTTTCAAGGTTATAGCACCAGGCCCGATTGCGATTTAATTGGCCTGGGCGTTTCTTCAATAGGCCGTATTGGCGCCACTTACAGCCAAAATGCCAAAATTTTGGATGAGTATTACGATTATCTGAATCAAGGTCGTTTTCCAGTCGTGCGAGGCCTAGCACTATCACGAGATGATTTGGTGCGCCGCGCAGTCATTATGGCACTGATGTGTCAAGGGGAACTGCAATACGAATCTATCGAGCTTGCTTATATGATTGATTTTAAAGACTATTTTTCTACAGAGTTAAAAGCTATAAAAGAATTAGAAAATGTAGGCATGGTAGAACTTGAAGATGACGGGATAGTGGTGACAGACACAGGCTGGTATTTTGTGCGAGCAATTGCCATGGTGTTTGATCGTTACTTACAAACCGACCGTAATCGTACGCGCTTCTCAAAAATCATTTAACATTGCATAATCATGCAATCCCCACTTGTACTAACCACATTATTTATGGGTTTAGCTGGCGGGCCGCACTGTATCGCCATGTGTGGCGCAGCATGTGCCAGCCTGCAGAGAGGCCAGGGCGGCGTTTATGATTTGTGGAAATTTCAAGCAGGCAGGTTAATTGGCTATTCCAGTCTCGGTGCCATAGCAGCTGGCTCAGTAAAGAGTCTGGCTTGGTTCTCAAACCAAACCCTCGCTTTGCACCCAGTATGGACATTTTTTCATGTGCTGGTGCTAAGCTGGGGCTTGATATTGTTGGCTTATGCGCGCCAGCCAGTGTGGGCGGATAACTTTGGTCGTCAAATCTGGACGAATGTGCGTCAGTTGTCGCATCTACCCGGGGGCGTGGTTGCTACAGGCATGTTATGGGCGCTAATGCCTTGTGGCCTGCTGTATTCGGCGTTATTGGTGGCATCGTTAAATGCTAATCCGTTAAATGGCGCATTAAGTATGGCAACATTTGCTATTGGTACCAGTATTTCATTAATGCTTGGTCCTTGGCTTTGGCTTAAGCTTAAAAATGGCGGCAAGTGGCTAAGTGAAAGCGCAAGCATGCGTATAGCGGGCTTACTACTTAGCTTTGCAGCGGGTTGGGCTATTTGGATGGATTTAGCGCATCAAGTAAAAGTATGGTGTAGTTAAATTACTATGCAAAAAAAGCCTCCGCCGATAACGACAGAGGCGATGGGAGCGGACTGGTTAGATCCAGCTACTGAAAATTAAAATTTCTTGCCAATGCCTATACTAATAACCCATGGGTCAACATCAAGGCTGTCAATCTTTTGGTAACCTGCTTTAGGCAATACACCTGTAGCATCCAATTTAACATCGGTGTTAAACCAGAGTTTTTTCACATCAAAGTTAAGTAGCCATTTGTCTTTAAGGTTAACATCAACACCTCCTTGTAGTACGGCACCAAAGGCATGCCTATCGGTACGAATTGGTAAGCCTAGTGCCCCTACCTGTGCAGTTAAGCTGCGATCCATGCCGAGCACATAAGCACCACCAGCACCTACATAGGGATCAAACGTTTGGTCTGGCATAAAGTGCCATTGCGCTGTCAACGTCGGAGGCAGTAAATTAACGCTTCCTAAGTCACGTGAAGTCAAAACGCCGCCTGTACCAGAAACGCTAACATCATGACGTGTACCTAATGCTAGAATCAATTCCGCAGCAATATTTTTGGTGATGTAGTAAGAAAAGTCAATTTCAGGTATCGTATTACTACCTACTTGCAATTCTGCACCGGCACTGCCATACACGGCTGCTGCTGTTCCCGCCCCATAAGTTGCATCGGTTTGCGAACCTAGATTGCTACTTTCATTTGGTGAAACATTTGTTGCACGCAAACGAACAACAATATCACCAGCTTCCGCATTAGCTAATATTGGGATAAAGGCAGCAACAACTACTAACGCCAATAACGAATTTTTCATTTTCCACGCTCTCCACTTAAAGTAATAAACAAACACTAAATTAATGCTTGTATGGTACGGACTAGGTTAGTGGAGTGATTTGATATGCATCAATATTGGGTTATATTTCCTTAAGGGTTGCGCAGATTGGAATTTAGTCATAAATGGATTGTTGTACAATTGTTGTGATGACAAACTTAATTGATTGAATTTATTTTGCATAACACCTTACGCATCGCCACATTCAATATCCATAAGGGCTTTACCCATTTTAACGCCCGTTTTTCCTTGCACAGTCAACGAGAGTTGCTTCGAAAATTACATGCAGATGTCATTTTTTTACAAGAAGTACAAGATGCGCATGTCAAACATAGTAAACGTTTTGAGGCATCTTCTATATCGGGGCAAGTCGAGTATTTAGCAGATACCATTTGGCCAGATTACGCATATGGAAAAAATTCGGTGTATCCTGCAGGTCACCATGGTAATGCTTTACTTTCAAAATTTCCAATTGTTAAAATCATCAACGAAGATATCTCTGCACACGTAGCGGAGGAGCGTGGCATGTTGCATTGCGAAATTAACATACCTAATTGGGATGCTCCTTTACACGCTATTTGCGTGCACTTAGGTTTGTTTGCGCATTGGCGACGTCAGCAATTGCTGGCTGTTGCTGATTATGTTGACCAGCACGTTCCACCCAACGCGCCTTTAATTATTGCGGGTGATTTTAATGACTGGAGTATGCGTTCAGGCAGAGTGTTTGCCAAGCGTTTACATGTCCGTGAAGTATTCGAGCATTACGCAGGCAAGCCAGCGCGGAGCTTTCCTTCTTGGTTGCCAATGTTAAGGATGGATCGTATATATGTACGCGGATTTCAAATAAGACATGTAGAAGTACATTCTGGACCACATTTCGTTAAACTATCTGACCATGCGATGCTTACAGCAACACTATTAAAAATATGACGCACATTTTATGACTCACTTTGTTGGTGGCAATAAAATCAAGTTGCTACGCAGTGGGGCAGAATATTTTCCTGCGTTAGAAGCTGCGATTGAAAATGCGGTGCACGAAGTGTATCTGCAAACCTATATATACGAAGCAGACGCAACGGGGATTCGTATTGGTAATGCACTTAAAAAAGCTGCTGGTCGTGGCGTAACTGTAAACATATTGCTTGATGGATTTGGCTGTAAATATCTACCCAAAACTTATGTTCAAGAGTTAGAGCAGGCAGGTGTGCAAGTGATGTTTTATCGTCCTAAAACATCCCCATGGACATTTAAGCGTAGGCGTTTGCGACGTTTGCATCGAAAAGTTGTGGTAATAGACGGCGTGATTGGTTTTGTGGGGGGCATTAACATTATTGACGATAATAATGTACCTGATCAGATTCCACCACGCATTGATTATGCAGTACGTATAGAAGGTGCAGTATTAGTAGCCATTGTAGAGAGCGTGCACAAGTTATGGCGCCGCATGGCTTGGGCACGAATACAGCAAGTGAATATGAGTTCTGTCAAAGTCAATTTGCACCCGCCGCAGAAAACCATAAAGACCGGTTTAAAAGCGGCATTTGTGATGCGCGATAATGTACTGCATAGGCACGATATCGAAAAAGCCTACTTGCTCGCAATAGCTCGTGCTAAGTCAGAAATTATCATTGCCAATGCTTACTTTGTACCTGGCAGAAGATTTCGCAAAGCACTAATGATATCAGTCAAAAATGGGGTCAGTGTTAAACTGTTATTGCAAGGGCGTAAAGAATATTTTTTAATGTTTGCCACTCATGCTTTTTATAGTGAGTTTTTGAGTAGCGGCATTGAAATATACGAATACCGTAAAAGTTTTATGCACAGCAAAGTCGCAGTAGTTGATAATTATTGGGCTACTGTTGGCTCATCAAATATTGATCCATTTAGTTTATTATTGGCACATGAGGCAAATATAGTGGTTCAAGATACTGCATTTGCTACAGAATTGAAAAGTGAAATCGAGGCTTCTATTGAAGGTGCGTATCGTGTAACTTCACATGAATGGGAGCATGGCAGCAAGTTTAAACATTTTTCTTCATGGATTGCGTACGCATTAGTCAGAATTTTTTTAGGTGTGATTGGCTATTCAAATGAGTGAATTAGAAACCAAACAATTGGAGACTTCAATCGAGCAAGATTGGGGCTCGCGCAATCATGTACAGACGCTTGTGCTCATGATAGCGACGGTGCTTGGAGCTTACTTGTGTTACCGGATGACGGTGCCGTTTTTATCTGTGCTTACTTGGGCGCTGACACTGGCGGTATTGTTCGCGCCTTTGCAGCGATGGCTTGAGTCCAAGCTAAGGTATCCTAGTCTGGCGGCAATTGTATCCGTCTTGTTGATTGGCCTAATCGTTATCATCACAGTAACATTCGTTGGCCAGCAACTGGTTTCGCAAGCAGCAAAAGGCTCTCAATTAATTGAAACCAAGATCAATTCAGGGGAGTGGCTACATACGCTAGAGGCGCAGCCACAACTGGCGCCGATAGTAAGTAAGATAGAGCGCTACATTGATTTGCAGGGGACTTTCAAAACGTTTACCACTTGGTTAGGCAGTGTCGCTAGTGATATTGTCAAAGGCTCAGTATTTCAGGTGTTAGGGCTGTGTTTGACATTTTATGTGCTTTTCTTTTTTCTTCGAGACCGTCATTTAGCGCTTAAGTCGGCCATGTCTTTGTCGCCTCTTACACAATTTGAAATGGGCAGATTGTTTAATCGAGTAGGCGATACTATTCACGCCATAGTTTATGGTACGTTTGCAATCGCGGCTGTACAAGGGTTTTTGGGCGGGCTTATGTTTTGGTGGTTGGGTTTGCCAGAACCACTGTTGTGGGGATTGGTAATGAGTTTACTGGCCGTTGTGCCCATGTTGGGTGCATTTATTATTTGGGGGCCAGTAGCGTTATTTTGGGCTTTGGAGGGTAATTGGGCCAGTGCTTTGATTCTTACGCTTTGGGGTGTGCTCGTTGTAAGTACAGTTGACAATTTACTTAGGCCAATCTTTGTGGGAAATCGGCTTAAACTTCACACTATTCTCGTTTTTATGTCGGTAGTCGGCGGCCTGATTTTGTTTGGCCCCGCAGGCCTTATTTTGGGCCCTATCACACTCACGGTTACTATTACATTATTGGAAATTTGGTCTAATCGAAATTCGGACGAGACGGTAGCGCGCTAGGGTTAATCATGAAAACTGAATCAACAGCTTCCAATCTATTAGTGCAAAGCATGGTTCAATCTGCCTTGCCACCACGTAAAAATGACGCACACAAAGGTTCGTTTGGCAGCGTTGCAATTATAGGTGGTGATACGGGCATGGTAGGTGCTGTGCTGCTGGCGGCGCATGCAGCCCTACATTGTGGTGCAGGACGGGTATATGCCGCGATGTTATGCAATAATGCCCCTGAGGTTGATATTTGCCAGCCAGAAATCATGCTGCGTTCTCCGGTAGCAATAACCCAATTGCCCCAACTCAATTGCATCGTTATTGGCCCTGGGCTGGGGCAATCGAAAGTAGCAATTGAGCTACTAGAATTCTGGTTAGCTCAAAATGTACCTATGCTATTGGATGCAGATGCACTTAACTTGATTGCTAGCCATCTCCATTTAGCTTCCATTGTTATTAGCCGCAATGCTGAAACGGTCATCACACCACACCCTGGTGAGGCTGCAAGGCTACTTGCAA
>JADGRO010000049.1 GCA_017880905.1 Methylotenera sp.
AAGTTTGGGTTTGACCGCGCCAGATGTAATCACTCACCAAAGAAATGCTGCTAGGGAATGTCCATGTAGGCGCTGGTGCTGCGGCAGCAGCAGGCGCAGGCGCAGCAGCTGGGGCTTCGGCAGCTGGCGCTGCAGCATCATCCGCATACGAAAATGTTGGTAGCGCAAGCGTACCGAGTACAGCTGTTAGTAATAGGGATTTACGCATGGTACTTTTACTCCTAAAAAAATAATTATATAAAAAATATTTACTATAGTTGGGGTTGTGAAATGTCGTGGTAATAGTTATCCAAGATAAAACTTGCATTTGCAGCCATCGGCCAGAGTATGGATCTGGAGCACCGCAACAGCACAGAAAAACGCATAAATCAGATTGTTGTTTTCATTTAGCCGATCCTGATAGTTTATAGCTTGTTGAACTAGTTACTTAGCATCCAGTGCGAGATTGAGTGCTAGAACATTTACCCGAGGCTCACCGAATACGGCCCACTGGCGGCCTTCGGTATGCTGATTCACTAGCGCACTTACTTGCTCAATTTTGAGGTTACGCGCCTTGGCAACGCGGCCGATCTGGTACTCTGCCGCAGCCGGGCTGATTTCCGGATCCAGCCCACTCGCTGAGGCCGTCACCAAATCAATGGGTACTGGTTTGGTATTGGACGGATCAACCTGTTTCAGTGCTGCGATGCGAGCTTTCACGACGTCGGCTAGGGCTGGGTTGAGTGGCCCTAGATTGGAACCGCTGGAAGCAGTAGCATTATTGGGATATGGTCCAGTAGCAGACGGTCTGCCCCAGAAATATTGAGCACCGGTGAAGCTCTGACCGATCAGAGTGGAGCCGACTGGCTTGCCACCTTTTTCCACCAGACTGCCATTGGCTGCGGCCGGAAACAACGTTTTAGCTATGCCAGTCACTGCCAGAGGATAAAGGATGCCGGTGACGGCAGATAGTAATACAAACAAGGTGATAGCGGGACGTAACAGTGTTTTCATGATTATTCCTTTCCTATCTTAAACTAAGCCGGCGACAGACAATGTCATGTCGATCAATTTGATACCAATAAATGGAGCAATGATGCCGCCCACCCCGTAGATTGCCAGATTACGACGCAAGAGCGTAGCTGCGCCTAATGCGCGGTATGGCACCCCTTTCAACGCCAGCGGGATCAGAAAAATGATGATTAGCGCGTTAAAAATGACCGCGGATAGAATGGCTGAGGCAGGACTTGCCAAGCCCATCATGTTGAGTGCAGAAAGCTGCGGGTAAGTAGTCACAAAGGCCGCCGGGATGATGGCAAAATATTTTGCAACGTCGTTAGCTATGCTAAAAGTGGTCAATGAACCACGCGTCATGAGCATCTGTTTGCCGGTTTCCACAATCTCGATCAATTTGGTCGGGTTAGAATCCAGATCCACCATATTGCCTGCTTCCTTCGCTGCCTGCGTGCCGGTATTCATTGCCACTGCCACGTCAGCCTGAGCCAGCGCAGGGGCGTCATTGGTACCATCGCCCGTCATCGCTACCAGTCGGCCTTCAGATTGGTGCTGACGGATCAGGGCCAGCTTGGCTTCTGGTGTGGCTTCGGCGAGGAAATCATCCACTCCCGCTTCGGCAGCAATAGCAGCCGCTGTGAGGCGATTGTCACCCGTTATCATGATAGTTTTGATGCCCATTTTACGCAACTCGGCGAAGCGCTCCTTGATGCCGCCCTTGACCACGTCCTTCAGTTCAATCACACCTAATACCGTAGCGCCATCAGAAACCACCAGCGGCGTACTTCCGCGACGTGCCACATCATCCACTGTCTGAGCTAACTGTTTGGGAAATGAGCCTCCCAGTGCTTCAACGTGCTGACGGATGGAATCTGCTGCCCCTTTGCGGATCTGGCGGTCATTCAGATTGACGCCGCTCATACGAGTATGGGCTGAGAAATGCACGAAAGTGGCACCCAGCGCATGGATGTCGCGCTCACGCAGATTGAATTTCTGTTTAGCCAGTACCACTATGCTACGGCCTTCAGGCGTCTCATCGGCAAGCGATGCCAACTGTGCGGCATCTGCCAATGCAGCTTCATTGACGCCTTGTGCCGGTAGGAAAGCAGTAGCCTGGCGATTGCCTAAGGTAATAGTGCCTGTCTTATCGAGCAGCAATACATCCACATCTCCTGCCGCTTCTACCGCGCGCCCGGAGGTGGCGATAACATTGGCCTGCATCAATCGACTCATGCCGGCAACGCCAATGGCGGATAGTAAGCCAGCAATAGTCGTCGGAATCAGGCAGACCAGCAGCGCAATTAAAGTGGTAACGTTGACTGGCGTGCCTTTACCCACTGCACTCACACTAAAAATCGAGTACGGCAGTAACGTGACGGTGACACCTAGAAACACGATGGTAAGTGCTACTAGCAAGATAGTCAGCGCAATTTCATTAGGTGTTTTCTGGCGCTTGGCGTTTTCCACCATGGCAATCATACGGTCAACAAAAGTTTCGCCTGGATTAACGCTAATTCGCACCACGATCCAGTCCGACAGCACTCGGGTGCCACCGGTCACAGCAGAGAAATCCCCTCCAGATTCACGGATCACTGGGGCGGATTCACCGGTGATGGCGGACTCGTCCACACTGGCAACGCCTTCGATTACATCACCGTCCGCTGGAATAGTTTCTCCAGCATCAACCCGTATTACATCTCCCTTGCGCAGCTCTGTGGCTTGGACGGTATGCCACTGCGCATCGGCATTTGGCTCATGCAGTTTCTTGGCCCAGGTTTCCTTCTTAAGGCCACGCAGTGAAGCGGCTTGTGCCTTGCTGCGGCCCTCTGCCAGCGCTTCGGCGAAGTTGGCAAACAGCACTGTGAACCACAGCCACACAGCCACCCCCAGGATAAAGCCGGACGACGCTTCGCCGTGGGCTCCCAGTGCCTGAAGCCACAGAATGGTGGTCAGAATGCTGCCTACATAAACTACGAACATGACTGGATTACGCCACTGAACATTGGGGGCGAGTTTCTTGAACGATTCAACAATCGCTGGCTTGACCAACTCAGGATCGAACAAGGTAAAAGTTTTACGTGACATATATTATCTCCTTAATGTCCAGCCCATAACACCAGATGCTCGACCGTCGGGCCAAGTGCAAGTGCAGGAACATAGTTAAGCAACCCGACCAGCAATACCACACCGATTAGCAGCGTGACAAACAGCGGGCCATGAGTAGGCATGGTACCTGCAGTGACAGCAATGCGCTTCTTAGCCGCCAATGCGCCGGCCATGGCCAGCACCGGTATGATGACGCCGAAGCGCCCAAAACACATGGCGACAGACAGTAATACGTTGTAGAACGGCGTGTTGGCGGAAAGTCCTGCGAAGGCGCTGCCGTTGTTGTTGGCGGCAGAAGACAGTGCATAGAGAATTTCCGAGAAGCCGTGGGCACCAGGGTTGGCGATGCCTGCACGGCCAGCCTCGGTCATTACGGCAACAGCAGTGCCGACCAGCACCAGCAGCGGCGTCACAAGAATGGCAATGGATACCATCTTCATCTCAAAAGACTCGATCTTCTTGCCCAGGTATTCCGGGGTGCGCCCGATCATCAGACCTGCAATGAACACTGCCATGATGGCGAACACCAGCATGCCATAAAGCCCAGAACCAACTCCACCGAACACCACCTCGCCCAGTTGCATTGAGGCAAGCGGAACCAGACCACCCAGCGGCGTGAAGGAATCATGCATGGAATTTACAGCACCGCAGGAAGCCAGAGTGGTAATGGTAGCGAATAGCCCGGAATCGGCGATACCAAAGCGGGTTTCCTTGCCTTCCATGTTACCGCCAGCCTGCATGGCAGTGACGGTTTGGTCAGCACCCAACCCAGTGAGAATAGGGTTGCCTTGCTGCTCGAAGGTCATAGCGCCGATTGCAAACACGATAAAAATCAATGACATGGCCGCAAATATGGTCCAGCCCTGGCGTGAATCACCCGCCATACGGCCGAAGGTGAAGCAGAGCGCGCCTGGAATCAGGAAAATGGACAGCATTTGGAAGAAGTTCGTCAATGGCGTGGGATTTTCAAACGGATGTGCCGAGTTAGCATTGAAGAAACCGCCACCGTTGGTGCCGAGCATTTTGATAGCCTCTTGGGAAGCGACCGGCCCCATTGCCAAGGTCTGGGTCTGGGTTGTGGCAGGCTCCGTCATTGCATTGCCCTTTTCGTCCTTGACTGGCTGACCAGCGGCGTCGAGTTTAGGGTTGTCGTATTTAGTGACCTCCAGTGTCGTCACGTCCTTGTAGGCATCAAAATTCTGGATAACGCCCTGACTCACCAAAAATACTGCAAAGATTATTGAAAGTGGCAGCAGAATATATAACGTCGCGCGGGTAAGATCCACCCACACATTGCCGATGGTGGTAACGGTGTGGCGCACGAAGCCGCGGATCAGCGCGATGACGACCACGATGCCGGTGGCGGCAGAAAGAAAGTTCTGCACTGCGAGTCCCAACATCTGTGTCAGGTAGCTCATGGTAGACTCGCCACTATAGCCTTGCCAGTTGGTGTTGGTAATAAAGCTAATCGCTGTATTGAACGACGAGTCCGGGCTGACGTTGGAAAAATGTTGTGGATTAAGCGGCAACGCGACTTGCACGCGCTGCAATGCATATACCGCCAGCGCTCCCAGTAAATTGAAGAACAGGAGTGCCAGCGCATATTTGAGCCAGCCCATTTCCTCATCTTTCTTGATCCCGCAGAGACGATAGAGAGTGGCTTCAATGCCTGCGGCAAAACTCAGGCGCCCTTCCATCACATGCGCAATATAAAGACCAAGCGGTTTAACCAACAGTAGTAAAGCGAGGAAATAAACCCCAAGTAGAATCCAGGCATGGTTAGTCATGAGAAGTCCTCCGGATGAAGTAAGGCCGCAATCAAGTAGATCAGCAGCCCGGCAGCGACAATGCCGCTAACGAGAGTAAGCCAGGTCATTGGACACCTCCCAATTTTGAGCATCCATAGGCCATACCGACCAGCAGGATGAAAAACAGGAATATTCCTGCAATATATATGAAATCCATTTGTTACCTCCTTACTTAAAATTACGTTTCTATACTAGGCTTCTAGATATAAAAAATATCAAAAAATATGGATGGCAATTATAAAAAAAGTATAAATGCGTAACGTGAGGCTATCGACAAAGTCGACAACCTCACACTCTTTGCTCTTAACCCTTTGGTGCAAAAGAAATCTTGTTAGCTTCACTGTAATCAGGCCTAGCAATATGACAGACTGCCTACAAAGGAGAAATAAGGGGGAACCCTTACAATGGAAATATGCCGAACTGGCGTGCAGTGCGCTTGGTGAGAGAACAGTCAGGCACCACAGTAGAAACGACGTTTTTGATCATGCAACACAAAGTCGAATGAAATTAGGGTAGGCGGATGATCTACTTGAACTTCCGCTTTTGACCGAGCTTTGACCGTTCACCAAAGGGCGTTATCCGACCCTAAGAAGACAGTCATCTTTTCTTTAAATGGCAAGGTGGAATGCTTGATTTTCCAATAACACTCATCCACGATCTCGCCAAATGATATTTCAAAATCCAGCCAATCTAAAAGTTGCTCTCGTTCAGGTTGATAGGTCTGAATGGCATTAATTAGCGAGTAAGTTTTAGGCAAACTAACTTGGCGCGGTCTGGCATAAGCAACAAAATTTCCCACGCGCATGATGTATGCAGGTGTTTCTAGTCCTTTACGATTTTTACCAGTAGTAATTGTAAAATTAAAAACTTCTAAGCTATGCTCTAACCGCCGCCATACTTCAAGGTAAGGCTCATCTAAGCCAGTTTCTATGATGGTGTTGGCATCTGTAAACGCCATTTTTCCAATATCGCGTGACTCATTAGGCGTCTGAAAGTCGATCTCGCGTTGCCATTGGCAAATGTCCGCCTTTACATGCGTTACGCCTGCGAAGCCCTGCTGACTGGCAAGGAGCAATAGTTCTTTATAGGTATACTCTTCAAGCGCGTTCACGGCGCGAATGTTTGCGCGTTCAGCCGGAATGCGAATGTCGATGTGGTAGTGCTGAGTCTGCATCCACAGCACTAATGAGCTATCATCTTTACCAGTAGCACTTTCTAGCAAAGTTCGTTGCCACACACCCATGTAAGCGTCTGGCACGGGGGTGTTTTGGCTTAATTCACTAGATGCGCCCATCATCATGAATAAAATTCTGGGAAAGTCCTAAGAGTTTTCCAAAATGAGATATCGTGATTCGGCCACAAAGCAGCTTTTTCAGTTGCTGCCAGCGCTTTGAGCTTGCGTATGCTTGCAACAGCTAAATCAGTTTGGTTTCGCCAACAATTACCAGGGGCGACTTCGTCGACTATATTTTCAGTTAAATCTGCCGCGTCTCCTGCCAAGATAATCGGCGCTCCGTGAGGCATTTCTATCCATAACGACATATGCCCAGCGGTGTGGCCCGGGCTAGTAATGGCGCGCACGCCTAAGCTCAAGTCATATTCACCCTGTTTCACTTGCCAATTGGCTTGAGCAATAATTTCGTTATCAAAATATGCGACGTCGTCTTTTGGGTTGGCATTGGCTAATTCTTCAGCCTGAATATGCACCTCCGCGCCGCACACATCGCACAAACCACCCGCGTGGTCAAAATGCAAATGCCCTAAAAATATCACGTCAATATCAGCTGCAGATAAACCCAGCTTCGCAAGCTGATTGGGTAGACGCTGCGACTCATCCATATTGGGCGCATCAAACAAAAAAGTCTCTGTGTTATAGTATTTGGCGCGCTGTATAGGGTTGTTAATCTTATTGTAATCGCAACCCACATCGTACAAAATTCGTCCATTTTTGGTCTCAATTAAATACGCCAATATCGGCGCTTCTATTGTCTGCCCCGTGCCACGGTTGTATGTCGAAATCGATTTATCGTAATGATGAGTAGCGGTTAAAATCGGCCAAAATTTGGTAACAGAAGTCATAATTTTGTCGTCATAGAGCTGTTAAAAAAGACACGCCAGCCGCACCAATAAAGGCGTTTACACTATCGTTGGTGAGCACGCCGTAATCATCGCTTTGTAGCCGTGTCACACGATGGCGATGATACGCCTTAAGCAGCTTAGACATAGGGATAACAGGTAGCAAGGCAGAATCACCAAACAGTTGTTGGTGCAGCGCTGGTAGTTGATGCCACGGAACGATGGGTTTTTCATGATGTGCGTTGTGGTAAGGAAAGTTTAAAAACAGCAGATTCAGCCAGGGATAATGAATCGACGTGAGATTTGAATAAGTATTGGCCTGCTCATAGGTGCGATCGCGTAACTTGCCATCTGCAATTTCACCGTCAGATTGTAAAAATACATCATAAGTATGCTGAAAGGCATCCGCAAATCGCAATGCGGTGAGCATGATGCCGTATGCCAGTAAATACAGAAGCCATGCCTTAAGTGACAGCCACGCCATGAGTACGAATAGAGACGCTCGCACAAGCATGATAGCAATTAAGCGTGGGCGTTTATAATGCCATTCTGGCCGAATAAATGGCAAAACAATCACCAAAAAATGCATGAGAATTTCAAGCGCGGGAATGTACACCCACTCCAAGGCTTTGATGAGGTTACTGGCGACTACTGGCATGTCTCGCATTAAATGCTGCACATTGAAAGTCAACACATCCACGCGATCGACATGATGGTGCATATGTTTATCACGAATTTCCCCAAAAGCGCTGTAACAACTGCCATTAATCCAAGACATCACAACACCCCAGCGTTCATTTTCCTGCGGCGATTTAAAAATACTCCAATGCGAAAACTCATGTAGTAAGTAGGCGCTAATAATCAAGCTTTGTGCTGTGAGTAAAACACCAGCCATGTTTATAAAATAGCTGCTAGAAAACAACATGAAGACACCCGCCACGTAGCCGAATATAGCAAAACTAAACGCTAAGGCATTTGGTAACAAACTTTTGTTATTTTTGAAGGTGTTAAACATTGCTATGCATCGTCCTATGCCTGTGCAAGATAACTGCGCCAACTACCTAAGTGGCTAATATCAATAGCATCATGCGTAGCGTAAGCCTCACACAAAAAGCCTTGTACTTGGCTACCATCCGCAAGTATTAATGTGCCGAAACCCAATGGGCTTGGCACGCCAGCCACAAACTTACCGTAATTTTCCATCGGTAATTGCCAAACTTCTAGCGCAATTGCAGACCCGTTTTCGGTTACGCGCAATAGACCTGGGCGTGGGGGAGTAAACCCGTTTAGCTTGAATAATTGATAGTCAGGCGAAGTAAATGTCGCTTGCACAAATGTGCCACCAAGCGTTGTAAGTTGCGGATTAAGAGGTAAACCGCTCATGTGCGCGCCACAAACAGCTACTTTTATCATGTTGTCCGTATTCATATAGATGCCTTTTTACAGTTTTTTAGCCAAATCAAGTAGCATGTCATCACTAAATGCTGGTGCGCAAATAGTCACCCCAAATGGCAGGCCATCGGCTTGGAATCCAGTGGGGATAGCGCATGCAGACAGGTCTAATAAATTCATAAAATTAGTGTAATAACCTAAATTGGTGTTGGCTTGAATCGGATTGGCCTCGACTTCGGCAATGGTATAAATGGTGCCCGCAGTGGGCGTCACCATCACATCAATATCTTGCCAAACCGCCTCTGCTTTACGTTGCAGCGCTTTTAGCTTATACATTGCGTTATATGTGTCGGTCGCGCTAAATTTTACCGCATTGCCAATTATTTGTTTGGTGACAGGAAATAGTGCTTCCGGCTTTGCATCAAAAAACGCGCGAATGGCTGCATAGCGCTCCGCTACCCACGGACCTTCGTAAAGCAACTGCGCGGTTTCTAAGAATGGCGCAAAATCAAATTCAACTGATTTGCCACCAATTTTTTCTAACTGCTTTATAGCCTGCTGAAATAACTGTGGCGTTTCTGGATTATCAAAAAATGCAAGTTGATCTAGCTTAGGCACTCCGAATGTAAAGTTACTCCCTAAATCGCGCATCACGCTAGTGGGTGAGTGACGCGAATAGACATCATCAGCATCAAAACCTTGCGCGCTTTGCAGTACGGTTGCGGCATCTTGTGCATTGTTGGCAAATATCGACACACAATCTAGCGTGCGGCAAGCAGGCACAACACCTAATGTACTCACTAGGCCGCATGTGGGCTTGTACCCAACCAGATTATTAAATGCGGCTGGCACGCGGCCTGAGCCTGCGGTATCTGTGCCCAAACTAAAGCTCGCCATGCCCAGCGCGACCGCAACTGCGGAACCAGCACTGGAGCCGCCTGAAATGTATTCTGGATTGATGCTATTTTTGCAAGCTCCGTAAGGTGAGCGCGTACCAACCAAACCCGTAGCAAATTGATCCAGGTTAGTTTTTCCGATGGGAATTGCGCCTGCTTCAATCAGTTTTTGCACTACTGTTGCATTCTTGTTTGGGGTATAAGCATAATCTGGGCAGCCAGCCGTTGTCGGTATACCTGCCAAATCAATATTGTCTTTAATCGCAAATGGAATGCCATATAAAGGCAGATTTACAGGGTCTTTTGCTTCCAATTTTTTTGTATAAACCAGCATTTCATCTAACTGCAAACGGCGAATCCAAATGTGATGGCTGTCATCATTCCCTATTTCGGTATCTAGTTTTATTACCAAGTTAGAAGGTGTGAGTGCGCCTGAAAGATAAAGCTTATGTAGGTGTGATATTTGTAAGTTCATATTAAACTTCTTCCACCATGACGATTAGATTTTGGCCTGCAGAGACTGTCACGCCCTCGCTGCCTAAAACCTGCGTAACTTTGCCGCTACAGTTGGCCAATACTGAAATTTCCATTTTCATTGATTCCACAATCATTACTACTTCGCCTTCCTTCACCTCGTCCCCTTCTTTTACTTTAATCTGCCATAAATTTCCTGCAACATGCGAGGTGACGACTTTGCTACCTACAGGCAGATCAAGTGCGTCATCTGAGTTTACTGATTCGGCTTCGTTACTATAATTTGCTTGGCCTGATGTAATCCAACGTTCGCGCTCAGCGTCAAAAGCCGCTTGCTGATTGCATTTAAAGGCATTAATGCTGGTAGCCTCCTGTTTCAAAAACTGGTTATAGTCTTTTAGGCTAAACGTAGTTTCTTCAATGTCCAACTCAAACTTACCACGCGGAAAATCTGCACGCATTCGCAATAATTCTGCACCTGATACAGGATAAAACCGAATCTGATCAAAAAAGCGTAGCAACCATGGCTTACCGCCACTAAAGTTTTTCCAGCGGTTCCACATTTGTATGGTGCGGCCTACAAATTGATAGCCGCCAGGCCCTTCCATACCATACACGCACATGTAGGCACCGCCTATGCCTACTGCGTTTTCTGGCGTCCAAGTACGTGCAGGGTTGTATTTAGTGGTGACCAAGCGATGACGCGGATCGACAGGTGTAGCAACTGGGGCACCTAAATACACATCGCCCAAGCCCAGCGTTAAATAACTCGCGTTAAAAACAATATTTTTAACATCTTCTACACTATTTAGCCCATTAATGCGTCGGATAAACTCGATATTACTCGGGCACCAGGGTGCATCTTTACGCACCGATTGCATGTATTTTTCGATAGCAAGCTTTGTGGCCGTATCATCCCAAGATAGTGGCAGATGTACAATGCGTGTAGGCACTTCCATGTCGTCAATACTGGGCAACTCATGCTCAGCTTGTTGCAGAATATTGAGGAGGTGATTAACCGGCAGTACTAAACTTTCAAAATGCACTTGTAGAGAGCGTATGCCCGGCGTTAAATCAATAATGCCTTTAATTTCTTGGTTTTCTAGCCACAGCATTAACTCATGCACGCGAAAACGCAGGTTTAAATCTAACACTAATTCGCCATATTCAATCAGAAGATATTTATCACCCGCCTGACGATATACCACTTTAGTCTGTGCTGTAGTTTCTATGATTTGTGCCAATATCGCACTGTCTACTAACTGGGGCAAAGCCACATTTATTGCACCAGTTTCGCTACTCGTTAAGTTAGCAATTAAAAGATTTTGTGTTAACTCCATTGCATTCGCTTCGGCCTGCGTTAGGCGTTTAAACCGTATCCTATCGCCTGCTTTAACTTGCCCAATTTTCCATAACTCAGCCTGAACAATAGTAGCCGGGCAAACAAAGCCGCCCAAACTTGGGCCATCTGGACCTAAAATAACTGGCATATCTCCCGTAAAATCTATGGCACCAATGGCATAAGCGTTATCGTGAATATTGGATGGATGCAAACCCGCCTCGCCGCCATCTTGTCTCGCCCACTGTGGTTTGGGGCCAATTAGACGGATGCCTGTGGTGTTAGAATTATAATGCACCTCCCAATCGGTGCTAAAAAACATGGTTACATCTGCTTGGGTAAAAAAGTCTGGGGCACCATGTGGGCCATATAGCACACCGATTCCCCAATAATTGGTGTAATTTGGCTGCAAACTCTGCGAGATTGATTTTGCAGTGTAAGTTAGTTCTGTCTGCTTGGTAAGATGCAGCACATCGCCTACTCTAAGTGTTCTGCCGCCGTGCCCACCAAACTGGCCGAGTGTAAAGGTCGATTTACTACCCAAATAATCTGGTACATCAAAACCGCCTTCTACTGCCAAATATGAACGACAACCTCCGCCTTTAATATTGCCTAACTTAAGCGTGCATCCTGCTTTGATATGATGTGATTGCCACATTGCAATCAGCGCACCATCTAGCCTTGCCTCAATCGTCGCGCCAGCAATGGCAATCACCACATCTGTATTGAATTTGAGTTTAGGGCCAATTAGCGTGATTTCTAGACCAGCTACCCCCTCATCATTTCCTACCAGTTTATTAGCGATACGAAAAGCCAGATGATCCATCGGCCCAGATGGCGGCACACCAACTGCCCAATACCCCACACGGCCTGGATAATCTTGAATGGTGGTCATCACACCGCCATCTTGTACATCTATCGTCAGTGGCTTGTAAGTGAAGGTATTCAAATAACGTGTAGTTTGCTCCCCAGCAGGGAACACCTTGTCTGCCAGCACTTGGCGCAGATATTCCAAGTTGGTTTCAATACCGCTGAGGCAAGTTTCATGCAGCGCGATTCGCATTGATTGCACGGCTGCGATCCGGTCATTGGCATGCACTAACACTTTGGCGATGAGCGGGTCATAAAATGGCGAAACTTCGCTACCTGTTTCAACCCAGCTATCATTTCGCGCTATGGACGAAAACTGCACTTCTGTCAAAACGCCGCTGGATGGCTGAAAATTTTTGTTGGCATCTTCCGCGTACAAGCGTACTTGTATGGCATGGCCTTTGGGGGAATGTTTGTAATCACTTATGAACGCCGTATCTCCGGCTGCAACGCGTACCATCCACTCCACCAAATCCACATCCGTTACTAGCTCGGTTACACCGTGCTCTACTTGCAGACGCGTGTTCACCTCTAAAAAGTAAAACTCACCTGATGCATTGTCATACACAAATTCGACTGTACCTGCTGAGCGATAATGCAAAGCGCTACCAAGCTTCACGGCGGTTTCGCACAAACGTTGACGCATCGCTTCGCTAATATTGGGCGCTGGCGTTTCTTCTATCACTTTTTGATTACGCCGTTGCATAGAGCAATCACGCTCGCCCATCGCAATAACTTTACCTTTGCCATCACCAAAAATTTGCACCTCAATATGCCTCGCAGCGAGCACGTATTTTTCAAGGTACATACCGCAATCTTTGAAATTATTTTTGGATAAGCGTTTCACCGATTCAAAAGCAGTGTCCAGTTCGCCCTCATTCCAGATTAATTGCATGCCAATACCACCGCCGCCTGCGGTGCTTTTTAGCATAACCGGGTAGCCTATTTTTTGAGCTTCAGCTTTGGTATCTTTCACGTCTTTCAACAAACCCGTGCCTGGTAATAAAGGTACGCCGTTTTGTTGCGCTAACTCACGTGCTGTGTGTTTTAAGCCAAAATCACGCATTTGTGCTGGTGCTGGGCCTATAAATGCAATGCCTGCAGTCTCGCAAGCTTCTGCGAAACTCGCGTTTTCTGATAAAAACCCATAACCAGGGTGTATGGCCTGTGCTCCAGTATCGGCGGCCACTTGTAGAATTTTGGCTATATTGAGATAACTCTCGACCGCTGGCGCAGCGCCGACACAAATAGCCTCATCTGCATCCAGCACATGACGTGCACCAGCATCAACTTCTGAGTATATTGCCACTGATTTAATGCCCATTTTTTTCAGTGTACGGATGATGCGGCATGCGATTTCACCGCGGTTAGCAATTAGTACTTTTTTAAACACTTTAACCTCTGGGCGAGTCGTCTCGCTTTTGTTGCAAGCGTTAGGTCGTCCTAACGCTGTATTTTAATTGCTATTCCACACCAGCAAGCGCACTGGTGTTGGATTATAAGCATTGCACGGGTTATTAAGCTGTGGGCAATTTGAAATCAGAACTACCACATCCATCTCAGCACGCATTTCTACATACTTACCTGCACCAGAAATACCATCGGCAAAGCTCAAGCCCCCATTGGCAGTTACAGGCACATTCATAAAAAAATTAATGTTTGCAGTAATATCTCGTTTGCTCATATGGCGATGCGTGGCGCATTCACTGTGGTTCAGCGCATGCATAAAGCTATCACGGCAGCTATGCATAGGGCGTTTGGCTAAATCGTAACGGGTAGTATTACTTTCGGCCGAACACGCACCACCAAGCGTATCGTGACGACCACAGGTATCGGCAACGATTGTCAACATTACATTCCCTTCGCTGGAATACAACACTGATCCTATCGTGAGATATAACTGCCGTTGCCGCGCAATCGTATCCGTTGCGCTGTAGCGCTCTTCAGGGTTAGTCGCGTTATAAAAAAGTGTATCAACCGCCTGGTTACCTTCCAAATCTAATATGCGAAAAATTTGACTTTTTTTAACTTCCGCCATCCATGGGTCGCCCGCATCACAAACTTGATCCAGCACTGCGTATTTAGGGTCTAAAGTGCTTTCTACCATCATAAATAATACCTTTCCGTATTCACAAAACCACGTTGGTTTTGTTCACATGAATGACGGCAAAAATCATCTGCAGAGGCCATCCCGCTATGCCAAGTGGATAATTTAATTGCGGAAGGCTGATAACTTTTTTTATCGTCCAAAGGATGTGGCGCCGCAGATAACACCAAAAACACGTTCATATCAAAACGAATATCCACATAACTACCAGCTTCACTATGATTTGCAACAAAACTCAAATTACCAACTTCATCAGGCATCACTTTGCTGAAGAAATTGACGTTAGGAACTAAATCTCGCTTACCTAGACCATGCTTTGCCAGCTCAATAAGCAAACCATCTTTGCCGCTACGAAACATCTCATTGCGATGCGTTTGAAAAGTGGCTTTGCCATATTTTGCTTCTATCATCGCCGCATCTGTTACGCCGCAAATGGTATCGTGCCAGCCAACGCTATCACCAATAATAGAACACATCACCCGCCCCATATCGCTATAGCATACATTGCCTGTTGTGAGAAAAGCCGTATGTTGCGCCTTGAGCGTATCTGGCATGCTGTAACGCTCTAGCTTATCATCTGCATTGTAGAAGAGTCCCGAACAATTCGCGCCACCGGCCAAATCTGTCAAGCGCAGTGCAGTACCCTGTCGCATCAAACCAGACCAATGATTGCCACCTGGAATAAATTCCTCCCATAACACGGTATTTTTATTAAATCTCTTTGTCATCTGTTTAATCTTTTGCACTTAAAACATGTAACTGTAACGCTCTAATTCCCACTGGCTGATATTCAAATGATATGTTTCCCACTCTTCTGTTTTATATATAATAAATTCATCTTTTAATTCTTTACCCAAGGTTTTTTCTACTAAAGAATCAGCGGCAAAAGCTTTCACCGCCTCTTGCAAAGTTTGCGGCAAAAAATCTATGCCACGCCGTTGACGTGCTTCTTCGCTAATCTCGTACAAGTTATCTTCATTCGGCTTACCTGGATCTAAGACTTCACGAATGCCCTCTAAACCTGCGGCCAATGCTAAGGTTGCTGCTAAATACGGATTCACCGCCCCATCGGCATTACGTGATTCGCAACGACCTCCGCCCATCGGCACGCGGACTGAATTGGTGCGGTTGTTTGACCCGTACGAGTTAAACACGGGGGCCCAACTGAAATAGCTCATCGCGCCACGTCGCACAAGGCGTTTGTAACTATTTACGGTTGGCGCAAATGCAGCACATAAAGCTGGGCCATGTTTTAAAATACCTGCAATAAACTGGTAGCCTAATGTCGTTAACCCAAGCCCACGCGGGTCATCTTTTGGGTCGCAAGCGAATAAGTTTTTGCCAGTTTTTAAGTCATAAAGCGACATATTGAAATGCGCGCCAGTACCTGTTTTGTCGGCGAATGGCTTGGGCATCATGGTAGCCAATAAGCCATCTTCTTTGGCGTAATGTTTGGCCATGTATCGGAAAAAAATCAAGCGATCGCACATGGTGAGCGCGTCACTGTAATTAAAATCAAATTCAAACTGGCTATTACCATCTTCATGGTCGAAGGAATATAAATCCCAGCCTAAGCCATTAATAGCGCTGGCCATTTTATCTAGCCAAGCAAAGTTATCCATAAAGCCGCGCATGTCATAGCAAGGCTTTACCAGCTTATCATCCGGATTTGGCACGCTCAAATTGCCATCCGCGTTTTGCTTTAATAGGTAAATTTCACATTCAATACCGAGATTCATACCAAAACCCATTCCTGCAGCTTGTGCCAACACAGTTTTAAGTGCAACACGGGTATTCAAAGGGTAAGGTTTGCCTTGAAAATGATTATCCGCCGGCATCCACGCTACTTTGGGTTCCCAGGGCAATTGAATCATATGATCCAAATCAGGGACTGAAGTAATTTCATCGTCACTAGGCGCTTGCCCTAAGCCATCCAGCGCATAGCCTGTATAGCGTTCTGAGCCCGCTGCCATTTGTGGCAAATGGTCTATTGGCACTACTTTGCCTTTAGGTATGCCATGAATATCGACATAAGCGCCAATGCAATATTGCACACCTTTTTCTTTAAGTTGCTGCTGAATAGTGTCGATTTCGGCTGCTGTTTTCATGCACTTCTAACCTTATCAAATGAATCAAAATATGAGTGCGCCAAAGGCGGACTTTCTTGCAACCCTTTAAGAATTAAGGCACTTAAATCTTCCACCATCCAGCTAAACCACTCTGTCCCTTTTTCTTTGCTAGAAATACTTGGCGATCCTGTTACTCCATTCAAGCTAGTTCGATTCACAGGATGCGAAAAAACCAGGCCACCGGTACGGTCTGGGTCATCGGCAAGATGAAGTTTGTCGCTTCGCACCATCTCTGGCGCAGCGGCAAGCATAACTGAGGTTTCGGCATCATTGGCATGCCAATCTTCACCATCAGCATGGTGAAACAGTTTTACCCGTTGGCTTATATGCGCTGAATTAACCACAGCCACCATCATGTCATCATGCGCAGCACGCAGCATTTCTAAAGCGCAGCGCAATGGTGCAGCATTGGTTACATGCGTATTTACAATAAACAGACGGCGAATGCCGCTGTGATAGGCCCAATCGCCCAATTCTTTCATTAAATTAATTAGTGTAATGGGCGATACCGCCAAAGTTCCGGGCCAGCGCTGACTATGCCCTAGCGAACAACCATAGGGCATGGTAGGCAACATGGGGACGTTAATTTTTGCTGCTACAGCGCTACATAAAATATCTGCCAACACGTAATCCATGCCACAACCCATATGTGGACCGTGTTGTTCGGTAGCACCTATGGGCAAAATTGCTGCTTGCTTGGCTGCTTTAAGCTTGGCGGGTAGCTCATCCCATGTGGTTTTTGACCATTCCATTGTCATACCACTACTCCACGTTATCCTGAACATTAACAAAACGTATCATGCGTTGCTGGATTGGAGTTTCGGTGTTTTCTTTTTCATCTTGTGGGTGAATCAGCGCATCTAGCCTCGCCTTGGTTGCTATAAATTCTGGCGAAGTAAATTGACTCGTATTGCGTGGGCGTGGCACAGGCACTTCAATTAACTCTAGCACTTCGCCTGGATGCGCTTTCAACACTAGAATGCGGTCTGCAAGAAAGATTGCTTCGTCTAAATCATGCGTGATGAACACAATCGTAATATCAATATTGCGCCAAATCTCCAGCAAATGCGTTTGCATTTTGCAACGTGATTGTGCATCAAGCGCACCAAAAGGCTCATCCATGAGCAAAATGCGCGGTTGATTCACTAATGCGCGTGCAATGGCCACGCGTTGCTTCATGCCACCTGAGAGCTCGTGCGGATATGCATTGGAAAATTTTTCAAGGCCTACCAGTTCTAGCCACAAATCTGCCTCGCGACCCGCCTCATTAGTGCCGATGTTGTTCATCTCTAAACCAAACATCACGTTTTGTTTTACGGTGCGCCAAGGGAATAAGGTATAACCCTGAAACACCATACCACGATCGCGCCCTGGCCCTGTAATAGGCTTGCCATCTAACAGCACCTCGCCGCTTGTATAACTCTCTAGCCCTGCCAGAACGCGTATGAGCGTAGATTTTCCGCACCCGGAGGGGCCAATCACACACACAAACTCTCGTTTGTGCGTTTGAAAGCTCACATTTTTAAGCGCGACAGTTTCACCTTTAGTGGTTTTGTAAACTTTGTCTAAACCTTTAACCTCTAAAATCACATTGCGCTGCTTGAGCTTATCAAAGCGTTGTTTTACAGCATCTGATTGCTCAAGATAACTGGGTAGTAGCAAATTTTTCTCTGGTTTATTCATATTCTGCATTTTCACCCTTATTCTTTGTTTGCAGGCTTATCCCAAGCAAATAAGCGTTTACCTAACAACGCCAATAACAAATCGGTACCAAGCCCAATAAAGCCAATCATGAAAATGGCAGCATAGACATTATCAAAATGTTGGTAGCGCGCTTGCTGCGTAATAAACCAAGTTATTCCTGATGTCGTACCGATTAATTCTGCAACAATTAAATAGGTCCAAGCCCAACCCAACAAAATGCGTTGGTCACGATATAGCTCTGGCAAAATTCCTGGAATCACTACATGCTGTAATAGCTTGAATTTATTGGTGCCTAGCGTCATGGCTGCTTCAAGTAGCGAGTAATCCAACTTACGTGTGGTATTGGCAATGATCAACACTTGCTGAAAAAACGTACCTATCACAATAATCGCAATTTTTGGCCCATCGTAAATTCCCAAAATGGCCACCGCCAAAGCACCAAATGCAGGTGCAGGTAAATAGCGAAAAAACTCAATGAAAGGTTCATTGAGCCTAGATAGCGCACTATAAGTACCGCACAAAACACCTAAAGGCACACCAATTAACGAGGAGATGACAAAGCCCCAAAAGATGACCTGAATGCTCTTCCATAAACTTTGGTGTAACCATAAACCATCTTTTTGCACTGGTGGCGTAGTAAACGCTGTATAAAACGCTTTTGCTACTTCATGTGGCGCAGGTAAATAGATGGGGTTTGCGGGCTTGCCCTCAGGTGAAACCTTATCCTGCGCCTGCATATTGGCAAGCTCTTCCTTAAAGGTTGCCTTGTCTATCAGCATACCTACCTGAAAATAGTCAACATCCCCAGGTTGTTGAATCGCCACCATAGGGTGCCAGATAAACGGCACATAGCTGACGACGCACCATATCAATAGAGGAAGTAGAAATGAGGCCCATCCTATGATTTTACGGCGATCAGGCGTTAACTCTTGCCTGACTGTAAACCAAGAGGACATACTCATTTCTACCCTTAATTGATATTATTTTTGAAGGTTATTTGTTAAACACTGGGTCAATTGCCTTGCTTAAATCTTGTGGCTGTTTGTAAACAGCATTTTTAACATTGAAGTCGTCAGCAATTTTTGTAGATCCATACAAAGATTTAAAGCCATCCGCTTTTACAAAAGCAGCCTTGCCTTCTGCTAAGTTTAGTAGTCTTGTACCTTTAAGTAATGGTTTGTAGGCTTCTGGTGTCAGTCCTACGCGGGCTGACATTATTTTTATGGCATCAGGCTGTGTTTTAGGGTCGTTGATATAAGCAACCACTTTGCCCCACACTTTTACTACCTTCGCCCAATCATCTTTACGACTGGATAAGCTGGCTGGGCTTACTATTAATACATCATAAATTAATCCAGGTTCTTGGGCTGAGGTGTAAATAGGCTTCGATCCTGGCACCAGCTTCATTGCCTGACCAGAGTTTGGTTGCCATGCTCCAATAGCGGCAATATCAGCTGAAGCGAGTGCTTGCGGAGTTTCATTGGTTTTGGTATTAACTATGGTGACATCCGATTCCTTCATACCAGCCTTTTCTAAACCATTTAACAGTAATAGATGTTCAACCAGGCCAGTTTCTAAACCAATCTTTTTACCTTTGAGGTCTTTCAGGCTTTTAAAGCCAGGCTTGGCTACAATCATGTCATTGCCATTAGAATAATCGGTAAGCATAATCATCACATTTTTTGCACCACCTGAAGCAGTCACCAAAGCATCGCCATTGGTAGTCAAATCCGCGTCAATTTTTCCTGCAGCAAAAGCATCCAAAGATGCAGAATAATCAAACCAATCAAATTTAACATCCACACCCGCTTCTTTAAGCCAGCCCTTTTCAATCGCCACTTGCCAAGCGACGTAGCCCGGCCAATCGCTATAACCAATTTTTAAAGGCTCGGCTGCGTGTGAAATATTTGAAAATAATAAGGTCGCAGATAAAGCACCTGATATCGAAAATTTCTTAAAAGTATTAAAACTAATTGAATGCATGATTGGCTCCTTGGTTAATAAAAGTCGAGAAGGCGGCATTAAAAAACGCATCCTCCCGGGCTTTTATCCCTCCGTGTAGCCAACTGAAAATGGCCGACAACTCTTGGACCAGTCGTTCTTAAATTTAAGAACCGGAACCCTAGTCATCTTTTTGAAACTTTAGCGGCTAACTATATAATCAAGCCGCTTCCTCGCTAATTACATAACAGCAAGTAATATGCCACTACTTTTGTTATTTATTTTTCTTATATATCAATTAGTTAAAGATAGTGAATAATTTTTTTGCACCTAAATGTATATTCTCTGCACCATGTAAGTGCATTATGCAAAGATAGCGCACCATTTTCTATGTTCATGATGAGTTATTTTATTTTGTTATCAATGAGTGGAATTGGCCGAAAGCAGACTATTAATGTTTTAGTTTAGAGGCTCTTGCCTTTGGGTGACTACTATAGGACAAAAAAAGCAATAAAAAAACCAGCACTTAAGCTGGTTTCTTGGATGTTCTAGGATGTCTAAAAACAAGATATTGGTAGGGCGTGCGGGGATCGAACCCACGACAAACGGATTAAAAGTTGTTATAACTAATTGATTTTTAACGTTATTTACTCGCCCTCAATCGCTAACACTCGCTAACACTCGTCAGAATTGTCACGTTTAATATAATTTAATGACTGCTCACGGCCAAAAGCTGATTTTCATCTTAATGCATAATCTTAGGTAATTAGGTTGGTTCAAAAGACGTTCACTTTCTCAGAACCTGATCGTCGGTACAATCTAATTAATAGCAATTGGCGAATTAA
>JADGRO010000001.1 GCA_017880905.1 Methylotenera sp.
ATTTCAAAAGTTACGTAATGAAACACTTTGACAGGAGAGAAGCATGAAATTTTTATCCGCAATAATCAAGCCCTTTAAGCTTGATGAAGTGCGTGAAGCCTTATCCAATATAGGAGTGCAAGGCATCACAGTCACAGAAGTAAAGGGTTTTGGTCGCCAAAAAGGTCACACCGAGTTGTATCGCGGGGCGGAGTATGTGGTGGATTTTTTACCAAAAGTAAAATTAGAAGTTGCCATTAAAGACGATATGTTGGACCAAGTGATTGATGCGATTGAGAAATCTGCCGCAACAGGTAAAATTGGTGATGGCAAAATTTTTGTGTTTAATTTAGAACAAGTCTATCGCATCCGTACCGGTGAAACCGGTCCTGACGCGCTTTAAGGGGCATAACATGAAGAAATTTTTATCGATATTATCGCTAATTGGCCTTGTGGGTTTAGGGCTAACCAACAATTTAAGTTTTGCTGATGATGCTGCGGCACCTGTTGCAGCAACCGCTGATACCGCGGCACCAGCTGCAGCTCCTGCCGATGCAGCTCCCGCTGCCCCAGCAGCAACGGCATCCACACCAAAATGTGGTGACAAAGGCTTTGATTGTAATAAAGGGGATGTGGCATGGATGATGACCTCCACTGCATTCGTATTGCTCATGACGGTTCCAGGTCTTGCATTGTTCTATGCAGGTATGGTACGCAGAAAAAATGCGCTATCCACCGTAATGCAAAGCTTCGCCATTTTTTGTGTTGTTGCTGTGCTCTGGGTTATCTACGGCTACAGCATGGCATTTACAGCAGGTCATGAAGGCAACGCGCTTGCACCATTTATTGGGTCGCTCGATAAACTGTTTATGGCAGGAGATGATCCTACCACGGCAGTTGCAGCAACTTTCAGTAAAGGGCAATATCTCCCCGATTATGTTTACTGCATGTTCCAACTTACCTTTGCGGCAATTACAGTCGCTTTGATTACAGGTGGTTTCGCGGAGCGTTTTAAATTTAGTGCAATGATTTTATTTAGTATTCTTTGGTTTACTTTTGCCTATCTTCCAGTTGCACACATGGTATGGTATTGGGATGGTCCTGATGCTTACACTGCTGTCAAGGGTGCTGCCGATGTTGCCAACAGCCATGCTGGCTTCATTTTCCAAAAAGGTGCGCTGGACTTTGCGGGTGGTACTGTGGTGCACATCAATGCTGGTATTGCCGCTCTAGTGTGTGCCATATTTCTTGGCAAACGCAACGGTTTCGGCAAGGTTGCAATGCCGCCACATAGCTTGATAATGACCGCAATTGGTACCGGTCTTTTGTGGATGGGTTGGTTCGGTTTTAATGCTGGTTCTGCACTTGAAGCGACTGGTGCAGCAGGTCTTGCGTTCTTTAACACATTGTTTGGTACGGCTGTTGCTGGTGTGGCTTGGATGTGTACTGAGTGGGTGCTTAAAGGCAAACCTAGTTTACTTGGCGTGTGCTCAGGGATTGTTGCTGGTTTAGTTGCTATTACCCCAGCAGCTGGTTACGTGGGTCCAATGGGTGCACTGATTATATGTGCAACCGCTGGCGTAGTCTGCTTGCTTGCATCTACAAAAGTTAAAGCTATGTTTGGATATGATGATTCACTAGATACCTTTGGCGTGCACTGTGTTGGTGGGATTATCGGCTCGCTTGGTACTGGTATATTCGTCAATCCTGCCTATGGCGGAACTGGTGTATATGACTATGTAGCCAATAAGGTTGGTGATTTTAATGCTAGCGCACAAATCGTTTCCCAACTATGGGACATCGGCATCACACTAGCTTGGTCAGGTACGGTTGCATTGTTAATCTTAGTAGTCTTAAAATATACAATCGGTATTCGTTCAAGCGATGAAGCTCAAGAAGAGGGCTTGGATCTTGCTGATCATGGCGAGTCTGCATACAATCTCTAGTTACTATTTTTAGGGTCAATTTAAGGCGGACACATCTGTGTCCGCCTTTTTTTGCCTGTAGCTACTAAGTAGCTATTAGCTAAAATTCGGCTCACCTGCTACTTAAACATTTAAGTACACATGTGGGTTCGTTTTTATCTGCATTACTTATTTTTTCAAATATCACTTGACATATATAACTAAATAACTAATTATATAGTTATGAACTTAATCACTGAAATACCGATTGAGTGGAAAAACATCTCAGATTTGTTCATCGCATTAGGCGATGAGCAACGTCAGCGTATATTATTAGCATTTGAAAAAGAAGAACGACTCAATATTCTGCAAATTGTAGCCAGCTCCAAATTAGGCCGCACCGCCGTTACGCACCACCTGAAATTATTACATCGCAGCGGCGCACTAAACAGCGAAAAAATCGGTAAAGAAGTGTTTTTTTGGGTAAACAAAACACACATCATGACCGAGATTCAAAACGTTTTAGATTATATAAAAAACGAGATTTAGATAAAAAATGAAATTAAGGGGCTCGTATGCTAGCAAGCATCTTACGCTTTATTAGTAAAATACTGTTTCGAGTGGAAGTGCGCGGCCTAGAGAATGTACCGCCTGATGACGGGATATTGATTGTCGCCAATCACGAATCGTTTTTAGATGGTCTGCTGCTCGGCCTGTTTATACCCAAAAAAGCCACATTTGTCGTGCATTCTACGGTACTCAAAAACTGGTGGTTCAGGCAATTTTTACGGTTAACGCCATATTTAACCGTCGATCCAACCAGCCCGTTTGCTATGAAAAAAGTCATTAAATTGCTAGATGCTGGTAAAAATGTAGTCATTTTCCCGGAAGGGCGTATCACCCTCACTGGTAGTCTAATGAAGGTGTACGAGGGACCTGGTTTTGTTGCAGCCAAAACAGGCGCCACGATTTTGCCCGTGCGCATCGATGGCGCGGCTGAGTCATACTTCGGAAGACTGTGTGGGCATCATCTAAGAAAATTGCACCCCAGAGTCACATTAACGATAATGCCCACCACCAGTGTGGTGATGCCTAAACCCACACATCATAGCTTCCCTACCGCCAAGCAACGTCGTCGTATCGCGGGCGAAGGTATGCGCAGCGTGATGCAAAAAATGCTATTTCAAGCACAAAAAAGCCGCACCATATTCGAAGCATTTTTGGACGCAATAGATAGATACGGCAGCAATTTTAAATTAATCGAAGACTTAAGCGAAACAGAAGAAACCTATCAGGACTTATTAAAAAAGAGTTTAGCTTTGGGCAAATTGGCTACCAAAGTCTGTGCTCCGAACGAAACAGTTGGCGTACTGATGCCCAATATTACCAACACGCTGGCGCTTATTTTAGGTATGAATGCGTTTAACCGTGTGCCAGCCATGCTCAACTATACGGCGGGCACGTCAGGCATGCAAAACGCCTGTACCGCCGCTAATATTAAAACAGTCATCACTTCACACAAGTTTATTGAAGCCGCCAACCTTGAAAGCGTAGTAGCAAATTTTCAAAATCTGAACATAGTGTACTTAGAAGATTTACGTGCAGATTTTGGCATGTTAGACCGCGCTTGGTTGATGGGTTATGCCCTGCATTATCCCCGCTCAGCCATGGAAACCAACAAACACGATCAACCAGCAGTAGTGCTATTTACCTCAGGCAGCGAAGGCAAGCCTAAAGGCGTGGTGCACTCGCATAAAAGCATTTTGGCTAACGTGGCACAAATTTCAGCTATACTCGATTTTAACCCCACCGATAAAATGATGATGGTGTTACCGGTTTTTCACTCGTTTGGGTTTACAGGCTCGCTCATCGCACTACTCAATGGCATCAAAATCAATGTGTTCCCGTCGCCTTTGCAATACAAAATTATTCCCGAATTAATCTACGACCGTGGCTGTACCATATTTTTTGCAACCAGCACCTTCTTAAGTAATTACGCCAAATTCGCACACCCTTATGATTTTTATAAGCTCAGAATCGTCGTGGCAGGCGCCGAAAAACTGAATGATGAAGTGCGCAAAACTTATTCAGAAAAGTTTGGTATCCGCATTTTAGAAGCCTATGGCGCCACCGAATGCGCGCCTGGCATCTCCATCAATACGCCCATGGCCAACTTAAACGGCAGTGTCGGTCAATTGGTACCAGGCCTGGAACACAAGCTGGAAACAGTGCCTGGCATTGACAATGGCGGCTTGCTACATGTGCGCGGCGAAAATGTGATGATGGGTTATTATTTGTTTGATAATCCTGGCGCTCTTAACCCACCAGCAGATGGTTGGTACAACACCGGTGATATTGTCGAAGTCGATGTGCAAGGTTTTGTGCATATTAGAGGCCGGGTAAAACGCTTTGCCAAAGTCGCGGGCGAAATGGTCTCGCTGGAAGTGGTAGAGCAAATCGCCAATACCGCCGCGCCAGATCAACAACATGCTGCAAGCTCAATTAGCGATGCGCAGCGTGGTGAAAGCATCATGCTGTTCACCACAGATAAAAAATTAAAACGTGAAGATTTACAAATTGTCGCAAAAAACCTTGGTCTGCCAGAACTTGCGGTTGCAAGAAAAATAATTGCAGTTGAAGAAATACCATTGTTAGGTACGGGCAAAACCGATTATGTCACGTTAAAACAAATGGCTGAGACTGCTTAATTTTGCTACTAAAAATTAAAAAAATCAGCTTATTTTTTATTTTTCTATATTGCGCCAATTGCATCACCGTTTATTTTTTACAAACCAGTATGTTGTTTCCCGCCTACTTAACAAAGCCCGTTCTCAACAACTGGCAGCCAACGGCCGGAGATAGCGCGATACAGACTTTTGTAAATAGTAGCTGTGGCAAAATTCATTTGGTCGTCTGGAAAATAAAACAAGCCAAAGGCACCATTATGATGTTTCACGGCAATGCAGAAAGTGTTGCCAGCATTAACGACTATGCATATAAATTTAACGATTTAGGTTATAACTTAATGGCTTGGGATTATCCTAATTATGGACGTTCTAGCGCATGTTTGTTCAGTCAAGCAGAGTTATTAAATGATGCGGAAAGTGCCTACCAGTGGCTCGCCAGCCAAGAAAAACCTGAAAGAATTATTATTTTTGGTTATTCAGTTGGAACAGGAATCGCCGTTTATACAGCAAGTCAGCACCCACAACATGATGTCTATTTAGTTGCAGCTTACGATAGCTTACTAAATGTGGCAAAGGAGCATTCTTCTATCTACCTGCCTATCAATTTAGTGATGCGCTACCCGCTCCCAGCTTATGAATGGATTAAAAAAATAAAGGGCCATGTACACATGTTACACGGCACGCAAGATAAATTAATTAGCCCAGCTCGTGCAAAAGCGCTATTCAGCAAAGCCAATAAAAACGCTGATATAGAATGGGTGGCGGATGCAGGTCATGCAGATGACAAATTGTTTAGGTATCGTAACGCGTGGATGCAACGCCATTTAGCAATGGATAGAGAACAAATTGCCCAATAACATAAATCTACTTTCTCGCGGCATGATTGCTGTATTAATCGCACAGTTTGTATCGGCATTGGCCGATAACGCTCTACTTTTTGCAGCAATTGCGCTTTTGAAATCGCTCGCAGCGCCGAGTTGGCAAATCCCGATGTTGCAGGAATTTTTTGTACTCGCATTTATTTTACTTGCTCCTTTTGTTGGGCCATTTGCAGATGGCTTTCCCAAGGGTCGCGTCATGTTAATCGCCAATATGCTCAAATTGTTAGGTGCAGGTGCTATGCTGGCTGGACTTAATCCACTATTGGCTTATGGCTTGGTTGGCATCGGTGCTGCGGCCTATTCGCCAGCAAAATATGGCATTTTAAGTGAATTAGTTTCAGCTGAGAAATTGGTCAAAGCCAATAGCCTGATTGAAGGCTCAACCATCGTGGCCATTTTATTAGGCGCGGTGCTTGGCGGAAAATTGGCGGATTTTTCAACCTCAGTTGCTTTAACCGCAGTGTGCGGATGTTATTTTTTTGCTGCTATTGCCAATACATTTATACCGCGTTTAGGGGTAGCAAGGCCGGACACAAGATTACAACTCATCAAGCTTGCTAAAGAATTTTTTACGGCACTTAAAATTTTATCATTTAACAAAGATGCGCGCTTTTCATTAATTGGATCCAGCGTATTTTGGGGCACTGGCTCAACACTACGTTTGTTATTAGTCGCCTGGGTGCCAGTCGCATTAGGCATTGACGATTTAAGCATGCCTGCTAACTTAAGCGGTGCGGTAGCTATAGGAATCGCAATTGGCGCTGCTTTGGCAGCAAATTTTGTTAACCTCAAAACTATCAATCGCGTGCTGCCAGCGGGGCTTTTAATCGGAATACTTATTATGCTGCTTGCACATACTACACATTTATACTTTGCCATAGCCTTGCTGGTACTGGTTGGCGCAGCTGGTGGTTTTTATGTAGTACCGCTCAATGCTCTATTGCAAGAGCGTGGCCACGAAAGTGTTGGCGCAGGCAATGCGGTTGCAGTACAAAACTTTTTTGAAAACTTTTGTATGATGACATTGGTCGGGCTTTATATTGTCATGGCAAAAAATAATGTACCCGTAATCACCACTACTTTTGTTTTTGGTGGTTTTATTTTGTTCGCTATTGGCATTTTGGCTTTAAAACGAGCAGGCAATCACAGCCAATAATCTAATGAAAATCATGAGCTTGTTTTAAGCAGATTAGATACGGCTATTTTTTGCCCGCCGCGTATTATTCAATCTACGTTGTGGATGTGTGAAAGCAACCAGACGAATCTTAAACAAAGGAGAACTACTATGTGGACAAAACCAGCTGCTACTGAAATGCGTTTCGGTTTCGAAGTTACAATGTACGTAATGAATAAATAATTCGTTCAAACGTCGTTGAAAAGGGCGCGAGGAGCGCCCTTTTTATTTGCTCACCATTTATAAATGGAATTACTTGGGAAACTGAAAGTCTTTAGGCAGCAACACCCAAATTTTACCAGTTTGTTTCATCGCACCAGCTAGTTTGCCTGCGTTATCACCCGCGCCCCAAAACAAATCGGCCCGCACCCCGCCTTTAATGGCACCACCGGTATCTTGCGCCATCATCAAGCGCTTAAGTGGCTTGTTATCATTGGGTTGCGTAGTTGATAAAAAAACTGGTGCCCCTAGCGGTACAAATTTAGGGTCTATCGCAACACTGCGCTCCGCAGTAATTGGCACGCCAAGCGCGCCGAGTGGCCCAGAAAAGTCTGCGGGCAGTTCTTTGAAAAATACATAGCTCGGGTTACTGTTAAGCAAATCACGTAATTTTGCTAAATTATTACGTGCCCAGTTTTTAATGCCTTGCATCGAAGCTTGGTCGAGCGTCAATTCGCCACGATCAACCAAAATACGACCAACCGAGTTATAAGTTTGCCCATTTTGATCAGCATACCCAACGTGAACATCCTCGCCGTTATCCAGCTTTACCAAGCCAGAACCTTGTACTTGCAAGAAAAAAACATCAATGATATCGTCAATCCACAGCAGCTCGGTTCCTGCCAGCGGCGCTGGGTTTGCCTCGATGTCTGCGCGCGTTAGATAAGGCAATAACTTATTCCCGACCAGTTTGCCGCGTACACGTTTATTTTTAAGTTCAGGGTACACATCCGCCAGTTCCACATTGATTAAATCAGCAGGCTGTTTGTAGAGTGGATATGGATATTGGCTAGACTTGGTACGACTGCCTTTAAGCATGGGTTCGTAATATCCTGTAATCAGTCCTGTATCAGTGCCATCCTGATTGTTAGCACTGTAAACATTAAAATATTGTATAAAATAGGCTTTCGTAGCCTGTTTATTTGGCTTTTTTAGCGCTTTGGCAGCACTACAAACTGTTTGCCACTGTGCTTTATGGATGAGTGTGTTGCAACTCTCCAACCATGCAGGCCAAGCAGCGCTTACGTCATCCTCAGTAAAACCATCGATATTGTTCCAATTTGTTGGTTTTAAAAGTGCGTAATC
This sequence comes from Methylotenera sp., assembly GCA_017880905.1. Classification (GTDB taxonomy): domain Bacteria; phylum Pseudomonadota; class Gammaproteobacteria; order Burkholderiales; family Methylophilaceae; genus Methylotenera_A. The sequence goes on from JADGRO010000001.1 coordinate 7,931, forward strand.
TGGCGTACTTATTGGTATCGTAGCCTTTGTATCAATATTGGTTTTTGGTGTATCTGGTAACTGAACTGGTGCGGTTGGGCAATCGCAAGTCTGCGCATTTTTTTCTAACTCAGGCTTTACGTTGCGTTTAGCACATGAAGTTGCGAGTAGTGCCAAACATAGCAGTATTAAAAACTTTTTCAAACTGTTTACCTAATTTAACATTTTGGGCACGGCTAGGGTAAATGACTCAATTACTGCTTCAAACATGGTGCCATCTTCTGCAACTATTTGATAAGTGCCACGCATAGAGCCTATCGGCGTGGCCAATAGTGTGCCACTGGTATATTCAAATTGTTGGTTGGGCTGCAATAAAGGCTGCGCCCCAACTACGCCCAAACCTTTGACTTCTTGTACGTGATTATTGGCATCGGTAATTATCCAGTGGCGACTAATCAGCTGCGCCGCAATACTACCCATATTGCTGATGGTTATAGTGTAAGCAAAGGCATATTGATTGTCATTTGGACTAGATTGATCCGGCAAATAAGCAGTTTCAACACTCACTGAAAACGCATATTTTTTACCTGATACCATTTTAACCAATCATGCCGCTGGTGGGAGAACTTGGGCTAGCCGAATACAGTTTTTTGGGCATACGTCCTGCCAAATATGACTCGCGACCTGCTTCAATGGCTTTTTTCATCGCACCCGCCATCATAATGGGGTCACGCGCTGCAGCAATTGCAGTATTCATTAGCACTCCGTCGCAACCAAGCTCCATAGCGATCGCCGCGTCCCCCGCACAACCAACACCCGCATCCACTAACACAGGGATTCTTGCGTTTTCGATAATAATCTGTAAATTCCATGGGTTCAAAATGCCCATGCCAGAACCAATAAGTGAGGCCAATGGCATAATGGCACGGCAACCAATATCTTCAAGCTGCTTGGCGATAATCGGGTCGTCCGAGGTATACACCATCACATCAAAGCCATCTTTTACCAAAGTTTTTGCGGCCGCAATAGTTTCTATCACATTGGGATAAAGCGTTTTTGGATCGCCTAATACCTCCAACTTGACTAATTTGTGACCATCCAACAACTCACGTGCCAAACGCAAAGTACGCACCGCGTCATCGGCCGAGTAACAACCAGCAGTATTAGGCAAATAAGTAAATTCTTCAGGTGGCAAATACTCTAGCAATGAAGGTTCACCGGCGTTTTGGCCAATATTGGTACGGCGTATAGCCACCGTAATAATCTGCGCACCACTGGCGTCAATCGCTGCACGCGTTTCGGCAAAATCTTTATACTTACCTGTGCCCACCAATAAGCGTGAGTGGTAAGGCTTACCAGCAATAATAAGTTGCTTATTCATAAAGTTTTATCCGCCACCCACTGCACCTACAATTTCCAGCTTATCACCATCTTGCAAATGTACTTCTGAAAACTGGCTACGCGGCACAATTTCACCATTTTTTTCAATCGCCAAACGCTTACCAGTTAAATTAAGTGTCATCACAAGCGCAGAAATTGTCATATTCTCGCCATCTAACTGCTTCATGTTGCCATTTATAAAAATATTCATCTGATTTCAAGCACACTGCAAACCAATATTCTACGGCGATTGCGCAGACTATGTGTAATTATTAACAATTAATTTTGCTCAAAAATTAATTTGGTATAACACTTGCTTATATCTAACTGTGTTAAAAAAAATAATTTTTTTTGTGTATTCCGCAACAGATACTCTGCGTTATATACAAAAGTGTAATGATTTTAATGATTTATCGACTAAACCTATGAAATGAATGAATTTATTTGATAGATTGAACTCATATGCTGCAGGAACACAATTCCTGTAGATTTTAACTCCCAAAAGGAAAATATGATGCAAGCAGCAAATGTAAAACAAGTAGTAAAGCCAGAACTAACTAATGAAACTTTTAGCACGGCAATCAACCAAAAAACTGATAAAACCGATGCACAGAAATCCAACGTTGTGGATTTGCAGAAGCAAAATAACTATAAACGTATGTTTGAAGCTTATAGCGACTGCGTTTAGTTTTAATACAAACTGACCTAGCCTAGTTAAATAGTTACAATTTCCAGCAAAAAGTGGGCGGCAAGTTCGCCAACCCACTATATTTATTCAATCGCTAACTGTGGCCGTTTTGGTTCTGGCCAATCTAAGTGAAAAAACTTACCGCGCGGCTGATCAACCCGCTCATATGTGTGTGCGCCAAAATAATCACGTTGTCCTTGCAATAAATTAGCCGGCAATACGGCACTGCGGTAACCATCGTAATACGCCAGCGCCGCACTAAAGCCTTGTGCAGGAATGCCATTGGTCACTGCCAAAGCAATCACTTTGCGCCAACCCGCTTGACCTTCATTCATCGCATTGGTGAAATATGGGTCTAGCATCAAGTTTTTCAAACGTGAATTCAACGCATATGCATTGGTGATTTTTTGCAAAAAGCGTGCGCGAATAATGCAACCACCGCGCCAAATTTGCGCAATCTCACCAAAGTTAAGCTTCCAGTTGTAAGCCACTTGCGCTTTATCTATAAGCTGAAAGCCTTGCGCATAAGCACATATTTTTGAGCAATATAAAGCATTTTTAATGGCTTCAATAATGGTTTTTTTGTCGGTCTCATGATGAATGACAGGGCCTTTTAAAATTTTACTTGCTGCAACACGTTCTTCTTTTAAACTTGAAAGTGCACGTGCATACACCGCTGCCGCAATCGCGTTTGCAGGTGCGCCGAGTTCAAGCGCATTCGCCGCCGTCCATTGGCCAGTACCTTTTTGCCCAGCGGCATCCATAATTTTATCAACCAAGAAACCAGGGCCCATTGGATCTTTTTGTTGCAAGATATCGCCAGTAATTTCAATCAAATAGCTAGAAAGCTCACCTTTATTCCATTCTTGGAAAACTTTGCCAATTTCGTCTGCTGGCATATCGAGTAAATTTTTCATCAGCCAATACGCTTCGCAAATCAACTGCATATCAATGTACTCTATGCCGTTATGCACCATTTTCACATAATGACCAGAGCCGTCTGGGCCAATATATTCGGCACATGAAAATCCGCCTTCCACTGGCTTGCCTGGTTTGCCACCCTCCATTGGCTCGCCTGTAACCGCATCTACTTTAGCGGCAATATCACGCCAAATAGGCTCTAGGCTTGCCCAGGCTTTACGTGTGCCAGATGGCATTAAACTTGGGCCAAAACGTGCCCCAGTTTCACCGCCTGAAACGCCAGAACCTATAAAGTCGATGCCTTTTACTGCAAGCTCTTTTTCACGGCGAATAGTATCTGTCCACAATGAGTTACCGCCGTCGATAATAATATCGCCTTGCTCTAAAAATGGTAGCAGCGCGTTAATTGTCACGTCTGTCGCGCTACCAGCCTTTACCAGCAATACAATTTTGCGTGGGCGTTTAATACTTAATACAAAAGAAGCTAAATCAGCGTGACCCACCACATTGGCATGTGAGGGCTCATTCGCTTTGCAGTCTTTAATAAAATTCTGCATCTTCTTAGGATCGCGGTTGTATACCGCAATGGTGTAGCCGTGATCGGCAATGTTAAGGGCTAAGTTTTGCCCCATCACAGCAAGGCCAACTAGGCCAATATCAGCGTTTTTCGTGGTCATAAAAATTCTCTTTTAAGTAAGTAATACAATATTATGGTTGCCTATCATGTAACAAAAAGATGATAAAGCGCAAAATTAAGGCTTAGTTAACTATTGAAGCGTAAACACAAATCTAAAATTACTCTCAATTTACTATAAATCAATACCAAAAACCTATAAAGTTCGGCTAAACATTTGCATAGCTAACTGATAAGTAATCAATTCAAGCTGTGCATCATAACGCTCGTCTTCATCGCGCATAAACGCATGCTTGCCGTTAAATTCGTGCCAAGTAAAATTCAAATTAGCTTCGAGTAATTTGTGGTAAATCAATACACGACCTGCAGTAGGCACATGACTATCTTGCTTGCCCCAAATCATCATCAGTTCGCCCTTAATATCGCCTGATCTATCCATGCTGTGCTGATTTGACTTATTGGGGATAGTATTCGAATGTAAATCTGTCGCATAAAAGCATGCGCTTGCTTTTACCTCATGCTGCAAAGCCGCGCGAAAAGCCAAATGTCCGCCAATACAAAAACCCATTGCGCCCACATTGCCATTATGCCAAGCTTGTTTGCCTAAATAGTCAATCATAGCGCGATTGTCGCCATCATAGCCTTGCACGTCCTTAGCCGCTTTATCGGCATTGCCTTTATCGCGCCCTGCGACATCGTAGCCCAAAACCGTGCCTATTGGATTTAACTCGTGAAAAATTTCTGGCACCAGCACTGCATAGCCCTGACCAGCCATAAAACGCGCCGCACGTTCAATTGGACCGGTTTGCTGAAAAATTTCAGAATAAAACAAAATGGCTGGCACTTGCTTGTCATGTGACGGACGATGTATATAGGTACGCATCACGCCAGTAGGCGTGGGCAAATCAACTGTGTACGATTGAGTAAGTATGATTTAAGTCCAAAACAATTTTTTTCTTAGGCATAATTTTACAGGGCTTTAAGCTGACTTTCACCTTAATTTTTGTGTTACCTTAGTAATTAATTGAGTTTTCAACCAATTTTTTGCTTGCAAGAATGTTACTTCAATTAAATTCGATAATGAGAGTATATTTATGCGCTTGATTCTAGCTTGCCTGGTGCTGATTTTTGCTCAAAATGCACTAAGTGAAGAACCAATCAACGAGCTGGTATATAAACTTAAAGCATCTGTTGTTAAAGTACATGTTGCCACCCAAGCTGGCGGACACGGCGTGGGCACGGGCGTAGTAGTAGGCAAAGATTTAGTAGCCACCAATTGCCACGTTTTGGCCAATGCCACTGGCGCCAAAATTACCAAATTTGGCGATAGCTTTACGCCTGATGCGATGAAAGCGGATTGGAAGCACGATATATGTATCTTGCGTTTTCAATATCTTAATATGACGCCCGTAGAATTAGGCGATTCTGAAAACTTAAACTACGAGCAAGCGATATTTTCAATTGGCTTTCCAGGTGGTCCGCCCAAACCTCAAACCTCACAGGGGAAAATTAAAGCGTTATACCCTCTTGACGATAGCCAAATTGTGCGTACCGATGCCTCATTTGTAATGGGCGCAAGTGGCAGCCCAGTATTTGATAGTGAAGGCAAACTCATTGCCATTAGCACCTTTAAAAGCCCTGGCCACGACGCGTATTTTTATAATGTGCCGGTAAAATGGGTGAAAGCCTTATTAGATGCGCCTGAAACTGAATCGCTTAAAACGGATATATCTCCTTTTTGGGACGCTCCAGAGGAGCAACGCCCATTTTTTATGCGTGTGGTTTTGCCGTATCAAAATCAAAAATGGACTGACCTTAAAATTGTTGCACAAGAATGGATTGCAAAAGAACAAAACAGCCAAGAAGCCTTATTTTATGCGGGTGTAGCTGAAGAAAATTTAGGTGATTTAGCCAAAGCTAATCAATATTTTGAGAAGGTTTTAAGCTTGCATCCACAACATGTGGCAACACTGATCGAGTTAGGGCTTATGGCAAATCGCTCAGGAAAAACAGATGAAGTAGAAAAAACACATATTGCGCTAAAAGCTATAGATGACGAATCGGACGAAGTTTTTACCGAAGCACTGAAACCCGCCGCAAGTCAGTAATCACTGGAACGTCCCGTAGAATAGCCTTGTGGAATATCATTTTGCCACTCGCCGCAATCATTACAGCGATGATCGTGCATACTTGGGCTTAAAGTCAAACTGGTGCTGTTACAAAATTTGCAATTTGTCGGATGGGTAGCGACCGTTTTATTGCGCGTCTCGTGCTGCTCCGTCGCCACTTTGCTGCTGCCTAAACCATATTTATTATCCATGGTCGCCTCGAAAATTTAGCCTGCTAATAGCGTTAAATTACTCGCTTTTTAACCAGAAAACAAGCCTTTAATTTTGACACGCGGCACGCATTAATCTGTCTAGAATCGCCAACCATTCTGAATCTGCAGGTGGCGTTTCTACCAGCAACTGCGCTACATTCAACGCATCCAGCTCATGCAGAGCACTGTAAAGCTGCTTAGCAACATCATCTGCTTGTTTGGGCAAATCTACATATTTACAAATAGGTTTTGCGCCTTCCCCAATAAGCAAAGCTGCGCAGCTTTTTTGCGAGGTTTTAGCAAAATTAATTAACACATCACGCGACACAAACAACTTAATCGGCGTTTTGGGCGAATAATGCAACGAATGTTGGCCAGGCACTTTTGGTAGATTTTGTTGATTTTTTAAAGCTGGCCTGCCAGCAAGCGCTTCCATACTGGCTTCTGACACCATACCCAACCGTAATAGCTGCCAATCATCACCCTTAACACTCACAATGGTCGATTCAATCCCCACCTTGCACGCGCCGCCATCCAGCACCGCAACGTCATCGCCCAAACTCGCTGCCACATGCGCCGCGGTGGTAGGGCTTAATTGCGTAAACTTATTGGCCGAAGGCGCTGCGAGCGCCAAACCGCTTTGTTTAAGCAATTGCAAAGTTAAAGCATGGCTTGGTACGCGCAAAGCCACGGTTGACTGACCACTGCGTACGATTTTTGATACACTATCTTTAGCCGGCAACACCAGTGTAAACGGTCCTGGCCAAAAAGCTTTTGCAAGTTTTTGCGCGAGCGGCGGAAACTCTGCCGCCCAATTGTTGACTTGATTCGCATCTGCAATATGTACTATCAGCGGGTTATCTGCTGGGCGCTCTTTAATCGCATAAATTTTCTGTAAAGCCTCGTCGTTACTTGCATCTGCCGCAAGACCATAGACGGTTTCTGTGGGAATCGCTACCACTTGGCTTTGTTTGAGCAACGCAATGGCTTGTTTAATATTAACTAACATTGATGCAATTGAATGAACTTAAAAACGCTATTTTAACCGTTTGCAACTTGAACACCTAACCCGGCTTTAGGTTAGCCTGCTTGGCGAAAGGTTAAATTAATTCGACAATCGCCAAACGCTGGGTGATAGCTGGATTTGACGGGTTGAATGCCGTGAAAACGCAGTCGCCATTTACCGCCCCACACCACAACATCCCCGTGCTTAAGCGGTATTTTCATGGTTTTATCAGAGCGCTCAAAACCTCCAAACAAAAAAATGGCAGGCACGCCAAGTGAAACCGAAACAATCGGCTGGCTAAAATCCTGCTCATTTTTATCTTGGTGCAAAGTCATGCGCGCAGCAGGTTTATATTGATTAATGAGACAAGCATCTGGTACGAAATTGGCAAAACCTGCTTCATTTGCAGCTTGGCTTGCAAGCGTCAAAAAACTTGCGGGCATAGCCTGCCAAGGCTTTCCTGTACCAGGGTCTAGGACATCATAACGATAACCTTTTCTATCCGAAATCCAGCCCAGTTTTCCACAATTGGCCATGGCAACTGACATGGTAAAGCCACCTGGCGTAACCATGTGGCGCAAGGGCGTTTGCGCGATGATGAACTTTAAATCATCTAATAATGTAGTTTCATCTCTGAGCGCAAAGCCATGCAACAACTCCACACCTTCCGCCAATGAGCTTTCAAACAAATCCACTTATCTACTTGCTTCTAATTCTAGCAATGCGCGTTTACGCTCTACACCCCAACGATAACCTGAAAGCGTGCCATCATTGCGTACTACACGATGGCAAGGTATCGCCACTGCTATGGTATTTGCGGCACATGCGCCTGCAACGGCACGCACGGCTTTCGGCTGACCGATATATGCTGCAAGTTGACTATAACTTATAACTTGTCCAGCCGGGATTTTCTGCAAAGCGCGCCAGACTTTTTGTTGAAATACAGTACCGTGCAAATCTAAGCTAAATTGATGTGGTAAAAGTGGACTTTCTATACCCCTAGAGACCGTATGAATATTGGCTTGCAGGGCATCTTTATTTTCGATCAATGCGCTGTTTTTAAAGGCATTCTTAAGTTCTTCTCTCAGTGTGTTCGCATTATCCCCCAACAATACAGCGCAAACACCCAGCTTGGTCTGCGCGACCAACTGCTTGCCCCAACGTCCTTGAGTAACAGTATATTCGATATGTGTTTTATCTTTTGACATGACAATCTTTCTCATAAAAATTATCCAAAGGTTATAATCCTAATTATGCTTACGCCTCAATTTTACGCCGAAGCCACGCAATTTTTAAGCGCTATTGACAATGACTGGGCACAATTAATCAGCATAGTAGGCGCCTGTACTTTTGATACTGAAGCCGAACCTATGCTTAATCCTTATGAGGCTTTAGTCCAAGCAGTCGCTTATCAGCAGCTGCAGGGCAAAGCGGGCGATGCGATTTTTGCTAAATTCAAAAAGCATTTTGGCCAAGATGGTAAAAATGAGTTCCCTGCGCCAGAAGTTTTAATAAAAGCGCAATTTGACGATTTACGCGCTTGTGGATTTTCTGGCAGAAAAATTGAGACCATTCAAGGTATTGCGAATGGTGTCATCAGCGGACTAGTGCCATCGCGTCTTGATGCAGAAAATATGAGCGATGCGGAATTGATTGAGCGCCTTGTCACCTTAAAAGGTATCGGCCAATGGACAGTAGAAATGATGTTGATGTTTACGCTAAAGCGCATGGATATTCTGCCTGCAGATGATTTTGCCGTAGTAGAAGGCTACAAGCGCCTTAAAAAACTAGAAGTTGCGCCAAAACGCAAAGAAATTGTGGAGATCGGCAAGGCTTGGAGCCCGTATCGCACCATTGCCAGTTGGTATTTGTGGCGGGTGCCGAAATAAACTAAACCGAAATAAATTAGAACAGGTTATGAACCAGATTTTCACGCTACACAACTACGCGTTTCTAAAATTATTGTCGTTTCGCATTTTTATCGTACTGGCCTATCAAATCATGGCGGTGGCAGTTGGCTGGCATATTTATGAAATTACGCACGACACCCTGGCGCTTGGTTTAATCGGCTTGGCAGAGGTAATTCCTTATTTTTCTTGTGCGCTTTTTGCTGGTCATGCTGTTGATCACTATTGCTCGCGTCGCTTTTTTGGCGCACTAGCAGCGATATTGCTACTGATTAACACCATCACACTTAGCGCCGTTTCTATAGGTTGGATAAGTGGTGATGCAACTTTTTGGATTTACGGCTCGATTGCGTTTACCGGCATTGCCCGCGCCTTTATCGCGCCAAGCTACACCACTTTATTCGCCATTATTATTCCGCGCAAACATTTTGCTAAAGCCACTGGCGTCGGGAGTGCGGTGTTTCAGGCAGGATTGGTGCTAGGCCCTGCTTTGGGCGGCTTGCTAGTAGGTTTTGCCAGCAAAACGACTGCCTACTCAATAGCCATATTGTTATGCTTAGGCGCGACGCTTGCCATGCTATCACTTAAAGTAAAAGAGCCGCCACCTGTGCAAGGAAGCCCCGCTGTATTCAACAGCATTGCGCAAGGTTTACGTTTTGTATTCAGCAATCAAATCATTCTCGGTGCGCTGTCATTAGACATGTTTGCCGTGCTGTTTGGTGGTGCAGTTTCTATGTTGCCTGCATTCATTCAAGATGTTTACCATTATGGCCCGGAAGGTTTGGGCATTTTACGCGCTGCTCCAGGTTTAGGTGCGATTATCACCGGCTTATGGCTCACACGCCAGCCAATTAACTTACATGCTGGGCGCTGGTTATTTTATGCGGTGACTGGGTTCGGTGTGTTTATCATCGGCTTTGCACTCACCGCCTATTTTTGGCTGGCCGCCTTATTGCTGTTTCTTTCTGGTATTTGCGACGGCGTATCGGTTGTGTTGCGGCAGACCATTTTGCAGCTCGCCACGCCCAATGCCATGCGTGGACGTGTCACCGCCATCAATGGCATATTTATTGGTTCTTCCAATGAATTAGGTGCGTTTGAATCCGGCATTGCAGCACGCTTATTGGGCTTGGTGCCATCGGTGATTTTTGGTGGATTGATGACGCTGACTGTAGTTGGAATTACCGCAAAATTAGCGCCTAAATTACGAAATTTAGAACTGCATCAATTGCATTAATTTTTGTTTAGTCCAAGTGTAGTATTTGAGCCAATTTCCTGTACATCACTTTCATCTTTCAACGCCACGCCTGTTACTTTTAGCCTCATCGCTTCCTTCGCCAACCAAGTCAGTTTTTTAGCTGCAGCGGCGTAACTTAAACCTTCTGGCCGCACGTTAGAAATACAATTACGATCAGCATCGCTTAAGCCAAGTTTAGGGTTATAAGTAAGGTAAATGCCCAAACTATCGGGCGAGCTCAAGCCAGGACGTTCGCCAATCAACATCGCCACCATACGTGCATTGAGCGCTTGGCCAATTTCATCGCCTATCGCCACGCGTGCCTGCGAGGCAATAACAACGTGGCCTGTATGCCAATCACTAGGTAAATAATTGCGCATTTCTGCTAATAATGGCGCCACATGCCGTGCTACCGCGAGCGAAGACAAGCCATCGCCCACCACAATTAAGAAATCAATGGGCTTGGTCTGTTGAATATTTTGTAATCTAAATAAACTTTGCTCATGTAACCTGCGTCCCCAATCGGGTCTGAGTAAATAAGTTGCTCTATCAGCAGCCATACTTTTGGTTCGAATAGTGGGGAAATTTTGTCTTTTAATATCCGTTTCCAGTGCATCTACATCTAGCGCCAAGTGCACCGCATCGCGAGCCATAGCGTGCGACAAGCCAAAATCGAGTACTTCTTTAGTCGGCAAACTACTGCCTACGCGACCAATCGCAATACGCGCGCGGGTAAAGCTTTTCAGTTGTGTCCATGGGTCTGGCGAATGATGCTCTAGCGAGGAAATTTCGCTGGATTTTTCATCGATTTTTTTCATAAAAATTTACGCAGCGCTAAGTAAATGTTTGGGCATATTTTGTAACATATGATGCGCTTGCTCGATTGGCTGAACTTGCCCGCTTGCATCCATAATATGCATTTTTTTAAGCCACGCCTCAAACTCTGGGGCAGGGCGCAAACCAAGCACTTTGCGTAAATATAAGGCATCGTGAAATGAGGTGGTTTGATAATTAAGCATAATGTCATCCGCACCCGGAATACCCATAATAAACGTCAAGCCAGCTGTGGCGAGCAGCGTCATCAGTGTGTCCATATCATCTTGGTCGGCTTCAGCATGGTTGGTGTAGCAGACATCGCAACCCAGCGGAACTCCTAATAGTTTTCCACAGAAATGGTCTTCTAGCCCAGCACGGATAATCTGTTTGCCATCGTATAAATATTCTGGGCCAATAAAGCCAACGACTGTATTTGTGAGCAATGGCGACAAGTGCCGTGCAACCGCGTAGGCGCGGGCTTCACAGGTTTGTTGATCCACACCATAATTAGCATTAGCCGACAATGCCGAACCTTGGCCGGTTTCGAAATACATCACATTATTCCCTACAGTACCTCGCTTCAATGAGTGCGCCGCAGATTGCGCCTCTTTGAGCAGCGCGATATCTATACCAAAGCTTTTGTTGGCTTTTTCAGTACCCGCGATAGATTGAAACACCAAATCCACTGGCGCGCCGCGTTCGATGAGTTGAATTTGATTGGTGACGTGTGTGAGAATGCAAGATTGCGTGGGGATTTCGTATTGATTAATGACCTCATCTACCAAATAATACAAATCCATCAGCATCGGAATGCTATCTGTGGCGGGGTTAATGCCAATTACCGCATCGCCTGCACCGTATAGCAAGCCATCCAGCATCGAAGCGGCAATGCCGCGCATATCGTCAATGGGGTGATTGGGCTGTAAGCGCACAGAAATATGGCCTGGCAGACCGATGGTGTTGCGGAATGAAGTCGTGACATGACATTTTTTTGCGACCAGAATCAAATCTTGGTTGCGCATGAGTTTGCTAACAGCGGCGGCCATTTCTGGCGTAACGCCAGTCGAAACGCGCTTTAAAGTAGCTGAATCGGCAATATCGGAAAGCAACCAATCACGAAAATCGCCTACAGTTAAGTGGCTAATTTCAGCAAATGCTTGTTTGTCGTGCGTATCGACAATCAGCCGCGTGACTTCATCGGTTTCATAGGGGATGATGAGCTCTTCTAGAAATGTTTTTAGCGGAATTTCTGCCAAGCACATTCTAGCTGCCATGCGTTCGGCATAAGTTTCAGCCGCCACGCCTGCAAGATAGTCGCCGGAACGCGCCGGTGTTGCCTTGGCAAGCACCTCCTTTAAGTCTGCAAACTGATAAGTCTGTGCACCTACACTATAACGATATGTCATCTTTGCCCCTGAAAACCAGCATTTATCGCTAACATTATGCGGTATTTGTTAACCATGTCGCAAATGGTATGCATTAATGTTGCAAACTGGTACTTGCAATTGTTACTTTTAAATCTATACTGAAAACGTACTAAGTATTTATGTATAAAAATAGCTTCTGAATTTCTTGTTTTTAAATTTTAAAATTATTATCTAGTAATTTCTATTAGCAGTTAATCTTTAAAAGGGGTAAAAAATGAGTGAGTCAAATCAGGCATTAGACCATGATGCCGCAGAACTAAAAAAAATGGGGTATGAGCAAGAGTTGCACCGACACATGAGTGGGTTTTCTAATTTTGCTATTTCTTTTTCAATTATTTGTATTTTAGCGGGCGGTATTGGTGCCTTCCCATTCGCTTTAGGTGCAGGTGGTGGCGCATCTGTAGGTATTGGTTGGCTAGTAGGTTCCGCGTTTGCGGTTGTTGTGGCATTGGCAATGGCGCAAATTTCTTCAAGTTACCCAACAGCGGGCGGTTTATATCACTGGGGATCAATTTTAGGCGGCAAGGGCTTTGGCTGGTGTACGGCTTGGTTTAATCTGTTAGGGTTAATTTTTGTGGTGGCATCGGTTGATTTTGGCCTTTACGATTTTTTCTTCAAAACACTTATTGTGCCGCTATTGGGGATTGATGTTGCAACACTAGGTTACACACATCAAACCGTTTCTGTCGCTGCCATCATAGCACTGCAAGCAGTACTGATTTATCGCTTTCCAAAATTCACCACCAAAATTACCGATATATCTGGATACCTGATTTTTACCATTGCGGTTGTATTAACGGTCTCTTTACTAGCGTACCATCAAGGTACACTAGATTTTGGTAGGCTATTCACTTTCACTAATTTTACTGGTGCTGAAGGCAGTGTATGGCCAAAAAACGAAGGCGTGGATTTGCCATTCTTATTGGGTCTGATACTGGCTGTTTACACTATTACGGGCTTTGATGCTTCTGCACATACCTCTGAAGAAACCCGTGATGCAGCCAAAACAGTACCTAAAGGTATTGTAAGCTCCGTTGTTTACTCTGCAATTTTTGGCTACATTATGATTTGTACGTTTGTACTCGTTATGCCAGATGTTGCAACAGGTGTTAAACAAGGTTTTGGCTTTTTTGATGCATTGTTAGGCACGCTTCCTACCGCTTTAAAAGCCATCTTAAGTGTTGGTATTTTTTTGGCAAATTTCTTGTGTGGTCTGGCTTGCTTAACATCCACATCACGCATGATGTTCGCGTTTGCACGTGATGGTGGTTTGCCAGCCTCAAACTTTTTACGCAAAATTCACCCTACGCTAAAAACGCCAGTGGCTTCAGTTTGGATATCAGGTGCAATGGCTTTTGCCGCTACCTTGTATGGCGCTGCTTACCTTGTCTTATCAGTTGGTTGTGCGGTATTTTTGTATATCTCTTACATTATGCCAGTAGCGGTCGGAATATTAGCAGAAGGCAAAACTTGGAAACACAAAGGGCCGTTTGACCTTGGTGGAATGTCCAAACTAATTGGCGTTTTAGCAGTCTTTGGCGGCGCTGTATTGGTCTTTGCCGGTATACAACCACCAAATGAGAAAGTGTTGTATGTGACTATCGCCATGCTAATTGTGATGGCTGTATTCTGGTTTGTGTTTGGTGAAAACAAACGCTTTAAAGGCCCACCTGCCATTCAAGAATAAAGTATCTTTTAATAATTTAAGCCCGCCAAAAATTGGTGGGCTTTTTTATTAGCTAACCAAAACTTCTCTACAAGAGTATGATTTCAACTATCTAAATTGGGGGTGAAAAAATATCTGCCATGCAAAATTCAACGCAGAAATCCTATTTTATTTATCGGCACAAATTACCCATTCGCATCATGCATTGGATTAATGTTTTATGCTTTATTGTATTGTTAATGAGCGGTCTCAACATATTTAATGCCCATTCTGCACTCAATATTGGCAAATCCTCTTACAATGGACGAGCGCCGATTCTCGAAATGAATGCTATACAAGCAACCGATGGAAAATTTATGGGCGTGACCACTATTTTTGGTCACAAATTCAACACCACTGGCATTTTTGGTCTCTCTGAAGACCATGATGGCAGAGTTTTACAGCGTGGTTTTCCCACTTGGATGACACTGCCAAGTTCACAGTGGCTATCAATGGCAAGACACTGGCACTTCTTTTTTGCGTGGCTATTTGTTATTAACGGCATTTGTTATGTTACTTTTTCGCTCATAACTAAACACGTTCAGCGTGACCTCTTAACTACCCGCAATGACCGCGCCACCATTTGGCAATCCATCAAAGATCACGCCCGCTTTAAACACCCTAGCGGTGAGGCAGCTATTCCATACAACGTGTTGCAAAAAATTGCCTATTTAAGCGTGATTTTTATTTTGCTACCACTCGTTATATTAATGGGTTGGGCCATGTCACCATTTATGGATTCCCTGATTCCCGGCTGGATAGATTTGTTTGGTGGACGCCAAACTGCTCGTACTGTCCATTTTATAGTCGCTTGGCTGCTAGTGGCTTTTGTGTTTTTTCATGTGTTTGAGGCAATCATCACAGGCGTTTGGAACAATTTGCGCTCGATGATTACTGGCCAATACAAGATTGATAATTCTCACAAAGAAGGAGAATAACCATGGCACACCAAACGGACAGAAGAAAATTCTTAAGGCGTCTGCTTGCAGGCACGAGTGCAATGGTTTTGACAGGCTGCGATAAACTCTCTAACTCAGAATGGTTTAGCAATGTGTTAAGTACTGGTGAAAGTTTGAGCAAAAATGCGCATCACTTACTAAGATCGCGCAAAGCTATGGCGCAGGAATTTAGCGAAGCCGATATGTCGCCCAGCTTTCGCAGTAACGGCACGTCTTTCCCCTATAGCGCAGAATATCAAGCTTTAGCCAAAGATAGTTTCAAAGACTGGGCACTTGAAATCAGCGGCTTGGTGGAAAAGCCAACAAAACTCAACCTAGCCCAAATACAAGCTCTGCCAAGTCGCACCCAAATCACGCGACACGATTGCGTTGAAGGCTGGAGTGCAATCGGCAAATGGACTGGCACGCCCTTGCATGAAGTACTTGCGTTAGTTAAGCCATTGCCACAAGCACGTTATGTAATGTTCTATTGTGCAGATCCAATGGAAGATGACGGCACTAACCTGTACTACGAAAGTATTGATATGGATGATGCCTACCATGTCCAGACTATTCTTGCCTACAAACTCAATGATGAAACTCTACCTATCAAAAATGGCGCACCTATTAGGTTACGCGTTGAGCGTCAGCTTGGCTACAAACAAGCCAAATACATCATGAAGATAGCTTTAATAGAAAAGTTTGATGATATCGCAGGTGGCAAGGGCGGTTATTGGGAAGATGAAGGCTACGAGTGGTACGCGGGGGTTTAACAAATCATCATTGCCTACCTATGGCATGAAAAACCCAAATGAAAAATTTGGACGAACTCTTTGCTACACTGGCCAAATCAACTTTTAGAAGTAGCTTTCAACTGCACGATAAAGATTTAGCCTATCTGCAAGAAAAAGGTTTATCAATTGTGCTAACGCATGCAGAGGACTTCATCAGCAAACGCTTGGCGCCCGCCGAAATTGCTAACGATGGCAAACAAACTCCCATGCGCGGTCACCCGGTATTTGTTGCACAGCACGCTACCGCCTGCTGTTGTCGCGGTTGTCTGCAAAAATGGCACCAAATTCCGCTTGGGCGTGCACTCACCTTAGAAGAACAAGCCTATATGGCGCTAGTGCTGGAGAGGTGGTTAAGAGATAAAATTTAGAAGTAATGTTTTATTTTTTTGGTGCGCTAGATTTCATCGGAATAATCGAACTCGAGGGCACCACAACATCTTTGCTTTTTTTAGGTTTTTTCGCTTCTTTATTCTTGCGTTGTTGACCTTTTGCCATGATATTTCTCCTCAAATATACGAGTACTTCATCATAGGCTGATGCAAAAATATAGGCAAATTATTTTAGCCTACTCAAAATCATAACTAATATTCCACCATCACCTCGTTGCGCCTTAAAAACGGCAGCGTCCAAGGCGGGTCATAGCGCGCAAGTTCTGGCGAACCAACGGGTTTAAGTTGTTTGCTCGCCATCCAAGACAGCAATTCTTCGGTTTTTTTAGCAACCTTAGCTTCACCAGTAAAACCAGAAAAATTCACGACTGCAAATTTTTTAGCAGCAACCTCACGTAGCTTCACCTCTGGGTTAATTGGCACGGGTAAGGTCTCAAGCTTATATTTACTTGGCATCACAAAGTGCATGCGCCATTTACCAGAGGCTTCTTGCAAGCTTACAGGCGTGGTCATCGAAATCTTCTCCGGTTTAGATTCTAATGTCACAGGAGCAGTCATGCTAACCTTCTCGTTGCCACCTGCGCGCGACTTATTATTGCCAAAAATATAATCGGCAATCAACCTAAAACCTTTATTGGAAGCCTCATCCATATCGCCATCCACAAACACTTCGGCCACTATAATTGGCTTGTAGGCGCGTAATTCAACCGCATCTGATTTTTCAACAAGGTCATACTTTGGTTCTTCGTAAGCCATGGCAATTCCTGAGATAAATAAGCTAGAAAATAAAATAGATAAAATACATATATCCACTAGACGAAATAACATGCAGCTGGATTCCTTTTCAATTCCAATTTGGAGTATGATTTTTGTTATTAATTCCAATTTATTATTTTTAGGATTCCACCATGTTATCCATATATGATGTCACCATTCCACCACTCAAACGAGCATTAAATAATCTTTCGCACATTCTAAAAAAAGGTGCGGAATACGCTGATGAGAAAAAAATTGAGCCTACTGTCTTGCTCAACGCGCGACTTTTCCCTGATATGTTTGCGCTTACCCGTCAGGTGCAAATTGCCACCGACATGAGCAAAGGCGCGGCTGCGCGGCTGGCAGGGTTAGATATCCCCAAATATGAGGATAATGAAACCACATTTGCAGAGCTGCAAACACGCATTGCCAAAACCGTTGCTTTTATTGAAACGGTTAAACCCAAACAAATGGAAGGCAGTGAAACCCGCGATATTACGATTACCGTACGTAATCAGCCGATGGAGTTTAAAGGGCAGGCTTACTTACTCGGCTGGGTGTTACCAAATGTGTATTTTCACGTGACCACCGCATACGACATTTTGCGCCATAATGGTGTGGGGCTTGGCAAAGCAGATTATCTCGGCCCTAAAGCTTAATTATTGCCGTTTCACGTCACCAACCGTGCCTTCAAGGCTAAAGTTGGCATACAGGCGACGTGATTTTGCAACAAGGTCAGCATTGATTTTGCCTGAAATATCACCTTTCGGCTGAATATCCATATTGCCTTTGGCATGAAATTGTTCGGCTTCCAGCACCAGTTGCCTATATTGATACTGCCCATCTTTAAACTGCAAACTACCGCTGAGTTTATCGAAATGCGTAGCGTCTCCGGCCAAAGATTTATCTGCCCTAAATAGCACTGCGCGCTGTAAATCGACACCGTTAATTTTGCCGTCTCGTAGCTCAAAATTAGCAGTAACGTCAGGAATATCACCCAACTTACTTGCCTCGCTTGATATGCTAGTAAAATTTCCTGTTAGGTTAAGTTTGCCATCTATTGATGCACCACTGCCGAATGCCTTTAGTAACTGCGGCGAAGTAACGTTAATAAGATTGAAATTTCCTGATCCTGTCCACTGATTGGACCAATCGACAAGCGCCTTGGCGGTGATTTTGCCGCCGTAAATCTCTCCGTTTATCTGGCTGAAATCGATACGACCTTGGTTTAGTGTGCCTTTTGCATTGAGTTCATCGAACATGATTTTCGGACTGACTGGCAGCGGCCATTTGTTGGCGGTCAGCATGACATCGAAACTGCCACCTTGTGGAACAATTTGCATTGTAAGTTTATCATCAACGCTATTTAGTTCGATGTTACTAAGTGTGTGTGATTCGGTAAGGCCGATTTTCCCGTCAAAAATACCAAGATCAAGATCGCGAAGCTTGAGTGACATTTTCTTTAAGCCCAAATGCCAAATCTTTAAGTGTTCTGCTTTACCTAAATTGTTGACCCATTGCAATGGCTGCGCGAAATTTTCCTGATTGATTTTCAATCCTACTAGCTCAAGCGAGTCCACCCTTTTTATGTTTTCTGACAAAGATGAAATTTCCGGCAAAATATTAATAGCCTCAATTTTTTGAATGGCGTTAGCACCTATCGCTATATTCCCAAGCTCCAAATGCGGCTCAGGCCAAAGTGAAGCATGAACTTCCGTAATGGTCACTGGCTCGCCCACGCTCTCCGAAGCAAGCTTTTCAATAGGAGCAATCAGCGTGCTTAGGTTGAAAAATGGCATTAGGCCAATCAGCATCAACACAGACAGTGGCAGATAAATTAGCACAGCCCTGATAAGGATCGAAACCCCTTTTGCAATATCCAAATTTATCACTGGTCTCTTGCCTTGCAGCTTAGCCAAAGCTTCGGCTTCTACTATTGCGGCGTGTTTAATTTCCTCACGCCCATGCTCTTCGGTCTCTTGCTGGTTTTTTTCCTTGGCCTTAAGTGCTGTCTTTTCTGTTTCCTCTTTGATACGTTCTTCTTCCAAGAACGCCTCTTCCTCTGCCTCTTCTCTAGCTTGTAGCTCCTCTTGTGACCATGTCCTAGCTACTACTTTAAGGTGATTTTCAGCATCATGTTTTTGCCGCACTTCTTCTGCTTCTCGCGCAATGCGTTCCATTTCTAGGCGCGCCTTCTCCTTTGCTTCGGCATTAGCTTTTTCTTCAGCTTCCACTTTGGCATGCATGTGTTCTGCTTCTGCCTGTGCTTTATGCTCGGCTTCTGCTTTGGCGTGAAATTCAGCTTCCGCTTTTTTTCGTGCTTCCTCTTCTGCGCTGGCAAAACGCTCCTTTTCTAAGCGCACCTTCTCCTTCGCTTCAGCGCTAGTCTTTTCTTCGCTTTCTACGTTGTTAAACGCTTGTCCGTCATCCAATTCCCCCTTGCGTTTGGCCTTAATTCGAACCTCTTCTTCTGCCTTAGCTTTGCGCTTGGCTTCTTGTTTAGCTTCTTTGGCTTTAGCCCCCGCTTTTTTCCTATCCTCTTCCGCTTTGCGAACGATACTCGCCATTTCAAAGTGCGCTTTCTCTTCCGCTTCAAGTTTGGCACGGGCTGCAGCCTCTTCGCGCGCTTTTCGCTCAGCTTTTTCTTTGGCGGCCTCCTCCTCGGCTTTGGACTTGCGTTCTGCTTTCAGTCTGGCTTCCTCGGCCTTGGCACTCGCTTCGGCTTCGGCTTTTTTTCGCTTTTCTTCAGCTTCGCGGGCGCTGTGCTCCGCTTCAAGGCGCGCGTGTTCTTCTGCCTCGAGTTTTTCCTTTGCTTCAGTTTCGGCCTGCAGACGTGCTTCTTCTGCGACCTTGGCCTTTCGCTCTGCCTCTATTCTGGCTTCATTTTCAGCCTTGGTGCGCGCTTCAAATTCAGCCTTTCTTTGCTCTTCTTCTGCTACGCGGGAAATACGCTCTATTTCACGACGTGCGTACTCTTTTGCTTCGGCTTCCGCTTTTGCGCGCGTCTGTGCTTCTTGCGCCAACTTGGCTTTGCGTTCCGCCTGCAGACGCGCTTCTTCCTCGGCCTTGGCCTTTCGTTCCGCTTTCAGGCGTACTTCCTCTTCCGCCTTGGCCTTTCGCTCTGCTTCTATTCTGGCTTTTGCTTCGGCTTTGGATAATGCATCCATCTCTGCTTTTTTTCGCGCCGCTTCTGCTTCGCGAACAATACGTTCTTCTTCAAGGTGCGCCTTTACTTTTGCTTCGGCTTTAGCTTTTTCTTTAGCTAACTCTTCTGCGCGAATACGCTCGGCTTCCAGTCGAGCATCTTGTTTGGCTTTTGCCTCGGCCTCTTCTACGCTAGGAATTTCTTCAACAATCATTGGAGTAAAATTGACGGTTGGTGCCCAGTCTGCTTCTGGGCGAGTTATTACTGCAGCCCTGACATAGCCTTGACTTTCAAGCTGTGTCAGGGCCGTAGCCAGTGCTTCTTCACTAAGTTCATCGTATTTAAGCAGAATCGTTTCGGCTTTTGATTTGCCATCGACGAGCGAAAGCACCCTCATCAGATGCGATGACAGGCCGCCAATCATGGAACTACGAGCGCGCAAACCCTTGCCCGTTTTACTGTAAACTACTGATAAATCCATCACTTAAGTTTTAAGCAAATTTTAACTTAAAATCCAAGACCCGATATTTTGGGCACACAGGGCTAAACAACCCCTCAATATACTGCTGTATCGTCATTTTCAAGTTCTGTTCTCCTTGTAAACGATCATCATAAGTCCACCCGTCCGTATGCGAATGAGCAAATGATTCCATATACGCACAATCCGTACATTGCCTAGGTAGCCTATACTCGCATGGAATACCTCACTACGTCAATATAGCTGGTCAAGTGCCTTGTATTGATTGTCACCGTATCAATGAAGCAACAAACACGAATAAATTACGCTTAGCTTAGAAAAAGCTACAAATCACACTTTTCTTCTAAAGATTGTTTCAAACCTGCCGATGTAATACTTAACACTACTTTAAGTTAATTTAAGGAGGTGCGAGATGACTATCTATCAAGTGCTTAATGAAGAAAACAAACTATATCGCGAATATGCAGACTTAGATCAAGCCTTGCATTGCGCTCTAGACTTTACCAACTGGGATGTCGAACATTACTACCTTGTGAAAGAGCTAGAGTTAGAAGCTGCCTAATTTGTATCTTGTAGACCAAGCATCCGAGTACGGCGTATCTGCGTAGGGTAATACGCCAAAGATAGTTTACATACGGTAAATACCGCGTGTATTAAGCCTACGCGAGCAACAACACTGTATTCGGAGGCTTAAAATGAAACTTATCAGCGCACTATTCACTCATGCTTGGCTTGTCTTTAGATTAAAACACGATGGCACCGGCATGCCCACCAAGTTTCCTGCCACATTATTGCTTACCACTTTGTATGCTGTGCTAATTCTCGTGAATAAACACATTAATGACGGCATCAACCTTGAAACGCTCATTGGGCTTAGCTTTATAAGCCAATTTTACATTTTTTGCTTAAGAAACAAACTGATAGGTCTCATTATTTTAATCAGTATAGTCACCAATGTGCTATCACTAATGTTGACCACACTGGCACACATCCCAGAAGAGAACCTTTATTTGCTGCTAATCCTGGAATACATAATGGTTTTTGCAGCAATTATCAACATCATCAGAAGTCACACCAAAATTGTCTAAATGTTGACTAAACTCAAGGTGGCGTGAGCCCAGTCGCCTTTAATAGTTGAGATAAATCTTCTGGAGTTTGCGCTACCGGTTGCGGACCATTAATTTTGGCTTGTGCCCAATCTACCAACTCGCCCGATCCCCAAGAAATCACATAAGCCAGCACAAATACTAAGAGTCCACGCGTCATGCCTTTTGGCATACCTATGTCATCTAAATAGCGACGCAAAGCCCACGCCGCGATGATAAACACGATGGTGGAAATGATGATGTTCCACATAGAAGGTAGCGCGAACATAATGGCTTTTCTAATAAGGCAAATGTGAATAGTAGCCATTATTCAATGGATTGTACAACCATGTAGGCATGGTCATATTTTTGTAGCCATCACATGACAATAACTAGGCAAGTCCGTGTGATTAGTGCTGTGCTTCGGCCATTTCCATCGCAAGTTTAAGTTGAGTAGCAGCTGTCTCATCTAAATCATTCAGCAGCGCCACATTATTCAAAGCCAATGTGTGTTTGCCACTTTCTTCTGCCACTAAGCCCAAATAATAGATCGCTTGGCTATGCTGATTATTCATCGCCACCACCTTTTGCAAGTGTGCTTCGGCTTTCTTAAAATCTTTTGTCGCATATTCAGCTGTAGCCAAATAAAACCAAGATTCCGCAGTATTAGGCTCTTGCTCTGTCCATTTGCTGGCAATTTGCAATAATGCACCCCAATTTTCGGTTATATATGGTTGCACCACTTGCATAAAATAGGGCCATTTATCGTAAGATAATGCCCAGAATGGCTGCTCGCTTTTAGTGCTAATGGCTTGTTCTGGTGCATTTAATAAGGCCTGCACCCACTCAACCGGCATATTGTAGTAATAAGCATTGCTGCCCGGGCTTTTTAGCGTAATTATACCTACTAAATTGCCATCGTCATCAAATACGCCGCCGCCGCTGGCGCCAAGCCCAAAGGTGCTGGTGGCGCGGATAATCACGCTATCATCCATTGGGTAAAGCCCTTTTACAACACCAAAGGTGTTGACTGGTACCGCTACAAAGCTAGGGTAGCCGATGGTGAAGACAGATTGCTCGTACTTAAGGTTTTTGCTTGAGCCTATTTTTGCAGTAGGTGCATTCAAGTCATCTACTTTTAAAATACATAAATCGTGATGCCAATCCGGTTTAATGGCGCTTACAGAAAGCGGCATGCCATTGTTGACTACAACTATACTATTGGCATTTGCCACTACATGACAATTTGTAACCACCCGATCTTTTGCGATAACCACTGCAGAACCAAGACCGTAACTACCATTTGCAAGCCCGACTTGCACTCGCAATACTTGACCACTTAGCTGATGCAACAGTTCTTCGGTTGGCGCCGCCAACGTTGATGTTGCTGAGCACAAATAAAATAAAGCCGAATAAAACAAAGTAAAGCAGAGCCTTGTCATGATAGTCCCCAATCTACATACTAATTTTGATTAACCTCGCAAAAAATAAAAACTGCCACTAAAAATTAAATTAAAAAATGTTGTACTAATTAAATATATATTAAATAAAGCAATTACCGTTCCAAGTTGTTCAAAGCTATTTAACAAATATCCAGAACCTAACTTTTATATCGGATGATTTAAGTAAAAGATTAATCCGGAACTGGCAAAACCAAATTGCCAAAAACAGATGGTTAACAACACCAGTTTGATTATTTGGAAAAAACATTCCATAGATAGATGCCATGAAATCAGCATGGATATTGTCTCACAGAGCATCTATTACCCGTTAATTTTTTTACACAAGCCAATTTAAATAAAAAGAGTACGCAACAAACCCGTTTTTTATCTAAAGATTGTTTTAAACATGCCGATGTAATACTTAACACTCCAAAGTGTATGGAAAGGCTGCAAAATGACAATCTACCAAGTACTTAATGAAGATAGCCAGCTCTATTGCGAATACATGGATGTAGACAAGGCCATGCATAGCGCACAAGACCTAACCGTGTGGGATGACGAACATTATTACCATGTGGAAGAACTTGAACTAGAAGTGGTTTAAAACTTTTAAGCGGCGGACAAAATCTGCTTGTTGTGTTGTTTGTTATTTTGCATGTTTTACCAGTTGTAAGATTTGCGAAATCTCCCCTTGGGGCTTGCAACTGCAGTTGCGAGCCCCTTTTATTTAATTGTGCCCTAGTAGCTAGCATAGCCAAACATTAGTTTAGTGCACGCGCACCTTATTTGTGCGCACTACATGTTTCTGATTCACCAACTCTAAACATTAAAATTCAATTTTTATAGTTTAAATTCAGTGAGCTATCTATTTAACTTGTGTTTGGCACAGCCTTTGCTATAGTTTTTTCTGAAGCTCAGCGTGTTAAAGGTAGTAATTTGTTAATAACGATAAAACGTACTAAGGGAATAAAAATGGCATTATTAGATTGGTTTGATAAAAAAGTTAATGATGATAAAGATCTTAAGTTAAATACCGAACCAAAATTAGAGGGTTTGTCGAATCCTAATCTTAGACAAATACTTGATACTCACCATGCTTTGAAGGAAAAGCTGCAAAACGTGATGGATGGCACGAGCCGTGAGAATTTAGATATCGCTGTTCTATCTCAGGACAACTCATGTGCGATAGGAAAATGGCTTTATGGCGAAGGAAAAAACTTATATGGTCATCTGCCGGAATATGAATCTGCGCGTCAGGTACATGCAGAGCTGCATTTGTGCGCAGGTGAAGTACTAACGCAGCATCAACTTGGTAATGAGGAACATGCACAAGAGTTATTAAAAACCAAATTTCGCACTACTTCCAGCAAAAATCAATTGGAATTTGCACGCTTATTTGGCGCGGCCAAGGCTTAAGGCGCAGGCGCGAACAATTAAACAGCGCGCTTGAGTTTAATTAACTAAAAAAATATGCTCTGTAGCCGCATGGCCATTAGTTTAGATACTGGTGGCTTGCAGGGCATATAATTTTGTTTTATTTTTGTTGTAGGATATGTTAAATATCTAACATGTGAGATATTCAACATGCTGGCGCTTAGAC
This sequence comes from Methylotenera sp., assembly GCA_017880905.1. Classification (GTDB taxonomy): domain Bacteria; phylum Pseudomonadota; class Gammaproteobacteria; order Burkholderiales; family Methylophilaceae; genus Methylotenera_A. The sequence goes on from JADGRO010000001.1 coordinate 32,578, forward strand.
CAAATTGCGAATGCTGTAACAAAGACCTTCCACCACATTCTGAAGAGGCAATGATTTGCTCTTTTGAATGCACTTTTTGCGCAACTTGTGCAAAACAAAAGCTGGCTGGAATATGCCCCAATTGCGGTGGGGAACTTGTTAAGCGACCAGCCAGACCTGCAGATAAATTAGTGAAACACCCCGCCTCAACTGAACGCATCTATAAACCGCAAGGTTGTAATAACGTTTAGTGTTAATTAATTGCTCTGAAATCCGCATGGATATTGCCTTGTAGAGCATCCATTATTCGTTATTTTAGTGGTTCCGCACCCAGCCAGCCATTCCTGCGCTTGCTGAACTTAACTTGCTTAAGCGCTCTCTAATAGGTTGTATGTCACTAATTGCCTAGGAGATTCAATGCGCAAAATTTTTATTGCACTTACTTTAATATCCCCATTGTTAGTATCAACTGCAAACTCGGCAGAATTCAACATGCGGTCTGGATTATGGCAAATAACAACGTCATCAGATTTGTTGTGGCTAGCACCGCAGATTCCACCAGATCAAATGCAAAACATTAAAGGCTTAGCCAAGGATTACGGAATCGATATGCCACAAATTGAAAATGGCGCCGCAATATCCAACGCTTGTATTACGCAAGAAATGGCCAATCAAAAAACGCTGCCCAATTTTTATCAAACTGAATTAGGCTGTACTTCTAAAAATGCGACCCGTGTCGGAAACAACTACAAAATAGACTTCGTTTGTGCCAGCGCCGCACTAAAAGGCAGTGGAACGGCAGAGGGCACTGTTACAAGCCCGGAAAACTTCTCAGGACAAACTAAATTCAATGGCGTAGCACAAAGCAACCCTGTCAATGAGCGGGCTGATATCAGCGGCAAATGGATTAATGCAAGCTGTGGAACTGTAAAACCGTTATAGTGAACGCTTATTAAGGGAGAAATCAGCAATGGCTAAGCAAGATTTACAGAAAGCTAAATTTCAAGAGCATGTGAAAGCGGTTGAAGAACACAAATCGTTACTAGAAAAATTGCATCTTGAGAAACTGCATCTTGATTCAAACAATAATTTAGATGAAATAAATAACTCTATTGAAAGGCTAACCCTCACGCTTGAGGAATACCTTAAGGTGATTGGTATCCCATAATTTTAAAAACGAAATTTATTTTGCGGCGCGTTTATCAAGCATGAATGAGGTTGCCGTAAGCGCCACGCCAAGCGCCACCACGGCGAACACGACTAAAAACAGCGGATCGTGCGTCTGCACATAAAGCCACACAATCACCACAAGAAAAAACGTGCGAACGACTAGGGTGGTAGGGTAGAGCACCTCGACACTATGACGAATAATCTGGCTTACCACGATGCTTAGCGCAATCATAAACGCGCCGGTAAATTGCACAAATGTGCTCTCGTAATGCCCGTTAGACAACAACAATTTAAGCGAAAATTGCGGCGCAAACAGCAGGCCAACACCAGTGATAAACAGATACGTGGCCAAATAATAGAGGCTCAAGCGGGTTTTTGGTTTCATCACTAATCTCCAGTTGCAGCAGTATGTCCATATTTGCACAGTCTTGACAATTTCTCAAACAACTTTTGACTTAAATCCACCTTAATTTATTATCGATAAACCCATGAATTTTATTTTAAGTGATTGAAATATAACAGTAAATTTCAATAAATTAGTTGTTGGCCTGGTTTATGCTCCATACACATTGTGGTAGGTAATTAAATTTGAATATTTAAGGGGCATTAAAATGACAATTTACCAAGTGATCAACAAACAGAACCAACTTGAGTATGCATATCTTAACTATGAAGTTGCTGTAGAAGAAGTTATCAAGCTAAACGAAAGCCGTAGCGAAAATTACTTTTCTATTAATGCAGTTGAAGACGAAGATTTTTAAGTTATAAGTTTGTAAGATAAGGTCAAAATTGACCTAAAAGCAATACTCTGTAACGCACATAGATACTGCCTCTCAAGGCAGGGGCATATAAAGACGTTAGCGCCGTGGTCAACGTAGCCGACAAGGCCGGTCTAGCGCGCAAAGTAGCTAGGCTAGAACCACTGATATGCATTAAAGGGGATGTGATGCCCATCCTCATCTGCGTACACAAAACTCAAAGGCAACAACCTTGAATGTACGTCACTCGATATATGGTGCTTCAAACCTCATTTAAGGAATCGGTCGATGGATTTTTTCTGGCCGCTTGCCATGCAACAAGCTTCGCGTATATGCGTTTGTAGTGCGAACCGCGCCAGTAGATTCGTCTGCATGTTGGGCAGTGATATAGCTGTTCCCCTGATCTGAGCACATCAGCTGGCGCATGCGCCAACGCAGTGTCATCCGCGACTACTAATCGGGTGTTATCCACCAGGCAGCGGGTGAAAGCGTGACCCAGCCAATCCAGATGGTAGTATTCATTCAATAGTGCAGCTAAATGATTCAAATCTGCAGGCGGCAGAATCAGCGCCACATCACGCGCTGCCTTGTGTTCACGCACCAGCATATCCTGTGTTAGAAAATAGCGCCCTTCGGCATGGCATTGCTGCAGTAGCTCTGCATCACTTGTGCCATCTCGCGCGAGCAGCGCATCGTAACCGGCAGCGCGTAGATAGTGGCATAGTCGGCCGAGCATTTCGTCACATAAGAATCGAGGCATGGCCTTCAGAACGCTCATCACTGCAAACCCATATACTGCGCGGCTCCTAGCGCCGAGGCTTGCGCCGCTTGTTGATAAGTGGCGAATTTAGGTAGTTTGTCTGCAAGCTTTTTAAGTGACGTATAAGCAGGGTCTAAACGGTAGTCTTTTTCTCTAAAAATACTGTGTTCTTTAGCATAAGACTCTGCAAGCGCTCTTAGAGATTCGGCAAGTGGTTTGTTTGGGTTACTCGGAGTGAAGTCTTGAATCAGCCAAAGGTGGACAACCTCATCTTGTGTTGGGCCTGTTTTCGGGTCAGCCAGTGCAAAAGCATGGTTAATTTTTGTTTGGTTGTTCACATCTTTTGGGTCACCATAAGCGACTTCATAATATTTTACCTCGCCAGCAAACAAGGATGTGGGGCCATCAATCGGCACCTGGCCAACGGCATAATAACCGGCAATGGCCCTCAAACTTTCCGGATGATGCTCTTTCCCGACAAAATGAATGGTTTCACCGCGTGCCTGTAGCTCTTTGATGCCCGCTACCATATCTTTAGTAGCAGCGTAAATCAGGGCTGGATAATTCTCCGCATTTTTACTGGCAATGCTGTAGTTAATCATGGCGGTGCCATTGCTATAAAGCTCCATGGCACTCGCTCCGGCCACATCGCCATGCTGATCCAGCACTACAGAAACAGCCATTTTCGTGCCGTTTTCATTACCCCCATTCAGTGCTATTAACCAATTCTTTTGGTTCTCTGCTGGCCACTCAGGGTATTGTTCTCTGGCTAGGTCAAAAATTTGCGGCAGCAGTTTTTTCTGTTCATCCGAACTCATATTCTGCAGCCGTACAATAGAGTATTCTTCCGGAAGTTTAAAGTCGTATATTGGAGTAATTTTGTTAGCAGTCATGACAGTTTCCATACTAAACGAAGAATCGTCTTGATGATTATCCGATGACCTCGAAGCCGTTGTAGTTACCATCATCCAGCCCGATTTCGACCCGCTCCACATATGCAAGCTCAGGGCCGCGTCGGGCCCAACTCACAAGGGCATCTACAGCAACGGAACTGCCATGCACTGCAGCTTCTACCGAACCATCGCTGCAGTTTCTTACCCAACCGCTAACCCCCAACCTTAGCGCTTCGCGACACATTGAGTTACGGAAAAACACACCTTGTACACGGCCATGAATCACCAGGCGTAGCTTCTTTTGCGGTGGGGTTGTCATCTTGATGATAAATCAGGCATCTCGTACATTCCCAGCACGCCAATGATAGAAGAGCCAACCATAGATTGCGATATTGACGATGACGACTATACCGGCAAACGCAAACTGAATCTCTCGTGTGAGACCGGAAGGATAGATGATGTTCAACAAATAGTGCTCAACGAAGCTCTCTGTGTAGCCGGATTGCCCCGCTTTGATGCGAAAGTAGTTCTCTAAATACGTAAGTGGGCAGACGCGACTAGTGAGTTCAATAAAGAACCCCCAAGCCGCGGCTGGAAGATGGATAAAGCGAATCCAGCGCCGCCATACCGCCATTGCGCCGCCCAACAGGGCAAACACAATGAAGGCCAGATGCAGCAAGAGGACGCCGTCAGCAGCTAGGCGAAAGAACATGACCGTTAAAATGCACGTTGGATTGACCCACTTTATACATTTTGTAATGACCTATCGAACCTTGTAATTTACCAAGCATTATAATAAGTTAATGTTAAAAAATGGAGGCATATAAAATGCGAAATTCTGAAGAAAATAATTCAAGTAAAGCGCGTGTGTTTTTTGCCCTGTGGCCAGAAGCTCCCGTCCGGCGGGCGTTGCATACGTTAGCAACGGAATATGAGTCACGATGCGAGGCGCGCGCTATAGATGCGGATGCCCTGCATATAACTTTGCTGTTTATGGGAGGTGTAGAGCGTGCACGCCTGCCGCAATTAATGCAAGCCGCGGGCAATATCACGGTGCCGCCCTTTGGGTTTAAATTGGAGAAGCTTTCATTCTGGCCGCAAAATCGGATTGCCTGTGCTACATTGCCGGCGGATGTGCCGGCATTGAGTCAGTTGGTCGCGGCGTTAAAACAGCAACTGACCGCAGCGGGTTTTCTATTCGAAAACAATGAATTTATTCCGCACGTCACATTGTTACGCAATGTCGATAATATTTTGGAGCCGCAGGCAATTCAGCCCATTGATTGGTGGGTGGATTCTTTTGTACTGGCGGAATCGACCGTGACAGACCAAGGGTCGCGCTACAAGATACTTCAGGAGTGGTCGCTGCCCCCTATTAGCAGGTGTTAATATAGCTTTATGCCTTGGAACGAACAACATTATCCTGTAGCGATGAAACACCTTAGCCCAATCGCCCGCACAAAAGCGATTGAGATAGCCAATGCCTTATTAGAAGAGGGTATGGATGAAGGCAAGGCTATCCGAATCGCAATCGCTAAAGGCAAGGAGTGGGCGATACATCACGCCAAGTCAGCAAATGACTAACGAAAATGGAAATCCAAAACGCTAAAACAGATGCTCTGGGAGCCGCATGGATATTGGTCTGTAGGGCAGAGAATAATCGTGGTCTGACCCCTATTATTCTTTTATTTTTTACTAAGTGCGCCATCGCACATACAAAGCTTCCTATAGAGCATAAACTTATTATCGCTTATTAAAAATTATTAAAGGAGTTTTCTTATGGAAAAGTTCAATGTTTGGAAAATTTTAGCACTATTGACTATTGTCTTTTGTGTAGGATGTGCGGGGCCAAAAACTCATAGTGGCGCCGGTACAGGAGATGCAACCAGTGGTGCTGGGACAGGAACCGGCGGTGAGACAACTAGCGCTGGTACAGGAGATGCTACCAGTGGCGCTGGGACAGGAACTGGCGGTACTACTGATAAATAGTCATGTTTGTTATATGAATGTTTAAGTTCACCTGAGACGCAAAAAACCCCGAGTAGAGGTTTGCTTTGATTTGGATTTACAGGACACTTAAACAATTATCGCTTATTCAATTCCGGATAAGCTAAGCCAAAACTCACAAAATACATGCCTTGAAACCCTTATGGATATTGGCCTGCAGAGCATCTATTTTTGTCGCATTCGCATGGTGTGCTTTTGACTTTCAATCCCCTTTGTCGCGCCTTCGGCTTGAGCCAGCAGCTGGAAAGCGGCGAGGACTATTTGAGTGCTGAAAGCACGAGTTCCGCAGCCGCCCAGATGCGGCGCGAAGACCGAAGGAAACAAGCGGCAGCGGGGTGTCTTTTTGTTTCCCCACTTTATTTTGCTTGTCCAAAATAAAGTGAGTCGCCAAGAAACGAAAGAAAAGTTCTTATACGGTAGATTACTCTATGCTAGCTAGTTCAACGCTTTGTTAAAATCAACATCAAAGCCTGCTGATTTAAGTTCTTGAGCCAGCTTCCATTTCCAACCTTCTGAATTATCAACTGTCTCATAAACAACACCTGCAAAATCTGAGGCTAATTCCAAGTCACCTTTAGTTAATACTAACGTTTTATTTCTTCCAAGTTTTGCAACAAAGTAACCAAGCTCAAGAACTACATTTTGTCTTGGTCGAGCTTTTTTCTGCTCTTCATGACCTAATGGGTAACCATAATCATCTGGCGTCATTAGTACAATTGCAAACCCAGCCCTGTTTGCGAAATCTTCAAATTTCTCAATAATAGTCATGCCACTGTTTATCTGTTCATGAAGTATTACTGGTTTAACACCAATTTTTTCTGGAAATCTAGCAACTGCTTCTTTTAAGCCTTCGTCATGCCCATGAACAATGAAAACAGAATTGTTTTTAGGTAGCGTCTTAATTACGGCGTCATCATTATGTTTTGTCGCAATAAATACACCTTCTGTTCCAATATCCGATTTCCAGCGACCAGATAATTTTCCATCATCTTGCAATGTAGCAATCACTGTTACTTTACCTAAAATCATTCCGCCAGATTGCCAGATTTCGGTTAAATGAACCGATAAAACATCAGTAGCCGTACCGATAACATTATATTTATATTGGCCGAGCGAAGGCTCACTTATACTTGCAATCCCTTCTACCTTATCTTTATTTTGCTTAACTTCTAATGTAAAGCCACCTTGATTTGTACCAGCAAGTGTACCAACCCAGTATCCAGAAAAATCTTTATTCATTAAATTATCTCCAATTATCTAATTGAAGATTACCCACACTTACTCTCACCACAATTCAGGCAAGTCAAACACCCATCCATAATAATCGCGGCTTTTGAGAGACATTTATTACAAAGCGACGCACTTTTTGGAAAGCCTTCTACATTCTTTTCATTGTCCGGTGTAGCGTGTTTCTCGTAATATTCTGCACGTTTTTCATCCACCAGTTTTTGTTGGTGCTCA
>JADGRO010000050.1 GCA_017880905.1 Methylotenera sp.
ATGGTCTGGAACAGGCAAAGCGGCATGGCTGGAATTTAGCGGTAATGTTTTTAGATTTGGATAAATTCAAACAAATTAATGATGAATATGGGCATGATATTGGTGATAAAGTTTTATTAACAGTAGCCAAAAAACTTAAAGGACACACACGTAGCGACGACTCGATTTGCCGACTGGGCGGAGATGAATTTTTATATTTGTTGATGGAAGTAAAAAATGAGCGTGAAGTTACTAAAATCATTAAAAAATTAATTAAAGCAATTGAGTTGCCATGCGATGATATTGATCAAAATTTAGTTGTAAAATTAAGTATCGGTGTCTCATTATTTCCTAAAAATGCAGATAATTCAGAGGATTTAATCAAAAGTGCTGATGTAGCAATGTATGCAGCTAAACAAGGTAAGTTAGGATACGCATTCGCCTAGTTACAATAATATGGTTAAGATTAATTTCACTAACTTAAGTCTAACCTGATAATCCAGTTTATATTTTTGTCTGAATTGGTGAGCCATTCAAAGGCCAAATGATGACTACTATCGGCCAAAAGCGGTCACTCAACTCTGTGCATTATTTCCAATATCAAATTACTTCGTTAACAATCAATTGAATCATTATGCGTCTCTATTTTAATATTTCAATATTGAGAGCGAGGAACAATAAAACCAAGAAATACAAAGAATTCCAGCCATGCAACACAATTACATTATATTTATTAAATGTATAAATCTTGCCTTGTTAGAGGAATCTTGGGGAGGCTAGGTTCTTTTCGTACCGCTAGTATTTGGTATATACCAGTGCTGCCTAACTCAAACTGAATCGCACAACCAGTCATATAAAGTCTCCAAATACGGTAAGTCCGCTCCCCTACAACACTGATAACTTCCTGACTTCTGGATTCAAGCCGACTAACCCAATGACGAAGCGTCAATGCATAATGCGGCCTCATTCCCTCCACATCAAATATTTCAAATTTCGCATCTTCCATTAAACCTTGCACATTGCTTACCGTATCCAGTTCTCCATCTGGGAAGATATGGCGATTAATGAATCGAGTTGCCACACTGTGATCCCAACCTGGTTCATCAGAGGTGATGCCGTGATTAAGAAATAGGCCACCAGGTTTGAGCAACTCATGGATAATGGAGAAATATTCAGGTAGTTTTTTTAAACCTACATGCTCGAACATGCCGATGCTGGAGATTTTGTCATATTTTTTTGAGTTGGAAAGATTCCGATAGTCTAACAATTCGATTACAACCTGACCTTCCAGTCCCTGTCTTCTAATTTCCTCATTGGCATACTCATATTGATTCTGACTCAATGTTATACCGTGAACTGTTACCCCAAAATGTTTGGCAGCCCAGCATGCAAGTGCCCCCCAGCCACAACCAACATCCAGTAACGACTCGCCTGGTCTCAGTCGTAACTTACGGCAGATATGATTAAGCTTATTAATCTGCGCCTGATCTAGACTCTGATCTGGAGTTTCAAAATACGCACAGGAATATAGCATTTTTTGATCTAGCCATATTTGGTAAAACTCATTGGATACATCGTAATGAAATGCGATTGATTCTTTACCATTCTGAAGTTGAGAGTTAATTGACTTATTAATTATGCTTGAACGAAATAATTTAAATTTTGTAATAGTTAATGCTCGAAGTGCTAAGCCTAACTTCACTTTCAATGGAAGTTGTAATCTCTCAAAGTAATAGCGCAGCCCCATAGCAGCATTAAAATCACCCTCCACCTCAATTTCGCCATCAAAATAAGCTTCTGCCAGACGAACTGGATCATGGATGAGGATTAAATCATATAGTAAGCCGGGATTAAGTATGCTGAGCTTAAATGCGGGAACCCCAAGACCTATTTCTATCAAGCTGTTATCCCAAAGTTTGATAGTGAATGCGTTTTTATATTGCTTGAATAATTGTTGCAAAATACTATGGGTCAAATTTGTTTCTGTGGAATGTAGAAGCTGCCAATTTTGATTCGTTTTCGTTGTCATGGTCGTTATTTTTCCAATCCATTAAGTTGCGCTATGAGGTTATTAATTGGCAAATGCACTTTCTTGATCTTAGGGTCACTTAACAAAAATTAGTGGTTGCTGTTAAATACAATATCCCAAAATGAACTGGTGACTCCATAGTAACCATTCTGTTCAACATGATGGTGCATTGCATGCCAGCGCTTACGCTTTTTTAACCATAAGTTGTTTGTGTGCCAGTGGTGAGTAGCGTGATGTATGATTGTGTAGGTTAAGTAGCCTGCTAGTACACCCAAGGTCAAAGCGCAAGCGCGCGACACATCCCATAACATAAGGGCAGGAAGAAAGACCAAAGTTACAATGAGCGTTGCACTTAGCGCCGTTGGCAGGCAAATAAGTGCACTCGGTCTTTTGTGATGCTCGGTATGCCAATTTTGAAATGGTTGTAAACCATGGAGTATGAAGCGATGAAAAAGGTATTCAATAGCAGTCCAACCAATTAGCCCAACTAATATGTAAGTTGTAATTTGTAGCGACTGGCTGTGCAGATCTTTAGCAAGCAGATATATCGCTAAAATTAAAACAGATGTAGTATAAAATGCAAAATCGGCGAGGTAAGTTGCTTTGCTATGCTCTAAAGTAAACAGGCCCATTTATTTCCTATAATATGAATTTACGAATAGCTCTAGTAGCAAATAAACCCATCTGGTTAATCGTATGAAGCACCTCGTGAAAATTTTTAATGGCTGACTAGAACTTCAATTGCGACAATCAACCTTTATCTGAAGATGTTCTGTGCGGCAACGTACATTGAGTTGAAAAATCCTCGCATTTAGTTAGATTGCTAGGGACAGCTTTGGGTCGCTTAGTGCCCGTTGACGAATGGTCAAAGTTCGGCCATTAGCGGACACTCAGTTTTTATAAGTTCGAGCCTTAACCAGTGAATCAGTTCGGTACCTGTATCCAATATGCGCATGATGTTTTAGACGGAAGGTGTTTTTTTCTTAAAACTTCTCAAATAATCGAAAAGAAATTGCAGGGATTATTTTTGTGTGGTGTTATTCTGCTACCGTGGCACCGGTGTGCCAACAGTGAGAATTTCGACGTGCGCGACACTACCTTTTTCGTCATGCGTCACATAGAGGCGCTGTGCTTTCTGCCAGCTCCTCACTGCCAGCGGACCTTGGCGGGAATATCGTGCGATTTCTTCAACTGTCGGTGCCGGTTTTCCAGAACGCCTCTCAAGGTCACCGTAACGCAAAATGTTGTAGGTGGCCCACACAGCCAGGCCACCACCCATCAGCAGGATGACCAGGGTGTAGATACCCAGCAGACGGAGAACCTCCTGATAACCGTTCAGTACGATCATGTACTTGTAGGCTTGTTGTATGCCGAGCATCCAGGCGAGCAACGCGAGCAGGGGTAACCACAGGTAGATCCAGATCGCCCAGAAAACCAGCGTCAATACGCCGGAAACTGTTCGATGCTGCAAGGTCTGCAGATCGGCGCGATTGATGATTGGAGGTTTCATGGACGTATGCCGCGGTCTGGGCTGGTCCAGCGCGCCCTCTTATTGAGTCGTCGCGAAATTGCACACGGTGCCGCAGTGACCGTTGCCGCCATATTCAGCATCCAGTACGCCAATGGATACCAGATCATCCAAAAGAAATGACGGAATGGCCCATTGTCATAGCGGGAATCCAGTGCAAGACTGACAGCGATCTGCAACAGGCAAGTAGTTCCCAGCATGATGCCGGACCAACCGGATAACAAGGACGGCACGCGATAGGCCTGCGGCAATTCGATAAATAGTCCAACTAGCCAAAATAGTGCTACCGCAAGCATGGCATAAGCCCAGGTTACGCTGATCAAATACTCAATCAGCACTGGCCACATGCGCCGAGACTTCCAGCGAAAGATATGCTCTATACGAAAATGCTTCATCAAGACTTGAACTCCTCCCATAGCCCAGCGCAGTCTTTGCTTCCATAACCCCCCCATAGTTTCGGGCGTGAGAATCCAGCACAGTGCGTTCGGCTCGAACCTTATGTCCCAATGCTGCAGTTGAAGCTTCCAGCTCACATCGATATCTTCAGTTAGCATGTCAGGACTCCAGTAACCGACATCGTGAAGTGCCGCCTTGCGGAAGCACGCCACGACCCCGGATACCGTGAAAATGCGGCCGTAGGTCCGCTGTGCGCGTTTAATAAGGCCGACAATCGAGGAATATTCACCGAGCTGCACTCGTCCCAGAAGGCTTGAACGGTTGCGCACGCGTGGATTACCGGTGACGGCTGCCACGCGTGGGCTGATAAGCATCTGGCCCATCATCCAGTTGACTGCATAGGGATCGAGTAAAGCGTCGGCATCAATGCACGCCAGATACTCGGCTGAAGTCATCAGGGCTGCCGTAGTCAGGGCTACGGCCTTACCCTGATTATGTGCAAAATGAATTACGCGCACCTTGGCATCGCGAGAGGCGAGAGTTTCCAGCACCTGACGTGTTTTGTCTGCGCTACCGTCGTTGACCAGCAGTATTTCGAAATTCGGATACTCGCATGTAAGCAGGCACTCTACTGTCTCACTGACCTGCGGTCCTTCGTCATGGCAAGGAACGATAATGCACACCAGGGGATACTCAGTAAGCGGCGGCGGCCCTATTTTCTGGCCTTTCTTGAGTCGTTCGAAGCGCCAGTAGTAGAACGTTGCCCCCACCATCCACAGATAGGCCATGAACAGGGGGTAGTAATACGAGAAACCTGTCAGATAGTCGAGTATGGAAATATTGTTAGCAGGCATCTGATTTTACCGGGGATAAATACGCAGTGACATGGCAGGGGCTACCTGTGCCAGCGGCGGGTTATTGTGTAGAAAATCGTCGTAGATGTAACCGAAATTGATCAAGCCGTCGAGTTGCAAGGTTCGCATCTGCCATGCAATTCGCTCGTCAGAAGTTAGCTCAGGACGAATACCATGGTTTAGCATGAACACTGTTTTGTGCCGAATGTCCGCATCACCGGGTTTACGCCCAACATCTGCTATCAGCGAGCTAAACCAGGCCTCGGGGTACGTGGCATTTTTGACAGGAGATGTTGCCACCAGTGCCACGTAGTCGTAGTTGGCAATGTATGCTGAAAATCTCTGCGCATCCTGTGTTGAGACCACCGTACTGGACGCCGTAACCAGGGATGGATCAATAGTCATGGTACCCACTGTCTTCAAAGGCTCGCGGAACGCGCGTACACGCATCCCGAGCTGGCGTGTGAATTCCAGTGTGCTGACATCCTCAACTTTGCCGGACTGCAATTTGTCATCGAATACCAGGCCACTGAAACTGGCGTGGCGTGCGAGATCTTCATAGACTTCGGCGATACTGTTTTGCGATAAGTGGAAACCGGTGACCGGCATCACTGCGAATACGTTTACATCAGCTCGCGAGATGAGTTGCCACGCGGCGCGGTCAAATAAATTGGCACGCAGCGGCAGGTGGCGATTGGGGAAATAGGCGGCGTCGGCGATGCCGTCACCATCGGTGTCGGCTGTTGCCTGCAGAAAGACATGCGACGGCTTGAGTGCCTTGATACGGTCCAGCAGTGCCGATAAATTGCGTTCCTGCTGTGCCGGGTCTGGGCTGTAAACCTCATCGAGATTGACTTGCACTACCCGTATGGGTTCTGGATGGAGCGGCCCACGCATTTCGTAGAAAAAATCGGTTAATGACGGATTATGTTCGACCAGGGCGCGTCGCAAAGAAGTCAGTGGTACGTCTGGCGTATTGGCACCGTCATCAAGCGTAACACCAATCGTCATCCCCAACTCGCCGGTTATACGCACCAGTTCGTCGTTGTAACTTCCGTACGGCCACACAATGGCGCGCGGCCGGTGACCGGTCTTGCGTTCGATAATGTTGGTGCTATGTGCAAGGTCGGCACGCACCCGTGCGCGCCAGTCCGCATCATTTTCGTAGGTGTCAGTTACCGCATCATAAATGCGCGTGGTCGCCGCGGCCTGCAGGTTCCCTTGCGGGTTGGCCGGCACGCCGCGATGGAGATTGTAGGTATGCGAGGCAATTTCGACCAGCCCCGAGTTCGCCATTTCGCGCAACTGGTTCCAGGTCGGGAAACTGGCATCAGATACGGTATCCTTTTCGCCATATAGCACAGGCTCGCCGGGTGGATTATCAATCCACTTGCCAACCACGCCCAGCAGCGCAGAGAAATGGAATTCGCGTAGCAGCGGATAAACGCGCGTATAGAAAGAGAGATAGGCATCGTCGAAAGTTAATAGCACTGCCTTAGCTGGCAGCGGCTTGCCGCCTTGGCGCGCTGCGATGATTTGATCCAGGTTCACCACCGTATAGCCGTTTCCGCGCAGCCACTCAAACTGACGGACGAGCGCGGCAGAATCGACGGCGTAGGGATCGGGATAATTGCGCACCTCATCGCGCACCTCATGGTAAGCCAGCACGACAAAGGAGCCAGGCACCGTGTATGGGTTGGGCGTAATCAAATCAGTTGCCGCCGCTATCATGGAGGAGGCCAGCAAAAGTACCGTCAGTGCGAGTCGACGCATATTTAGAATTTCCAGTTCAGATATGAATAAGCGTAATTACTTGTTGTTTGCACGCCATCGTATGGATGGTCATTACGGCCGATCCCGTAACGGAATGTCAGCCGGTCATCGGCATTCCATTCCTGTTCGTAATGGACGTCATACAACGTGCCCGTGGCAAAGCCTTGCTGCCAATAATTGCCGACCGAGACGATGAGGCGATGCCGAAAATCGCGGGTATAACTCCGCCATTGCAGCCATTCGTTGGCAAACTCCAGTGTCGGGGAAAAGTCGCGCCCAGGGTTAAAGTAAGGCGCATCGGCGTGCGAATTCTGCGATGTATACAGCGCACCGGTCACTTCGAGCTTATATACCGGCCCCGCAATGACGCGTTCGGTCCAATGCGTCTGCACAGTATCGCGGTGGTTGCCATCAGTAAAATCCATCCTGTCATAAGATAGTGCTGCACTGCGCGATTCATTGGCTTGCCAGTCAACCTCGGCTGATACGCGATGTGCATCAATGCCCGCAAGGCTCGCCTGTAATGGCGTCTGGTTGGAGGATGTCTCGTATTCGGTGCGCAATGTCCAGTTGTCGTCAGGCGTAATCGCAAGCGATACTGCAGCTGCCGTCTTGTCATGATTGCCGTGCACCAGTTCGCCAGTGGCCGTTATCCAAGGCGAGCGGTATTCGAGACCTACCCCCGCCCGTTCGCGCTCCCCGGTCCCGCCTGCAAACTTGGCTTGCGCGTCGTATATGTGGGCGAAAACGCGGTAGTTATAGGCTATGGGCTTGGAGTAAAGCCAGGATTCGAGCGCAAAGTCTTCAGTACCATTCGGTCCGCCACCGGATTGGCCATAGGTGCCATCAACAATCAGTTCATTCATATTGTGGGCCTTCCACAGGCGTCCAGCCCTCACTACGCGCCCATCTTCGCTAGCTACCTGTTGTGCCAGCGTCAGTGCTGATTCTGCTGCGCGGTAATCTTGCATTTCCAGCAACGCGCCGGCATGCTCGCCCAGCGCTCCGCTGTTATCGGGATCGATTTCCAGTATCCAGCGTAGTTCCTGTTCGGCCGTGCGTGGCCAGCCACGAGCCCGCATCGAGCTCGCATAGTCGGTGCGCACGTCCATGTTGTAAGGCGCACGGTCAGATAATTCGTGCAGTCGTTGTTCAGCTTCGCCGGGGCGATTCGCCAACAGTGGTGCCGTCGCGCGTGCAGAGAGCACGCCAGCGTAAGCCGGGTTCTCGCGTGTGGTCTCAGGACTCCATGCGTCTATCCATTGCGGAGTGATGGTGACAGCACTTTCTATGGTCTTGAGTGCGGCGTCATGCTCTTCATTTTCGGCCAGCGCGTAGAACAGTCCGATACGCGATTCCACATTGTCGGGGTCGGTGACCAGGGCTTCACGGTACAGGTCGCGCGCCTTCTTCGGTTGTTCGAGGTAGAGGTAGGCAGAAGCTGCAGCAGATTTTGCATAGGCCGGTATCGCTTCTGGACGCGCCGCCATTGCCTCATACAGCACCACCGCATCGCGCATTCGATAGCGCTCGCGTAGTGCACTGATGCGGTCAAGCATGAGCTGGCGTTTGCTCGCGTTTAATTCTACAGTCGGATCCAGCGCGCGCGCTGCGGCTACTTCACTATCAGCTAGTGCGTGGTCAATATCCGCGAAGCGCGTCGGCCCACGCCCGGCATCAGCAGTAATGGCCCCCCAACGAATTTGATGGGCAGTACGATCCGCGGCAAATGCCTCGCGTTCGCTAGGTGTCAGTATGTCCGGATTACGATCCGCAAGCTCGATAGCAAGTTGCGGCGCGCCAAGGTGCCCCAGGGTTTGAATCTTCCCGCGCAAAGCATCACGATTGCCAGGCTCCTGTGCGAGTATGGCTTGATATGCAACCAGTGCAGCGAAGTAATCCTGTTTTGCAGTTGCGATGTAAGCTACGGCTTCGAGTACGTCGATGCGGCGCGGATACTTGGTGTGCAGAAGCTCAATAAGTGCAGTCGCATCATTGAGCTTGCCTGCATCGGTCAGCGTAAGGGCGAGACCAATTTGCGGCTCTACCCGCTCGGGAAAGCGCGCCAAGGCTTCCCTGTACAGCGATTCTGCTAGATTGTAGCGTTGCAGGTGGCGAGCTGAATTCGCCAGTCCCTCGATGACATAAGATGGCGCACTCCCGCGGTCGATCTTGTCGATCAGGGCGAGAGCTGCGACATGATCGCCGCCCCAGCCCAGCACTACCGCATAGTCGCCAAGCATGTCCTGGCGTTGTGGAAAACGTTCGGCCAGCAACCGCAGTACACTAAGTGCCTGCTCAGTACGCCCTGCACGTGCATCTGCGACTGCATTGCGGTAAAGAGTATCGGCAGTCTGTGTAGTGATGATGTCAGGCGTGGCAACATCGGTGCTGTCTGCAGGATAAGCAGTGCCTGCTGAGAAAGCAATTATTACTACACCTACCGTCAATACACGCTGTATGGTCAGGCCTTTTTGTTTAAGGCAAAGGAGGCTGATCTTTAAATAATCGGCACGCCGGTTCTCATGCTTCAGGTTCAAAAGCACCGTTTCTAATAACATTCCGCTGCTTTCTGTTGCGTCATTAACCCTGCTTACAGCAGCCCACTGCTGTCATCAATTTATCATCACGGCATTATCTTTTTCTTTATCAAGCCAAACTGTGCGCTACCGAACATACCGCAAAATTAATAGCCATTAATGTTCTGTATAAAACCACTCTGAGTAGCTCTGGATAATTCCTTCCGGATTTTGGCTACAAGGCGATTACTCTCCAGTCAATCGATGCTATGACTTTTTTTATCCTACTGTGTGCTTATGCACAGACCAGTTTAAATGCAAGTGGAGAATCCGCGAGAAGCTTGATTGCGGTTCATTACAAGGAAACGGTATCGCCACTTAGGTGCTGTGAGCACCGTCATGCTTTCACCAATAAGTCGTTTCCCTAACTCAAACGCTGAACGTCTCCTTCCGGCATCCTCGACAGTCCGAAATGGGTCGTTAGCAGTCAATGAGGGCAGTGCAAATCCAGTTACCAGATTTGTCTGAATTGATGAGCCAGTTGGTACTGCAATCGTTAACATAATGCGCCGCATGAAGGTTTTTCTTTCGGCGTATTACGCTTCGCAAATACGCCCTACCAAACGCATCTATAGCCAATAAAAAAGCCAGCTAGCGCTGGCTTTTTTACTTATTTTCTCTACTCTTTCAATGAGCGTTTGCGCTCATGCTCCAGCAAATAACGTTTACGAATGCGGATAGTTTTTGGCGTGATTTCTACCAATTCATCATCATCAATAAACTCTACTGCTGATTCTAAAGTGAGTGCGATTGGTGTGATTAAACGCACCGCCTCATCAGTGCCTGATGAGCGCACATTGGTAAGCTGCTTGCCCTTAATTGGGTTCACGATTAAATCGTTATCGCGGCTATGAATACCAATTACCATGCCTTCATAAAGCTTATCGCCCGGTACTGCAAACATTTTGCCGCGGTCTTGCAGCTTCCAAAGCGCATAAGCCACGGCTTCGCCATGTTCTGCTGATATCAGCACGCCGTTGCGACGGCTGGGCATATCGGGTTTAACCGGTGCGTATTCATCAAAAATATGTGCCATTAAGCCAGTACCGCGCGTCATGGTTAAAAATTCACCTTGAAAGCCAATTAAACCGCGGGCTGGGATACGATACTCCAAGCGGGTGCGGCCATTGCCGTCCGATTCCATATTTTGCATTTCCCCACGGCGGCGGCCTAATTCTTCCATTACCACACCTTGGTTGTCGTCTTCTAAATCTACCGTTAAAATCTCATAAGGCTCGCACTTTTCGCCATTGATTTCACGGAACACTACCTTGGGTTTTCCGACGGCCAGCTCGAAGCCTTCGCGGCGCATATTCTCTAACAAAATAGTTAGATGCAGCTCACCACGACCTGAAACGCGGAACACATCGGTATCTTCGGTATCTTCTACTTTTAATGCTACGTTGACTAATAGTTCTTTAGTTAAACGGTCTTTAATTTGGCGAGTAGTGACAAATTTACCTTCAGTACCCGCCAATGGCGAGGTGTTCACCATAAAGTCCATGGTCAAAGTTGGTTCATCCACGCCCAAATGCGGCATACCCACTGGGTTTTCGCGATCACAGATGGTAAAGCCAATACCTATGTCATCCAGGCCAGAAATAATCACAATATCGCCCGCTTCGGCTTCTTCTACAGGAATGCGCTCCAGCCCCTGAAAGCCCAGCACCTGGTTAATGCGGCCTTGCGCGATTTGTTCGTTTTCGCGCATTACCGCGACCACTTGACCTGGCTTAACGCGACCGTTACGCACACGGCCTACGCCCAAACGGCCTGTATAAGTAGAGTAATCCAGCGCGGAAATTTGCAGTTGAAGTGGCGCGTTCGGGTCGCCCACTGGCGGCTCTACGTGCTTCAAAATGGTTTCGAACAATGGACGCATGCTGTCGGAAGGCTTGTTCAAATCCAGTGTCGCATAGCCGTTTAGGGCAGAAGCATAAACTACCGGAAAATCCAATTGCTCATCGGTTGCGCCTAAATTGGCGAACAAATCAAAGGTATGGTTAATCACCCAATTGGCGCGCGCGCCAGGGCGGTCGATCTTATTAATCACTACAATTGGTTTTAAGCCTAAGGCAAGCGCTTTTTTGGTGACAAAACGCGTTTGCGGCATTGGGCCTTCAACCGCATCCACTAAAAGCACCACACCATCTACCATGCCTAATACGCGCTCAACTTCGCCGCCAAAATCGGCGTGACCGGGCGTATCGACGATGTTAATATGCGTGCCATCAAAATCAACCGCAGTGTTTTTGGCCAAAATAGTGATGCCGCGTTCTTTTTCCAAATCGTTGCTATCCATCACGCGCTCGGTCACCACTTGATACGATGCAAACGTACCAGATTGCTGCAAAAGCTTATCCACCATGGTGGTTTTGCCGTGGTCAACGTGGGCGATAATTGCGATATTTCTTAAATTGCGAGAATTACTAGACATGAATACTGCCAAATGTTTGGAAGGGCGCGATTTTAACACAACTCACCGCAATAAACCTTTGACATTACATAAATTATGCCTATAATGCGCACAACTTGAAGCTTTTGTTAAGTATATAAAGTTTTAGATTCATCGCCCTGACCCTTCTGTAACTCGTTGAAATGTTGAAGTTACTGTCATATTTACTGGTTAGCGGCTATGCCCGTGCGCTGGTAAAAAGCATCATTTATTGATTTTAGTTATAAATTCTGCTTTATGCGTTTATATTTTTGATTAAATATATTTGTTTGCTTGCGCCCTTTTTTGTTTTTATTGAAAGGGACTACATTGTCTTTTGAATTATTAAATTTACACCCATCTATCCTGCGCGCCGTTGCCGAGGCAGGCTACGACACACCCACTGCTGTGCAAGCACAGGCTATTCCGCATATTTTAGAAGGCCGCGATATTATGGCCAGCGCCCAAACTGGCACTGGCAAAACTGCCGCATTTACCTTACCGGCGCTTAACTTACTGGCAACACCTCACGCTTTAAACAGTCGCGGTCCACGTATTTTGGTGTTAACGCCAACGCGTGAATTGGCCGCGCAAGTCAACGAAGCTGCACGCAAATACGGTAAATACATTCGTGCACGCACCGTGAGCATTGTGGGTGGCATGCCTTATCCACTACAAAACAAATTACTTTCTCAGCCGTTAGATATTTTAGTTGCTACGCCAGGCCGCTTTATAGACCACATGGAACGCGGCCGCATTGATTTAAGCCGTTTGCAAATGTTGGTATTAGACGAAGCCGACCGCATGTTGGATATGGGCTTTATGCCTGATGTAGAGCGCATTTGTGCTGCACTGCCTGCCGAGCGCCAAACGCTGTTGTTCTCCGCCACTTTGGATGGCATTGGCCATATTGCAAAGCAATTTTTGCGTGACCCGATCACCCTAAAAATTGCCAGCCAAAAAGAAAAACACGCTAATATTGAACAGCGTTTGCATTATGTGGATGACATGACGCACAAAAACAAATTGCTGGAGCATTTGTTGATTGCGCCTGATATGAATCAAGCTATTATATTCACCAGCACCAAGCGCCACGCTGATGTGTTGGCGGAAGACTTGTACGCTGCAGGCCACAAAACAGCAGCTTTGCATGGCGATATGACACAAGGCGCACGTAACCGCACGCTCACAAAATTACGCCATGGCGATGTAAAAGTGCTCGTGGCAACCGATGTGGCAGCGCGCGGAATTGACGTGCAAGGCATTAGCCATGTGATTAACTACGATTTACCCAAATTTGCCGAAGACTATGTACACCGCATTGGCCGTACCGGCCGCGCCAATAATACTGGCATTGCGATTTCGTTTGCATCGAATATGGATAGACACATCTTACGCAAAATTGAGCAATTTACCGGCCACCGTATGGAGCCGGCGATAGTTGAAGGTTTTGAACCAAAACGTAGCTTTAACGCAAACCCAGGCAAAAATGACGGCTCAGCTGGTAAGCGTGGCGGACGTAATGACCGCACGCATAAACCAGGCGACCGTGGCGGGTATCAACCACGCTCGAATGAAAAAGGCCGTAGCTTTGGCGACCGAATCTCTAGTAATCGTGCACCTTCTGAGCGCACTTTTGGCGAAAAAACAAGCGGCAAACCAGACTATAAATCAAACGACAGACCGCAAGGCCGCACATTTTCAGATAGGCCAGCTCGTAACGTTCAACGTTTTGCCAATAGCAATAACGAATCTGCTGGCAATCGTCAGCCGCGTGAAGGCTCGGGTGAAGTAAATGGTAACAGCCGTAGTTACACCAAAGATACCGATATGCAATTTGCTAGACAACTTAGCCAAGAATTCGTAGGCAGAAAATCCAGTGGCACACGTGGCGAGCCGCGCACAAATAACAGCAAAACAAATCACAGTAAAATTAGTACCGAAAAATTTGGTAACCCTAACCCACGTAGCCCACGCACCAATAAAAATGCGCCTTCTGGAGCACGCTTTCAGCAAGGTGAAAATAGCCCAAAACGCACGCGTAGCTTCGCATAGGCAATATGACTGAGATAATTCAATTTGATGCACCTGATTTTAATGAACTGGGTCTCGCAGCCCCTTTGTTAAAGGCGATTAGCGAGACTGGCTACACAACACCAACGCCCATTCAAGCCAAAGCCATCCCATTAGCATTGCAAGGCTTAGATTTGATGGCGGGCGCACAAACCGGCACGGGCAAAACGGCCGCGTTTGCGCTGCCGATTTTGCAAAAACTTTTACCTTTGGCTAGCACTAGCACTTCGCCAGCCAAGCACCCAATCCGCGCGCTAGTACTCACACCGACGCGCGAATTGGCGATTCAGGTTGAGGAGAGTATTAAAGTTTACGCTAAACATACTGCGCTACGTAGCTTGGTGGTATTTGGTGGCGTGGATATTAAAACGCAAACACAACACCTTAAAACGGGGGTTGAGGTTTTAGTCGCAACTCCGGGACGCTTATTAGACCACGTAGAACAAAAAACGCTTAATCTTGGTCAAGTGCAAATTTTGGTGCTAGATGAAGCCGATAGAATGTTGGATATGGGCTTTATGCCTGATTTAAAGCGCATTTTGGCTTTATTGCCAAAACAGCGACAAAATTTGATGTTCTCTGCCACGTTTTCCAATGAAATCAAAAAGCTAGCGGATGATTTCCTCACCAATCCAACACTGATAGAAGTGGCGCGTAGTAACGCCACTGCGGAAAACGTATCGCAAAAAGTGTATTTGGTTGAGCAAAGCAGTAAACAAGCACTGCTCACACAATTACTGCAGGCCGAAGATGGCAAACAAGTACTTGTTTTTACCAAAACCAAAATCACTGCCAGCCGCTTAAGTCGTGCCCTACAAAAAGTTGGTCTTGCTGCCGATGCGATTCATGGTGACAAAAGCCAAAAAGAGCGCATGGAAGCACTGGATGCGTTTAAAGCGGGGGAAATTATGGTACTGGTAGCCACTGATGTGGCTGCGCGTGGCTTAGATATTGACCAACTGCCAATGGTGATCAATTATGAAATCCCAAGCGCACCGGAAGATTATATACATCGCATTGGCCGTACAGGCCGTGCTGGCGCAAGTGGCGTAGCGATTTCGTTGGTATGCGAAGATGAAGAAAAATATCTGGCAGAAATTGAAAAACTGATTAAACGCACCATTGGTAAAGAAAAAGCTGATGTCAAAGCTGCTACACGTCGAACTGCTGAAAAAAGCCATGAAGAGGTGATTGAATCAAACAGAACGAAACACTCAACCAAGCCGCGTCAGCACACACGCAAGCCTTCTGCAGACCCTTGGTTTGATAAGCCTTACGAGCCAGCTACAATCAACAATAGCAATGTACTCAACACAGCTGGCAGCGCTCGCAAAGCGCCTGTGGCAGCTTTGCTGGGTGGGTTAAGACCTAGTAGTAAATAATCAGTCTATTTTTTAGCCTTATTTCTTAAGCCAGGTTTCCATCTCTTTTGCTTCAATTGGTGGTGCGTAAAAAAAGCCTTGCACAATTTTACAACCGCTTTCAGCTAGAATATCCGCTTGCAATTGATTTTCTACGCCCTCCCCCACCAACTGCAAGCTCAGCGCGTCGCCCAGCGCCACAATCGCTTTTACAATAACACGATCTTCTGCACTACTCACTAAACCATCTACAAAAGTTCGATCAATTTTTACCTCATCAACAGCCCAGCGTTTGAGATACAGCAGCGAGGAATGTCCCATGCCAAAATCATCCAAAGAGATACTAAAGCCGGCATCTTTAATAAAGCGCATATTTTTCTTAACCGTATCGCCTTCTTCTAACAATGCGTGCTCAGTTATTTCAATACACAACATTTTGGCTGAAATGTCATAGTTAGCAGGGATTGTATTTAACATTTTGATTAAAGACTCAGAACGTAAATGACGTGCGGAAATATTAACGGAAACACGTGGCACTTGATAACCTTTATCTAGCCAGATACGCATTTGTTTGCAAGCTGCATCCAGCACCCACTCGCCAATCTGATTGATGAGTGAAGATTGCTCGGCAATTTTAATAAATTCTAACGGCGGAATTAACCCACGCTCAGGATGTCGCCACCTGAGCAAAACCTCCATACCTACTAATTGATTTTTTTCATTTTCAACTTGCGGTTGAAACACCGCAAAAAATTGATTATCTGACAATGCCAGGCGAATGCCATTTTCCATATCCAGCCATTGGTGCGCGATAAAATTAAGATTGCTAGTATAAAACTCGAAATCATTGCGGCCATTTTGTTTAGCACGGTACATGGCCAAATCGGCATAAACCACCAATGTTTGCGCATCTAAGGTGTCATCAGGGTACACACTTACACCAATACTGGTGGTGCAATATACCTTTTGTTTCTGAATCTCAAAAGGCATTGAAAATGCAGCAATAATATCGCGCACCAAACGGTGCCCATCTTGTGGCGATGCTCCCTCCATCACCATCACAAACTCGTCGCCACCAAGTCTGCACAACGCATCCGTTGCGCGTGCCTTTTCCGTAATGCGTTTAGTCGCCATCATTAACAATTGGTCGCCCGCCTCGTGCCCGAGCGTATCATTGACGAGTTTAAAGTGATCCAAATCAAAAAATAGCAACAAAACTTGTTGCCCAGTACGTGCGGCTTTTGCAATGGCGTGTTCTAAGCGCTGCCTGAACAAGCTGCGATTTGGCAAGCCAGTCAACTCGTCATGCGAGGCCAAAAACTCCACCTTGCGATTGAGCGCCACCATTTCACTCACATCACTACCTACGCCTCGATACCCAGTAAAACTGCCGCTACTATTAAACACCGGCTTACCCGAAACGCGCAAATATACTAACTTACCCTGCTCATTAGTAAAATGTACGACAAAATCTGCGAAGCGTTTGTGCGCCTGTATCATTTTGAGCATTTCGCCAGGAGTATGGCTATGACAAGCCTCCGCCAAATCAGTCAAGCTATAAAAATTTAAATCTGCAGGGCCACCAGTCACCACGTTAATTTTTAGCTTGTCATCCGACTCCCAAAACCAATCGGCTGAAGCCTCGGCGAAATCTCTAAAACGTGCTTCGCTTTCTATCAGTTTTTGTTTTTCTTCGTTTAGCTCAAGTAATTTTTTATCCAATTTGGAACGCGCCCGATCTGCATGTTGTTTATCTAATTTTGATGGGCTGCTACGATATAAGTCTCTACTTTTTGATCCGCTTGCTACATGTTCCAATTTCATTGTCTCTGCGATGATAGGCAAAAAATCTTCCATTGCCATTGGTTTAATCAAGAATTTTGTAGCTCCAAGCGAAATTGCAAAACGTTCATCTTGTGGCGTTGTGTAAGTAGCAGAATAAAAGATAAAGGGGATTTTTTGCAGGTTGTGATTTTGCTTCACCGCCCTACACAAGCCGTAGCCATCCATTTCTGGCATTAAGATATCAGAAATAATTAAATCTACAGGCTCTGTTTGCAGATGCGCCAAGGCTTTTAATCCATGGTCAAAGCTCACAACTTCATAGCCTTCGGCAGACAATGCGGTCTCTAATAATTGTCTTGAATTTTCGTCATCTTCGGCAATTAAAATTTTCATTTTATAATTTTACTTCTTATGATTTCACTACTTATGGTTTCCCTGGCAACCGCTTCTTGTATTTGCCCAATCACTAGCATGGGGTCAATTAACTTTTTAATATATGCGCGCCTGCTGCTAACAGTTTTTCCTTATCCTCTCAGACGTACGGCTATGCTTGAGCCACTCTAAGTTATTAGCATTATTGTATATCTAAAATCACAAACCTGGGTGAAATGGTTAAAGCCAAATGAATAGCAAAAGCGCCAAGTGCTTTAATGTAGGCGTCTTTAACGTTTTCATCACTTTGGACTTTTTGCAGTTCGGCGTAAAGGCTCATGGTTTAACTAACTATTTTTAACTTATTGATTACGCATGAAATCGGCCACACCATACAATTGCTCGGCTAATTTTTGCATGAGTTTTTCATCTAACTTTAGGGCTTGCATGGCCTTAATCATACAATACATCCATTGGTCACGCTCCTGCTCACCAATACTAAAAGGCATGTGTTTGCGACGCAAAAACGGATGCCCATAGCGCTCGATATAGAGCTGAGGACCGCCAGTCCAGCCAGTTAAAAACATGAATAATTCTTCGCGAGCGCTGGTTAAATCGGCTTGATGCAAAGCGCGTATTGGCACGGCTTTGGGGTCGCTGTCCATGATATCGTAGAAGGTTTCAAAGAGTTCGCGTATCTTTTTAGTACCACCAAGCAATTCGTAAAACGTAGATTTGTTACTTCCTGCTTCTTCAATTTTATTGAGCATCAATCGGTGCAGGGTTTAACTAAACTTGCTGCCAATTTCGCTCGCATTCTCGCCTCATCAGTATTTTTTCCTGTCGCCAGTGCCACGCCCATGCGGCGTTTAACAAATGATTGTGGTTTTCCAAATAAACGCACATCGCTGCAAGGAACAGCCAGAGCGGCTTGCAGGCCATCGTATTTTAAGTTTTTAGATTCAATTCCACCGTAAATCACTGCGCTGGCACCCGCACTTTTCAAACTTACATCTACGGGCAAGCCAAGAATCGCGCGTGCATGCAACTCAAACTCACTCAAACGCTGACTACACATGGTGACCATGCCGGTGTCGTGTGGGCGTGGACTCACCTCACTAAACCACACCTGGTCGCTCTTAACAAACAATTCCACGCCAAACAACCCAAGTCCGCCAAGGCTATCTGTAATGGTCTTGGCTATATTCTGTGCGGCTTTCAGCGCATTGGACGTCATGCCTTGCGGTTGCCAACTTTCGACATAATCACCGCTTTTTTGCACATGGCCGATGGGTTCGCAAAAATAGGTCTGGATTTCGCCTGCCACATTTTTAGCGCGCACGGTAAGCAGCGTGATTTCGTAATCAAAGTCAATTTGACCTTCTACAATCACCACACCCTGATTCACACGCCCGCCTGTCGCCGCGTAATCCCAAGCAGCTTGTACTTGAGATTTTTCCATGACGCGCGATTGCCCTTTGCCCGAGGACGACATGGTAGGCTTGATAAAACAGGGATAACCAATGCCCGCATCGATACTGGCTTGCAGGGCATCACAACTTTTAGCAAAAGCGTAAGGTGAAGTAGGTAATTTGAGCTCTTCTGCCGCCAATCGGCGTATGCCTTCGCGGTTCATGGTGAGTTGCACGGCTTTTACGGTGGGGATAACGGTTGCCAAGCCTTCGCGCTCAATATCGGCTAGCGCGTCAGTATTCAGCGCTTCGATTTCTGCCACGATTAAGTGTGGTTTTTCCTTTACTACCAGCGCTTTTAATGCATTCGCGTCGGTCATATCAATGGTATAAGCACGGTGCGCGACTTGGTGACCAGGTGCATTTTCGTAACGATCGACCGCAATCACTTCCACCCCAAATCGCTGCAAAGCAATAATCACTTCTTTGCCCAGTTCGCCGCTACCAAGTAACATCACTTTGGTAGCGGAAGCGCTTAAAGGCGTGCCCAATTTCATAGAAAGCTCTCAATATATTTGAGCTGAAATGATAACACGTGGTATTTGCCACGTGCATGTTGTAGACCAGAATAGTGCTAAGGAAACGACTTAATCTGCATCAACTGCTGCGCCTGATTTCTTGGTGCCAAATTCATACGTTAGCCCTATCCATGCAGCTCTTGGCGCAGATGGTGTGCGGAATTGCTCATCATTCCCAGTGTAGATGTTTTGACCAAGTTGACCAAAGGTAGCATAGTCCTTATCAAATACATTATTGACCTTGGCAAACACTTTCCAGTTTTGATTGATGCTGTAATGCGTATCCAGATTAACCACTGCATAGCCGGGCACCTTACCATTCACGTCCTGATTATTCTCATCCCCATGCGCAAATTGTCCACTGGCAAAAATTATATTGCTGCCGATATCCCAAGCCGGTGTTACATCATAAGCCGCCCTAAGTCTAAGGGTTTGTCTTGCAATTCCAGGAATTCTATTGCCTTTTACTACGTCAATGTTAGGACTGCCATTTGCTATTGCTACGCTATTTGAAGCTGAACCCACTGTAAAATCAGATTGATAGGTCGCATCAACAAAACCATAATTGGCGGCTAAGGTCAACTTATCAAGTTTCCCACTCAGACCAAGCTCAAGCCCTCTGCGTCGAGTCTCACCAACATTTTGAAAGAATCCTTGGGTAACACTACTTGCTATAAATTGAATATCATTACTGGTCACCGTATTATAAACACCTACATTCCAGCTTACATCTTGTGATAGTTTACCGCGCACCCCGCCTTCCCAAGTCTTGGCAACCACCATCGCTAAATCGGGGTCAGAATTAAACCCTGTCGGGAGTGAACATGGTACTGCAGGATCTGCACAGGAAAGCTCCACTGGGGTTGGTGCCCGCATCCCCTCATCATAACCTGCATAAAACCCAAGCGTTTTTGAAGGATTGTAGTTAAATCCAAGCGCTGGATTAAAGCGTTTAAACTCGTGATTGCCATCTAAACTTCCGGCAACGAAGCCGCTGCCATCCGGGTCACTGCCCCCCGATAAATCCACTTTTGCAATGTTATAACGCCCTGATACTGTCATATTCCATTGCTCGTTAAACGAGAAGTTATCAGTGGCATATAAACCGTAATAGTCGCTACGTGTTTTTAGCCTTACACTGCCTTGTGAGGTATTTGAAGGATCTGTAATTGTTTGAAAATCGACCAGATTCGCTAATAATGTATCCTGATTGTAACTCACACGAGAAAGGTCAGCCGAGCCACCCAATGTAAATTGATTTTTATGCCCCGCCAAATCGCCAAGTAAACTAAATTGCAGTGAGCCCCCATAACCATCTTGGTTCGTTTGAGAGATAACATTACTAGCATCATTGAGAGCCTGCGCATTACTGTTGAAGCTATTTGCATCACTCTTTCGGTAGTAAATATTGCTGGCAATCAACTTGTCTTCAGTAACAAAATGGCTACCTTTTAAGGAAACCATGGCCAGTTTATTTTTAATCGAATCTGGAAATGTGTAGGCCTGTTCAGGATTGTTTAGCATGGAAAGTGGCAACGATTGGGTACCTTCCATGGTATTGTCAGCCAAAGCTAATGATAAATCTAAATCGCTAGTGTCGTTTTGCCAACCCACTTTACCGAATATTTGTCTTACATCACTGCTTGAATGGTCGCGCCAGCCATCCTCTGAAAAGATATTACCAGCCAAAAAGTAATCAATATTTTTATCTTTATTCTCTCCGCCTGCCTCAAATTCAAATGCCCTGCGCCCCCATGAGCCACCATAAGCAGTGGCAGATATGCCTGGATACTCTGCGCCACTCTTAGTATGCACAGCCAGCGCCCCGCCTAATGTATTTAAGCCAAACAATGGATTAGAGCCAGGAATAAGATTGATATTAGCGATGGCATTGGTTGGAATTAAATCCCAGTTCACAATATCACCGAATGGTTCGTTGATACGCACACCATCTAGATAAACAGATACCCCAACTGGCGAACCTAATATAGGTGATGCTGTAAAACCGCGATAAGAAACATCCATTTGATAAGGGTTGCCAACACTATTACTGGTATTCACCGAACCAAGATTACTATCTAGAAATTCTCCCAAATTGAGTGACTCTTGTTGGTTGATATCTTTGGATGTGCCAGTTTGCACGTTCGATGGCACTTGATTGATCGGTGTGCCAATGCTGGGTAGCGGCGTGGTACCGACCACTTCAATTGTCTGCGTTTCTAACACCTCTGCCTTATTCTCGGCGCTGGCCTGCTGCGGCAGCGTAATTGCTGCCAATGCTGCTAACAGCAGGACGTTGAGCTGTTTTAATTGATATTGATTTTTCAGTTGCGGCATTTCAATTCCTTAGTCTGTAACTTTATTTATCTTTGGCATTGGTTTAGGCATATCACCAATTATTTTCATACGCTAGAGTAGCAAACTCAGGCTTGATTTACACTAGGAAAAACTCCCGATAATTACACTGAATAACGAGAAGTATTTTTAATTGACCAGCAAAACCGCTATAGTAAAAGTTATTTATTTCTCGCAGGCTAAACAATTGAATTTAAAGCTACGGCTAAATCTCGTGACGACTGGCTTATTATTGCTATTAATGATGGCAGGCATTGCATTGGGCTTTCATAACGCAAGAATGAATGCGCTTGCAGAAATCGCGTCTGCAGAAAAATCAACATTGTATTTATTTGATAGCGCAATTATTGGTGCCTCTGCATCGGAACCTAAGAAAATTGATTTTAGTGTTTTTAAGTTACAGCAGCTTAGCCACATGCGACACTTAAGAATTGAGCTGGTTGATAATAATAATCGCTTATTAGATAGCAACCGAACTACTGGCGAAAATAAATTTACCAATGAAGCCCCAGCTTGGTTTGAAAGCGTTTTAAATAAAACTATGCCGCGATGGCAGCCTAAGGTTAGAAATTTTTCATATAATAATCAATTGCTTGCGAAATTAATCATCACGCCAGACCCGACATACGAATACGCTGAAATTTGGAAACAAATTACCGATTTAATGGTGTTACTTGCTATGTTTTTTTTCTGTGTAAATTTAATGATTGCTTGGACAATTACACAGGCGCTACAACCAACCGATACCATTTTATCTGCCTTAGACGAAATTGAAAAAGGTCATTTGGATACTAGATTACCGATGTTTCAATTACCGGAATTAGCACGCATTGGCCAAAAATTTAACCGCATGATTGAAACGCTGCAACAAAGTATTTTACAAAATCATAAGCTCACGCAACAATTAATGACTTTACAAGAAGCCGAACGTAAAAGCCTTGCACGCGATTTGCATGATGAATTTGGTCAATACCTAACAGCCATTAATACCGATGCAAATGTCGTATTAAAGCACGCTAAAACCAAATATCCAGAATTGCACGACAGCGCCTTAGCCATAACGCAGTTATCGCGTCACCTTATTGATTTGGTAAGTGGCTTGCTACAGCGCTTACGACCTAGCGTACTTGACGAGCTTGGGCTAGTAGTTGCACTA
The DNA here is from genome assembly GCA_017880905.1 of Methylotenera sp. Lineage (GTDB taxonomy): Bacteria > Pseudomonadota > Gammaproteobacteria > Burkholderiales > Methylophilaceae > Methylotenera_A. The sequence goes on from JADGRO010000050.1 coordinate 22,665, forward strand.
CAAGATTTGGTAGATACTTGGGCAGCGCGCTATAACAACATTGCATTCACGCTCGATATTAGCAATGTAATTGATTTGGACAAAGAAACCTTAGGTGAAGCAGAAAGTGTAGTGTTGTACCGGTTAGTGCAAGAATGTTTAACCAATATTTCGCGCCATGCTGAGGCGACATTAGTAGATATCAACGTGTCCACTCAACTGAAACCCAACAAACAAGGCGTTACTGTAAAAATACAAGATAATGGCAAAGGTTTTAATCCAAGTAAAACTGATGGCTTAGGACTGCCTGGCATGCGCGAGCGTGTTGAAGGCCTAGCCGGTGAATTTGAGATAGAATCTAGCTCAAACAAAGGCACAACAGTCAGCGCGTGGATCCCTTTAAGATTGTAGCAATGAGTGCTTCAGATTTAATTCGGATTATGTTAGTAGACGATCACGCTGTGGTGCGTGCTGGTGTTAGGCGCCTGCTAGAGCAAGACGAGCGTTTTTTAGTGGTAGCAGAGGCAGAAAGTGGCGAGCGGGCGTATCAGCAATTTGGTGAACATTTGCCAGACATTACGATAATTGATTTAAGCATGCCTGGCATGGGTGGTATTGAAGCAATTGGCAGAATTATTGCGCGCTATCCCACAGCAAAATTACTGGTATTATCTATGCACGAAAATACAGCGTTTGCCAGCCAAGCGTTGAAAGCAGGCGCTAAAGGCTATTTAACAAAAAATGGTCTCGCCGAAGAACTAGTGAATGCGCTTGAACATCTCGCAAAAGGTGAAACTTACATTAATGCAAATTTCTCCAAGAAAATTGCACAACAGTTTTTAAATAACGAAAACAATGCACTACAGCAATTATCCACTCGTGAATTTGAGATATTTCGTCTGCTGGCAGAAGGTTCTGACAACAACTTAATCGCTACAAAACTCAATATTAGTAGCAAAACAGTCGCTAATTATCAAACCAGTATTAAACAAAAACTGGGCATCAATAATTCTGTAGAAATGGTGCGACTCGCTATTCGTAACGGTTTAATCGAAAGTTAGAAAACACTTAATAGCAGTATTGCACTACAAGCCCCATTTCGGCTGGCATTGCCTTAAAGTGCGCATCTACCGCGATGTCAGGCAACATCGCTAAATTGGCATCCAAAAACAATAATGGCAATCGCTCGCGCTGCCACGGCGGTATGTGTGATTCTTGTAATATAGCTTTTAAGCTACGGCTCGGCCTGTTCGCTTGAGGTTTAAGTATTTCGCCACCTTGACGGTAGCGAACAACTAATTGCGCTTTCTCAAGATGTCGCAGGGCAATGCCCTCGCCTAATTGTTGGCTAAATAATAAACGTGATTGATCTGGTAAAACAATGACCTGCTCACCATTCCACGCAAGGCTAAAAGTATCGCGTTGGTAATCAGCGCCGCCTTCTTTCGCCTCTTTAACCAAACACGCGCAGCCTTGGAAGCGCTGTAAAATAAGGCTTGTAGCAACTTTAATTTTAACCGTTGCATCTGCTTTGGCATGCAGTAATTGTTGTGTGATCTGTTGCAACTGCGCGGCGCTTGGTACATCACAGCCATGTTGCAGCAACCACCAACGCAACGTGTTTTTGACGCGCGCCATACTTAGTAACGCTAGAGGAGCCAATTGCAATTGTCTGCCATCAGATTGCTTGCTATCAAACAAATGGCGTTGACAATTTTTTACATCCATCGCCGCCAGATCATCCAACAAAATATCGGCTTCTGCCATGTGTTGTGCGGAGCGGCTGATAGTTTGTTTGATTGCAGGATATTGTTTGGTTAAGATTGGCAGTACCTGATGGCGCATAAAGTTTCTATCGAACTTGGTATCCATATTACTTTCGTCTTCAATCCAAGTGAGTTGATGCTGCTTGGCATAAGCTTCTAAGCGGCTACGAGACACATCCAGCAAGGGCCGCAGCAGCTTTGTATTAACGGCTGCCATACCCGCCAAACCTTTCACGCCTGCGCCACGCGCAAGTTGTAGCAGCAAAGTTTCGGCTTGATCATCTTGATGGTGCGCCAGACAAATAAAATCCGCTTGTGAAGCCAACAGAGCCTTGTAGCGCGCTTCGCGTGCAGCCGCTTCTAACCCTAAACCACTACTTTTATTGACTTCAACCCTTGAAATAGTAAGTGGGATACCCAATTTCTTGCAAAAATCAGCACAAAAATCTGCCCACACATCTGCATTAGGGCTTAAACCATGGTGTATATGTTGTGCCTGCAGTTGAAACGGAATTATTTTACGAGATTCGCTAAGTAGATGTAATAGTACGCAAGAATCCAAGCCACCACTGAAAGCCACCACCAGCTTGGGATTTACATAGCCTTTACCATTGTTAACACTAGGACTTAAAAAAACATCTGCTAAAGTAGCTTTAAGCTGGTGCTGAAGGCTATTACTTGCTGGCAGTTTCTTTGAACTTGCCATAACCCATCAAGCGCCCATAGCGCGCCGCTAAAAGCTTTTCTGTACTTTTCTTTTGCAAAGTAGCAAGCTCGGTTTTTAAGGCGCGGCGCAATGATTGCATGGTGGTCTCAATATCACGATGCGCGCCGCCAAGCGGCTCGCTCACAATCACATCTACCAAACCTAAAACTTTCAAACGATCTGCGGTAATCGCCAATGTTTCTGCGGCTTCTGGTGCTCTTGACGCGCTTTTCCACAAAATAGAAGCGCAACCTTCTGGCGAAATCACCGAATAAGTGGAATATTGCAACATTAATAGCTGATCGACTACACCTAGTGCTAATGCACCTCCCGAGCCGCCTTCTCCAATAATCACTCCAAGAATTGGCGTTTTAAGCTCGCTCATCACATAAAGGTTCCTGGCTATAGCTTCGGATTGACCACGCTCTTCTGCCCCAATGCCAGGATACGCACCCGGAGTATCAATTAAGGTAATAATTGGTAAACCAAATTTTTCGGCCAAACGAAACAAACGCAAAGCCTTGCGATAGCCTTCTGGACGCGGCATACCAAAATTACGGTATTGCCGCTCTTTCACATCACGACCTTTTTGGTGACCTATCACCATGACTGGCGCACCTTCAAAACGCGCGATTCCACCGACAATAGCGGGGTCATCCGCATAAGCACGATCGCCATGCAATTCTTCAAAATCGGTGAATAAATTGCTGATGTAATCGAGCGTGTAAGGGCGTTGTGGGTGGCGCGCGACCTGCGAAATTTGCCACGCGCTTAAGTTTTTATAAGTATCTTCGAGCAATTTTTTATTTTTTTTCTGCAATTGCTCAAGCTCTTTAGAAATATCCAAATCATCATGATTGTCATGCGACACTTGCAACGCATCAATGCGCTTTTCCAGTTCGGCGATACCTTGCTCAAAATCTAAATAACTAACTTTCATTTTTGGCTTTCATTACTTGCCTTAATTAAAATTGCGCTAATTATAAAGGATTTTTACGTTTTCTTTTGATAACCATGCGTGTAGATTTTGCAACAATTCATCCTGCAATTCTACACGCCAAGCGTCACCCAACATCAAACTGGCCTGGCCAAGGGCGTTGTGATATTCAATTTTGACTGGGCATAATTTTTTATCTGATTCCGCTGTTTTTTTACGGTAAGGATTTAAAATGGTAGAAAGCTTTGCAGCATCAGATTGTCCATTGCAGGATATTTTCAACATGCTGGCATAGGCGCTGCGCGCTGAGGCTAAATCGTACAACTTGCGTGCATTGACGCGGTTTCCACCGGAAAACTCATCGTGACTGACACGCCCTTCAATCACTAATAATTGGTCTTCTTTAATGAGATTGGCATATTGATTTAATAACTCGCTGCCCACCACCACATCGACCCTAGCAACCGCATCATCTATCGTTACAATCGCCATTTTGCCGCGTTGCGTCATGCGAATACGTACGCCCATGACAATCCCTGCCATTAGCTTTGGTTGCTCTTGTGGCGCCAAATCGGCCAATGTACCGCGCACAAATTGACCAATGTCCTCTTTCGCGTTTAAAAATGGATGTCCGCTTAAATAAAAGCCCAGCGCTGCTTTTTCCTCTATCAATGCTTGCTCTGGCGACCAAGCGGTGACACTTGGTAACTCGTGTTTAGTCTCGCTAACGCCACCGAATAAACTATCCTGTCCCGCATGGCTATTGGATTGCTCAGCCGCAGTAATCGCCATGCCAACGCCCGCCAACAATGCGGCACGATTCGACTCAAGCGTATCAAACGCGCCGGCGCGAATCAGCGATTCAATCACGCGGCGGTTCACTTTGCGTAAATCCAGGCGACTGCAAAAATCAAACAAATCTTCAAACGGCCCGTCACTTTCACGCGCCGCAAGAATTACCTCAATCGCCGCCAGTCCTGTACCTTTTACTGCGCCTAAGCCATACAAAATCTGGCTGTTATTGAGCGGCTCGAATCGATAACCGCTTTGATTCACATCAGGCGGCAACATCTCAACTTTATTAGGTGCACAATCATCAAAAAAAATGTGAATATTGTCGGTGTTATTCATGTCCGCCGACATAGTGGACGCCAAAAATGCCGCGGGGTAATGTGCTTTTAAATAGGCAGTTTGATACGCGACCAGCGCATAAGCGGCAGCGTGCGACTTATTAAAACCATAACCTGCAAATTTTTCTAACAAATCAAAAAGATCATTTGCCTGACGTGCGTTTAAACCATTTTTGCTTGCACCTTCGGTAAAAACGGCGCGCTGAGCATCCATTTCTTCTTTTTTCTTTTTACCCATGGCACGACGCAGCAAATCCGCGGCGCCCAGACTATAACCCGCCACCACCTGCGCGATTTGCATCACCTGCTCTTGATATACCGCAATACCGTAAGTCTCTTTTAGAATGCTTTCAGTTGCTGGATGCGGATATTCGACGCGCTGTTTGCCATGCTTACGACGACAAAAATCTGGAATTAGGTCCATCGGACCAGGGCGATACAAGGCTACCAGTGCAATAATGTCTTCAAAGCAATCTGGTAGCGCTTGTTTGAGCATATCTTTCATGCCGCGCGATTCCAGCTGAAACACCGCTGTGGTATTGGCTTTTTTAAGTAGATTGAATGTGGCTTTATCATCCAAATGCAAGGCCGCAAAGGCAAGCGGGGCTTGGTCAGCAGCAACACGTTGTTTATTGGCATTTTCCAACGCCAATTCTAAAATGGTAAGCGTTCGCAAACCTAAAAAGTCGAATTTCACCAAGCCAACGGCTTCAACATCGTCTTTATCGTACTGACTCACCAAACTACCACCATCAGCTTGACAATAAATCGGTGAAAAATCAGAAATTTTTCCTGGTGAAATCAGCACACCACCCGCGTGCATGCCGACGTTACGCACCAAGCCTTCCAACCTTAATGCCAGTTCCAACAACTCAGCGACTTCTTCTTCATTTTTGCGTCGCTCTTGCAGCTGCGGTTCTTTTTCGAGAGCAGCACTTAAAGTAATGCCGAGCTCGAGCGGGATTAACTTCGCAATACCATCCACAAAGTTAAATGGCAAATCCAGCACGCGCCCTACATCGCGAATCACAGCCTTGGCGGCCATGGTACCGAAAGTAGCAATTTGCGAGACGGCATCCAAGCCGTATTTATGTTTCACGTAGTCAATCACGCGATCACGCCCATCCATGCAAAAATCGATGTCAAAATCTGGCATAGAAACGCGGTCAGGATTCAAAAACCGCTCGAACAGCAAGTTATATTGAAGCGGATCAAGGTCTGTAATATTAAGACTATAAGCGACCAGAGAACCAGCGCCAGAGCCACGTCCCGGCCCGACTGGCACGCCGTTGTTTTTCGCCCAGTTAATAAAATCGGCCACAATCAAAAAGTAGCCAGCAAAGCCCATCTGATTGATGATTTGGCATTCGAAAGTGAGTCTAGCCTCATACTCTGCTCGCTTGGCATCTCGTATTTTTTCGTCTGGGTAAAGCAATTGCAAACGCGCTTCCAAACCAATTTTTGATTGTTGAACCAAATAAGTGTCCAAACTTTCTTGATTCGGTGTAGGGAAATTAGGTAGATAATTCTTGCCTAAAGTAATGGTCAAATTACAGCGTTTTGCAATTTCCACCGTGTTAGCAAGCGCTTCGGGAATATCGGCGAATAATTCTGCCATTTGCGCTTGCGATTTAAAATATTGTTGCTCGGTAAAATTTTTAGGACGGCGCGTATCCGCCAACATATAGCCCTCGGCAATGCAAGTACGCGCTTCGTGTGCCTTAAAATCATCTGGTGAAATAAATTGTATGGGATGCGTAGCGACCACCGGTAAATCACACCGGCTTGCCAACTCTAACGCATTGTTTATTAAGATTTCTTGGGTAGGATTATCGCTAGCTGTGCGTTGCAGTTCAACATAAAAACGGTTTGGGAATAAGGTCGACCAAGTTTTTGCCAACTGCGCAGCAAGCACGTGGTTATTGGCTTGCAGGGCAGTGCCAATATCACTTTGCACATTACCAGAGATTAGTAGCAAACCTTCAGAATCTTCTAGCCAGGCTTGTTTTATCTCGGCACGGCCACGGTACTGGTTTTCAAGATAAGCGCGGCTTAATAATTGACATACTTTAAGATAACCTGCATTGGTTTGTACCAGCAATAAAATTCTAAAAACCTGATCGCGATTTTTTGTGTTTTCTAACCAAAGTTCACAGCCCAAAATCGGTTTAATGCCATGCTCGCGCGCCGCTTTATAAAACTTAATCGCGCCAAACAAATTGCTTAAATCAGAGAGCGCTACAGCGGGCATGGCGTCTTTGCTGGCGGCATCAATATAATCGTCAATACGCACGATGCCATCCGCAATCGAATACTCGCTATGACAGCGCAAATGAACAAACTGCGGACTTAGCTTTCCTGTAATTTCATCTGAATGTAGAGCGGAATCTTGCATACGACTATTTTACCCGTAAGCAAAATAATGGTGCAAAAAAAATGGTACCTTAATGAAACAAAAAAACCACTAAATTTTAGCGGTATTTTTATTGTTCAATTCATTAATTTTTTAATGTAGCACTTGCTTGGAAGCAATCAATTCATTGACTTTACTAATCAAATCATCATCTTGCACTGGCTTACCGAAGAAGGCATCCACGCCAATTTCTTTGGCCAAATTTTGATGCTTATCAGCGGTACGCGAGCTAATCATAATAAGTGGCGTATTGGCAGTGCGCGCATCGTCACGAATATTGCGCGACAAGCCAAACCCGTCCATACGCGGCATTTCAATATCCGTTAAAATCGCATCCGGTGTAGTTTCATGCAGCAACTGCATCGCATCCATACCATCTTTAGCAACTAACACTTCAAAGCCTTCACGTTCCAGCAGCCGACTTAACACCTTACGCATGGTGAGAGAATCATCCACTACCAACACACGACGTTTGGAAACCAATTTAACCGCTTTAGCTTCACTAGCTTTCACGACCACACTGCCTACCGCCAACAAATCACGGTTAGCTAATTGCACAGGGTTGACAATCAACACAATACTACCATCGCCACCAACCGTTGCCCCTACAATGCCCGGCACACGCGCCAATTGCACGCCAATTGGTTTCATCACCACCTCTTGGTTACCGATTACCTCATCCACTTGCAATGCGATGTTATGTGCGGCGCTACGAAGCAATAACACTGAAACATAAGCGTGGTCTTCCGGCTTATGGTCTACGTGATTCAATAGTTTGGACAAATAGTATAGCGGATATTGCTTATCAGCCCATTTAATTTCGCCAGCCATATAAGCTTTAATTAGATCTGCCCGCTTTATTTTTTGTGCTTGCTCAATCATGGCAACCGGCAAAGCATATATTTCGTCGCCTGAACGCACTACCAATACTTGCGCAACAGAAAGTGTGACTGGCAAATGTACATTAAATGTGGTGCCTTTACCAAACTCACTCGCCAGATCCACACGACCACCTAAGCCACTGATGTCATTTCGCACCACGTCCAAGCCAACACCGCGACCAGCAATTTGTGAAACTTTTTCAGCAGTAGAAAGGCCTGTTTCAAAGATAATTGACATCAAAGCTTGCTCACTTATTTCAGCGTTTTCATCTAATAGTTTGTTTTTAATTGCTATTTCTTTAACGCGCTGTAAATTAATGCCGGCGCCATCGTCACTCACAGCAATATTGATTTCGTCATTTTCTTGACCCAACTTTAAAATAATTCTACCTATGTCACCCTTGCCATTGGCTTTACGCACAGACGGGGTCTCAATACCATGTGCAACTGCATTACGCAATAGATGCTCTAATGGCGCACCCAGCCTATCCAGCACACTACGGTCGATTTCTGTATCTTCACCTTCCACCACCAATTCCACTGACTTTTTAAGCTCTCGCGCGGTTTGCCGCACAATACGTTGCATACGCTCGGCAATTTGCCTAAACGGCAACATGCGCGCACCTAGCAAGCTTTGTTGTAAATCGCGGTTCATGCGGTTTTGTTGCTGCAATGCTGCTTCGGATTGATCCAGATTAACAGTCAAGCCGTTTTGAATCGTCGCCACGTCGTTCACGCTCTCGGCGATCATGCGCGTGAGCTCTTGCAAACGCGTAAATCGGTCAAACTCCAACGGGTCGAAAGTTTCATTGGCCTCTTGCAAAATGCTCATGCGTGATTGCATTTGTGTTTCTGCCTCAATCTCTAACTCTCGCAAATAGCTACGCAGGCGCGTCACGCTTTCGGTCAAATCATTAGACGATTGTTTAAAGCCGGCCAGCTCTCTATCTAGGCGCGAGCGAATAATGGAAATTTCGCCTGCATCGTTAATTAGCCTGTCCAAGGTATCAGCACGCATGCGTAAGAATTGGGCTTTTCTATCCGTCGCACGACCAGTCGGCGCGGCGGCGTCCTGTTTGATTTGATTAATCGTCTCTTCCGGCGTATTGCCTATGGTTTCTTCAAAGAAGCTGTCAATTTTATCGAGCTCAACAAATATTTTATCGAAATCAGTCACTTCATTTTTACGCTTGATAGAGCGAATCACATGCTCTTCCATCTCGTGCACTGCATCGCCAAGCTTAGTCTGACCTGCCATGCGAGCGCTGCCTTTTAGCGTATGTAGCGCGCGCTGCAATGCATCTGGATGATCAGTTTGTTTGGGATTTGATTGCCATGCACGCAACTCTGAACCAATTTCTGGCATAATTTCGCGCGCTTCTTCAATAAACATGGTGAGTAATTCTTGATCTACCTGCGATGTATCAAGGTTACTTTTAGCATTAAACGGCTTGCCTTCGGTAATCAGCTTAACTTCCATTTCAGTAGATTCTTCTTCCGCCGGGCTGGCTCCAAAAGCATTTAATTCCTCTTCTGTCGATTGCAGAATAATCTCTTCGTCAGGCTGTGAAGTTTCAGTAAATTTGGCTACAGGCTCTTTATTTTGCATGGCTTGCTGAGTTGCCTGATTAAGCAATTTAATCAAGGCGTTAGCCGAGCGCGGATTATGTCGTTCCGAAATTTTTTGCCACATTTTAGACAAAGACTTAACCGTACTCGCGTAAAGATCCAAATGTTGTGGCGACCAAATCGTGTCAATTTCATCTAGCCAACCCTCTAAGGCGCGACATAATTTCCCCATTGGGGTGAATTCTGCGGCTAGCGCATTGCTTGCTAAGGTGTGATTGGCGTGTCGTGCGGCTTTAGAAGGTCGTAAGCTGCTATCAGCAGTGAGTTTAGCGACATCTTGCTCTAAGCTTGAAAGGTTTTGACCACTTTCATTGATAAAAATATCGTACAAGGCGCGACTCATTTTGCGTGTTCCGCCAATCAACACTTGTGTTTCAGATTTTCTAGCACCAGCTTTGCCGCTTGGTTTTTCACTAATGTTTGGAAATTCTGCGATTCGTGCAAACCAAGCGTCTTGATTCATCTCCACTCGGTTATTGGCGCGTAGCTCTGCAGTCCAACCTGCAAACGCGGCCGAAACTTGCTCGATTGAAACTACTTGTTGCGTATTAAGAGTAGATTTATTATCCAATACATCATTTAAGAAAAATTCAACCTTGCCGGCAATTTCGCCCAATGCATTTAAACCGACCGTGCGACCACTGCCTTTTAAAGTATGAAAACTGCGCCGCACTTCCACCAAAGCTTCGTTGTCGGTGGCATTCACACGTAGCGCCTGACAATTTTGTGCAATGTGCGCCAGAACTTCTTCGGCTTCCGTCAAGTAAATATCCAGCAATTCTGCATCATAGGCCTGATCAGTCACTGTCGGACCTTCTGTTATCGCTGGCATTGCTACTACATCTTGCTCAGCTTCGGCTTCTTCTACTACAGGTTTTAAATCTATTTTTGCTCGCTTTTTCGTTTTTGCAGATACAATTACAGATTCGACTTCTGCATCTACCTTATCTAGACCAGCATCCGCTAGTGCTGCATTTAAGCGTTGCAACGCGCCTTCAAGCGCCTCCTCAGATTCTGGGCGGGTTTTTGGCATTTCGTCCGCATAGAGACCTATCATACTCAAGCTCTCAGCCACCAATTCAAAATGCGCTTGGTTCACGACATAATCATCCCGCTCAAAGTATTGAATAAAATTATTGCTGGCATTGACGATGGCTGTAGGTATTGCTAGGCCTAGCATCTCAAACACGCCAGAAACTTGTTTTAACGGCTGCGGGGTGAGTGTTAAATGCGCTTTTTCTGCAGGGTTGCGAAAGAAACTATCTAGCGCTTGCTCAACAATTTTGAGTGATTCTTTAATGTGTATCACCACGGCTTTAACAGTGTCGCGATCCAGCTCGCCGGCTCTGTCGCCTTCCAGCTTATCATAAACTACACCGGACGAAATAGACTCTAGACGTAGCAATTCGGAGTGCAGTTTTTGCATTCTGTCCGGATCCAAATCTTGATAATTGTGCAGTGAAGTTTCGATTAGATTAAGCGCGGCCGCAATTTCTATTAAAGCTGCATGATTCACCTTGCTGGCATCATCACGCAAGGTGTTGCTAGCCTGCTGTAACACCGAATAAAAATCTACAATCAATACCTGGCTTAGGTTTTGAGTAAGCGCGCAACTATTTGCCAGCGCATCAGAAAACTTGGTGATTAATACATTATCTAAATGAACCGGCGTGTGATCTGCTTTGGTATCCATATCCGTAAAGTCGATGGTGCCTGATATTTCATTCCAAAGGTCCCTTAATTTTTCTAATTCATCAATTAATTGCTGCACCAAGGCCGTTTCATCGGCATCGATATTGCTACCAATAAAATTGGCAGATTTTTTGCCAATAAACTGATCGAGCTCAAATACTTCTTTTACCTGTTGCACGTTAGCTTTATCAACTTCGCTAATCGCAACATAATACAAAATATCTCGCAGTAGATTGTTGTGCGGCTTGTTCACACCATCAGCAAATAGTCGCAATTCTTGATCCAGTTTGCGACAAAGTTTTTTTGCACCTGCATTTTCTGCAATTTCTTTTTGCTCTAACGATTCAGTAAATGCACTTGCTGCCCACCACAGCGTTTTGTTGCTACTTTTTTGTTGTGCTTGGCTAACATTGCTTACTGCGGTCGTCATCGTCTCAACAGCACTAATTTGCTTGGTTTGCAACCAATCCAGCAGCGATTTTTGGTAAGCTAGGCGCTGACCCACCATAAAACTCGCGTATTCTTCGTTGCTCAATTCTTTACTAGGAATACTCTTGGGTGCGCTATTGCTAGTGTCAGGAAAAAATAATTCGCTTTCTTCCAAGGTTTCGCCCTGTGCGGTTACGATGGAGCTTAAGGCAGGGTATAAGCGCAACGGTATATCTGGCGACCCATTGAGCAAATCTTGCAAATAGATCTGCAGGGTTTTTACGGCTTTGGAAAATGCTTCAATAATTTCCGGCGTGGCATTAACTGTTTTTTTCTCAAGCTTACCGGCTAATTTTTCCAGCTCCGTACAAAAACGTTTGCAACCCTCCAACCCCACCATATCAAGCGCACCAGAAGCTTGATACAGGCTGGTTTGTGATAGACGCATCGGAGACATGTCATGCATATTACCCTGCACTGTATTGACGTTATCCAATACAGTGTTAAGTAATTGATCTATTTGGTCCTTAACCCAGGTTAATGGGCCGCTATCAAAATTTTCAGACACCTAATTTGACTCCGACAATCTTCAACAATTAAGGTGTAGTTTAAGCCAGTTTAAAACCAGCAACTGAGCTACGTAACTCTTCCGCCAGCTTGGTTAATTGCCCTACAGATGCGGCCGTCTGCTTCGTACCTTCAGTTGTTTGTGACGTAATTTCCTGAATTTGCTGCATATTTTTAGTCACTTGAGAGGCCACTTGAGTTTGTGCTTCCGTTGCGGTAGAAATCGATTGAATGAGTCGCGCCAAGCTGTTAGAAACGGTTTCAATCTCAGTCAACGCCTTACCTGCTGCGTCTGAGAGTCGGGCTCCTTCAACCACACCCTCAGTACTCTTCTCCATCGCGGCCACTGCACTGTTGGTGTCGGTTTGAATGGTTTTCACAATCGCACCAATCTGCTTAGTCGCTTCAGATGAACGTTCTGCCAAGCGCTGTACCTCTTCCGCAACCACCGTAAAGCCTCGACCCGCTTCACCGGCAGACGCTGCCTGAATCGCCGCGTTCAACGCCAAAATGTTGGTTTGTTCGGTAATGTCCGAAATCAGCTCCACAATTTCACCAATCTCTTGCGAGCTCTCACCCAAACGTTTAATTCGTTTTGAGGTTTCTTGAATTTGCTCACGGATACCGTTCATACCTGCAATGGTGTTTTGCACCGCCTGCGAGCCTTGTGTCGCAGCTTGGAGTGAACGCTGCGCCACCTGTGAAGCCTGGCTTGCGTTGGTGGATACCTGTAAGATTGAACGCGTCATATTGCTAACTGCGTCTGTCGTTTCAGTAATTTGCTCCGCTTGCTTTTCTGCAGCCGATAGCAAGGTCACCGAAGTTGTCTGCGCTTGCCCAGATGCCGTGTTTACTTGCTCTGAAGCGCGGTTAATACCTGTTACCAAGTCACGCAAGCTATCAATTGTATAGTTAATCGAGTCGGCAATTGCGCCCGTAATATTCTCGCGCACCTCCGCTTTTACCGTTAAGTCACCATCTGCCAAATCGCCCATTTCATCGAGCAAGTTAAGCACCGCCATTTGGTTGGCTTGACCATCGTTTTCTAGCCGCATCACCGCATTATCAATGGCTTTTGCTTGGCGTGAGCCTAACAGCCAAACCAGAGCCAAAATCAGCAAACCAAGCAATGCCAAAGCCGATAAAATAGTTTTTAGCAAGGTGTCGGTTGATTCCGCCAAATGAACAGATTCTTTTTCCACCTCGGACACCAATGTATTAACAGTTTGTCTGTTCACATCGTAGGCAGCAGTCAAATCGCCTAATGGTTTGGCTGCGGCAATAGCGCCCAATTTAATGGCTGCAACATAATCTTTATTATAAATACGGTAAAAATTCTCGTTAGATTTAATTACCGCCTGTAGTGATCCATTCAAGTTGCCAAGCTTATTAATATTTTTCTTCCAATATTCGGTTTGCTTTTTAAAATCGGCTTCAGCTTTATTTACCTCAGCCAGTTTTTTGTCTCGTAGGGCGGGATCAGAGTTTGACGTTGCCACGAAAGCCGCATTCGCTGCCGCAAAAGCATCCACGGAGTACATAGGCGGTGGCAAGATATCCGCCCGCAGGTCATCACTCAATTTTAACACCTCGTACTCTGGACCGTTAATACGCACTCGATCAATCACATAAAATGCCAAAGCAATAAAAATAAGCAAACCGATAATAGGAATAGCAATTTGACGTCGACTACCACTGCTGCTAGCTGCGCCACTACTGACCTTGCCAGTAAACATTTGCATCAATTTAGCTGGTAACTCTTTTATATTAAGTGCCATTTTTTGATCCCTTTAACCTCTCATTTTTAATTTAGCGCTATTTAATATAGCGCCAGAATTATTAACCCAACAATTTAATCAATCAAACTACATAAGGTATTGAAAATTCTTTTGAGTGCACTAATTTATCGCAATCTAGTATGTGCCAAACGCGATTTTCTTCATCCTGATAAGTTTGCGCCTTTAAGCATGTACCTTCTTCTGTGGTTTCTTCGTGCAATTTCATCTCTTCTAATTTGCGTAGGCCTATCATTCTATCTACCACAAAAGCCACGTTAGAAGTCACCGCATTACTCATTAACAAAAGCCGCGCGTTAGATGAAATGGTAGTAAAGGTATTTTCTAGCATCTGCGCCAGATCGTTGATGGCATATAGCACGCCACGCACGTTGGCTACGCCTAAAAACCAAGGTTTTACAATAGGCACACGGTGAATATCTGCAATGGGCATGGTTTCAGAAATTTCTTGCAAGTTTACCAGCACATTTTTGCTACCAATCACTACCCCTAAATAGCCGGCAGGCGCTTCTGCACCTGCCTTTTTGGCATCCTCCAACCTTGCTAGAATATTGGTTTGGTATTCACGTAAATGTGATTCTCTTGCCATATTTATTTTGCTTTATTTCCAAATTACCTGCGGCATAAATTATGCATTAACCTAATTTATCAATGATGGCTTTTATTTCATCTTTAGGAATAGGCTTCTGCACACAGGCTTTTGCGCCCATTTTTTCTGCCCATGAGTGATCCGTGACTTGCAATTTGCCCGAGCATAAAATGACAGGAATTTTTGCAGTCATCGGATCTTTCGTCAGCATACGCGTTGCCTGAAAGCCAGTTAGACCAGTCATGATAATATCCATAATGATTAAATCTGGCTTGATTTCTGCGGCGCGCTCCACACATGCCTCGCCACTTTCCAGCGCTACCACTTGATAACCATGCGATTCCAATACCTCGGTTAAATAAAATCGATCTGTCGCAGAATCATCTACAATTAAAATTTTGCTAATAGCCATTGCTGTTCTCCCAAAATTAAGTGCTACTCATTCACATTATTTACTTATATAGTTATTTACCGCATCAATCAAGGTATCTTGGGTAAACGGCTTGGTAAGATATTGGTCCGATCCCGCCATGCGGCCACGCGCACGATCAAACAGGCCGTCCTTACTAGATAACATAATCACAGGCGTGGATTTAAATTTTGCGTTGCGCTTGATGAGCGCACAGGTTTGGTAGCCGTCAAGACGTGGCATCATGATGTCGACAAAAATCACTTGCGGATGCTGATCGGCAATTTTTGCCAAGGCGTCAAAGCCATCTTCTGCCAAGATTACCTCACAACCCGCTGATTTTAAAAATATTTCAGCACTGCGACGAATGGTATTGCTGTCATCAATGACCATCACTTTTGTTCCCGCTAAGTTCGCTTGCGCCACCTTAAATATTCCCCTTAACCATAAAAGTACGTTACGGTATAAACAAATTTATGAACTTATTTAACCCAAAATGCAATTTATTACAAATAATGCTTTACTTATAATACCTATATTGTAATAATTTGCAATACCTTAGCGCATATTCATGATAAGGTACTTTAATAATATAAAATAAAAACGAGAAGTATTATTAAATTTTAAGTAAACGCAACAAAATTCCTTGACTGCGTAACTTCTTAAAAAATGGGACATAAAAATGATTATTAGACAAGAATCAGTAGATTCAAAATCGGCATTAAATAATTTACCTAGCACCTCGCCGCTTCCAAGTGCTAATCTGGTATTGGTGTTCGGCTCAGTAAAAAGATTCACTGAAGGGAAATTACAAGGCTTTTTAAAATCACGTTATCCCACTGCTCAATTAGTTGGCTGTACCACCTCAGGTGAGATTAGCCCAAGCGGGGTTTACGATGACAGTATTCAAATAACCGCGATTCAATGGGAAAAAACCATTCAACGCGTGGCACAAACCAAAATGTCTGGCATGCAAAACTCATTTGAGGCTGCAGCCGGCCTGGCACGACAACTTAAAGCAGATTCTTTACGTACTATTTTGGTGATTTCTGATGGCTTAAACGTTAATGGCTCTGAGTTGCTTAAAGGCTTTCAAAGCGTACTGGGTGATATCCCCATCGTAGGTGGCTTAGCGGGTGATGGCGGTGCATTTGTAAAGACCTTGCAACTATTTAACGACACTATTTCTGATAACCAAGTGATTGCAGTTGGCCTATACGGCAATGCACTGATTACCTCTAGCGGCGCCCTTGGTGGCTGGAAACCCTACGGTCCGCCACGCAAAGTGACTAAATCTGAGAAAAACGTGGTGTACGAGATGGATGGGAAACCTGCTCTTCCACTTTATAGAATGTATATTGGCGAAGCGTTTTCACGGGGACTCCCTGGCACTGGCTTAAAATTCCCGCTCGCAGTGATTGAAGAAGGCAAGCGCGATGTTGAAAAAATTCGCACCCTACTGGCAATTGATAATAAAAACAATAGCTTAACTTTTGCAGGTAATGTGGAAGAAGGCGAAACGGTGCGCCTCTGCCAAACCAACCACGATAGGTTGGTTGAAGGTGCAGGTAATGCGGCCAATTTAGTTATGAGTGGCTTGGGCGCAAGCAAAACCAATCAAACTGGCTTAGCGGTTTGCGTCAGCTGTGTAGGTCGCAAAGGCGTAATGGCCGAGCAAGTAGTCGATGAAGTGAAGTTGGTACAACAAATTTTAGGTCCACAAACCAGCGTTACCGGCTTTTATTCATACGGTGAATTAGCACCACGCCCAAACACCACAGATAGCGTATTGCATAACCAAACCATGACTATTGGCTATTTAAGCGAAAATCTTTTAGCTTAGTTTCCTTTTTTTAGCTTTAAATCGAAAGCACCTGTTCTAAACAGGTGCTTTTTGTTTTATGATAGACCCTTAATAAATTACAATTAGAAAATGATTCACCATCAGAAGAGGAAAAAATCATGTCTAGCTCAGTTACGCTCAAAGGCAACCCTGTAGACGTTGCAGGTAACTTGCCTAAAATCGGCAGCACCGCCCCTAATTTCACCTTGGTTGATAAAGCGCTGGCAGATGTCACGCTTGATGCGTTTGCAAGCAAACGCAAAGTGCTGAATATATTCCCAAGTGTGGATACACCTACCTGCGCCGCATCTATTCGTGCATTCAATAAGCACGCAGCAAGCCTTAAAAACACCGTTGTAATCAATGTTTCTGCCGATTTACCATTTGCGCAAACGCGCTTTTGCGCAGCAGAAGGCATTGAGAATGTAGTGAATTTATCCAGTATGCGTGGTCGCGACTTTTTAATGAATTACGGCGTGTTGCTATTCACGAGTAAGCTCGCGGGCTTGTGTGCGCGTGCAGTAATGGTATTAGATGAAAATAACGTGGTTAAATACGTTGAATTGGTGCCAGAAATCGCCAACGAACCTAACTACGACGCGGCACTTGCAGCATTAAAGTAATTAGATTGCCTTAATAAAAAACCAGCTAAATGCTGGTTTTTTTATTTTAATATTTCGTATGCTCATATTTTGTATATTTGGCATTGCTGCCTTTTGCTTTATCTACTGGATATTTTTTAGCATTCAAGTCTACTTTTTTATTGGCTTCTTCAATCAAATCAATACCCAACACTTCGGCAATTCTCAACAAATAAACAAACGTATCGGCTAATTCATGCGCCACTGCCTCGCGCTTCTCTGGCAATAACTGCTGACTCTCTTGTGGCGTATCCCATTGAAACTGCTCAACTAGTTCGGCCGCTTCGACTATCATCGCCATCGCCAAATTTTTGGGCGTGTGAAACTGCGCCCAATCGCGCTCTTGCACAAAGGCGTTAATACGCACCTTCAAATCATTCAAAGAATCAGTCCTAGCAATTTCACTCATGGTTTTTCTCCTTACGATTAGGCTACTTTCTGTTACTTCCGGCCACCATTTTAATTTCAAACAATCTGCACTCCAAAGGTCCATTAAACAAAGGCGTGCGCTTACTAGGTGTGAGACGCATCAACTTTGGCAATCGCATATCGCTGGTTAAAAAATAAGTGTTCCAACCCGCAAATTTGCGTTTTAGTGTCTCACCTATTTTTGGGTAGAGCAGCGCCAGCTCTTCATCTTCACCAATACGCACGCCATACGGTGGATTGGCAATAAGTATGCCGTTGTCAGCGGGTGCAACAACTTCGGTAATATTGGTCTGTGCTAATTGTACCGCCTCTAACAAACCTGCCTCGCTTAGGTTCTGACGTGCCACCCGCACCGCACGCAAGTCGCTATCGCTACCATAAATTTTTTGAAAAGTAACCGGTTTTATTTGCTTAAGCGCCGCATTTTTAATTTTTTTCCAAGTGTCGGATTCGAAATTTTTGAGCTTTTCAAAACCGAAACCACGCTTTAAACCTGGTGCAATATTGAGCGCCACCATGGCAGCTTCCAACAAAAACGTACCACTGCCGCACATTGGGTCTAGCAATGGCTGCCCGGCTTGCCAACCAGAAAGTTGCAAAATACCTGCGGCTAAATTCTCTCGCAAAGGCGCTTCGATGCTGGCGTTGCGGTTACCTCGCTGATACAAAGCATCGCCAGAAGTATCCACGTAATACTGATAGCTATCTACCGTTAAGTAAGCATGAATGCGCACCGCTGGCGTTTTGGTATCGATGTAAGGCCGCGAACCAACCACTTGCCTAAACTTGTCACAAACTGCGTCTTTAATGCGCAACGTGGCGAACTCTAAACTTTTCAGCGGACATTTTACGCCTGTAACTTTCACCATAAAATCATGTTTTACATCAAACCAATTAGGCCAATTTAGTTTATAAGCCGCTTGATATAAATCGTCCTCAGTCGCGTATTGACCGCGACCAACTTGCATCAAAATACGCGTAGCAATGCGCGAGTGCAAATTGGCGTGATAACACACAGTCAAATCGCCGGCAAAGCCTACGCCGCCATCTGTAGGCTTAATGTCGCTTGCTTTACATACCCTAAGCTCATTCACCAGCAAGGCTTCTAGGCCGCGTGGGCAAGTTGCAAAATATTGATTCATCATCTATTCCAGAAAAAACTGCTTATTGTTATGAGGGTTATGTTGGCACAGTTTTTCTAAAAAACTTAAAAATTCTATTTTGTGACTACGTTCCAGCAGTTTTGCACGTTCTCGCAAATTAACGATGTGCATATCTGGCAAATGTTTGAAGCCAAACATCACGATATTACCTGGCTTGCCTGTTGGTAGCATCAAAACTTTATTTTCAAAACTTTGTTCAATACGCTGCAAATAAACATCGAAATTTTTGTCACTCCCCCACAAATTCATGGCAAATATGCCATCATCTGTGAGCGCCATTTCGCAATTGTCGAAAAAATCCTGACTACAAAAATCAGGTGGAATGCCTAACGCATCAAACGCATCAATCATCAACACATAAGCACTGGCACGGTTTTTGGCGAGGTAGGCAATACCATCACCTTCAATAATATTTAGACTAGTGTCATTCTCTGGCACATAAAAATGGCTACGTGCGGTTGCAATGACTTGTGGATTAATTTCAACAATTGTTTGCTTTATTTCAGGGCAATACTGATGAATGTATTTAGCTACAGAGCCGCCGCCCAAACCAATTGTAAGTACATTTTTAACTTGGTTTGAAAACAGTAAAAAGCCCATCATACCGCGCGAATAGGCGAGCTCCAGTTCGAAAGGCGCCCTAACTTTCATGCTGCTCTGAATAGTGGCAGATCCCAAATACAGTGAGCGCACACCATCAATTTCGCTCACTTCTACTACGCTGCCGTCGGCCACACTTTTATGAATCTTTCGATTGAATTTAAACATGAAATAATTTCGTTAAATTTCGACATCTTCCACTATCACAGGCACTAATTCAGCCTGGGTTACTTCTAATTCTATTACACCTTTAAATTTACAATTTAGCTCCATCAACAAAGTATCTATGTGTTTGATTTCTAACAATACTTTTGTACCCACCTTTAACTCAGGCAAGCTGGGAACTTTGGTAATGTAAAACATGCCGTCAATACGCACCAAATTCTCGCGCCACACTGTGGCCGTCACTTCAGTCAACTTTTCTTGAATCAAATATTGCAAACACCAATAGCGCTCCATGCGTGTTTGAAACTCGCTGTAGGCGTTATAAGTTTGATCAAAGTTTCGAATAATGACGTTAAGCCTGCCATCTTGTGCGTTGTAAGGCGCAGGCTCTTTTTTCAGCATCGCAATTAATTGACGCTGATTAATCAAATCTACCG
>JADGRO010000051.1 GCA_017880905.1 Methylotenera sp.
CGATTTAAGCGTGCTTACTAGCTCCCTGGCCAGTATTGCTTTGCCAGTGATGATACACGGATTGGATAATGAAGATAAATGGCATGATGCGACTAAAAGCCCAGCAGCCACCACCTATAAACAAGTGGCGTGCAGTGTTCAGCTTGCCGATCGTGGTGGGCCAATCGCAAAAAATCTGCTTAATAAATTTCAGTTTGCGGTTGAAGATACCGGATTGGAACTTAACGCCCACGTGGAATGGCAGGGTAATGGCGACGCTTTGCAACGCGCAATTGAACTAGACCAATTTTACATTGAAGTCGACCAAATGGTGAGTGTGCATATCGCGCTGGGAGATATTCCTATACACGGCACAAAATTTAAGGGCTTAGCAGAAGCAAGCGGTCTGGTGATGAAAGACGACGGGAAATATCATTTTTATGCCAATGAGGCGCCATTATTTACCGCGATTGATACCAACAACATACCGTTTACCGCCGAAAGTTTACGCAGCAAGGTGCTTAAAAGTGTGACTTTTCAAGTAGAAATTCCCAAGGTGAATAATTGCGAGCAAGTGTTTAATCAAATGGTGTCCATTGCCCAGAAAATTGCCACCAGCTTGAGTGCAAACTTGGTGGATGACAATCAAAAACCTTTGGGCGACTTGCAAATCGAAAAAATCAGACAGCAGCTTAAAGTCATTCATGCTACCATGGTGGCGCGTGGCATTATGCCTGGTAGCCAAAGCAGCATGCGCCTTTTCAGCTAGGTCATGACTGATTTAGCAGCAGCACGCAAACAAGTCACTCAACTTGTTTCAGAAATAGCAAAGCACGATTATCAATATTACGTACTCGACGCACCAACAATATCCGATGGCGAATACGATGGTTTGTATCGCCGACTGGTCGATTTAGAAAAAACTTACCCTGAACTTATAACAACAGACTCACCAACACAGCGCGTCAGCGGCGTTGCGCTTAACGCTTTTGAAAGCGTGACACACCGCCAAGCCATGTTATCGCTCAACAATGCGTTTGGCGACGATGAATTACTAGCGTTCGATAAGCGTATTCGCGAAGGTTTGGGTGTTGAACAAGTGGAGTATGCGGTTGAGCCTAAATTTGATGGTTTGGCGATTACACTCACTTACGAAAACGGCGTATTCACACAAGGTGCCACACGTGGAGATGGTTACACCGGCGAAAACGTCACGCATAATTTGCGCACAATTCGTTCAATTCCCACACGATTAGCTGTTGCAAATCCTCCGCAATTATTGGAAGTGCGCGGTGAAGTGCTCATACTAAAACGTGATTTTGAGCAACTAAACCAGACGCAAGAAAAGCTTGGTGCCAAGCTATTTGCTAATCCACGCAACGCAGCAGCAGGCAGTCTGCGTCAACTAGACTCTCAAATTACCGCTTCACGCCCGTTGCACTTTTTTGCCTATGGCTTGGGCGAGGTTACTGGAGCCCATCGGCTACATTCTCACTCAGAGGCAATGAATTATTTAGCCAAACTGCATTTTCCCGTCAGCGATTTGCGCGCGGTGAAATGCGGCGCAGAAGGTTTGCGCGATTATTTTCAAAGCATAGGCGCAAAACGACAGAGTTTACCCTTTGATATCGATGGCGTGGTGTATAAAGTCAATCAATTTAACCAGCAAGACGAGCTAGGGTTTGTTTCACGAGCGCCGCGCTGGGCAATTGCGCATAAATACCCCGCGGAAGAAGCTGTAACGCAAGTTGAGGATATTACCGTGCAAGTAGGCCGCACCGGTGCGATTACGCCTGTAGCACGCCTAAAAGCGGTGTTTGTGGGTGGTGTAACCGTGACTAACGCAACACTCCACAATGAGGACGAGTTAAAGCGCAAAGATATTCGCATTGGCGATACAGTCATCGTGCGCAGGGCGGGGGACGTGATTCCGGAAGTAGTTTCAGTGGTTACAGAAAAGCGTCCAGCCGATGCGCGGTTTTTCGCGATGCCGACAGTATGTCCTGAATGTGGTTCGCACATTGAGCGACCAGCAGATGAGGCGGTGGCGCGCTGCACCGGCGGTTTATATTGCTCGGCACAACGTAAGCATGCTATTACGCATTTTGCGTCGCGCCGCGCTATGGATATAGAAGGTTTGGGCGAAAAGCTGGTGGATCAACTAGTGGGAGCCAATTTAGTGCATTCGCTTGATGATATTTATAAGCTGGATGTGGCAACGCTGGCTAATTTAGAGCGTATGGCGCAGAAATCGGCGCAGAACGTAATCGACGCGTTAAGCAATAGCAAACAAACCACTTTGGCACGTTTTATTTACGGTTTAGGTATTCGCAATGTGGGCGAAGCAACCGCGAAGGATTTAAGTTCACATTTTGGCAGTCTGCAAGCCTTGCTGGATGCGGATTTTGAGGCATTATTGCAAGTAAATGATGTTGGTCCAATCGTGGCGGAATCCATATTGCAGTTTTTTAGCGAGCCGCATAACCGCCAAGTCATCGCTTCCATGCAAAATTTGGGTGTGCGGTGGCCTGAAACCGATGGTAAACAAACAGGTTCAGGCGCGTTGTTAGGTAAAACATTTGTGTTGACTGGTACTTTACCTAATTTGTCGCGCGATGCAGCGCAAGCCATGATAGAAGCGGCTGGCGGCAAGGTAAGTGGTAGTGTTTCTAAAAAAACTGACTTTGTTTTGGCTGGAATAGACGCGGGAAGTAAGCTAGAAAAAGCACAAAGCTTGAATGTGGCGATTATTGATGAAGCAGGATTGCTGGCTTTGCTTGATAATAAAGCAACTAATACCAATCAAACTAAGTCTGACGAAAGCACAAATAAACAACTTTTTTAAACAGGGTTATCAACAATGAAATTTAAAATAAATTTATGTAACACTTTAACTATTATACTTAATATATTGTTTATTATAAGTTTTAATGCAAATTCTTATGAGCTTTCTGATAAGGTGGCAGCTTGTACTTTGGCATTAAATAAGGGTGATTTGGCTTCTGCCGTCACCGTTTCAGCTGAAATTTTAAAGCTAGAGCCTAATAATCACGAAGGTTTGCTGTGTAAGGGCAGGGCGCTTGGTGCGCAAGGCAAATATAACGAGGCGCTTAGTGCGTTGGAATTAGCGGCTACAAACGCTCAAACTGGTTTTGACCAAATTATTTCATACATTTTTATAGGTAATTTGCACAAAGCTAACAATAAAAATGCAGAAGCGATTGCGAGCTATGAAAAAAGTTTGAAAGCATGTGACTTAGAAAATAATCAAAAATTCAAGCGTATAACTCTCAATCTAATTGCGGAAGCACAGATTCAAAATAATGACCTAAATGCCGCACTCATCAATTATTTAGCGGGTGCCAAGCTTGCGAACAATGATAACGAGCGCGCTGATAGTTATGAGCGTTTAGCCGCCACTTATAGCACGCTGGGGCAGTACGATTCGGCAATTGAGTACCAACTTAAAGGTGTGCTCATGCAGCAAAAGGCAGGCACGTTGGATCAATATGCCAATGCCAGTTCAACACTTGGCCAAATCTATGGAAAAGCCAAAGATTATGCAAATGCCGAAAAAACTTACACTAAACTCATCCAATTTGCTAAAGACAACGGTGGCGCCTATTATGAGGCCAAAGCCGACTATGATTTAGCACAGGTAAAGGCGCTTAGCGGTGACACAGACGGCGCCAAAATCATGATGGCAGATGCTCTAACAATGGCGAAAAATATAGGGGAGCGTGATTTAGCCACAGAAATTGAAGCTTCCATGAAAAAACTCAGTAATTAGCGCAGATGCCGGTAAAGTTTAGGTAAATTTATCGGCATTTTATGATGTTGATATGCTTAGTGCCATATCCTGCCGATCACGATAGGCCGTGCTAAAATTTTCCGGTAAGTCCGTTCGACTAGTTCAGTAATCAATATGCCAGCTTTGCGCCAAAATGGCGACACGAGAGCGTAGGTACCTGCCGCGCCGACTGCCCGCCATATCAAGTCTGCTGCTCTTCGTGGCGTCGAAATGATTCGTCTATGTAGTTATACATGGCGTTCCAAAATAGTTTATATTTTTTTTATGTTATCTACCGCACAGAAAGGCAATGATAAGAAGCCTATTCTTAAATTTCTGCAGAGCGATCTGTAATTTAGTGAAAAGGTGAATATGATGAATAAAGATCAAGTTAAAGGTACAGCAAAAGATTTTGCAGGTAAAGTGCAAGAAGAGGCTGGAAAACTAGTTGGAAGCAAAAAGCAGCAAATTAAAGGTATGAGTAAACAATTAGCTGGGAAAGCTGAGCAAAAATACGGAGATGCGAAAGAAGCCGTAAAGAATGCGAATAAGCATTCTTGCTGATAAAAATGGTCGCTATATGGGTCATTACAATTAAATTTTAATATAAAGGATGTATATCATGAAAACCAAATTTTTAATCGCTTGTATCACCTTGGGTGCTTTGCTAATACCGGTTGCTAGTTATGCTGACGATTCAGACGCTAACCGATCACAACCGAAAGTGTATGCAAAAGATACTGCGATCACCACAAAGATTAAAGCACAACTTGCAAAAGAACATATGGCTTCTACGATAAAAATTAGTGTCGATACCGTTAATAATGGTGACGTAACATTAACTGGTTCAGCTAGAACGCAGGCCGCTGCTGATGAAGCCGTTTCAATTGCCCGTAAAACCGAGGGTGTTAATAATGTACATAGTGACATTAAAATCAAAGCAGATGATTAAATAGAGCAACTTTAGATATTGTAATTAATTAGATTTGTGAGAATCCACATTATTGTCTTTCTCACTTTTTTTACAATTTTACATAATATACATTATGCGAAGTAAGACACGGAGACGTGTTACTTTGTATAAGGATATATTATGAAAGTGAAATCAAGCAGTACCCCTGCTCTAGACGCATTAAATAAGCTTCGCAAGACATTATATGTTTTGAAAAGACATCTAGGAATCTACAAGTGGTATATATTAATTGAGATAGTACGTTTTCTAGGCTTCATCAAGGCAGACTCTTTTGGTGACTGGATTGGCGAAACTTCCGGTCTCAACGATGGACTTAGAGAAATACTAAGACAATATAAGTTAGCCGAATTGACTGGGCAGCCAAATCCATACACTCGATCAAACTCTGAAAATTTGACGTTATCGGAGGGCGTATGAGCCAAAAATTCATGTCCGATGGTATCGGAGGTCAAGGAATCAGTTTAAACGCGTTTGCAGCTCGTTCTGGCATTTCTGTAGAGTATATGACTAGGTTATGCAGGAATGGCAAAGTGTTTGGCGCTCGTAAGCACCCTTTGACTAAAAAATGGTGGATTTACCCACCTGCGAAGCTTTTATGCGAAACAAGAAAAAATCGGGTAAGTACATCGACCCCGAAAATTTCTACATCGCTCGTCGCAGAGCTGGTCTAAGCCGTGAAGAAGCTGCAAAGATGTTAGACGTTACGCTTAAAACAGTGAGAAACTGGGAAGGGGGCTTGTCCCCTATTCCCTACGCCGCTTTTAAGGTGATGCGCTATTACGGCGGTTATCTGCTTGCTGGGGATAAATGGGAGGACTGGACAATAACGCCAGGTCAATTATTCTCTCCCGAAGGC
>JADGRO010000052.1 GCA_017880905.1 Methylotenera sp.
ACTTTAGTTTCATGGTGATGTAGCTCAGCTGGTTAGAGCACAGGATTCATAATCCTGGGGTCGAGGGTTCAAGTCCCTCTTTCCCACCAATAAAGACGCCCCTTTCGGAAGATTGGGGCGTTTTCATTTTTCAATCTACCGTCAATTCTACCGTCAAAAATACCGGTATGTAAAGAGATATTATGAAACGATAAAAGACATAAAAAAGCCGCACAGCTATGTACTGTGCGGCTTATAGAGAGTTTACGATACACTGTGAAACTCTTTTTTGGTGGTGAAAGAGGGACTTGAACCCTCGACCCCAGGATTATGAATCCTGTGCTCTAACCAGCTGAGCTACATCACCATGAAACTAAAGTAAAAGTTAAACTTTTAGCAAGGGCGCAATTCTAGTGTTTTGGGCAGAGATTGTCAAAGTAAAAACACCTAAAAATCACTCAAAAAAACCACTTAAATTGAGCGAGCGAGATGAAGTGCAAGGCGCACGGAGCACAGAGGCCGAGGCAGTACGCAGTTGTACGGCGAGGTCACGAGCACCACGCAACGCAGTAATTCGCTCGCACAGCCAATTTAAACATTGAAGCGGAAGTGCATCACGTCGCCGTCTTGGACGATATACTCTTTGCCTTCCAAACGCATTTTGCCAGCTTCTTTGCTGCCTTGTTCGCCTTTGTTTTTAACGTATTCGTCATAGGCAATTACCTCTGCGCGAATAAAGCCCTTCTCAAAATCGGTGTGGATGACGCCCGCAGCTTGTGGTGCAGTGGCGCCTTTTTTCACTGTCCAAGCGCGTACTTCTTGCACGCCGGCGGTAAAGTAAGTTTGCAGCCCAAGTAAATCATAAGCAGCGCGGATGACACGGTTTAAGCCGGGTTCATCTTGCCCAAGTTCGGCTAAAAACAACAGTTTGTCTTCGTCTTCCAGCTCGGAGATTTCAGCCTCAATCTTCGCGCAAATGGCCACCACTGGTGCGTGTTCGGCCTTGCCAAGCGCGACAACTTTATCCAGCAAAGGGTTATTCTCAAAACCTTTTTCATCCACGTTGGCAAGGTACATCACAGGTTTTACGGTGATTAAGCACAGCGGTTTAAGTATTTGTAATTGGTCATTATCAAGCCCTAGTGTGCGTACGGCTTTGGCTTGGTCTAACCAAGGCTGTACCTTTTCTAACACGGCAACCAGCGCAATCGCATCTTTATCGCCACTCTTGGCTTTTTTGCTTTCACGTTGCAGGGTTTTTTCAACCGTTTCCATATCTGCCAAAGCAAGCTCGGTATTAATCACTTCAATATCAGAAAGCGGGTCGATTTTATTCGCCACGTGAATCACGTTGCTGTCCTCAAAGCAGCGCACTACATGCGCAATGGCATCGGTCTCGCGGATGTTCGCGAGGAACTTATTGCCTAGCCCTTCGCCTTTAGATGCGCCCGCTACAAGGCCTGCGATATCGACAAACTCGACAATGGCGGGCTGTACTTTTTGTGGTTTAACAATATCAATCAAAGGCTGCAAGCGCTTATCAGGCACCTCCACGATGCCGATGTTCGGCTCAATAGTGCAGAACGGATAGTTCTCCGCCGCGATGCCAGCTTTGGTGATTGCATTGAAAAGCGTAGATTTGCCTACGTTCGGAAGTCCAACTATGCCGCATTGCATCTAAATTCTCTCTTTAGTTATTTCGTGTGTAATTTTAACATCGCGCCTTCAAGATCACCCGCCAGCAACAAATCCAGCAGTTTTGCGCTTTCGGTGATGCTGTTGTCAATTGCGCTTTGCTCGTCTTTTAACGGCGCTTTTAATACGTAGTTAATCACTTCGTTTTTGTCACCGGGGTGATCAATGCCAAGGCGCAGGCGCCAAAAATCTTCTGTGCCTAATGCGGCGATAATATCTTTAATACCATTGCCACTGCGGCCGCCACCCAGCTTGAGTTTGGCGGTGCCGGCAGGTAAATCCAGTTCATCGTGCGCAACTAAAATCTCAGCCGGTGAAATTTTGTAATAATTGGCAAGCGCAGCAACCGCTTTGCCGCTGTTGTTCATAAAGGTAGTAGGTTTGAGCAACCATGCATCTTGATTAAGTTTGCCGACCAAGCCAAAAAACTTCGCGTCTAAGGCAAGTTTGGTGTTGGTTTGCACCACGATTTGGTCTATCCACCAAAAGCCCGCATTGTGGCGCGTGGCTGCGTATTTATCGCCCGGGTTGCCGAGACCAACTAATAATTTAATTCCCATTACGTGATATTAAAATAAAAAACGCGCACTTAGTAGCTAAGCGCGCGTTTATTTGATAAGCCCAGTTATTCAGCCGCAGGTTCGGTTGGTGCCGCTGGCTCGCCCGTTGCTGGAGCTTCTTCAGTAGTAGCAGCTGCTTCTGCCTCTTCCTCGTCAGAAATGCCAGCGCGTGTTTTGGCAATCGCTGCAACGGCTGCATCGTTACCGTGTGTAAGTTGCACAAACTCAACGCCTGTGGGTAGGGTGATTTGAGATAAATGCACCGAGTTGCCAATTTCTAGTGCACCCAAATCCACCTCGATAAATTCTGGCAAATCTTTTGGCAAGCAGCTTACTTCGGCTTCCGTCATAATATGCGCCACAATACCGCCTTCTAGTTTAATGCCTGGGGCAGCTTCCGCATTTAAGAAGTGGAAAGGCACTTTAACGTGGATTTTTTCTGTGGCAGAAACACGTTGAAAATCAAGGTGTTGAATAGTATTACGCACCGGGTGCATTTGAAAATCACGCAACAAAACATCTTCTTTTTTGCCATCTAAATTCAGGCTTAAAATAGACGCGTGAAACGCCTCGTGGCGGAATTGTAAAAACAAATCCTTATGATTCACTTCAAGATTGACGGCCGGTTTACCCGCACCATAAACCACACCCGGCACATTGCCAGCGCGACGTAGACGGCGGCTCGCACCCGTACCTTTGACGTCACGTTTGACTGCATTAATTTCGATACTCATTTTGTTGCTCCTAAATTTACTACACTAAAAACTGCACACCGCGACCAGCACGCAGACTAAAAATTTAACAAATCCAAACTAACTGAGTCGATTTCACCTTGCCGTACCACTTGTACTGTCTTCGGCTCATCTTCTTGTTATTTTTTGATTTGTTAAATTTTTACAATAAATTAAGTTTTAATCTAAAAAGAGAGAAGAGACGGACTCTTCATAACTAATGCGTTTAATGGTTTCTGCCAACAATCCGGCAGCGCTTATTTGGCGGATTTTTTTACAATTAGTAGCGGCTTTACGCAGTGGAATAGTGTTGGTTACCACCAACTCATCCAGTGCTGAATTTGTAATACGCTCAACTGCATTACCCGATAACACCGGGTGTGTGGCATAGGCATACACTTTTTTAGCGCCTTGTTTTTTTAGCTCCGCTGCAGCTTCGCACAGTGTATTCGCGGTATCTACCATGTCATCCATAATCACGCAGTTGCGTCCGGCTACTTCGCCGATAATGTTCATCACCTTGGCGGTATTGGGTTTTGGGCGGCGTTTATCGATAATCGCCAAATCAGAGTTCAATTGTTTGGCAGCCGCACGTGCACGTATTACACCACCAATGTCGGGTGAAACCACGACTAAATCTTTGTAATTTTGTTTGTGTAAATCGTCCAGCAAAATCGGCGTGGCGTAAATGTTGTCCACAGGAATATCAAAAAAGCCTTGAATTTGGTCCGAGTGCAAATCCATAGTCATCAATCGATTCACGCCAACGCTAGTGAGCATGTTGGCGATGACTTTTGCAGTGATGGCGACACGGGCTGAGCGTGGGCGGCGATCTTGCCGCGAATAGCCAAAATAGGGGATTGCAGCAGTGATGCGGCCAGCGGAGGAGCGGCGTAGCGCATCTACCATTACCATCACTTCCATTAGGCTATCATTCGTGGGGTGGCTGGTTGATTGCAACACAAACACATCGCGGCCACGCACGTTTTCTAGCAGCTCCAGCATAATTTCGCCATCTGAAAACCTGCCAACATCGGCGCGACCCAGCTCAATACCAAGATGCGTAGCGACTTCCTGCGCTAGTACGGGGTTGGCATTGCCGGTAAATACCATCATGTTGCCGTTGCTCAATTGTTGCCCTCAACATTAAAAAATTAAAGCGCTTAAAATCAGCTAATCTACACACTTAAAAACTTGGCTGGGGAGGAAGGATTCGAACCTTCGCATGCTGGGATCAAAACCCAGTGCCTTAACCAGCTTGGCGACTCCCCAAAAAACTCATTTTGCTAAATCAAACAAAGGGTGCTTATTCAGCCCATTTGCCACAAATCCAGTACAATTTCCTGGTTTTTGCGCCAAAATTTCATCCGCTTTTTGTTTTGAATTAAGCGCTAAAAACACAGATGCACCCGAGCCGCTCATTCTTGCTCTGCCGCCAGCTTTTAGCTCGAAGTGGCTTAGCCATTTTAGGGTTGATGCAACTGCAGGAAATTCCGTACATACTATTTTTTCAAGATCGTTTCCAAAAACTTCAGAATTTGTGTCTCTTGAAAAGTCCGCCATTTTCAATGGTTTCGTGTCTTTTGTCAATGTGGAATTGGCAAAAACATCGCGTGTGGAGACATGCACGGGCGGCGTCAGCACCACATAATAACTGGGTTTAAGGTCAATTGCAGTGAGTTGTTCTCCGATACCTTCTGCCCAAGCATTTTGGCCGAAAATAAATATTGGTACATCCGCACCCAAGCTCAAGCCAATTTGCATTAACTCCTGGCGGCTTAAGTTAAGCTGCCATAAGTAGTTTAGCGCCAATAAAACCGTTGCAGCGTCTGAACTGCCACCGCCCAAACCGCCACCCATAGGGATGCGCTTTTCAACGGCAAATTCAACGCCTAATTTGCAACCGGTTTTTTTCTGTAAAACACTGGCTGCTAAGGCGCATAGGTCTTGGCTCTCAGGTACACCGTTAATATTCTTTATGCGCTTAATTTCGCCGGTTTTTGTGAGTTTTAGGTGAATGATGTCATAAAAATCCAGCAACTGAAACACGCTTTGTAGCGTGTGATAACCATCCGCGCGGCGACCCGTAATGTGCAAAAAAAGATTAATTTTTGCGGGAGCTAAAAATGCTTGAAAGTTTTGCATACGCCCGTATTTTAACGCATGTCAATACGAGACTAGTTGCTTGGGCTAAAAAATTAACTATTCCAGCACGATACGGCCATTTAAAGCCTGTATTGGACGATTATTGCTATGCTGTATCGCCTGCTCGAATGCCTCTATTTGCTCTTTTGACGCGGTCATTGGGGTTTTCATCACCAGCCAGCGCACACCCTCGCTACAGGGCGGGGTGGTGAGCGAGCCGCTAAATCGATAATAGCTGTGATTTTCCGGCATTAATTCACTTGGGACTACTCTGCCTTTTAACGCGATGGATTCGCCTTCCTTTTTCGGAATCTGCACCCATAACTTGGCAAGACCAGGGTTGGCTTTACCTTCTTTGAACATGACGCTAATCACACTGGGGTTACCTTTGAAATCGATATGTACAAATTGCGCTTCCAATGGGAAAGACATATCGTGTATTTTGTTTTCGCTTGGCGTGTGAAAATGCACATATTTTAATTGATAAGGTGAGCTATCCAGCGCCACCATATTACCTTCTTTAAAATTTACTTGCACGGTATGACCATTGTTCAAAATGTCTTTTGCAGGGAATTGTTGAATAACGCGAATTGGTTTTAACGAGGCAGTAACCGTATTTTCAATATTAATAGGCGATTGATTTTGCCCAATGTCACAACTTACAAATTCTCGATTGAGTTTTCCCCAATTGTCAGGACCGCGTTTGCCTTCATAGGCCCAAAGGGTTTTATGTGTCTCTTCCATGCTGGGTTTAGCTTTGGCTGGCGCATCCTTAGCGGCAGTCACTACGGATTTTGTCTCAGTTTTAACAGCCGTTAGTTCAGGTTTCTTTATGCTAGCCTCTGCTGTCTTGGGAGCATTTTTTTCAATATTTTCAGGGTTGGCTGGCGCTGTGCTCGTTTCCGCCGACTTGGCTACCTCAGGTTTATTTTCCATAGGCTTAGCAGGGATTGCTGGCTGGCTTGTTTGACAGACATGACGCATGGCAATATCTACATCTGATTCTGGTACTGGTTCAATAAATTCCGCGTTTTTAGCCTCCACACCCGCAGAATATATAAGGTTATTATCTAAATATTGAAACACCTGTGAAGTGGCTGATTTTTGGGTGCCGCAATCAAAAAACCATAGCAATTTTGCTAAGTTATATTCTTTACCCAGCAATTCCGGGTTTGCTTGTGGTGTTTTGTACTCTATCTTAACCCAAGCTTTTTTTAGCGCATCTTGTTGTAATACTGATTGTTTATCCAGCATGAGTTTTGATGTGCCGTTTTCGCTAAGCTTTACCCAGGATGTGGCGTAGCTATTGCCACTTATGCCAAGCCACAACAATAAAAATATAATACTTTTTTTCACATCCACGCCTTTTAAACTTTAAAATTGCACAATTCCGCTAACTAGATTATGCGTAAAGACGAGTTATTTTTATTGCAGAAGCAGTGGTGGAATTAGGCGTTAATTCTAGGATTTGGCCTGAATGGAGAATGAAATCAGACCGTATTTGAATTAACCAGTTTAGTTTTCAACGGCTATCCATTTTTCTATCAATAGTTTTAAATTCACTTTTTCACTTTTAAGCACAATTTTGTTAGGTAAAAAAACGCCATTATTTTCGGTGTAGTTTTCGTAGTTAATGTCCCAGCCATCTTGTTTCAGTGTGCTTAGATGGCCTTGTTCATCCCAAGTTGAAGCATCTATTTTAGAGGCCGTTGGTTTGCCTAACGCCCAATCGCTTAAGCCACTCAAAGGTAACCGCCAGCCTAGTGTGGCTTCGGTTAAGCTTTCTGCGTCTTGCGCTTTAATACTGTGACCTTCTTGAGTGGTAAGTGTTACACCGCTTGGGTTTTTGACGATGTTGGCAACTTTGCCACCAACAGGTGAAAACACGTCGATATTATCATCGGTGGTTTGATGTTGCCAATCGATACCACCCGAAAAGCCCTTTGGATTGGTGACTACGCCCAAACGACCTTTTAATGCGAAAGATTTAATGTTCGCAAGTGTGGCAAGATGTTTTTGATTGATACTTGATGAAGTAGGGGATGGTGACGGGCTTAGTGTAGCGCAACCAGCTACAAGCAAAATTATTGCTAGAAATAAGCTATTACGACTTAAAAGCAAATTAGACTCAAGTTTTACTATGAACTAAATTTTTTAGTGGTCGCTACCAGCACGTCATTTTCTGGATAGTCTTTTAACGCGCTCGCCCAGATTTTTTTCGCTTCTTCTTGCAAGCCTTGCTTCCACAACACTTCGCCTAAATGCGCCGCAATTTCAGGGTCAGCTTGAATTTCATAAGCTTTGCGCAAATACTCGGCCGCCTTACTTAAGTTGCCCAAACGGTAATGTACCCAGCCCAAACTATCCAACATGTAATGGTCGTTTGGCGATAATTTTACCGCAGTTTCAAGTAACGATTTTGCCTCGTTGAGTTTGATATTACGGTCTGCAAGCGAGTACCCAAGCGCGTTGTAGGCCGCCGCAAAATCAGGTTTAAGCTTGATTAACTTGTAAAGCTCGGTTTCCATCACTTCGTACTTGCCTATGCGCTCTGCTGCCATGGCATAATCGTATATTAGCTCGGTAGAATCTGGCCAGTTTTGTATCGCTTTATCCATTAAGTCAAACGATTCTTGATTGCGTTTAACTTGGGCGAGAATGCTGGATTCAGTTTGAATCACCGTAATTTGCTGCTCAGGCGTTAAATCGTTCACTTCGTCTAGCATTTTGATGGCCGCATCCACATTTTTGGTACGCGCAATCACATTTGCGGCAGAAAATCTGCCTTCCATAAAATGCTCACCGGGCTGAATTTTATCGTACCAACTTAGCGCTTTGACATCGTCTTTTTGACGCTCCGCGCTGCGTCCAAGGTACAAGTAAAGCTGATCCGGGTCTTTAAAACCTGAACTGACAGATTGCTGAAAATATTTGTCCGCCATTAAAAAATCGCCAGATTCTAATGATAACAAGCCAACAACGGCGCTTATTTCCGGGCTACTGCTTGAGCTTTCTACCAGTTTTACAAACTCAGGTTTGGCTTCTGCATAGCGTTTTTCGGCAACTAACAATTTGGCATACGCCATGCGTACGTCATTTGCTTTAGGATATTTTTTTAAAAAATCTTGATAGAAGGTAATGGCCTTATCTGGTGATTCTTTGATAAGCATTTGGCCTTGCATTTGTGCACCCAACTCCCAACCGGGGCGCAATTTATTAGCAGTATCCAGCTCGTTTTTAGCGACATCAAGCTTATCTGCGATTAAAGCAGCTTGGGCAATGGCAAAATGCGCCTCTACCAATTTAGGGTAAGGCGCTGCGAATTCCTTTATAGCATCAAACACTTCCGTCTTATCTTTTTGGCTGGCTAACAAGCTATTTAAATACAAAAAGCCATTGGCGCGAGTTTCTTCTTTGGCTAAAAGTTTTTGAATATGCGGCTTGGCTTGCTTTAAATTGCCACTGGCGATAAGTAACTGACTAGAAGCTTGTTGCGCTTCAAGTGAATTTGGATCTAGTTCGGACCAAAGTGTGGCGGCCTGCAAGGCAATACCGGGCTGGTTGGCGTAGGCGGCAGTGCGGGCGGCGCGCTCGGCTAGACGAGCGTCACGTGTTTGTTTGGCCAAATCTAAAAATAGTTGGCTTGCCAAAGTGGTTTCGCCTCGTTGGCCGGCAATTTCACCCAGCAGATATTTGTACACAAACTCAGCATTGGCGGTGGTAATGGTGGGTGCGATTTTTGTTTCCGCAGACGCAGATAAGCTACTCGCGCCAGCAAAGGCAATAAGCAGCGACACTACAATTTTTTTAAGTTGAGGCATTAATCATTATCCAATATGGTTTGCTTAATTGTTGTTTAGTCCGTGACAGTTAGCGCAAGTTCATCCATAATTAAGGGTTGGACAGTAATTTACTTGATATTAAGTATTACTATAACTTTTTGCATGAAACTAATCTAGCAATATTGTTTCATAAATCATTAGTTTCATCTTGGCGTCTAAAATAAATAGTTATGAATAATTTAACAGTAGAAGCAATTGAGCTTACTAGGCTTTACGGCGGTCGCGAGGTAGTGAGCAACGTGAGTTTTACCGTAAAACAGGGCGAAGTGCTCGGATTTTTAGGTCCAAACGGCGCAGGTAAATCCACCACCATGAAAATGCTCACTGGCAACCTAGCGCCTAGCGCAGGTAGTGTGAAGATTTGCGGTATCGACATGATAGAAAATCCCAAAGAAGCCAAGGCACTGATTGGCTACTTGCCCGAAATGCGTCCTTTGTACAAAGAATTTACCGTAGATGAATATTTAACCATCGCCGCGCGCTTACATAGAGTCAGCAGTAAAAATATTAAAAAAGCGGTAGAAAACGCCAAAGAGCGTTGTGGCTTAGGTCACATGAGCAAACGCCTGATTGAGAATCTATCCAACGGTTATCAACAGCGCGTCGGCATAGCGCAAGCCATTATCCATAACCCGATGGTGGTGATTTTAGATGAACCAACTGTGGGCTTAGATCCGATTCAAATACGTGATATTCGCGAACTGATTCGCGAAATCGGCGGCGTCCATAGTGTAATTTTATCCACTCACATCCTGCCTGAAGTTGAAATAGTGTGCGATCACGTGCAGATTATCGATAAAGGCAAACTGGTATTTAACGGCGGCATTGATGTGCTAAAACGTCAGCGCATTGGCAATAAGTTATTGATTGGATTTAATAAAGCGCCAACTGTGGGAGCCTTGCTTAAAATTAAAGGCGTTACCGAAGCCGAAGTAGCTGAAAATAATATGATGCGTGTTCGCTTTGCTGAAAATACCATGCCACATGAAGCGATTGTGAAAGCATCGGTAAAAAATGGCTGGGGCTTGTACCAAATCGCGCCTGATCAAACCAGTTTAGAAGATGTGTTTGTTCAACTCACGTTTCACGATGCTGCAGCAGAAACAGAAGCAGAAGCAGAAGCAGAAGCAGAAGCTACATAAAGGTTTGTAGATAATGATATTAAATATTGCAAGAAAAGAGCTTAAAAGCGTGTTTGCATCGCCCATGGGTTGGATTATTTTGGCTTTGCTCATGTTTGCGTTTGGCACTTATTATCTCAACGGCGTGAATGATTACTTTGAGGTCATGTCTGGCGCCATTCGCCCGGCCGAACGCTATGGTGTGAC
This sequence comes from Methylotenera sp., assembly GCA_017880905.1. Classification (GTDB taxonomy): domain Bacteria; phylum Pseudomonadota; class Gammaproteobacteria; order Burkholderiales; family Methylophilaceae; genus Methylotenera_A. Next base: position 10,281 of record JADGRO010000052.1, read on the forward strand.
ACAATTTGTTGGCCAAAACGTGTATGGTTTGGCCTCGTTTATTATGCTGTTTGCAGTGCCATTACTTTCTATGCGCTTGATTTCTGAAGAACGCCGCAGTCAAACTTTGCCGTTTTTATTCAGCGCGCCGCTTTCACTCACCGAAATTGTTTTAGGCAAATTTATCGGCTTGGTGGCATTTTTAAGTATTTTAATTGTGTATATCGCGCTGATGCTATTTACCCTTAATATTTGGACAGATATTGATTTCGGCTACATTTTGGCTAATTCCCTTGGCTTGTTTTTATTAGTTGCTAGTTTTTCTGCGCTTGGCCTTTATTTTTCCAGCTTAACCTCACAACCAGTGGTGGCGGCTATTTTGAGTTTTATTGCACTTTTTGCATTAATGATTTTAGATCGCTTTTTTGCAGGGGACCCAAGCAACACTATGGCAAAACTTTCGCTGATGAATCATTTTCAATCGTTTGCGGGTGGGTTAATTGATACTGCGGATATTGCTTACTTTGTTTTGTTTATTGCTACTTTTTTAATTTTAACAATTCGTCGCTTAGATGCAGACCGTTTAAGAGGCTAGTTAATTATAACCATATGAAAATAAACAGAAATTTACGTTTACAAATGCTCGCGCAAAACTGGTTTTTTGTGCTGATGTTTTTGCTGTTGATTATACTTTTGGGCTATTTGGCGAGCCAATATCACGTCGCGAAAGATATTACGCAAGCCAACCGCAACATACTCACGCCCGGCAGCGTGAATATTCTTAAAACGATGAAAGACCCTGTAAATATTACCGTATACGCTACTAACGATGACGCGAATCATGGCGACACTTTTCGCAAAGGTATGATTGATTTTATGGCGCGTTATCAGCGCGAAAAGAAAGACATTCACCTTAAATTTATTAACCCATCGGCAGAGCCAAAACTGGCACAAGAGGCGAATATTAAAGAAGACGGCGAAGTAGTGGTCGAGTACAACAAGCGCACTGAGCATATTTCGCCACCGATAGCAGAGCAGGAGATGACCAATTTGCTGGTGCGTTTGGCGCGTACCAATCAACAGGCGGTGATGTTTTTAGATGGCCACGGCGAGCGCCATTTGCAAGGTGTTAAAAATAATGATTTGGGCGAGTTTGGTAAACAGCTTGAGGCTAAAGGTTTTAAATTTGCCAACCCAGACTTAACTATTGCTCAAGCGGTGCCTGCCAACGGTGCGATGCTTGTGATTGCTAGCCCACAAGTGGATTTAAGCGAGGTTGAAGCCAAAAAAATCAAAGCCTATTTAGAATCTGGCGGCAATGTGTTGTGGTTGTTGGATGATGATAATTTTCATGGCTTAAAAATAGTGGCAGATTATTTGGGGCTAACCGTTTCGCCAGGCATTGCAGTGGATATGACTGCTGCGCAATATGGCGCGGATGCTAAGGTGGCGTTTGCCAGTGCATATGGCGATCACGCAATTACGCGTAATTTTCAACTACGCACTTTATTTCCAGAGGCACACGAAGTCGATGCCAAAGCTTCATATGAGCTAGGCTGGAAAGTCGCGCGCTTGGTGGATGTGGCACCCAATGGCTGGCTGGAGTCAGACAAAATTGTCAATGGTGGCAAAAACCAAAAGGCTGTGTTTGATGAGAAAAAAGACAAGCGCGGTCCCATCAATATCGGCGTGGCTTTAGAGCGCATTTATGGCAAAAAAGGTCAGCGCGTGGTGGTCATGGGTAACGGTAATTTTTTATCTAACACTTTTATCACCAACGGCGGTAATTTAGATTTTGGTGTCAATATTGTCAATTGGCTGGCAGGTGACGACAGGTTAATCACCATTCAGCCGATGCCGCTTAAAGATATTAACGTGACCATTCCGAGCGACGACAAAAACCGTTTAATTGCTTGGTCGGTGTTTCATGGCTTTCAATATTTTATTCCTCTGGCATTTTTTATTGCGGGTTTCTGGCTATGGTGGAAGCGCAGAAAAGCGTAACAAAAATTTAATATGAAAAAAAGATGGTTACTCAATTTAATCATGTTGGCCGTAGTGGCTGGTCTAGTGACGTTTTTGTACGTTCGTCCACAAGCCAATACCAGTGCACCTTCCCAGCATGAGGTCTCTCAACTAAAACTGGCTGATTTTACCACTGTGAAGGCGGAGTTTCCTGCCAAGGCGCCGACAAGTTTCGAGAAAATAGACGGCTTTTGGCGTATGACAGCGCCCTACAAAGCGCGTGCGGATCAATTATCTGTGCAGCGCATTTTGGCGATTATTGCGGCTAAAAGTAAAGAGACATTTCCTGCCAGCGATTTAGCAAAATATGGGCTGGATAATCCACAGTTAAGGCTTAAATTGACGAATCCAGCGGGCACAGAAGAGTTTAGTTTTGGCACATTCAACCCGGTGACGGAAGAGCAATATGTGGGCTATAAAGATGCGGTCTATTTGCTCTCAGGCAGCTATTCAGAAGCGGCAAGCACACAGCCGATTGAATTAATTGATAAAAACCTGCTCACCAAAAATGAGGCAAAACAGATTTCCGGCTTCGATTTTTCTCGCTTAGAGCAATGGCAAGAAGTGCGCTTGAATGTGGATATTACTGATGGCAAGTGGAAAGTGAATGCACCCAAAGCTAAACCCACGCAAAACGACATGAACGAATGGCTGGATTTCAGCTGGAAGCAAGCGCAGGCCAAGCAAGTGGAGCTTTATACACCAGACCATAAAATCACCTACCCATCGTTTGACGTGAAACTGAAAGATGGCAAAAAAGTACACTTTGATAAAATTCAAGAAGCACCGGATTTATTGCTCGGTCGCCCTGACGAAGGCGTGATGTACCATTTCAGCAATGACGTCGGGTTTACCATGCTCAACCCGCCGCTTAATATTCAGTAAGTTATTATGCCTGAACTGCCCGAGGTCGAAATCACCCGCCGCGGGTTGCTTCCTCTTTTAAATCAAACAGTTAAAAACGTTGTCATTCGCAACGCCAGTATGCGTTGGCCGATACCTGCGCATTTACCACAAACACTCAACAATCAAAAATTACTTTCCCTAAAACGTCGTGCTAAATACATTTTGGCAGATTTCGAATGTGGCACACTGTTATTGCATTTGGGCATGTCTGGCCGTATTTGCTTGCTCGATAGAAATTATCCGCCCGAAAAACATGACCATTTTGATATTCAGTTTAACGATGGCCAAGTGTTGCGCCTGCGCGACCCGCGCCGCTTTGGTGCGGTGTTGTGGGCGGGTAGCAACCCCAGTGAACATGCGCTACTCAGTGTGCTAGGCCCAGAGCCGCTAGAAGATAGCTTTAACGCAAAATACTTACATGCTGAGCTGCATACTCGCAGCGCGGCCATTAAGGTTGCAATTATGGATAGCCACTTGGTGGTGGGTGTGGGTAATATCTATGCGTCTGAGTCGCTCTTCCGAGCACTTATCCACCCCGAAACACCTGCTAGACAGCTGACCCTGAAACAATGCGAGAAATTGGTGGCAGAAATCAAAGCTACCCTTAACGACGCCTTGAATGCTGGTGGCAGCAGCCTGCGAGATTTCTTTGGTACTGATGGTAATCCAGGTTATTTTCAACAAGAATACTTTGCTTATGGGCGTACCAGTGAACCTTGTAAAGTGTGCCACAAACCCATCAAATGCATACGTTTAGGGCAGCGCTCCACGTTTTTTTGCAGTCATTGCCAAAAACGATAAATGTTACTCAACTCGCGTCCAAATTTGTGAGCGGCCAAATAGCGAAATGCCAATAAATCCGCGCACTTCCAGCTTTTTGCCAGTTTCATCTAGTTTTAATTTGCAGCGATAAATTTTGCCGTTATTGGGGTCTAAAATGTGGCCGCCCTCATAGTAGTCACCTTTATGCTTCATAGCACCCATAATCACCATGCCAATGATCGGTTTACCTTTGCGCTCATCCGAGCATTTGTCGCAAACATCGTTGGGTGTATCGGTAGGCAAAAGGCCTTTTTCAATCGTGGCAATCAATTCACCATTTTTGTCATTTATGCGAATCAGTGAGCGTGGCTTACCTGTAACGTCGTCGACAGTTTTCCATAAACCCGTCGGGCTTATGTTTTCGGCGATTGCTAAATAAGAAAAAAATGTTAAAAAACATAAAATTACACCTGTAAAATATTGTTTGCACATGAGCTTAAGTTTCTGATTAATTAATAAATATTGTGACTAAAAAAGCAAGTTGAATGAATAAAAACATCAAGATTGTTATAGCCAGCCTTTTTTGCCAACGTGCTTGTTTTTGTTGTGCCTTGATTAACTCGTTAATTGCTAGTCTTAGCGGTGCTTCTTGCTCGGCACGGGTTTGTTGCGTTAAAAATTGATGTACTAGGTGCGGCATTTGTGGTGCGTTTTTTAAGATAAACGGCAGTTCTTTTTTTAGTGATTTTGCCACACTGCGCCAGCCCACTTGTTCGCTCATCCAGCGCTTCAGGAAAGGCTTGGCGCTTTGCCACAGATCAATATTCGGGTCTAAATCACGCCCTAAACCCTCGATATTCAGCAAGGTTTTTTGCAGCATGACCAGTTGCGGTTGAATCACCACACCAAAGCGACGCGACATTTGGAATAAACTTAATAGTGTGCGCCCGAATGAAATATCTTTAAGCGGTTTATTAAAAATAGGCTCGCAAATGGCGCGAATGCTGGTTTCTAGCTCCTCTATATTGGTATCTTTTGGCACCCAGCTCGATTCAATGTGCGCCACGGCGACATCGCGATAATCACGGTTAAAGAAAGCTAAAAAGTTGCGCGCGAGATAATATTTATCGGTATCTGAAAGTGTGCCCATAATGCCGAAATCTAGCGCGATATAGCGTCCGTCATCGGCCACCTGTATGTTCCCCGGGTGCATATCGGCATGAAAAAATCCATCGCGAAACACTTGCGTAAAAAATATCTCTACGCCGTTATGCGCAAGTTTGGTGATGTCGATACCTTTGGCGCGCAGCATATCAATTTGGCTTACAGGTGTGCCTTGCATTCGCTGCATGGTCATCACTTCTTTACGGCAATAATCCCAATAGACTTCTGGGATTAACAATCGCTTATCTTTAAAGTTTCGCGCTAGTTGGCTGCAATTCGCGGCTTCTAAAGTTAAATCCAATTCATGTTGTGTGTGGCGCGCAAATTCTTCCACCACTTCTTGCGGCTTTAAACGTTTACCTTCAGAGGAAATCGACTGTAAAAGCCAAGCGAGTGATTTGAGTATCGCCAAATCTTGGTTAATCACCATACCAATATTGGGCCGCAGCACTTTAACGGCCACAGGTGTTCCATCCAACAAATGTGCAAAATGTACTTGCGCGACGGATGCACTGGCCACAGCCACTTCGTCAAATTGGCTGTAAATTTGATTGAGCGGCAGGCCAAACGCTGTTTCTATGCTTTTTTGCACATTGGCAAAAGCAAACGGCGGTACTTGGTCTTGCAATTTCGCCAGTTCATCCGCGACATCTTGTGGCAATAAATCACGCCGCGTGGAAAGTACTTGTCCAAATTTAACAAAAATTGGACCTAATTTCTCTAGTGCCAAACGTAGCCGTACGCCGCGTGGTTGTTGTTTACTACGCCAAAAGAACACGATTTGAATAAACTTACGTAGCGGGCGTAACGGCGCGTGCTCATGAATAAAATCATCCAAGCCAAAACGCAATGCGACAAAAATAATGTAAATTAACCGAAAGTAATGCATGCTTAATTCACGCTGCTTTCAGTCAACGATTTTATAAATTTTGTCAGTCTTTTTTCAAGGCGCGCAACATCGCTGCGCAGTGCATCTACTTCCGTATTAAATTGCTCCACATGGCGCTTTTTAGCCAACATGGGTTTTTCTTCTTGCCAATATTCGGCGAGCATCTCAGTTAAATTGACACTTTGTTTTTTGATCTCAAAAAATGCTTTTTTACTAAGATTGCTCATTTTATTAGCAGGAATGTCGCCGACAATATGACTTAAATCTTCTTCAATATCCCAGCGCATATGTTGCAAAACTTTGCCAATTTCACTTGCCAAATGTGCGTCACCATCAATTTTTATTTGCATTTTTGCCGCTTCATCTTTGGCTAATAAACCTAAGGCGAGGCTGGGAGGCACGTGGATAATGGCATCTGGAGTAGCGGTTTCACCTGCAATAGCCAAGCTGCCGTCTTCTAAAATCAGCAAATTTGTTGTAACAAAGGCAACATTTAGCTGAATTACCTTGCCCGCAAAGGCTGTTAAATAAGGCTTCGACCATTGGTTTTGGTTAGTTAAATGTTGCAAAAATCGCGTTGCCAAAGGTTTAAACATTACAGTTTGTAACCTTTGTGTAAAGCTACGACCCCTGCGCTCAAGTTGTAATAATCCACTTTGCTCAAGCCCGCGTCCAGCATCATTTTTTTCAGCGTTTCTTGGTCTGGATGCATGCGAATCGACTCAGCTAAATATTGGTAGCTGGCCTCATCTTTGGCGATAAGCTTGCCCATAAATGGCAAAAATTTAAAAGAGTAAGCGTCATAAAGCTTTTCTAGTGGTTTCCACACTTTTGAGAATTCAAGCACCAATAGTCTGCCCCCCACTTTGAGTACGCGTTGCATTTCCTTTAACGCAACGTCTTTGTGTGTCATATTGCGCAATCCAAAAGCGACAATTACGCAATCAAAGGTATTATCAGCAAAGGGTAGCTTTTCGGCATTGCACTGCACTGCAGGCACGTTTAAACCTGCGTCTAGCATACGATCTCGGCCAACAGCCAGCATAGACGCGTTGATGTCAGTTAGTGTTACTTTGCCTTCAAGGCCCACTTTTTTTGCAAAAAGTTTGGATAAATCGCCACTACCACCTGCGATATCGAGCACTTTATCGCTTGCTTTTACACCGCTAATTTCAACTGCAAAGCGCTTCCAGCCCCGATGCAGGCCAGCCGACATGATATCGTTCATGAGATCATATTTGCTGGCGACTGAATGGAATACTTCGCCCACTTTTTGCTGTTTTTCGGTTTCTTCAACCCTTTCAAAGCCAAAATGTGTGGTTTTTTCTGTCATTGCTTGTCCTTTATTTCATGTCCTTGCGTTTGTGTCCTGCCATTTCAAGTTTGGCGATGTAATCTTGCCACATTGCCTCGTAATTTTCGCCCAAATGATACAAGTAATCCCACGAATATAAGCCAGTATCGTGACTATCTGAGAATACAAGCCTGACTGCATAATTGCCCACAGGTTCGATGGCGGTGATATTTACATTTTCTTTGCCGATTTGTAGCGTTTCTTGCCCCGCACCATGGCCGCGCACCTCGGCCGAAGGCGAATATACACGCAAAAACTCGCATGACAGCATGCATTCAGTATTGTTATCAAATTTAATCTCTAACAAGCGGGATGCTTGATGCAAGCGAATATCAATGGGTCGAGGTGAGTTTACGTTAAGGCCGCTCATTTGAGTTGGTTAAAATAAAACAAACCGAAATGATAGCAGAACATGCCCCTTAGCTAATAAATTAGCGGTTTTTACCACAATTTTTTTAATAACTTGACCGTTTGTCGCTAAAAAGCAACCTTTCATCAGAAATTGGATTAAATATTTATGAAGATGTTGCTGATTTATTTGAATATTTATAATGTCATGATAAAGTACGATTACTAGAAAAGTAGCCAATATTGGCAACTACTTTTGGGGATGGCAATGGCAGAAAATAAATTAGCACATCAATTTGCAGCTTACTCAGAGTGGAGAAAGGCGCTAGTTGATAGCATTTGCGATTATCGCAGTTGGCTAAATGAGCAAGAACTGAATGATGCACAAATTGATCAACGCATCACCAATTTACTAGAACGACTACGCGAGGATAAGCTCAATGTTGCATTTGTGGCCGAATTCTCTCGCGGTAAATCAGAATTAATTAATGCCATCTTCTTCGCAGATTATGGTCAACGCCTGTTGCCATCCAGTGCAGGCCGCACCACGATGTGCCCTACAGAATTATTGTACGACGCATCAAAACCGACATCAATCATGATGTTGCCGATTGATACACGTTCCTCAGACGCAACTACCACCGAATACAAGCGCTATCCAGATGAATGGCATACGGTTGAGTTTGATGTCGACAACAATGACAGCATGATTGCTGCGTTTAAAGAAGTCAGTAGCACGAAAAGTGTTAGCGCAGAAGAAGCCGAAAAATATGGGTTATTTGACCCGAACAGTGCTGACGATGCCATGAGTCTCAATAAAGACGGTACTGTTGATATTCCATGCTGGCGCTATGCCATGATTAACTTCCCGCATCCGTTGCTGGAACAAGGCTTAGTAATTTTAGATACGCCAGGCTTGAATGCGATTGGTACTGAGCCTGAATTGACATTGAATATGCTGCCAAACGCGCATGCGGTGCTATTTATTTTGGCAGCTGATACTGGCGTGACGAAATCTGAAATTGACGTTTGGCGCCAATATATTAGCGGCACACGCTGGAAGCAAAAAGGTCGTTTGGCTGTGCTTAATAAGATTGATGGTCTTTGGGACGAATTAAAGAACGAAAAAGAAATTGAAAAAGAGATTAACAAGCAAGTTAGGACCAGCGCGGAGTTGCTAGGGCTTGAGACTAATCAAATTTTCCCAACCTCTGCTCAAAAAGGTCTGCTCGCCAAAATTAATGGCGATGATGCTTTGTTGGCGCAAAGCCGTTTGCCAGAGCTTGAAAAAGCCTTGTCTGACGAGTTGATTCCATCTAAAAAAGAAATCGTTCGTGACAATACTAAAAACGAGATTGAAGATTTGATCGGTAACTCGAACATGATTTTAGATTCGCGTGTAGCGGGCGTGGTTGAGCAGCTTGAAGAGCTTCGTGGCTTGCGTGGCAAAAACGAAGATGTAGTTGAGCACATGATGAACAAGGTGAAAGTGGATAAGGAAAACTTTGAAAAAGGTTTGCAACGCTTTCAAGCGCTACGTAGCGTGTTTTCGCAACAAACCAACAAGTTATTTACTTTGTTAGGTATGGAAGCATTGAAGATGCAAGTGCATACCACGCGTGAAAACATGGTTTCAGCTAAATTTACCAAAACAATTCGTGATGCAATGGATAATTTTTTCTTAGATCTTAAAGGTCGTTTGGTGTCGTCAGATGCGCAAATTGATGAGATTAAGAAAATGATGGACGTGATGTACGACAAGTTTTCTAAAGAACATGGTTTGCGTAAATCAGAGCCACCTGCATTTTCAACATTACGTTATCAAAAAGAGTTAGCCAAACTCGAGCGTGCTTATAAAGAGCAATTTAATACCGCATTCAATATGATTGCCAATGAAAAAATGACCTTGACCACCAAGTTTTTTGAAACATTGGCAAGTCGTGTGATTCATGTGTACGAAGTAGCCAACCGTGATGTGGAAAATTGGCTAAAAGCGGTAATTGCACCGATGGAATCGCAAGTGCGCGAACATCAGTTGCAATTACGCCGTCGCCTGGAAAGTATTAAGCGTATTTACAAAGCAACGGATACTTTGGAAGATCGTATTTTGGAACTTGAAAATATTGAGAAGAGCATTCGTGCTCAGATATCTGATTTAAAAGTATTACGTCAGCATATGGGCAATGCCTTGGCCTTTGAGAATGACAAAGATGAAAAGGTTGCCTAGTAGATAACAAGCAATAAAAAAGCCGCTATAGTAAGCGGCTTTTTTATTGCTTATTGATTTAGGCTGTCATCAAAGCTCTAATTTTTTGCATCGCTTTTTGTTCAATCTGGCGAATCCGCTCTGCAGAAACACCAAACTCAGAAGCTAAGTCATGCAAGGTTGAAGTTGCGTTTTCGGTTAACCAGCGCGCTTCTAACACGCGGCGACTGCGTTCATCCAGACTCATTAGTGCTTTGCTTAAGTTAACAGATTGCAATTGCTCAGTTTGCTGAGTTTCTAAAAATTCAGATGGCTCTGGGCTTTCATCTTCCAAATATGCAATTGGGCTAAAGCTTTCATCGCCGTCATCGTCAATGTGCGCGTCCAGCGAGATTTCATGGCCGTTTAAACGATATTCCATTTCCCTTACTTCTTCGGGTTTTACCTTCAATTCACGCGCAATACGGCTTACTTCATCAGGGTGAAGCGTATCATGGCCATTTTTCATGCTGCGTAAATTAAAAAACAGCTTGCGTTGTGCTTTAGTGGTGGCGGTTTTAACCAAGCGCCAATTGCGCACAATAAATTCATTCATTTCGGCTTTAATCCAATGTATGGCAAATGAAACCAAACGTACGCCCCGGTCTGGGTCAAAGCGTTTAACCGCTTTCATAAGGCCAATATTACCTTCTTGAATCAAGTCAGATTGTGGCAAGCCATAGCCCATATAGCCACGCGCAATGCTCGCAACCAAGCGTAGATGTGAAACAATCAACATCTGTGCTGCCTCTAAATCATTATGTTTTTTGAGGCGTGTAGCATAGTCGTGCTCTTCCTCTGCACTCAACAGCGGAAAAGCTTTAATCGCACGCATGTACTGGTCAAAGCTATCTAAGGACGTAATTGACGGTATAGTTAAAGCGTTTATGATAAAACTCCTTAATTAACAATAAATGCTATATTAGCACTCTCCATTTGAGAGTGCTAGTGCCTAAAAGTTTCAAAAAAGTAAAATTTATGGTTATATGCCATGAAAGACCATAGTTGAGAGGTTCTTAATTGCTGAGGCATTGTGACTAACCAATAGTTTTGGCTATAAAGACTAGTATGCACCATCTTGCCCTTTGATTATTACCCATATTGTTTTCAGAATAATATAAATATCCAGTCTAGGGCTCCAGTAACGTAGATAATCAATGTCGAGTTTGGTACGTGCTTGCATTTTATCCAGTGTTTCAGTTTCTCCGCGCAACCCATTTACCTGAGCCCATCCCGTTAGGCCTGGCTTCACTTTGTGGCGAATCATATAACCCTTGATTTGCTTGCGGTACATCTCATTGTGTACTACAGCGTGCGGACGTGGGCCTACGATACTCATAGTGTTTTGTAATACGTTGATGAGCTGAGGCAATTCATCCAGAGATGTTTTGCGTAAAAATGTTCCAAACTGGGTAATTCGCACATCTTGTTTGGTGGCCTGAACAACATCGTTATTTTCTTCACTCACTGTCATGCTACGAAACTTGTAAACATTGATTTCCTTTCCATCTAGCCCGTAACGGCGTTGTTTGAAAATAATCGGACCCGGAGAACTGAGCTTTATACCAATGCTAATGGCAAGAAGCAGGGGAAATAACAGTACCAATAATACTAGAGAGAATGTGATATCAGTAAGTCGTTTAATCAAACCATTCATTCCAGTAAAAGGCGATTCACAAACGGCCATGACTGGTACCCCATTTACTTGCCCCATGTGACCTTGAATAATATCCGTTAAAAATATGTCGGGAAGAATATAAATGGATGCAGTAGTGTCTTGCAGCTCGTCGAGCAACTTGATGATACGAGGTTGGCTAACCAATGGGAGAGAAAGATAGATAAAATTGACATGATGTTGTTTAACGTAGTCAGCTATGTCAGCAAGCTTTCCTAGAATTGGAAAGTTTTTATGATTTTGCAGCCGCTCCGGATCCCGATCCTCAAAAAAACCAAGACAAGTTGCAGTGGTGTAATCGTTATCCATGAGACTTTCCACGAGCGCAATTCCCTGTTCACTCATTCCCGCTACAACGATTCGTTTTTGTGGGCCTTGTAATTTAAGTAGGAGCGGAACACAAGCACGTAGCGTAAAAACAGCTGAAAGTTGGCAGACTGGAGTTAGCCAAAGCCATAGTTTTATTGCGGCAGGGTGGAATAGGCGAATATAGCCTGTGACTACGCCAAAGATAAGTAGCAGTCCGGCAAGGAGCACCCATGAAAGAATAATGTTTCTGAAAATTTTCCAAGAGGCCATGTGAGTTTTTGAGCTACCGGGGAACGTAATGTAAAAAAGCGCCGCCGATACCACTAGGTATTGTGGTGGAAGGCTACCCATTTGCCAAAGCGCAATACCCCAAAGTGTGAAGGTAATAACGCAGGGCTCCAACAATAATTTGGTATTATAAAGAATATTGTCGCGGTTAATCGCGATGCTTATGTCCTTACTGATTGGCGGCCTAGAGTGATGTCTGTTCATTGATTTTTAAACGCGTGTTTATATTAGAAAATTACCCACAAATATGAGTATTTAAGGGCATATAATATTATTTTTAATATTCAACAATAAGAATATACACTTTTTACTTAGGATGCTATTAAAAAAATGAACAAATTACAGTTTTAAGTTAGACTAAATTAGTGATTGATTAGTTTAAGTATCTAACGTAGTATATTGATAATGTTGAAATTAGCTAAAAATATTTACATTGATTTTAGCAAGTCGCCGCGGCTGACTTCAGTCATGTTGTGTTTATTTTGCCTACCAGCAGTCATGCTGGCCTTAACGGCTCATGCGGATGATAAAGACCCATTCAATATAATTACTGGTGTCACTTGGCAGCGCGACGATAACTTATTTCTTGTACCTTCGAATTTCCTCTTGTCCCCATCTTTTAGTCGTGCGGATAATATCACTACAGCTTATGTTGGCGCTCAATTGGACAAGCTGTATTCTCTGCAGGAATTTAAGGCAAACTTCACCGTGACAGACTATCGGTATCAGAACAATAAAAGCCTCAACTTCATTTCAAAGAACTATAGTGCTGCTTGGTTATGGAATTTAACGCCTTACCTTAAAGGAACGCTTAGTGCCGATCGTCAGCAGGCATTGAACAGTTTTCAGGATTACCGCAGCTTTACTTTGGCGACTCTCAAAAATGTCCGTGTAAATCAAGCTCAGCATTTTGAAGCTGATTTTTCACCGCATGGCGTTTGGCATCTACTGGGTGGTGTCACCCATACAGAAGCAACCAATAGTCAGTTTTTCATTCAACAGAATAACTATAGCCAGAATTCGCTCGATGCCGGAGTGAAATACGATTTCCGTTCTGGCAATTCTCTAAGGCTCATGGGCCATGAACGGCAAGGTATATATGGTAATATTCTTGATCCTACTAATCTTTCTGATACTGGATTTAAAGAAGCGGAAGCAGAGGCTCTACTTGATTGGTTGGTTTCTGGAAAGTCGCATATCAATCTGCGTGCAGCTTATGTGACGCGTGAGCACGACCATTTTTCTCAGCGTGATTATTCTGGCACGGTCGGACGCGTAGACTATAACTGGATGCCGACGGGGAAAATAAATGTAACATTTTCAGCATTTAGTGACCTATCAAGCTTTTGGAACCTTGATAGCAGTTTTACGCGCGAAAATACCTTGAGTATTTCTCCGAGCTACGCACTAAGCGACAAAATTACAATGCGGGCAGATGCGAGTATCTATGAGCGAACATTTCTAGGTGGGGGTGTCATTCCATCAAGTCATCGGGTCGACAAGGGGGAATCGGCCAGTATTGGCATCGATTGGAAGCTCTGGCGTAGCCTTACTATTGGAGGGAATCTGGCGAGAAGTACTAGAAGCTCCAATATTCCTGGGCTGGATTACAACGACACGACGGCCGAAATTAATGCGAATCTTTTATTCTAAATGGATTCAACTATCAATTCTCTGCAGGTTAGAGCTTATTTCTAATTGAATCATTTTAGGTTGCCTGAAAAAATAGGCTTTCTTGCATTATTTTTTTCCCTAATACAGAGCAGTGTTCTGCTAGCTGGAGTTGAGAGTGCATTCTCTACCAAAAGTAGTGTGCTGGGCCCGGAAAATGTTGCGCTGGTCATCAATGACGCAGACGCCAATAGCGTCAAGGTAGGCGAGTATTATCGCGTAGCACGTAGTATTCCCACCAAAAATATCGTGCACGTCAAGATTCCAGATGCACCACGCAAACTATCAACCAGTGAATTCACCCGCTTGAAGTGGGAAATTGAAACACAACTTCACCCGGCTGAGCAGGTGATCTTGCTCGTTTGGACGGCGCCCTATGCCGTTGAGTGCAACTCTATTACGGCTGCGCTCACTTTTGGCTACGATGCCGAACAGTGCAAAAACACTTGTGCACCAGGTAAGCCTAGCCCTTATTTTAATTCGGCATCCAGAAAGCCGTTCGATGATTATGGTATTCGGTTGACAATGCTACTGCCTACCGATTCATTTCCACGTGCAAAGTCCATTATCGACCATGGTGTACAAAGCGATGCCGGAGTGTTCCGATCCACTGCTTATTATCTGACAACTTCCGATGCAAATCGCGATACTCGCGCCCGCTTTTTCCCGCCTTCTGGCCTTAATATTCCGCGTAGTGGCCTTGCCGTGATGAACATTAAATCTGATAAGCTGGTTGGTGCACGCGACATCATGATCTACCAGACTGGGTTGGCTTGGGTTGATGCGCTGGACTCTCTCAATTTCCTTCCCGGTGCTTTAGCAGACCACCTGACTTCAGCGGGCGGAGATTTGTACGGCAAAGACCAGATGAGTATACTGCGTTGGCTGGATGCTGGCGCGACAGCTAGCTATGGCACGGTATCTGAGCCATGCAATTACTGGCAAAAATTTCCTAATCCCATGGTGCTGCTCAAATGGTATGTAAACGGCGCGACTGCGGTTGAAGCCTACTGGAAGAGTGTTGCCTGGCCCGCCCAAGGGCTGTTTGTTGGCGAGCCGTTAGCAGCACCTTATGCGCATGAATAGCCCGATTAGGCTATTTGTTGCATTGCTTCTACCGGTATAAAATGTAAAAATGACATCTACTAGCATATTCTCAAGATTAGTTTTGTATTTTTTCTTGATTTATAAGATTTTAAAGGGATGCTAATGAACTACGAAACAAAGTGTTTGTTTGCTACACCGTTCGGTCGAGTTGCTAAGGTTGCGTTAATGCTTGTTATCCTCGGCCTAATCACTTCTTGTGGTAAAAAGAATAGCGAAGATAAAGTCAGTCAGTCTATCATACGTGTCAATGATGATGAAATCACAGTGCACCAGCTTAACGATGAGCTCCAGCGCACTCATATTCAGCCTGGCCAGCAGGAAGAAGCTGGGAAACAGATTGCGCAGAGACTTTTAGATCGCCAGATTCTTGTACAGGAAGCTCTCAAAACTAAGTTAGATCGCAATCCACGCGTAATGCAAGCCATTGAAAATGCCAAGATGCAGATTCTTGCTCAAGCCTACCTTGAAGATAAAGTCTCTTCATTAGCCAAGCCGACAGAGGCTGAAATCGCAGATTATCGTACGAAAAATCCAGATATCTTTGCGAATCGCAAGATTTACGTGATGGATGAGCTGGCATTTACGATAGAGCCAGACAACGCCCAAGAACTACAGTCGCTGAGCGACTCAGCCAAGACGCTGGAAATTGTTACTCAATGGTTGGGAGCACATCAAATTAAGTACGCTCGTACTCAGGCGGCACATGCGGCTGAGTCATTGCCGCCTGAGTTACTATCTAAGCTTACCAAAATGGTTGTCGGTAATCTAATTTTCATCAACTCCAACGGTCACATTGTGGTTGGCCGTATAAGTGAAATAAAGGAGTTACCAATCTCCGAGTTAGACTCGATACCTCTAATAGAACGCATACTTTCTGGACAGAAACGCAAGCAAATGGCTGAGGCTGAATTGGCGCGCCTACGCAGTATCGCCAAGATTGAATATATCAATAAGAAATTTGCTCCTATGGCTGGCATCAATGCAAGTCCACAAGGCGTTAAGCCTACAGAACAAGAAAAACAGGTTACAACTACGGAACCATCTAAGCCTGCAGATGCCGCAAAGTCAACAGGCAATGGCAAGGTGGAAAGCCACATCGAGAAAGGTTTGTCTGGTCTCTAACCAATACAGGGAGCGAGTGGATGCATATGTCGTTAGCCTTTTCTGCTAATATGTTCAAATAGTGAATATGTTAGGTAAAATAATGAGATACTTTATAACTTGCATCATGGCTTTGACAATGGGTGCTTGGCAGTATTCTGCTTCGGCGCAAGAATCAAGCTACGTTCTAGGCCCGGGCGACTTGGTAAAGATTACAGTGTTCAATAATCCCGACTTAACTCTCGAAACTCGGGTTGCAGAAGGCGATATCATTAGCTTTCCATTGATTGGCCAAGTCAAAATTGGCGGAATGTCGACATTTGCCGCCGAAAAGAGAATTGCCGACTTGTTGGAAAAAGGTGGTTTCATTAAGAAGCCGCAGGTTAATATCCTAGTGACACAGTTTCAAAGTAAGCTGGTTTCCGTGTTAGGCAGTGTTTATAAGCCTGGGCGTTATCCGCTTGAACGGACAACAAATCTCGCAGATTTGCTCGCTCTCGTCGGCGGTGTAACGCCGGATGGGTCTGATCTGGTGACTATCGTCAACGCAACGGGCAAGATTGAATACGATTTGCAAAAGATTGTTGGTAAAGCAGACGGTATGAAGGGCATCATTCTCTCTGGCGGAGAGGTTGTTTATGTACACTCGCGCGATATCTCGGTGATGGGTCAGGTACTTCACCCGGGTAAATACGCTGTTGTCGGCGGCGTACGTACTGTGGCGGATTTTCTCAGCGTTGCAGGTGGCATTACTCCTATAGGCTCAGACACGATAACTGTCACTACGGTACGAGATGGCAAGATCAATCGTTTTGATGTAGATGTCGATAGCCTGTTCCGTACAGGGGATAACGCTGCCAATATCGAATTGGCAAGTGGTGATAGCA
>JADGRO010000008.1 GCA_017880905.1 Methylotenera sp.
AATACGATGCTTACCGCTTTTAATATCCACTTCCCATATAGCGGCTCGTTCAGCTTCCACTTCCATGCCATTTTCTGCAACATTACTGTTTGAGCCTACCGTCACATACAGTTTTTTTCCGTCGGCGCTTGCGATTAGATTTTTAGTCCAGTGATGATTTATTTTACCCGCAGGTAAATCCAGCAACTTTACGCCTAATGATTTAATGTGCATATCCCCATTGGTATAAGGAAATACCCATACTGCATCTGAATTGGCCACGTATAGATTGTTGCCTATCAGTGTCATTCCAAAGGGTGAATTTAGATTTTCCAGCAACACAGACCTTACATCTGCGGTACCATCACCATCGGAGTCTCGAAGCAAAGTGATACGATTAGCGCTAGGAACGCCAGCGCCTGCTCTTTTCATTACCAAACCCATTATCCAGCCTTTAATGCCTTTGCCATCTTCGGGCTTGGGTGGTGAATTGGTTTCTGCGACTAACACATCGCCATTGGGCAACACATACAGCCAGCGCGGATGTTCAAGCCCAGTTGCATAAGTCGCCACACTCATGCCCTGAGGCGATACAGGCGTGATGCCAGATGGCCAGCCAATAGCAGGGGCAATATTTACAGTTGGTATTAACGTGTGCTTTGGCGCTGGCAATATGGGCTTAGGCCCAATGCCAGCCGATATTGGAAGTCTGTCCAGTCCACCACAAGCGGTGAGTGTCCAAATAATGCCGCCAATCAGCACGGCATTAAGATGTAGTTGCATTTACTCGACGCCTATCAGAATATTTGAATCAGATACGCCCCATCAACAGCAACACAAGAAGGATAATGACAACTAAACCCAAGCCGCCGCTAGGTCCATAACCCCAACTCCTGCTATGTGGCCATGTTGGAAATGCCCCAATTAACATCAAAATTAAAACAATTAACAGTATGGTACCTAAGCCCATGGTATTCCCCTTAATGTAGTGATTGAAATTTTTTAGCTACCAGATGCTGGCTCAGCGGGGGGTACAACAATTACTGTAGTGTGGTCACCCGATTTACCAGTATCACCCTTGTTACCATTATTGCCCTGTGCTCCAGTATCGCCTTGGTTGCCAGTATTACCTTTAACGCCTGGATCACCTTGATTGCCAGTGTTTCCTTGTACTCCTGTGTCGCCTGCTGGGCCTACAGGTCCTGGAACGGCTACAGCCGCGGCGGGAACGTTGACCACGGTAGGTTTATCACAAGCAGTAAGGCTTAGCGCTGCAAAGAGCGTCGATATTAATATTGAACGGTTCATAAGAAATCCTTTAGTAATAGAAAGTAATGGCACGGACAACTTCAGTTAGTCCGTGAAAACGCTAACACAACTGTATCGTCGTACTAGGTTAATAAGGACAATATGCGCATATAGAGTGGAGTTCTGTGCGTTAGCCAACATACGAATGAGGAAATTTTTAGTTGTCAGATACTTGTAGTTATTAAGTATCACGTAAGTCAAGCGTAAGGCTTATTGCCAGTGGTAAAAACGCGCCAATGCACGCGGCAACCAATACATCCGTTGGCCAATGCACACCAAGCGCCAAACGCGAAATGGCGACAAGAGATATCCACAAAGTCGCTATCAACATTGAGAGATTGCGCCATGTCGGCCAAATTCGCCCCACGCAAAGAACAATGGCAGTAGCAAATACTGTGACGGCAAGTGTATGGCCGCTAGGAAAGCTAGATCCCCAATACCAATCTACGTCCCATAACGCCGGCCGGGCCCTGCCGGTCATCGTTTTAACAACATAAATCACTACCGCCCCACTGATTACTGAAACTGAGACTAGTAGCGCCTCAAAGCGGCGTTTTGCACACAGAAGTGCGATTGTCACCATGGCCGCAAGTGGGAAAAGCACCCTGAATGAACCGGTAAGAGTAATTGCTTCGAATAACCCAATTAGAGAATCTGGAAAATAAGTATGAATGAGAAGTAAGATGGTCTTATCAATTGGTCCTGTTTCTCCGCCGAGCACATCTTCACCTACTTTAACGGCAGAGACTGCAAGGACTAGTACCAATAAAGTGACCAAACGACGTTTCTCTAGAGGTGCAGACCATGCTGGTTGATAGCGGCGCACATAAGCTCGCGCGACCAGATAAATACTGGCGACAATCAGTACAAACTCCGCGATTTCTCCGATTATTTTTAATATCACATGCGTTCAATACTACTAAAGCTGGAGATTAAGAATAACAGTAATAAGCAAGATGCAACTACACATAATGTCAAAAATAGATATATCAGTTCCAAATTTGTCTACTTAATCACTTCAGTTGCTGATTGATCTATCAGCATTGAAACACATTAGCAAACCAAAATCATCTTAAATTTACTACTTGTCTTTGCCAATCTGATTGCCAATTACTGCACCAACTGCGGCGCCGCCAACAGTACCTATTACGCCTCCACCGGTAACTATAGCGCCTGCTGCAGCACCAACACCTGCGCCAATCGCAGTGCTTTTATCACGTGTCGACATTCCGCCACAACCACTCAAGCTAATTAATACCACTGTTGTAACTGCAATCTTATTAAATCTATGGTTCGTTTTCATAATAACTTTTCTTTCTTAAACTTCAGTTAAAAAGCTAGTTCCAGTAACAAACAGTTAATTACCTGCCTTGTTAAAACCATTATTGTTTTTTACAAAACCCGTGTCTGTGCGCCAGCGAGCATAGTAAAAAAATTTATTTATATCAAGGTACGTTACCGAACAGACACTGTGGATAACTAATATTAAATTGGTGATTGTCATCCGACGTTTTTTTTATTAAGAATTTTTACTATGAAAAGGATTTATCATGAATAAATTAATTTGCAGTGTATTTGCAGTGGCGTTATCTCTTAGCGCTTTTTCCGCCACAGCGGCAACAAGTTCGACTAGTAGGGTTAGTAAGATGATGGATACCAATAATGACGGCATGGTGTCGAAAGATGAATACATGGCTTATCACGATCGAGCATATAACAGTATGAAGCAAACCAATGGGGGAGTCAGTAATAAGGATATAGAATCTGGGGTAAAAACCGGTTTTTATAATAACTCAATGAACAACAAGCCCATCGGCACAACTACTGGTGTTAGCAACAATGGTAGCACTGATGATACTAAGATGGACGAACCAATTAACGGCACACATACTGGAACTAACTAAAGCTAGTAGAACTACTTCTTTATAAAAAAGTAGCCGGTTTTGATAGCGATATATTAAACTTCAAGACTGGTTACCTTTATATCTAATTTATGAATAATCATTAAAAAAGGTTATTTACCATCTAAACCTTCGCTAATCACATCTCGAGTTTTTCCAAATGCAAATCGATCTTACTACGGGTGCCTAACATCTTCTTTATATAAATCTAGTGTTGCCCATTTCAAAAAAACAGGCTCTGCACCAGCGAGCATAATAAGAAATTTATTTGTAGCAAAATTAGAAATTCTAAATTATTATTTAATTAATTTATTCAGCAATTATTTATTTAATGACAATTAAAAACGTTTCCTTATCTTGATTGGCTAAAATCATATGGCTGCTTTGCAAGACCCACACCAAAACCATCTACTTGATGCGCTGCTTAAAGCAGATTACGACCGTCTATCCCCTTATCTTGAATTAGTCGAGATGCCGCTAGGCGAAGTTGTTTGCGAATCTGGCAGCAAATTAAAACATGTGTATTTCCCCACAACTTCTATCGTATCGTTACTTTATGTGATGGAAGATGGAGCATCGGCAGAAATCGCCGTGGTTGGTAATGAAGGAATACTCGGTATTCCTGTATTCATGGGTGGCGAGACTACACCAAGTCGGGCCGTGGTGCAAAGCGCAGGACATAGTTATCGGCTAAAAGCACAACTATTAAAAAATGAGTTTAATCAGGCAGGGCCACTGCAACGTTTGTTGCTACGTTACACACAAGCGCTGATGGCTCAGATGGCGCAGACCGCGGTTTGCAATCGACATCATTCAGTCGAGCAGCAACTTTGCCGTTGGCTATTGCTGAGTATTGATCGATTGCCTGAGAATGAGTTGATTATGACCCAAGAGCTAATCGCCAATATGCTAGGCGTTCGTCGCGAAGGTGTGACTGAGGGTGCAGGCAAATTACAAAGTTTGGGATTAATCAATTATAGACGTGGCCACATTTCGGTGTTAAATCGCGCAGGACTAGAAAAAAGAAGTTGCGAGTGTTACCAAGTAGTTAAAACCGAATATGATCGACTTTTGCCAGCCTTTCACGACATAGCCCATTAAAATTTCTTTTTCAATTGCTATCAGTTTTAGGCAGTTTTTCTAAAATCTCCACTTTTAAAAACTTCACCTTTTTTAACTTTAGCAATGAGTTTTCTCATCACCAAACTCGTGCAAACATCTATTATTGTCTTATGTGCGCTAATGCACAGACCCACTTAACCGAATGTGGATAATTACCTTAAGAATAAATACTGTTAAACGCAAACGGGGGAATACTGTGCTTAATAAAGTTAGCGCACTTATGGACGACACAGCTAAGATAGATAACGATACATTTAGTCGTATAGAGGAAAAAATTTACAGAGATAAAGCGCGCGCCGAGATAGCACTCAACTCAATTAGTGACGCTGTGATTTGCACTGACATGTACGGCAATATTGATTATTTAAACATTGCAGCTGAAATAATGACAGGCTGGTCGAGAAAAGAAGCAAATGGATGCCCAATTGGCAAAGTATTTAAGATTATTAATGGTGTAACACGCAAGCCTAGTCGCAACCCGGTTGATTTGGTACTACGGTCTAACGAACCGAGAAAGTTAGCTGCAGACACGGTGTTGATAACACGTGACGACAGAGAAGTGGCTATCGAAGATTCAGCTTCGCCAATTCATAACTGGGATGGAAAACTTACTGGGGTCGTTATTGTGTTTCATGATGTAAGTGACGCAAAGGCGTTGACCTTAAAAATGGCATACTTTGCACAACATGATTTTTTAACCAATTTGCCAAATCGCGTATTACTAAATGACCGTATTGCACATGCAATCACATCAGCAAAACGAAGCGGCAAGCAACTGGCCGTGTTATTTCTAGACCTAGATAATTTTAAACACATTAACGATTCACTAGGGCACGAGACGGGAGACAAGCTATTGCAATCTGTGACAAAACGCTTGAGTGCTTGCATGCGCAGCTCTGACACTGTTAGCCGGCAAGGTGGAGATGAATTTATTATATTGTTGGAGGAAGGAAAAAACGGTGAAGATGCCGCTACTATTGCCGACAAGATACAAGCCACGCTAACCTTGCCACATACTATTAATAAGCGTGAATTACATATCAGCACCAGCATTGGTATTAGCGTTTATCCATCAGATGGCCAAGATGCCGAAACACTGATCAAAAGTGCTGATACCGCCATGTATCACGCTAAGAAAAAGGGACGCAATAATTATCAGTTTTTTGAGAACGATATGAATATTCGTGCAGTTGATCGCCAATTAATTGAAACAAACTTACGAATTGCCATAGATAAGCAGGAATTTTTCTTACTCTATCAGCCCAAGGTAAATCTGATTACCGGTAAGATTGCTGGTGCCGAGGCATTGTTGCGCTGGATGCACCCAAAATTGGGGGAAGTTGCTCCCGAGAAATTTGTCGCAATTGCGGAAGATTCTGGCTTAATTGTA
This sequence comes from Methylotenera sp., assembly GCA_017880905.1. Taxonomy (GTDB): domain Bacteria; phylum Pseudomonadota; class Gammaproteobacteria; order Burkholderiales; family Methylophilaceae; genus Methylotenera_A. The sequence continues at coordinate 5,701 of JADGRO010000008.1, forward strand.
CCAATCGGCCGCTGGGTGCTGCGCGAAGCTTGTGCTTATGCCAAACAATGGATGGAAGTAAGTCTAGTAGCTATGCCTATTGCTGTTAATATTTCTGCGCAGGAATTTCACCAAAAGAATTTTGTTACAAGAGTACGTACTATTTTGAAAGATACAGGATTAGAGGCGCACTATTTGGAATTAGAAATTACCGAAAGCACCTTAATGCGCGACGCTGTAGCCAGTACAGAAATATTACGTGAACTCAAAAACCTGGGAGTACAATTAGCCGTAGATGATTTTGGTACTGGCTATTCTAGCTTAAGCTATCTGAAACAGTTTCCAATCGATGTGCTGAAAATTGACCAATCCTTTGTACATGACATTGCGATTGCCACCGACAGCGGCATTATCGTGAGCGCCGTGATTGGGATGGGAAATAACCTTAAGTTACGGGTGGTTGCAGAAGGTGTGGAGAATCAAACACAACTTACTTTTTTAAAAGCACGTCATTGCGAAGAAGGTCAAGGCTATTTTTTTAGCAAACCTCTTACTTCTGCACAATTCACGGCACTTCTCGAAGCTAGCATCAGTCCATGGAACAATGACCTTGCCGTTGGGTACCGTTAAGTTTTGCTGTTTTAGCTATTTAATTACAATCTGTTTCTAACGCGCGATAGAAAACCCAATGCGAATTTGAGTATCATTTTTCTTGTTGAAATCCAATAGCGTTTCTCCGTACCCTGAAAGCAGCTGAAGGTGAAGAAAAGCGCCAGTACGGGCAAAAATTCGATCGCTGATAGGATAAGAGATATCCAGCTGGCTAGCGCTGTAGCCGCCAGTGCCCAAGCGATAAAGGCCGCCAAGCAACAAGTCCATCTTCCCGCCCATAGCGTAACTGCCAATCAACATAACCTCGGTAGCGTTGAATGTCCGAATTTTCTTTCTTATTTAGGTAATGTTGGAACTTGGGGTAAAAAGATAATCGTCGACCATTGGCCATATCAAAATTCCAAGTTGGTCGTATAAATGCCGTATTCAGCGAGCGAGAGTTTACTCCAGGCTGTCCGTTAGATTCATGCTCTGCTCCCGCTCGCCACTCGTCTGGAAGAAAATTTATCACTACCCACCCACCGGTAAAATAGGCTAGGGCGATAACTGGTGTCTCGGAAAGGGCCGGACTTTTCACCTATATCCCAAAGCGTAGACTGGGTGTAGGCAAAATAAAGATTACTAAGCAGTGGAACGAAGCCTGCAATAGAACCTTCAGGATCAAAAGGGCGATATTTGAAGCTAAGCTGGAATCTAGAATCAGTACCATGTTCAGAGTTTTTACCCACTATAAAATACATAGGCTCATTGACTGAAAGTGCGGGTTCATCTTCTGGTTTAGCAATGACTACAATAGTTGCATTGTTCTTTGAAGAGCTATCGATATTAACTGAACTGTCGGTACCTACGGTTTCAATTGCTTGCATGGAACCAGCATCCTCGCTGGGAGCCAGCAAGACAACTCGATTCGAATTTTGACCTGCAAGCTCCGCACGCACGATGCCCACATATTTTTTGCTGGCAACTCCAACGTAAGATCGACGAAGTGTGCTAGTAGTGGAGGATTTGGCGGGAATCAATTCAATTTCCTCGCTGTTGCCATTGCTAGATAGCTTCATCTTGAATGTGGCTGGCCAATTAATCGTATCTTCCAGTTTAACAATATCAAATTTGATTTTTTGTCCGAAATTTATGGTCTCATTTTTACTGGCAATCAACCATTGTTCTGCTGACCACCCATAAGCTGGCAGAATGTTCATTATTATTAAAACTGTCGCAAATAACTTGGATTTCACCTAAAGGAAACCGTTGGTTCTACACACTCGCTAGTAGCGACGCAAGATCTTCGGCGTGTTCTTCTTCCATGGCGAGAATTTCTTTCAACATGCGCTGGGTTGTTGGATCGTTTTCAGCCAAATAAGCAATCATTTCTCGATAGCTTTCAATGGCAATGCGTTCAGCAATCAGATCCTCTTTAATCATTGCATTAAGCGTATCACCCGCAACATATTCCGCATGACTACGATCACTTAATCCAACTGGTGAAAAGTTGGGTTCTCCGCCAAGTTCTGTAATTCGTTTGGCAAGGCGGTCTGCATGTTCCATCTCTTCATTTGCATGCTGAAGAAACTCTGCTTTCACTGACTCAGAATGAATACCTTTTGCCATAAAATAGTGACGCTTGTAGCGCAACACACATACTAGTTCTGTTGCAAGCGCCTCGTTTAAGAGCCTAATGACTGTATCGCGGTCAGCTGCATAACCTAGAGTCACCGCACCTTTCTCAATATGTTGGCGAGCGCGCTTGCGCAGAGTTTGAATGTCGGACAAAACTGATTGGTTTCCTGCGGTAGCTTCATTTGTAACTTGTTTCATATAATATCTCCTTAAATACATGACTGATAGTGCGCGAAGCAGTGCTAAACATGTGTTTACGACCAAACAAGCATGCCGCTGGATTTAACAATTGCCCTTGTTACATAGCTATTGGCTTGTTTTGGCTTCTAAAAATATCTTTCCCCAGCGGAATCACGTTGGATTCAATTGGTTTTACCTCGGTTACTGCACTCTCCATATCATCTTCCGTAAGCTCTTTTCCCATCGCGGCTCCATTCAGGTCGCTTGGCCTTGCTTTATGCGTATTTTCTGCTTTTGAAGTATTCGTTTTAGTTTTAATAGCTGGTTTGTAACTGTTTTGAAGTTCGGTCTTTGATACGTTTCTGTTACTTTTTGCTACTTCAGTACACCCAACACTTGCTTTTTCCGAAAGTGCGCTGCATCGCACTATTGCCGCGCCATATTCAGTATCAATGTTTTTTTCAAGAAACTTGGATTGATTTATTGACATGTTTTCAGCCATTGCCCTTACACTGAAAATAATGCTAAAAGCAAACACAATTACACTAATATTAAATATTTTCATGTTAATTTCTTTTAATTGATTTGCTTATTTCTTTATAAAAGCCCGTCAAGCCCGCCTGTACGGACGTAGTTGCTTTTCTATTAATTTGAATCATATCTTTTAATGTATTCTTTAAAGCAGAAAGCTGTTTTTCTGCTTTACTTCTGTCGTCCTTGCTCGTTTCCTTAGCACTGTCTTGAATCATGTTAATCTCACTATGGACAGACCTGCTGCCTAGCTGATCAAAGTCATTCTCAAGCTGCTTTTCATCGCCTTTAATATGAATCTGGTACATAAGTCTTACCTTTGTGGATGGTTGTATCGTGAACCGTTTCATCAAAATATTTGGTATGAGAAGCAGTATTAATTTTACATGGATTTCATTGTTTCGCTGTTGCAGCAAGTCTTGTCTTTGTTACTAAAATTCGTATCCTTCTGCATTTTTTGCCAATCAGTAAGTTGTTTCTCGACAGCATCCTTTGTGGTCCCATAAACTTCCTGAATCTTACCTGCAAGATGCTCACGCTTACCGGCGATTACGTCCAATTGATCATCAGTAAGTTTGCCCCACTGCTGTTTAACATTACCTTTTAATTGTTTCCAATTACCTTCAATTTGATCCCAGTTCATTTGTATTCCTTTATAAATATTTGTATGGTGACTAATTCGTCACATTAACATGACAGAAGAATCTGAAAACTTGTTAGCTTATGAAATTACTTGTCTTGTGATTCACAAGGTTACGGCGATTCACTCACTCAGTCCGTTTGCTAGCGCACATAACAGAGTTTTAATTATGATTATTGTCGATGTTTTGGTAGTAGGTGTTCATCCTCAGCCTCCAAAAGCTCCTCAACAGAACTATCTGAGCGCTCAAAGCACCGTGCTGCCTGATCCCAATCGACAACCGACCACCATGCTTTTAAATAATCAGGGCGTCGATTTTCATATTTAAGATAATAAGCGTGCTCCCATACGTCATTCAATAATAGCGGGAAGCGATTTTGCATCATCGGATGATCGTGACCATTAGTAGTGATCACTTCTAGCTTGCCACCATTTTTCCTAGTACACGTCAACCATACCCAACCTGACCCAAATAATTTGCCACCCTTTTCTTCAAATTGAGTCTTAAAGTCTGCAAAACTGCCGAAATCACGATTAATCGCTTCGCGTAGCAATCCTTTTGGTTCATCTGCTGCTCCAGTCCTCATCGCACGCCAAAACATGCTGTGATTAACATGTCCTCCCGCGTTATGGTGAACCGCGTCTCTGATTTCTTTTGGGATTTTTTCTAAATTAAGTAACAACCACAAAGCTGAGCAGTCTCGAAAGTCTGGAAAATTCTCTAATGCTTCATTCAGCTTCTTCACATAGCTCGCATGATGATTATCGTGATGCAGTATCATGGTGCGTGAATCAATGTTAGGCTCTAACGCAGCATAGTCATACTTTAATGGCGGCAAATGATGCTTCAGGTTTATTTTTGCTGGAAGCAAAGTTACATTAGCAAGGTCATTCATTGTTATGCTCCAATGTGAAAGGTTAAATTAACAAGCAAATCGCCACAGAATCAGCAATTCAATTACACAGAATACACAGTGGAATATTTACAGTCTGTGCGCCTGCACACATATAAATTTACATGTTGAATCCGTCATATAAGGCCATCTTTATTGAATAGATTTGCGTGTGGGCTTGAACAGGGATCTGATGAAACGCTTATTAAAGTACAGAATTTTTACTGAATTAAATGGTTGTTATCAAACTCACGATTTGCCGCGTAACCTACACACGACTTGCCACACTAGCCAACCACGCTGTAAGCACTTTACCAATACGACTTGGCCTTACCACAGTAAACAAGCCAATGCTCGCACCTGTGACCCATATGGGATGACTTTTAATATAGCGCACTGCAGCCAGCCCCCTATCAGCTAGAGCCAAGGGGGCACGCCAAGTTTCAAAATTTTGTGATAACAACAACCTCTGTGCCGCGACCTCAGTAACTAAGTATTCACGCCTTTCGGCCAAGCTATGTAATTTATCGCTCATTTTATGTTTTACTTTTTAACGCGAATCACTTTATGGAAGGTCAAGCTGCTGCCTATCTTTAAACAACTCCAATATGCTTGCTATAAAAAGTCTGGGCTTTGTTTTAGCTTTATGTATGGCAAAGCCACATGCTGCCATACCCGTAACTAGAAAAAATCCAGCTAGTGACCCTAGCGCAAGTAAACGATGTGTATCCCAAAAAATAACAACCAGCAGAATGGCTACCAACACCACTCCAACAACAAGGCTAAATAAGGCTGCTAGAAAAATCATTACTAACAAGAACAAATGTTCTCTATCTTCCTCTAAGTCTGTTGACAGCAGTTCAAGCCGAGTATGCGCAATGCTCACAAATGAACTTGCAAGCGCTGTTAGCGAATTAAGTAAACCTTTGCTACCACCAGCTGTATTTTCAGTCATCAAGAACAGGCTAGCGACGGCCGATTAGCAAGCCAATAACTATGCCGATACTGGCGGCAAAGCCAACTGAGCGCCAAGGATTTTCGTGAACATAAGCATCCGTCACCTTCGCAGCCTCTTTAGTTTTGGCAAGTACTGCAGCTTGAGCATTCGCCATTCTGGCTTTTGCTATACCAAGCGATTCCTCGGCCTTGGCGCGAATCTCAGCGACTTTTTCGCCGCCCGTGTTCACTGTTGCCTTTAACAACGCCTCAGCATCAGCAACTACCATCTTAAAATCTGTGACTAATTGATCTTTGTTAAAATCATTTGCTATTGTTTCCATGTTCTTCTCCATTGTTAACTAAATTTTTATTTACGCGCAAAAAGCAGAATCATCCCAGCCGCTATCGCGCCGACACCGACCCAGACCGGGAAATTTACAGTTTCCTTGTCTTTGACCGATAACTCTATCGGACCAATTTTAGCGTTATGAGTCTCTTTGGTGTATGTGAAGCTACCGTACGCCAATCCTAGAAAACCTGCCACGATTAATACAATTGCCAACATTTTGGCTGAGTTCATTTTGTTTTCTCCAAATAGATATAAATTTTTACTTGCTACAGTTGAATCTAGTAAAGCAGGGTTCTTTAAAAAAAAACAGATTGCGTCGCTCAACCCCAAGCTGCCCAGAAAATACTAAAACTCTTTACTAAGACTAGCGGATAACACGCACCAATATCATTACAATCGCGATAACCAATAGAATGTGAATAAATCCACCCATGGTGTAAGCTGAGACTAGGCCAAGCACCCAAAGAATAATCAAAATAACCGCAATGGTTTCAAGCATTTTTTTCTCCTAAATTAAGACAAAATAAGACGAGCAGATTTATTATTTAACTTTAAGTCACATGTCATTTTAAATGGATGTCACACCCTTAACGCTACGGGCTAATTCTGCAGTTCTTATATAGTGCACTCCTTTTCAAGAGTGCTCTGTGCGCTATCGCACAGAATGGTAGGTTAGCTACTGTTACCTATTATTACGGCCACGATCATGATCATTGCCTTGACGATCATTTCTATTATTTCCATGATCATCATTTCCACGCTCATCATGACGATCATCCCCGCGGCCGCGATGCTGTTCTTGATAACGCGGAGCGTATTCTCGATTGTACCAGCCATCCTGTACAAAATAAACGCGTTCGCCGCATGCATCATATTCATGGCAGTGCTGAGCCCAATGTCTACGATGGCCAGGGGGTACGCGCAGATAGACCGGTTCACGTTCTACCTCTACGCGCTCAATTACTCTAGGCTGAGCATAAATTACTTGTGGTTGCGGATAACCACCGATGTCAAGTCGGCCATAGAAACCTGGTTGCCCGACACTGACCGAAACTCCGACGTTGGCAGCGAGCACCGGGATAGTGATAGTGACAGCAGCTACAGCCGCTGCGATTAGTAAACGTTTCATATTAAATCTCCTATTGTTGATTCCTGGTTAAAGTATGAAGGCATGAACCGATGGCTTCCTGTTGTTACGTTATGTAAGTTCACGAAAATCTGCTCACCTTGTATTACTCATTGCGATTCCGGCCTTGTTCTTTTTCACGCTTTGGCTCGCGTGAACCGTCATTACCTTGCTGACTTTCTTCCTGATCCTGTGGCTTTGAGTTCTGCTGCTCACGCTGATTATTCCTTTGCTGTGGTTGCTGCCTAGGTTCTTGATCTTGCTGGCGTCCCTGTTGTGGGGAGGGTGGACTTGATCTCTGACCCTCTATACCCATCTTTTGCGGTGGTTGTGAGCGTGGATCTACTCTTTGTTGTGATTGTTGTCTAGGTTCTTGACTCTGCTGACTTCCCTGTTGTGGAGGGGGTGGGATTGATCTCTGAACCTCCAGACTTCCCTTTTGCGGAGGTTGCGAGCTTGGAGTTTTAGTTCTGCCCTGCTGAGGCGGCGTAACCTGCTGATTAGGGGCAGAACGCTGGTTATCTTGCTGCCTTGCACCTCTCTCTTCAGGCGCACGCTGTTTTTCCTGCTGAGGTTTTTCTCGTTGAGGATTTACTTGCTGAACAGGTGCTCTTTGTTCTTCCTGTTTTTGATAGTGTTGCCGCACCACTGGGTCACGTGGCTCATAACGATAACTCTTCTTTTGAAGCTCATGTTGCTGTTCTACTTGACGTGGGTACCGATTCCCCGAATATTGCTGCTGATAGTTAGGCAATGGGGCAGGAGCATAAGCGGTTCTTCGATCCCATCTGTCCCAGCCATCTCTATGCTGCTCCCAACCATGACCCCAGTGTTCACCCCAGCGTGGTGGATAAACAGAACTCCAGCCAAAGAAAAAGCTAGGCGGCTGGCGATAGTAACGCACGGGGACTCGTAGAACAAACAAAGGCACATCTTCTGGGTCTACGAACCACCATGGTCCGTTGTACCAAGAACTCTCATACCAATTATCATCCTGAAAAACCCAGTACAAGCCATCGTAAAAAAAGTAATTCGCTTCAAGTTGTGGTGCATAGTAGACTGGGTAATTAGGCACCACGACAAGATGTGGGTATATCGGCACGTCAATCCCGATGCTCACCTGAACATCAGCGGAAGCCATAGAGTAAAACAACATTCCCAGCACTATAAACATGTTACGAATCTTCAGCATTTTGTGACCACCTGTTCGTTAACTAAGATTAAAGTCATGGTTGTCTACGAAATGTGACACCAACTCTAACTATTCCATACTATTTGCTTGTAGCCATGCCCTTCCGTGCGCTATCGCACATAACCTAAAAATTTAAATTCGCAAAACCACTGATGCCTACGCATAAGCTTAAGTGCGCTAACGAACAGACGGCAGAAAGTATATTCGGTAATTTATTCCTCTAAAGTAAATGATTATTTTTTAAGGAAAGTGTTGATGTATATGAGAAAATTTTGGTACGTCAACATCACAAAACTTGTAGTAGTAATTTGCTTAGCACTTCTCGCGAGTTGCAGTTCAATCCCAACCATGGTGCCAGATATGGCCATGCAATCACCGCATCCCGTGCAATTAGATGGCAAAAATGGACCACTTACTGCCAAACAGAGTAAGGCAATTCTCGAAAAACTCAAAAAAAATGGAGATGACACCAATATCTTCGATAAGCATCTGGCACTTATGTCGGAGATTACCGACAGCCCACTGATGATTGGCAACAAAGTGGAGCTGCTGATCGATGGCCCAACTACTTACGACGCGATGTTTACGGCTATAGAGAATGCAAAAGACCATATCAATATGGAAACCTACATCTTCGAAGACGATGATATCGGGAGGCATTTTGCGGCGCTATTAATTGCTAAGCAACGTAGTGGTGTACAAGTAAACCTTATTTACGATAGCGCTGGATCATTCTATACACCCAAAGAGTTCTTTACACCCTTAAAAGAAAGTGGCGTCAATGTGCTGGAATTTAATCCAGTGAATCCGCTCCTAGCGCGTAAAGGGTGGCAATTTAACCAGCGCGACCACCGCAAGCTGTTGATTGTGGATGGTCAGGTCGCCTTTGTGGGCGGCATTAATATCAGCAGCGTGTATTCTAGCGGATCATTTGGCAGTAGCTCGCATAAAAAATCTCAACTCCCCAATGGCAAGCAGCCATGGCGTGACACCCATTTACGCATGTCAGGGCCTGTTGTTAATGAATTTCAAAAACTGTTTATGGCAACTTGGAATGAGCAAAAGGGGGAAACATTAGCAGCAAAGAATTATTTCCCTGATCCAGTAAACCAAGGAAATGAAGTTGTCCAAGCGCTCGGCAGTAATCCGAAAGAGCCTTATTGCCAAATTTACGTCACTTTGCTCTCCGCCATCAATAGTGCAGAAACGCAAATTTCTCTGACCAATGCCTATTTTGTCCCTGATCCACAATTGCTGACTGCCCTGAAAGAAGCAGTGCAACGCGGTGTAGACGTGAGACTGTTGCTGCCCGAAAAAACAGATTCGAACATGGTATTTTATGCATCACGCTCTTTTTATGATGAGCTGCTGAGCGCTAATATCAAAATTTATGAAAGGCAGGACGCGTTGTTACATGCAAAAACTGCACTTATAGACGGTGTGTGGTCAACCATAGGCTCAACTAATCTTGATTGGCGGAGTTTCACTAACAATCAGGAAATCAATGCGGTCATTCTAGGGCAAGATTTCGGTACGCAAATGCAAACTATTTTTGAAAAAGACTTGGAATCTTCCAAACTCATTACACTCGAAGACTGGAGAAAACGCTCAATCGCCGCCCGTATCAAGGAAAGGATGGCGCGCTTATGGGCACGCATGTTGTAAGTCCGAGCTCAGCCAGGTTGTTGCGATGGATACTGGTTTTTGTGCTTATCTGCTTTACTGGTGCGAAGTCTTTTGCTGCCGAGCTGGATACTCTCGCCACACCGTTACGTGCCAAGTACACGGAATTAAACAAGCAGCTATTTAACAATCGGTTTCAGCGCACGCTCTATCTTAATTCAGTAGATTCTTCGCATGACTTAAAGGGCGAAATCTATGCTGTGGTCGATTATCCGTTTGCTACCGTTAACACTGCTCTCAATAGCCCGGCAAACTGGTGCGATGTGCTTATCTTGCACGTTTACATCAGATACTGCCATGCTTCCAGCAGCAAAGTTGGCACCGTCCTCACAGTAAATCTCAGCAATAAATACGATCAGCCGCTGGCCGATACTTATCGTGCCGAGTTCAACTATCGTGGGGTAATCACGACGCCGGATTATTTCGCTGTGGAACTCAATGCCGAGAACGGCCCCTTGGGTACCCATGACTATCGCATCTGGATTGAAGCCACACCACTTGAAGATGGACGCACCTTTCTGCATTTCACCTACGCCTATGCCTTTGGTGTAGTTGGTCGCCTCACCATGCAAGGCTACCTGGTAACAACCGGCAGGGATAAGGTCGGGTTTACCGTCACAGATAAACTGGCCAATGACCAACCTGTCTATATTAAAGGGGTACGCGGAGTGGTGGAACGCAATACTATGCGTTATTACCTGGCCATCGATGCTTATCTTGCTGCGTTGGCCGTGCCGCCCGAAGCTCAGTTAGAGAAACGGCTGCAGCTTTGGTATAACGACACTGATCAGTACGCCCGTCAGTTGCATGAACTAGAGCGGGGTGATTACCTCGCAATGAAACGTAAGGAGTATCAGGGTCAGCAGGTGGCTCAGTAGTTATATAAACTATTAAGACGTGGGTCCCTGCTTGAGTTTGGGCTGGGGATCATTTCCTTACTTTTCTGTACTCTTGCTTGAGGGAAATATATCGATGTCAATCTCTTTAATTACCGATTTTTCGAATGAGAATAAGGCTTATGCTTTTTAGTCAGCCATTTAAAGCAAGGTCGTTGCGATGGATGCCAGTTTTTGTGCTTATCTGTGGTGTAGGATTCGCTGGTGTGAGGTCTTTTGCTGCCGAGTCAGACATGTCCGACATACCGCTACGCGCTAAGTACATGGAATTGGGCAAGCAGCTACGTAATAATCAGTTTCAACGTGCGCTCTATCTTAGTTCTGTGGAATCCTCGCACGATTTGAAGGGCGAAATCTATGCCGTGGTCGATTATCCGTTTGCCACCGTTAACGGGGCGCTCAACAACCCGGCACATTGGTGTGATGTGCTTATCTTGCACCTTAATATCAAATACTGTCATGCTTCCAGCAATAAGGCCGACACTGTCCTCACGGTAAATCTCGGTAAGAAATACAATCAACCGCTGGCGGATGCCTATCGTATTGAGTTCAACTATCGTGGGGTAATCACGACGCCGGATTATTTCGCTGTGGAACTCAATGCCGAGAACGGCCCCTTGGGTACCCATGACTATCGCATCTGGATTGAAGCCACACCACTTGAAGAAGGACGCTCCTTTCTGCATTTCACCTACGCTTATGCCTTTGGTTTAACTGGCCGCCTCGCCATGCAAGGCTACCTGGCAACAATCGGCAGAGATAAGGTCGGGTTTACTGTCACTGGTAAACCGCCCAATGGCAAGCCTACCTATATTCAAGGGGTACGTGGCGTGGTGGAGCGCAACACCATGCGTTATTATCTGGCTATCGATGCTTATCTTGCTGCGTTGAAATATCCGCCAAAAGATCAATTAGAAAAGCGATTACAACAATGGTTTAACAGTACAGAACAGTACTCTATCCAGTTACATGAAGTTGAGCTGGATGACTATATCAAAATGAAGCATGACGAGTATAAACGGCAACAAATGATTCTGTAGACTTTAAACTATTAATTGCACTTTTAACGAGACACTCATGAATAGCGAAACCCAAACTGCAGCAGACCATCACCAACTTTCAGTAGAAACATTAAGCACTACCCAACCCCCACTGCCTTCCCCCATTACAGCACCAAACCATAGCTTGGCACTATGTATCATCGCTATTGTCGCTCTGATCTATACTTTGAACTGGGCACAAAGCTTTATAATTTCCCTATTACTGGGAACACTTTTAGCTTATACGCTCAACCCCCTCGTTGAATGGTTGGGGAAAGTTAGAATCCCACGCGCGTTGGCTGTTACCATCATTATGACAGCAGTAATATGGGGAGTACTATTTGGCGTTTACTCTTTAAGTGGACAAGTTCAGTCCATTATCACTCAATTACCTGAAGCGGCAAGAACGCTTTCAGCAGAGATGTTACTTACACAGAAAGGCTCCCTAAGTAGTATTCAAAAAATGCAAAATGCAGCTTCCGCTGTAGAAAAAGCCACGAGTGCTGTAACAGGAACTCTGCCAGCTCAGCACACTACGCACATTATCATTGATACAGTACCCTTTAAGGTGAGTAGCTTTATTTGGGCTGGCTCAAAGGGCGTTCTGGCATTTTTCGGCCAAACCGTGATGGTGTTTTTTCTGGCTTATTTTCTTTTACTTTCTGGGGATAGTTTTAAGCGCAAATTAGTGCGGCTTACTGGACCTTCATTAACAAGAAAAAAAATTACCGTAAATATTTTAGATGAGATTAATAATTCTATTCAGAATTATATGGTCATGTTGCTGCTTACCAATGTACTTGTAGGTTTAATTACCTGGGGCGCATTAAGCTGGTTTGGGCTGGAAAATGCGGGCGCATGGGCTGTTGCCGCTGGTCTAATGCACCTTATCCCTTACTTTGGGCCACTAGTTACAGCGCTTGTCACAGGGATGGTAGCCTTCATGCAGTTTAATTCTCTACTTATTGCTGTATCGGTTGGAGGCATATCTCTCTTGATAGCTGCTTTTATAGGCATCTTCGTAACTACTTGGCTAACCGGCAGAATTGCCAAAATGAATGCTGTAGCCGTATTTATTTCATTGCTATTTTGGAGTTGGCTATGGGGAATCTGGGGCATGCTGCTAAGCATCCCGATTATTGTCATTCTCAAGGTAATTTCGCAACATATTGAGCAACTACACCCGATAGCGGAACTGCTTGGTGATAATAACGGTTTAAAGTCTAAATAAATGATGACTACAATAGCCGTTTAGATAATATGCCAAGCATATCTATTTGTAGAACCTCGGCTTGAGTCGATATAATCTATTTTTCTGTGTTCTTGATTAAAGGGAATACATCGTCCCACTGACAAGCGGCAGTTCGCCAAGTTTTCATGAGGCTGGCAGTTCTTTTGCGCTCATCATCCGTTACTTTGTCTGCGATTTTATTACGTAGCTCTACCGCATCGTCGACATCACCTTCACCCTTATTATTAGCTGCGAGGTTCGCCCACATTAAAGCGCTGCTAAAATCAGTTTCCGTTGTACCAACAAGTGCGCTAGCCCTCAAAACAACATGAACACCTCGAATTGCATGCCCAGAATAAAAACGTGCGAGCTGTAGCTGCGCAGGACCGTAGCCCTGTTGCGCAGACTTGCAATACCAGTAGGTTGCCTTATTATTATCATAAATTGTTAGATCGTCCATAGGCCCACCACCCTTGCAACAGTAGGTGTTCCCAAGCTTGTACTGCTCAATGGGATCAATTGTAGTGCTATCATGTTTGAGCATAACGCGTCTAGTAGCGTCGTAACCTTGCTGCGCACCTTCAATTACCGGTGTGTAACAAGTCTAATAGTAACGGGATGCTAAATACCACGATTAACACAAAATTTTTCATCATAATGAATACTCTAAAAAAATCGTGATTTCAGCGAGATTCGCAACTTTAATTACCAAAATTCAACTGAATACATTTGAGCAAGTTGGAATTGCGTATCATAAGTAACAGACTTTAATTAAATTTGATACGCAACGCCACTTTAGTTACTTTTCTTAATTTTAATATTGTTTTCAACCGAGTTTACACCTTCGGTGCTACGCGCAATAGACACAGCTTTGTCCACAGCTTCCTGAGTATCAGCAGTACCACTTAACCACACAATGCCATTACTGTCTGTATCAACACTAATATGCACTAGGCTCATAACCTTTTCTTGAGCCAGTTTGGCTTTTACTTTGGTTGTTATTACTGAATCTTTAACATATGCCTTTGCGTGCGAACGATCCGTATCTGAATCGGCGCTATAGCCTATAACTGGAACCATTAACGCGCCAATCACAAAACAAGTTGCTACTAATTTAGTTTTCATTTTCTATCCTTTAAGTATGGGAAAGACACATATTCCCATTCATTTACAAGAAGGTCTGTTCGCTAACACACATAGATAATTCATGCTCGACCTATGATTTTAATGGTTAGCTTATTGAGCTTATCGCTAGACAATTGCTACATGAACAGGCTTGTTAAAGGCTTATGTATTAATTTTTAAACATTAGTCGCTTAATTTCAGTCTCAGAAGTTGGGCATGAAAATATGAATTTCTGTCTGAATGAAAATACAATTTCTAAAAATTAATCTTGACTTCCAAGGTCTGCTTTTGGCCGATACTTGCTACTGATAACTATCTGCAACACCACCGTCTTTACCTACGATCACAACAATCTTTTTATTTGCTTCTTTACCATCATATTCAAAAACATAATCTTTCTCGCGGATTGTAACAACAGGCTCTGGTATTTGTGGTAATTCAGTTTTGAGTGCTTTGGAATTGGCATTGAAACGGCTATCCGCTATTTTTCTTGCCTGATCTAAAGAAGAGACTGGGTTATAAGAGTCCTTTGCTTGCATACACCCCTGTAACAATGCCAATGAAAGCGTACTGAGGATTACATAATATTTCATGTTCTTTATTTAATTCATGCAGCAAAATAATCTCATAGCTTGATTGTGCCGCATGCATAAATGAATATCAAGGATGACTGTCAGCT
>JADGRO010000053.1 GCA_017880905.1 Methylotenera sp.
AAGGCGCGACTGCCAATGAAGTATTTACCTATACGGTCAAAGATACTAACGGTGCCACCAGCACGGCTAACTTAACCGTGACGGTAACGGGCACTAATGACCTACCAGTTGCGGTAGCCGATGTCGGTAGTATTACTGAGCCAAACTCAGCTACTTTTTACTATGTTGATTCAACAGGCAACTTAGGTACCATGAGTCCTGTTTCTGGCGTGCGCACTGTAATCGGAGCTACGGGGCATGTATTTGGTGATATTGCAATAACTAACACAGGTCAGTTGTACGCAGTGGATCAGACCAATAATCGACTTTATTCTCTGAATTCGGCTACTGGCGCTTCGACTTTTGTGGGCCCTACAACTGGTGCGACATCAATTAACTCACTAGTTTCTGATCCAAACGGTACTTTGTATGGAGCAAATTCCACAACTGGTGCGCTGTTTAGCTTTTCCAAAACCACAGGTGCCGCTACCTCCATAGGCACTTTTGGAGCAGCTTCTGCAGGTGATTTGGTGTATTTAAATAATGCGCTGTATCTTTCTACTACTGGTAACCAACTCATTAAATTTGACTTGGCTACAAGTACAACTTCTGTTGAAGCGACATTGCCTGCCAATATTAATAATTTGGCTCAAGATTCGAATGGCGTATTTTATGCAGTGACCAATACTGGCGTGGTGTATACGGTTGATTTGGTAGCACATACTTCAACGGCAACAGGTACTACCTCCGCGGGCAATCAGATTTTTGGCATGGCTTCTACTGCGCTTAATGGGTCATATGCCACAATCTCTGGCGATGTTACTCCGGGCACGGTCGGGCAAGATTCTGATCCAGATACAGGCAGCAGTTTTACGGTGACTGGTGCGGCAGTTGGAGCGGTAGCAAGCGCATCAGGTAGTGTGGGGGCAACTTTAAGTGGTACATACGGTACAGCCGTTATTAATGCAGACGGCACATATAATTATGTGTTGGATAGTAGCCGTCAAGTGACCAATAACCTTATTGCTGGGCAAGTGGCGCAAGATATATTCACGTACACTATAACCGATAATAATGGTGCCTCAAGTACAACCAATTTAACAATCAATATAACGGGTACCACCGACCTTGATGCTTCTGTGCCCACTAAAACTGTGCTTGGTATGGCTACAGGCCTTAATGGTGAATATTATGGATACAACGATACCGTAGGGGGTGCAGCTAGACAGCATACTGATGATGGAACCGCGACATTTGGTAATAGTGGTGTTGCTGGTAATCTGAACTCCGTAGAGGATATGTACACCATTATGAATGGTCGTAATGCACTGGGTGGTGGAACGAACAGCTTGGTTGGTACTTCTGCTAGTGCCGCAGCTAATGTGGCAGATGTTTCATTCCATGTGCGTCAGTTTGATTATGGTTTTAACCCAACTGTGAATTCATCTCTGGGTTCTAATGCACCTGTTGCTGCTGGCACGGCATTGCCTGCAGGAGATAATACTGCAAATTCAACAACTTTAGCTTTAAGTAACTTCTTAGATCAGGATAGGCCTACTGCAGTTGCACAAGTGGGTGCAGGTGATGCAGCAGGTACTTCTGGTTTAGGTACGACTACCGATGCGGCTGTCCGTATTTCAGGTAAGTTCTATGTTGATCCTGGTGTTTACGATTTTAGGGTGACTGCAGATGATGGCTTCCGTTTTAATGTAGATGGTAAGACCTTGCTGGAATTTGATGGAAATCAAGCACCAACAGTACGTATTTTTGATCATGTGCAGCTAGGTAATGTTAATGGCGGGCTTCAAGATATAGAAATGCTTTATTGGGAACAAGGGGGGAATGCTCGGTTAAGGGTTGAATATAAGCTAAGTAGTGATCCTGCAGCTTCATACAAGGTTATGGATTTGACTAATATGGCCATGTTTACTTACGAAAATGCGCCAACGATTGTTGACCCAAGAATTCAAGATATTGTATACGATACTACTACTAGCGCATGGTATCTCCGTACGGGTAGTGCCCTTGATGGCACGGCGGGTAACGATACCATGAATGGCGGTGCAGGGCGAGACTATATTACTGGTGGTCTGGGCAACGATATAATCAATGGAGGCGCAGGTAACGATACTCTAGATGGAGGCGGAGGTAACGACACTATCAATGGCGGGACTGGATCTGATACGCTGATTGGTGGCGTAGGTGCAGATACGCTGATTGGTGGCACTGGCGATGATACCTACGTACTTTCTGATACTTTGGATACCATAATTGAAAATGCAGGAGAAGGTACTGACACAGTTGTTCTGGATAGTACCTACACTGCAGCAAATGTTGGTACTAACTATACCTTGAGTGCTAATCTGGAAAATCTGACCGTACAGGGAGCATCCAATATTAATCTTACAGGTAACGCTTCAGATAACCGTTTAGAAGGTAATAGTGGCGCTAATGTAATTAGCGGTGGCGCAGGTAATGATTTTATTATTGGCGGCGGTGGCAATGACACCCTAACGGGCGGGGCTGGTTCAGATACATTCGCTTGGTACCTTACTGATAAGGGAACTCCTGGCGCGCCAGCAACGGATGTCATTACTGATTTTACTTATGGTGGGGGGTACAGCAATATTGAGTCTGGTACGGCTGGTGTACCCACTGGCGGCGGAGATGTATTGGATTTACGCGATTTACTACAGGGTGAACATTCCAGTGTTGGTGTTACTGGAAATGCAGTAGCTAATGTGGCTATATCTAATTTGCTTAACTATATTGATGTGAGTATTTCTGGGGGCGATACAGTGTTGAGAATCAGCACTACAGGTGGTTTTGCTGGCGGTACTTATAGTGCTGCTGCAGAAGACGAGCGTATTACAATACAAGGCCATAATCTTTACACTGATACAGGAGTTGCCGCAGGCAATGAGCAGCTATTACTACAAACCTTGATACAAAAAGGCACATTGATTATAGATTAGGTTACGTACTGCTAATTAATTGATATTTTGGTGGTTTTAGGCAAAAAGTTGTAAAAACTTGTAATTGTTTTCGATAATGGGATTAATTCACATGAATTAATCCCATTTTTATTTATAATGCCAGTCAGACATGTCGTATTTTGGCACGTTGTTTGCTCATAAAGCTTTGTTAAGTAGAAAATTTATTAACACTTATCAATTAAATTTGATGTAGAATGTGAGCGTAAAGTAATAACATGATGATTAGCTTGAGTATTTTTAAAACTATAAACAAGATTTCCGTAATTAAAGTGTTCGCTGTTGCGACCTTGACATTGGCTTCTGCCGCAAGCGCAGAGCCATTAGTGACGCTCAAACAATTGATTGAGAAGGTCATTTCATCTAATCCTGAAGTTCAAGCTAAATATCATGCATACCTAGGCGCGGGCTATGAGCAAGACGTAGTGCATGGTGAGTTTTTACCCAAGGCGGATATCGTAACTACTTATAGCAACCAAGAAAATGTTCTAGGTAGTGGTAGCAGCAGTCTTGGTACGAATACTCCCACTTGGAACAATGAGTTAGTATTGCGCCAGATGATTTTTGATGGCTTTGCAACATCAAGCGAAGTCAACCGTTTGGGGCACGCAAAGCGTGTGCGCTATTTTGAGCTGCAAAGCGCCATGCAAAGTACTACGCTGGAATTTATGCGGTCTTACATCGATACTTTACGCTACCGCCAATTAACAGAATACGCCAAAACCAATTATGTGGTGCATAAACAGTTGTTTGACCGAATTAAAGAACGTGTAGATGCCGGTGTAGCGCGCAAAGTGGATTTAGAGCAAGCTGCGGGGCGATTGGCGTTGTCTGAATCCAATTTATTGACAGAAGTGACTAATCTTCATGATGTAACGGTACGTGCGCAGCGATTATTAGGCGAAATACCGCCAGAAACCTTAGAGCAACCAGAATTTAACAAAACTGGCGCTGAAGCAACACCAAAAGAAGCGCTACAGCTTGCCTATTTGCATAACCCAGATCTGCTATCCACGATTGAAGATATTCAGGCAGCTAAAGACGAGGTTAAAACTAAAGAATCGAAATATATGCCACGTGTTGATTTACAGGCGCGTAAAAACTTAGGTGCCAGTAATGATGGCCGCAATAGCACTAGTGCTGCGGATCTTTTAGAGATTACCATGAATTTTAATTTGTTTAATGGCGGCTCAGATAAAGCGTTAGTCAGCCAGACCATTGAAAAATTAAATACCGCAACCGACCAGCGCGATAAAGCTTGCGTTGATACGCGTCAGTTGGTCAGCATTGCTTACAACGATATTAATCAACTTAAAGAACAATTAGATTACCGTGACAGACATCAAAAATCCATTGAAAATGCTCGTGAGGCATATCGCAAACAGTTTGATATTGGACAACGTACACTGTTGGATTTATTAGACACGGAAAATGAATATTTTCAGGCTAAACGCGCCTATGCTAATACTGAATATGATATTGAAACTGCTTATGCACGGCTTTATGCAGCGCAAGGCGAGCTGCTGAATAAAATCGGTTCAACACGTCAGGGTTTGCCCGAGGTGACTCGCGAAAACTATATGGAACAGGCCAATGTTTGTGAGGCGATCGCGGCAGAGCAAGTAACCGTTGATAAGGCCGCCTTATTAGCTGACGCAAAACCACTTTCTGCAGCAAATCAGGTCATGCCTATAGCTGCACCTATATCTAAGCCAGTGCCACCAGCGCCAGCTTGCAGTGTAGAGGCAGTGACTGCGCACGTGAACGAGTGGGCAGATGCTTGGCGCCATAAGGATTACGACTCTTATATTAAATTTTATGCAGATAAATTTGCGCCCGAACCACCTCTAACAAGAGATGCATGGGAAAAACAACGTAAAGAACGTTTATCTACTCCTGGCAAAATTAATCTTGAGCTTAGTAATATGAAGGTGACTTGTGATGGCGACAAGGCCAAAGCGTTGTTCGATCAAGACTACAGCATTACCACTTACAAGTTACTTAAAAAGGATAAAGATGCTGCAGGCTGTGAGGTTTGTGCGGCCAAACGTATCGCCACAAAAGGCTTTACCGATAAAGTGAACAAAGAATTACAGTTTGAGAAAACCGGCAGTGCTAATGGAAGCCAGTGGCAAATTGTAAGAGAATTAGTCAATAAATAGATTTTAAATTGTAAGATTTTAAAAAAACACATCACCTGAAAATGATGTGTTTTTTTCGCTTGTTTTTTTGTAAATGGCTAATCAAAACCAACCCCAAAATAGCCTAAGAGTGTTAGAATACGCACCGCATAAAGCTCTGCATTAATCCCCCGCCCGGGTGGTGAAATTGGTAGACACAAGAGACTTAAAATCTCTCGACTTTACGGTCGTGCCGGTTCGATTCCGGCTCCGGGCACCACTAGACAGAAACAGCTCTAACCTGTGCAATATCGGTACAGCCCTTAAGTACTTTAGTGATGCCATCTTGTTTAAGCGTTTTCATACCAGCCGCCAGTGCGCCTTCTAATAGCTCGCTTACTAAGGCACGCGTTTGGATTAAGCGCTTAACAGCAGGGGTTACAACCATCAATTCATGTAAGCCTGTGCGGCCGCGATACCCCGTCTTATTGCAATAATTGCAGCCAACCGCTCGATATAGCTTAAATTTGTTTTTGCTCGCATACTCAGTTTTCCATTGTTCAAGTAACTCAGCGGCATCAAGTTTTGTGCCAACAATGTATTCATTAACAAGATCATCTATCTCTGCCGTTTCGGCATCGTACTCCTGTTTACATTGAGGGCAGAGTGACTTAGCTAACCGCTGTGCAAGCACCGCTTGTAGTGCATCTGCAAAGTTAAATGGATCCATACCAAGGTCCAGTAATCGGACTACGCTTTCGGGCGCGCTATTAGTATGCAAAGTGGAAAGTACCAGATGCCCTGTAAGTGAGGCTTCAATCGCGGTCTGGGTTGTTTCTTCATCGCGCATTTCTCCAACCATGATGACATCCGGGTCGGCACGTAAAAAACTGCGCATCGCGGCAGCAAAAGTCCAACCAATCTTTGCGTTAACCTGAACCTGGCGTAAGCCTGCTTGAGTAATCTCGACAGGGTCTTCCGCAGTCCAGATCTTACGTTCCGGTGTATTGATATAGCCAAGCAATGAATGCAGTGTGGTGGTTTTACCTGAACCGGTCGGGCCGCAGACCAAAATGAGACCATAGGGACGCTGCATCAGTTTTTGTAAGTCAGCGAGTATTGCTGGTGCCAGCCCCAGCTTGTCCATAGGCAGTGGTTTGCTGGATGCCAATAACCTCATGACGACATCTTCTAAATTATTGTTGGTCGGGATAGTGGCAACGCGCAACTCGATTTTGGCTGGCCCGAATTGCTGAAAATTGATCTTGCCATCCTGCGGTTTACGTCGTTCTGAAATGTCTAACTGCGCCATAATTTTGATTCGGGAAATCATGGCACTACGGGAATTAGCGGGGATTTCGAAATAAGGCACTAATGTGCCATCTTTACGGAACCGGACACGCGTATTTTGTTTGCCGGCATAACTCTCAATATGAATATCCGAGACGCCATCTTCATAGGCATCCATAATCATTTTATTAATTAGCTGTACAAGGGTACTGTCAGATTCTGCCACAGTCTCTTTGGGCAAATCCATTTCAATACTTTCCCCAAATAGCTTTTCGGTAAGGGCTTCAGCATTTGGGCTCTCTGCACTGTCTTGGTGAAGTGAGTATTCAATGTCATCTTTACGTTTACTTGTCGTAAAATCGAGGGGAGCACTGGAGTCACGTTTATCATAATATTTACTGATGGCTGCCTGAATGTCCTCACGTGAAGCCATCGCCGGAACAATGATTTTTTGGGTGATAAACCGCAGGGATTCCAGGGCTTTCATGTTGAGAGGATCTTCTAAGGCTACTATTAGCGTGGTGTCATGGAGACAAAGTGGCATTAACATGTGTTTTCGTGCCAGCGCCGCAGTAATCGAACTGATTGCTTTTGAATCGAAGTTGAATTTAGAGAGTGCAACATAGGGAATGCCCATTTTTCTTGCTAATACACCTTTAAGGGTAGCCTCATCAATCACTTTCATTTTGATCAATATCTGGCCAAGCTGTACGTTTCGATTTTCTTTTTGCTTTAATAACGCTTCATTTAATTGTGCATCGGTAAGCAAACCAAGTTGCTGCAGCGCTTCACCTAGTTTTAATATTGGCTGACCTTCTTGATATTTAATCGCTTCATCCAGTTGTTCACTGGAAATAATTTGATGCTCTGAAAGATAGTCGCCGATTCGCTGTGTACGCAATTGGCTTTGTTGAGACAATGCAAGGTCAACTTCTTCTTTACTCACTAATTTTTCATCAATCAGTATTTCGCCAATTTTTAATCCAATTTGACGATGCGCAATAACTTGTTGGGGAATAAAGCAGCGTACAATTTTTTCATTATCAGTAGGTAAGTAAAGATATAGCCCAAGTGTAGTATCAGAAAAACCAACAGTTTCTCCATTGAGGATTTGTTTATCAAGAAATTCAACTGTATATGTTTGGCGTTCTGAAGCGGGAAAAAATTCTTCGGCACGTGATTCCAGCGATGTTTGATATTTTTTTAAAAGTAGCGGCTCAACCAATCTCATGCTTTTAATTTCATCGAGATGGATAATCTCATTGGTTTCGTTACGTGTGGGTAAAAATAAAATACTCGATTCTTCAGGTAGAAATTGAATCAGGTCACCAAGAATTTTTGTTCCATTACGTAGATAAATGAGACATGTTTCAGGTTTGGTGGAATTCTTATCAAGCTCAAAATGAAAGTATGGTGGTGTTGGCCATTCGAATGCGATTTTGTTCATTAGACCTGACCCTCAAAAATGTCTATAAATCGGCGTATTTCCAACTATCTAGTCTCGATTGGAGATAGGAAGGTACCCTAAACGCCAGTCTTCAGTTATTCTATTAAAACTTAATTAATGCTAATGATATACTCAAGACTGCCCTAGTATGAAATAAAAGGAGCTGTTGCATTATAAAAATTGAATAAAAAATCTTTGATGATTGTTTGAAGTATATGTTTAGCTATTCAAGGCTGTTGCAAGAATATTTTTGGTAAATTCAGGCTTTACAAGCCACGCTTACCACGCGGCGTTGTATGTGATTATTTTCATAATAATCAGCCGTATAAAAACCATGTGGGCAAATGGTGCGTGCTTCTTGTCTGCAGTCATTCCAAGTTAAAAAACCGCTGCAAGTAAGTTCCGTCCATTCGTAAGGGTCTATTTTGGCTAATTGTGTTTGGCTGGCGCAGCCAGTCATGAGAAAAATCAGCAAAAGTGATAGTGAAGTCTTAGTCATCTTGTGCTCCAAAGTTAGGTTTTATTTTGTTGCAATGCCGTTAAATCGTCAATAATTTCTTGTGAATGCCGCGAAGTATCTACACTCAAATAGCTTTTTTTCAATATACCATTCGGGTCGATTAAAAACGTGTAACGTTTGGCCATTTTAACAACTCCCAAGTCAGTTAGAGCGCCGTATTGATTGGCGACTATGCCATCTTTATCGGATAACAAAGGGAAGGGTAGATGGTACTTTTTGGCGAATTCAATGTGCGATCCGCTGTCATCCACACTTATACCCACCACCTTTGCACCCAATTTTTCAAGTTTGTGTAAGTCATCTCTAAAGCTGCAAGCCTCTTTTGTACAGCCCGGAGTATCATCTTTGGGATAAAAATAAAGTACTAGCCAATTGCCTTGAAAACTAGCAAGGGTGTGCATTTCGCCTTTGGCATCGGGCAAATTAAAGTCGGGTGCTTTTTCACCTACTTTTGGCGCTGTGGCTGCCATGCTCATGCTCCTAAAACCTAAAAAGGCGATAAGTAAAATAACGCTATAAAAAGTAATTTTCATCAACATGTTTTTAAATATTTACCGTTTAGAGCGATAAACTATTAAATAGTTTTTAAACCAGAAAATCAATCTAATAATTATGAGAAAATGGCGTTTTAACAATGCCCTCGTAGCTCAGTGGATAGAGCATCCCCCTCCTAAGGGGAGGGTCACACGTTCGATTCGTGTCGAGGGCGCCATAAATATGTAATAAAAACAATATGTTAAAACTTATCTTACATTGTATTTTTAGCTAATTAATTAAAAGTGCAACTATAGTGCAACCACGTGGCAGGTTACTACGTACTATTAATCCGTTTATTGCGAGTTCGATCCTCGCATGTCCTAACTATTTTATCAATGAGTTAAGAGCAGTTCGCAACCCAATGATTATTTCTAGTAGTCGTATAATAGTCAGAACTTTAATGACAAAGGTGTTGAATAAACATTCTGTAAAATTAACAAATGATTTCTCGACCATTAATAGTCTATCTTGATAGTAGTGATATTTCAAACCTATCAAATCCAAGTACAGGTACAGAAGAGCCTATTCAAATTGAAGAAAGTCTTTTGAATTTACAAAGTAAGGGATTAATAGAATTTCGATTTAGTCAAATTCATATATTAGAGGCGGCTCCCGTATCAGAAGAATCTATATTGTTTGCAAGACAGAGATTTTCTTATATTAGCAAGCTGTGCAAGAAGAAATGTCTCGTTAGTTACATAAAGATACTTGAAAATGAAGTGTGTAGGCTTGTTCCAAATTTAAAATCTGAAGAACTAATGGTTTACAACGATAGTTCAGAATGGTTTCCTGAATTTGAATTGGATAATGAATTTGATCCTACCAGAATCACAAATGCCATAAATGCAGAAATTGAATTATTACCTGATAGAAAGAGTAGAAGAGAAGCTAAAAGAAGAGTTTTTGATAAAAGTGGAAATGTATCCAAGAGTTATTTGAAAACATTTTCTCAAGGAAACCCAGTGGTTTTAAAAGAAATAAAAGATAAGTATCCTTTTTCAGATGAAGAAGTTGCTTCCTGCTTGTATGGCATATTTTCTGGGGATTCTGATGACCTATTTAATAAAACCTTAATGAATTCTTTTGCTGATGTTGAAAAGTTAGGTGATTGGTATCAAAAGCAATGGGATAGAGTATTGCCAATATCATCCTATTTGCGTGATATTGGTACTGACCTCAAATCTTCAATGGAAGACATAGCAGCAAAGTCAGAAGAGATTAAGCATGGTCAGAAAGAGTTAATTGATAAATTATTAGTAACTTTACCTAAAGGTATAGCGGAAAAGATTGCAAGTACTTTAAATTTGGAAATTAATTCTGATAATATTTCTTGGAGTACTACCCCTGCGCTGCTAACTGCAACAACTATATGTTGTCATCTTGCGAGAAAAACAGTGTTTAGTAATAGTAAAACAAGGGTGGCAAGAGTGAGTGACTTTGGGGATATTTCACATACT
>JADGRO010000054.1 GCA_017880905.1 Methylotenera sp.
CCTTAAAAGGTAAACAAGCCTGGATGACGGGCATGCGCGCTGCGCAGGCAGCTACTCGCATTAGCTTACCAGTAAGCGAGTTTGATGAAGCTAACAAGCTAGAAAAAATCAATCCTCTAAACGATTGGACTGAGCAAGAAATATAGGCGTATATTCGCCTGCATAAAGTGCCATATAATGCGCTGCACGACCAGTTTTACCCGAGTATAGGTTGTGCGCCATGCACCCGCGCAGTGGCTGTTGGCGAGGACGTGCGCGCAGGCAGATGGTGGTGGGAAAACCCCGACAGCAAGGAATGCGGGCTACACGTCAAATAATGAATATCCACGAAAAGCTAAATTATGTTGAATACCCTGCAAAAAACATTGCAGCGACCAAACACTTTTTTGAAGCTACATTTGGCTGGAAATTCGTCGATTATGGTCCTAATTATGCAGCCTTTTCTAATGAAGGTTTAGATGGCGGCTTTTTCACGTCTGAAACTGCCTCTACCACGCAAAATGGGGCCGCTTTATTAGTGCTTTACAGCAATGATTTGGAAGCAACGCTTGCAAAAATAAAGCAAGCTAGCGGCATTATTTGTAAAGATATTTATAGCTTTCCGGGTGGGCGTCGTTTTCAGTTTTTAGAGCCTAGCGGCAATGAATTTGCAGTTTGGTCAGATACATAAATATTTAAAGTAAACTATTAAGTAATTATAATAAGCTATTGAAATGTCAAATATAAATCAACAATATCATAATCCGCTCTCACATCTGGACTGGCTAGAAGCCGAAGCGATTCACATTCTACGTGAGGTTGCCGGCCAATGTTCCAATCCGGTACTTTTATTTTCTGGCGGCAAAGATTCTCTGTGTATTTTGCGCTTGGCAGAAAAAGCTTTTCGCCCAGGTCGTTTCCCCTTCCCTCTCATGCACATTGATACAGGTCACAATTACCAGGAAGTCATTGATTTTCGCGATCAACGCGCCGCTGAACTAGGTGAACGCTTGATTGTACGTTCGGTAGATGATTCGATGAAGCGAGGCACTGTAGTGCTGAAATCACCCGATGAACCGCGCAACAAGCACCAATCGGTCACCTTGTTGGAAGCGATTGAAGAGTTCGGCTTTGATTGCTGCATCGGCGGTGCACGCCGAGACGAAGAAAAAGCCCGTGCTAAAGAGCGCATCATGAGCTTTCGTGATGAATTCGGTCAGTGGGATCCGAAAAATCAACGTCCTGAACTGTGGAATCTGTATAACGCTCGCACCCACAAAGGCGAGAATATTCGCGCCTTCCCTATCTCTAACTGGACAGAGATGGACGTTTGGCAATATATCGAGCGTGAAAATTTAGAACTGCCTAGCATCTACTTTGCCCACCAACGTGACGTGGTGATGCGTAATGACGCAATCTTTCCGGTCAATGTTCCGTTGTCAAACAGCGAAACGATTAACATTCCCAAAGCGGGCGAAGAAATTATTAATATGCAAGTTCGCTTTAGAACAGTAGGCGACATCACCTGTACAGCACCCGTGATTTCAGATGCTGATACCGTGAGCAAAATCGTGCTGGAAACCGCAACCACGACCATTACCGAGCGTGGCGCGACCCGTTTGGATGATCAGACTTCCGACGCCAGCATGGAACAGCGCAAGAAGGAAGGTTATTTCTAATGACACAAGCTACTCATAACGATTCTTTATTACGCTTTATGACCTGTGGTAGCGTAGATGATGGCAAAAGTACGCTGATAGGCCGTTTGTTATTTGATACCAAGACTATTTTGGCCGATACACTGAGTCAGATTACCAAAACCTCGATAAAACGCGGCATGGAAGCAGTTGATTTATCACTACTCACTGATGGCTTGCAAGCCGAGCGTGAACAAGGCATCACCATTGATGTAGCTTACCGCTATTTCAGCACTGGTACACGCAAATACATCATTGCCGATGCGCCTGGGCACGAGCAATACACACGCAATATGGTCACCGCTGCTTCAACCGCCAACTTGGCGATTATTTTGATTGATGCACGCAAAGGAGTACTTACGCAAACCCGCCGTCACAGCTATTTAGCGCATTTGGTGGGTATTCCGCATATTGTAGTCGCTGTGAACAAAATGGACTTAGTGAATTACGACCAAGCTACCTACGACAAAATTTGTGCCGACTACTTAGCTTTCGCTAAAGAAATTGGCCTGGCTCAAAGCAGAAGCAATGATAATCATGACATTCGCTTTATTCCGATGTCTGCACTTAATGGCGATATGCTGGTCGATAGGCTCAAAAACATGCCCTGGTATGAGGGTGAAACACTGCTCGAAATATTGGAGAAAGCACCTGCAGCGCATGCTGAACAAAATGAAGAGTTTCGCTTTCCAGTACAGTTTGTGTGTCGCCCACACGCAAGTGCTGACGCTGAGCTGCACGACTTTAGAGGCTTCATGGGCCGCATTGAAAGTGGTGATATTGCTGTGGGAGACGCAGTAACTGTGTTGCCAAATGGTTACAATTCTAAAGTGAAAGCAATTCAAGTCGGTGATACACAACTACAAAGCGCGCAAACCGAGCAAAGTATAACGTTATTGCTAGAAGATGAAATCGACACCTCACGTGGCGACATGATTGTGAAAACTGGCAGCAAGATTGAGCCGGTAAAACAGATTGAAACGCATGTATGTTGGCTTTCCGAGATGCCTCTCTCGCCTGCAAGAACCTATATTATTCGCCACACCACGCGTGAATCCAAAGTCAAAGTCGGCGCAATTTCGTACAAAGTAGATGTAAACACGCTAGAACACCTTGACGCTACTGACTTAAAAATGAACGACATTGCACGCATCAGCTTCAAACTGGCGCAACCGCTAATGGTAGATAGTTACATGCAAAATCGGGCCATTGGCGCGTTTATTATCATCGATGAGAGTTCCAATAACACCGTCGGCGCAGGCATGATTGTATGATTTCGCGCAAAATTAAAGCAATCGCAAAATTTCAAGAATTCTAATAAAATATCGTAATTAGCTTTTTAAGCTGTAAAGGCTATTTGTAAAAGGAAAGTAAAATGACCTATGTCGTGACCGAAAACTGTATTCAATGCAAATTTACTGATTGCGTTGATGTTTGCCCCGTCGATTGCTTTGTAGAGGGCCCAAACTTCTTAGCGATTAACCCGGATGAGTGCATAGATTGCACCCTGTGCGTTGCAGAATGCCCTGCTGAGGCAATTTTTGCGGAAGATGATGTGCCAGCAGATCAGCAACAATTTATCGCGCTAAATGCGCGCTTGGCTAAGATTTGGCCAGTAATTACCTCACGCAAACCTGGACTTGAAGACGCTGATGCCATGAATGGCGTACCTGGCAAGCTAGAGCTGTTGATCGAATAGTAAATAATCAATTAAAAAAGGAGACTTCGGTCTCCTTTTTTGTTATCTAAACCGTAAATTTCTGCTTATGCAAATGCTGGATGTACTTGATCAGGCGCACTTAAATCACCCTTCCAGAAGTAATAAAATTCTCTGCCTACTTTTAAGAAGATATTATAAGCTTCTTCCGACGTAAACAAAGATAAGTTCGCATCTACCGCTTTACGATAAGCAGCGGGTTGCTTATGTGGGGCACTGCGTAACATTAACAATAGCAACTTAACCAGTTTTTTGCAGGTGGCCACGAAAAAGTCATCTGCGCCATGATTGCGTAACGCGCTCTCATAGGTCTCAAGTGGTTGGGCTTCAGATGAAGTCAAGGTGATTTCATCCAAAGAATTCCACATTTGTTTTAAATCAGTTTCTTTTGGTTTCCATTCTGTTGAATTTACTTCAAAAGCATTGTCTTGATTCATCGCAACAATTGCCTTGATATCGTTAATCCAAAATGAAAAGTAGTCTCTGACGACTGGTAGGTAAGCCGCCCATTGTGATTCGTCCAATTTCTTGAATAACTCATCAACAGCGCTTCTAAAAGCCAAACCATCGCTGTTAATTTTTTCGATATAGGGGACAAGTTTTAAGATAATAACCTCACGCTGACGAAGCTGCTCTTTCGAGAAACCTTTACGTTCCAAGAGATTAAGATAAGCACTTAATGCGACGTGTTCACGATTAATATTCATTTAGTACTCCGCTATCTACATTCTACTTCATGCTAGTTAAAGTTACACAAATGTTCACAAAAAAACCACTCTCACTCACACTATAATTATCGGATTATTTTTATTAAACTTGAGAATATGCAAGATATAAGTCAGTATAGCTGGGTAATATTCATATCAAATTGAGGAATAGAGGCGAAATATGGATGCAATTTCAAATTTAGCGCTCGAAATGTTTTAATCGGGGACAGGAATCCAGTGAGATTTTAAGAATTGGGAGGGCGTATTAGCGCAGCGTAATACGCCGAAGAGAGATGATTCATGCGGCGCAATGTCTTTTAGTTATTGCGCCCTACGCGGGCTGCAAGTCAGTGCACCCTACGCGAACTTGGAAGTGTATATAATCAAAAGTAAAATTAATCGTAGTCAGTCCCAATTTATTTTTTAATTGTCAATGATTATGTTCACTCTATCTGCCAGCCATTTAGTAGAATCTGGATCAACCGCTTTCAAACCTTCTAATATTTTTATTGCAGAAATACGGTCAAACGATGGATAGTCTTCGGCTATTTCATTTAATTCATTGCGAAATCGTCCTTCGTTCCATTCCGTCCCAGTTTTTAGATTTAGCGCTACGACATATGCCCAAACTGCTTCTCTAGACAAATCCTGGTTGTTTTTGAGTGGGAATCTTAGAAGTTTGATCTCTTCTGGGGCGGAAGAAAAAATATCTCTTACAACCCCAAATAATAAAACAAACATTTGCCATAGACCCATAACAACACTAATCCATGAAAGTGCAACATCTAGCAAAATGATTAAACCATAGGTCATAATTTTGTCAGTAAAAGATGACGTATCAGGCGTTTTAATTTTATCTAAGTTTTTTCTTGCGATGTTAGCTTTGGTAATCCAACCAAGAGAACTTAAAAAAGCTACTCGAAAAAGATAGAAGAAAAAGGCAACTAAACAGCCAACAAGATAAATTTGTACATATTGATGATCATCGAGCCACATTATTTAGTTCAGATTCCTAAACAGCTAAGCCCAATAATAATAGCAATAATAGAGAACAAACCTAAATTATTAGACTGTTTTTGAATGTTCATGCCCAATTGTAGAGCTTTAATTGTCCATCAGTCAACGCTGCGTTGCTAAACGCTTCTAGCCTTTCCAAAGCTTGGTTTGTTGTATCGCCAGCCAGCTGATTAGCCAAAACGACAGCATCGCGCTCGCTAAGCCAAACACACTGCTCCACACCAAAGGCACAATAATACCGGCCGAAACGGTCGAAAGTAGCATTTGGATAAACGCTTGCCCCGATGCCGCAGTGCCACGAATTTTTGGATGTCTATCCAGCGCGGCAAGTGAAATAATCGGCATTACCAAGCCCATGCCAATGTTAAACAAGGCAATCGGCAGAATATTAATTACGGGCTTTGTTGGTAAGCCATAACAAACTGCAACATTCAACAACACAATGGCAAACATCCAAGTATAAGCAAGCCGCAACACACGTTTAGCGGCGTATTTGCCTGCGGCGCGCCTCGCTAAATAAGAACCCAGCACCATGCCACAAACTGTAGGAATGAATAGATAGCCGTATTGTTGCGGCGAGAATCCTAATAACTTGCCTAAAAACATGGGACTGCCCAGCACATACACAAAAAACGCCGCAAAAACTGCACCTAGCGCAACGCACAGCTTGGTAAATTCGCTATCGCTAAAAATAGTTCGATAACTTTTTAATACATTGTGTACAGAGAGTTTAAGGCGTTTTTCTGGCGGCATCGTCTCGGGTAAATAAGCCACCGCTGCCCACAAACTGATTGCAGCATAAATCGCCAAAAAGATAAAAATGGCTTGCCAATGAATGCCTAATAAAAACCCACCAATAATAGGCGCGATAGCAGGCGCTAAGCCGAATAACATCTGCACTGTGGCCATCACACGCTGTGCTTGTGCGCCTTCAAATAGGTCACGCACCATGGCACGCGCTACCGTGTTGCCCGCCCCACCAGACGCTCCTTGTAGCGCTCTAAAAAACCACAGCGTTTCCACATTGGGCGCAAACGCACAGCCAATGCTCGCCAGCACGAATATGCCCAAGCCCCATTTGATGGTGGCGATACGTCCAATTTCATCTGAAATCGCGCCATGCCATAGCGTCATAATGGCGTAAGGCAATAAATAAACGGCGAGACTTTGCTGAATATGTAAATCAGATGCGCCTAAATCAGTCCCCATGGCGTGAAATGCTGGTAAATAGGTATCAATGGCAAATGGTGCCAATGCTGCCAGTGCGGCAAGTACGTACACTAAAATATTAGAGCTTGTTTTCAAATTTTCTTTAATCTAAAAATAAAAAGGCGCATCTGAGTGCGCCTTGTATTATAGCCTTTTAATGTTAAGGCAAAGCGTGAAACTCTTCTATGCGCTCGGTTGATTCGCCACTGGCGTATTTTTTAGAGTTTTTATCGGTTCTAAAAATAATAGGTTGTGATGCCAACACGGGATTTTTTGAATCCTCAATCGCTTTTTCGATTAAATAATGGTTAGGTGACAAGGAACAAACGGGGTCGGCACTTTCCGCATCGCCAGAAAGTAAAAATGCTTGGCAACGGCAGCCACCTAGATCGTTTTCTTTTTCTGGACAAGTACGGCACGGCTCTTTCATCCAATCGTCGCCGCGATACTTGTTAAATGCCGGAGACTCTTTCCAAGCCCATTCTAAGCCATTCTCACGCACATTGGGAAATTCCAAACCAGGCAACACGCGTGCCGAATGGCACGGCAATACATCGCCATTCGCGGTCACGATCATAAACACTTCACCCCAGCCATTCATGCACTTTTTAGGGCGATTAGAAAAATAATCTGGCACCACAAAAAAGATTTTCATTTTGCTACCAAATTTTTCGCGGAACTCATTGGTAATTTTTTCCGCTTCGTCAACCTGCTCTTTAAGCGGCATCAGTTGATTGCGATTCACCAGAGACCAGCCATAATATTGCGTATTGGCAAGTTCGATATAATCTGCCCCCAACGCATCTGCCATCTCTAATATTTCTCTCATATGTCCAATGTTATAGCGGTGTATCACCACATTGAGTACCATTGGGTAGCCGTGACTTTTAATCATGGCGGCGACTTTTTTCTTCAGCTCGAAGGTTTTGGTATTGGTGATAAAGTTGTTAATCTCTTCCGTAATATCGTGCATTGAGAGCTGGATGTGATCCAAGCCACCTTCCTTAAAGGCCTGAATGCGTTTTTCAGTGAGCCCAACGCCAGAAGTGATCAAATTGCTGTAATAGCCTAGCTTATGCGCTTCTACGACGATTTCTTCAATATCATCGCGCAGAAGCGGCTCGCCGCC
Source organism: Methylotenera sp. (assembly GCA_017880905.1). GTDB lineage: Bacteria > Pseudomonadota > Gammaproteobacteria > Burkholderiales > Methylophilaceae > Methylotenera_A. The sequence goes on from JADGRO010000054.1 coordinate 7,456, forward strand.
CGATATGCCTAGCTGTATAGCCCCAAGCTTACGAGCGTCGCGTAAAGCTTGAATCCACTGTTCTGTACTTAATTCATTGTGCGTATGCTTATCGTAATCAGTCGGGTTGTAGCAAAAAGCACAATGTAATGGGCAGCGATAGGTAATCTCAGCCAGCAACCAAAGCGGCTGAGTTTGTGTAATATTCGCCGCCACGCCATTGTTCTGCGCTTGAACTTGTTTTTCATTTTTTATGGCTTTTTGTACTACTGATTCGCCTAACGAAGCTTGTGTCATTTTGCTACCTCAATATATTCCTAGTTAATTTTTCGTAACCAGGCCTTACCCACCGCCATTTCAAACATACCAATAATATCCGCTTCAATACCTTCTGCTTCGGGGAAAGCTGCCTTTAAATCTGCCACAATATCAGCCACCGACGCTTTTCCATTCACGCGCTTTATCACTTCACCCGCGCCACCATGCAATTTGACCATGCCTTCAGGAAAAAGTATCACATAACTTTGCTGCGCTTCTTCCCATTGAAAACGGTGATGGTGAGCTAATGCATAAATATCTGAATGTTGGATGTTATTTTCCATATGTAGTTCTTATTCTTAATCGAAGTTAATAACCGGCTGGCGAAGATAATCGCGGCCTTCTGTTTTAATATCCGTACATGCCAGCATAATGGAATCGGCAATCACCCAAAGTACATTGAGTTTAAATTGCAAAATATCAAGCGCTTTCAATTGCATTTCGCGCGAAGTGCTAAAGTAATCCAGCGTCACGCTTAAACCCTGCTCTACGTCACGGCGCGCTTCTTTTAGGCGTTTTTTAAAGTAGCTTAGGCCTTCTTCTTTAATCCATGGGTACATGGTTGGCCACGAGCTGATGCGTTGCTGGTGAATGTGCGGTGCAAACAGCTCAGTCAAGCTTGAGCACACAGACTCTTGCCAAGGACGTTGCCGCGCAAAATTCACATAGGCATCCACCGCAAATTTCACGCCCGGGCTTACCATTTCCAAACTCGTTACTTGCTTTCGCGTCAAGCCCACAGCCGCACCAAGCTGTATCCATGCCTCGATGCCACCCACTGTACCTTCTACACCATCATGGTCGGTAATTCGTACAATCCACTGTTTGCGTACCTCGACATCAGGACAATTTGAAAGAATGGCTGCGTCTTTCATAGGAATCGCAATTTGATAGTAAAAACGATTCGCCACCCAGCATTGCAGCTGTTCCTTGGTGAGCTTTCCTTCGTACATCATCACATGGAATGGATGATAAATATGGTAGCCCTTGCCTTTTTCACGCAGTTTTTCTTCAAACTCTGCGCGTGTCCAAGGTAGATTGTCGTTAGTGATTGCATTCATCGTGTTCTCCTATAAGATAATATCCATACCATCACAGGCCACTTCAATGCCATGACGGGTGAGCTCAGCACGCTCAGCGGAATCTTCTCTTAAAATAGGGTTAGTGTTATTGATGTGTATCAACACCTTACGCACATCGCCAAATTTATCTAAATCTTCAATCATGCCACCTTTGCCAGATTGCGGGTTATGGCCTATGCTGCGTGCAGTTTTGGTCATTAATCCTAAGTCCTTCATCTCTGTATCTGTCCAGAAGGTCCCATCCACCATAATACAATCTGCTTGGTTCATCAGCGTAGGTAGATGTGGTTCAATTTCTGCCAAGCCGGGCGAATACCAGCATTTTTTGCCAGTCGATATTTCTTCAATCAATACACCAATCGTGTCGCCTGCTTGCGGATCGTTACGGTGCGGCGAATATGGTGGCGCCGCACTTTTTAAAGCAACGGAAGTAAATTTAAGGTTGGGAACATTGGGGATAGTAAAGCTGATATTGCCATCAATCGGCACATCATGATGATTAATACCGCAATAATGCCCTAAAATATTGAGAATTTGATTGCCCGAAGTTAAATCTCCATAAACCATTTTAGTGCAGTAAATTTCACGCTTCACCATGCCCTCACGCAACATATATAAGCCAGTCGTATGGTCAATTTGTGCGTCTATCAAAATAATGGCTTGAATACCAGTATCGCGAATCGCACGACCAGGTTGCAACGGCGCGAAATCTTGAATTTGCTGCAACACATCGGGTGAGGCATTAAACAACACCCAGTTGATGCCATCGCCGCTCACACAAATAGAAGACTGTGTGCGCTTAGTAGCTTTAATAGTGCCTTTGCGCAAGCCGTCACAATTGAAACAATTACAGTTCCACTGCGGGAAGCCGCCGCCTGCGCCTGCGCCTAAAACGTGAATATGCATGAGATTTCTTAACTTAATTTAAAAATTGAATTCTACGCTGAATAAAAAAGGCTGTCTTGCGGCAGCCTTTTCGTTCATTAGCAAGAAACTAATTTAAAGTTCTGCTAATTATTTATTCATAACATACATTGTAACTTCAAAGCCAAAACGCATTTCTGTAGCAGCTGGTGTTGTCCACATGATAAAATTCCTTTACGTAAGTTAATAATCGTTGTCTGTTAATTAAGTGCTACAACGTGATACGAATTGTGCGCGCCATCAAGAATAGACAACACTGCAAAGATACCGAATAAAGCCTAAGTAAATTCATGATGCCAGCGTCAGCTAAATCATTTGTTAAGTTTTTTTGAGCGACGTACACGGACTGAATCTGCCAGATTATTTAAAATATCAACTGTATCATTCCAACCCAAACAAGCGTCTGTAATTGATTTGCCATACTCCAGCTCACAGCCTGGCGTGTGTTCCTGTCGACCTTCATTGAGGTGCGATTCCAGCATTACGCCCATAACTCTGGTTTCGCCATGACTAAGCTGCGTAGCGATATCTTGCGCTACATTTTTTTGCAATTTGAAATCTTTCTGGCTATTGGCATGACTACAATCAATCATCAAGCTAGGCGCTAATCCAGCAGCAGCAAGGCCGGCGCAGGCTGCATCCACACTGGCTGCATTGTAGTTAGGTGTTTTTCCGCCGCGCAGAATTACATGGCAATCTTCGTTACCGGTCGTCGAAATAATCGCCGAATGACCTTCTTTAGTGACTGAAAGAAAATGATGTGGCGTTTCCGCGGTTTTAATCGCATCTATCGCCACCTGCACGCTGCCATCGGTGCCATTTTTAAAGCCAACGGGGCAAGATAAGCCTGAAGCCAGCTCGCGATGCACTTGCGATTCGGTGGTACGTGCGCCAATTGCACCCCAACTTACCAAATCAGCCGTGTATTGTGGCGTAATCGTATCCAAAAACTCCATACCGGCAGGCATCCCAAGCTCATTCACATCCAACAAAAATTTTCGCGCACGCTCTAAACCCTCGTTGATATGATAACTACCATCCAAATGCGGGTCATTAATCAAGCCTTTCCAACCCACCGTAGTACGCGGTTTTTCAAAATAAACGCGCATTACAATTAATAAATCGGCTGCCAAGTTTTTATGTACATCCAGCAGGCGGCGCGCATATTCGAGCCCCGCCTTAGTATCGTGTATGGAACAAGGGCCTACAATCACCAGCAAACGGTCATCCGTTTGATGCAAAATGCGATGAATCGCCGTGCGCGTGGCTAATATATTCTGTGTTGCTTGCGCGCTTTCTTTTAAACGATCTAATATACGAGATGGTGGAATCAATTCCTTGATTTCGCGAATACGAACATCATCGGTAGCTAATTTTTGGTAGTCAGTCATTGTCTTTTAAAATTTGTTCTAATACTTCTAAAAATCTCGCATTTTCGCTGAATAATCCTATACTTACGCGCAAATAATCCGGCATTCCATAATTGGCAATCAGGCGCACAATCACACCATTTTGCAGCAGTTTTTGGTTCACATCCGCAGCATTATGCCCTGAATTTTTCAGTGCAAAACTCACAAAATTAGCGCTTGATGGGATATATTCTAAACCTAGTTTGCTAAAACCTTGCGTCAATTGTGCCATTCCCGCCTGATTTAAGGCATAACTGCGTATTACAAAATCATCATCTGCCAGCGATGCAATCGCCGCAGCTTGAGCAATACTATTCACATTAAAAGGTTGACGCACGCGGTTGAGCATATCTGCCACATCAGCGTGCATGAGCCCAAAACCAATACGCAAGCCAGCTAGACCATAGGCTTTAGAAAAAGTGCGCGAAATAATCAAGTTTTCAAATTCACTCAGCCAGTGAATCGCTTCAGACTTATTATCCGCGCTTAAATACTCGTCATAAGCTTCGTCCAAAACCACCAACACATTTTTTGGCACTTGCTTTAAAAATGCTTTTAACTCGGCCTTATCGATCAAAGTACCGGTTGGATTATTCGGGTTGGCGATAAAAATCAAGCGCGTTTTTGGCGTAATCGCCTTCAAAAAACCATTTAAATCATGTGCGTAATTTTTGGCGGGAACAACTACGCCAGTTGCGCCCACAGCCTGCGTAACAAGCGGATAAACAGCAAAGGCATGTTTCGAATAAATCGCCTCACAACCCGTATACAGAAAGGCGCGAGCAACAAGCTCCAAAATGTCATTTGAGCCGTTTCCAAACATAATTTGATTTTCGTGCACAGCAAATTTTTTACTCACCGCATCACGCAATGCAAAGCTATTACCATCAGGATAACGTGCAATATCGGCTATCGCATCTTCTATCGCCATTTGTGCTTTGGGACTGATGCCGAGTGGGTTTTCGTTAGAAGCAAGCTTAATAATATCCGTCTCATTCAAACCCATTTCTCGTGCAAGCTCAGCTATAGGCTTACCGCCTTGATATGGCGCAATCGCACGAACGTAGTAGGGAGCTAAACTAGATAAACCCATGGCAGGACAAACTCATACTGAAAATTAAGACCTATAATTTAAATCACGGCAGCTGGATAGGAACCCAACACTTTGAGCATGGATGCACGTTTCGCGCATTCTTGTAACGCAGCTTTAACCTTAGCATCGGTATGATGACCTTCAACATCCACAAAGAATACATAGTCCCAAAGCCCTTGCTTAGATGGGCGCGATTCAAATTTTGTCATACTCACGCCGTGCCTTGAAAGCGGCTCAAGCAACTCTACCATCGCGCCAGGCTTGTTTTGCGAGGTCATCACTATTGAAGTTTTGTCTTTACCAGAAGGCGCCACATCATGATTAGCCAGCACCAAGAAGCGCGTCGTATTTTTGGCATCATCTTCAATATTTTCAGCCAGCACATTCAAATTAAACAGCTCCGCCGCACGTTTGCTGGCAATTGCTGCAGCAAACGTACCATCACTTGAAACCAAGTCGTGAATCATTTGCGCGGCACGTGCATTGCTGGTCACCGCCTCGCATTCCACTTCAGGCAAGGTTTTATTGAGCCATTCATGGCATTGCGATAGCGATTGGCTATGCGAAAATACATGCGAAATTTTAGCGATATCTGTTTGTTTTGAAAGTAAACAATGGTGTATAGGTAGCGTAATTTCCCCGCAAACTTTTAGTGAAGTGCTAAGCAACAAATCCAGCGTTAGCCCAATCGCGCCTTCGGTGGAATTTTCCACAGGAACTACACCGTAATCCGCTTGATTCGCTTCAACCATGCGAAACACTTCATCAATTGAACCGCAAACCACTGCTTGGCGTCCTTGTCCAAATTGCTTCAGCGCGGCTTCTTCGCTATAGGTGCCGAGTGGGCCTAAAAACGCAATGGAGAGTTCTTTTTCAAGCGCGCGGCAGTTAGACATCACCCCGCGAAAGATATGGCCTACAGCCTCTTTAGAGAGCGGCCCTGCGTTATTTTCTTGCAAACGGCATAATATTTGCATTTCACGTTCTGGTCGATATATCACACCATCGCTCTTTAGGCCGCCAATTTGGCGCGCGAGTTTTGCCCGCTCATTGACGAGCTTCAGCAATTCATCATCGATAGCATCGATTTTGTCGCGATAATTTTTTAGCTCGTTACTCATTCGTTATTCGTTCATTCCTATAGTCTAGTTCTGCCTTTGCGGCAACAAACGCACATTCATCACACCTTCAATCGCTTTAATTTTTGCAAGTGCAGCCTCAGGCGCAGGGCTGTCTAAATCCAACATGGTATAGGCAATATCGCCGCGCGATTTGTTCACCATATTGTGAATATTAATACCAGCATTGGCCATGGCGGTAGAAATTTGCCCCACCATGTTGGGAATATTCGCACTCGCAACCGCCACGCGATGTGCGGCCTCGCGCGGCATGTTCACGGCTGGGAAATTCACCGAATTGCTAATATTGCCATTTTCTAAAAATTCGCGCACCTGATCAACTACCATCACCGCGCAGTTATCCTCCGCCTCCTGCGTAGAAGCGCCAAGATGCGGCAAGGCCACCACACCTGGGTGAGATTTCATGCGAGCAGTAGGAAAATCGCACACATAAGCACGCAGTTTCTTGCTATCAAGGCCATCCAGCACTGCTTGCTCGTCAATCACGCCTTCACGCGCAAAGTTAATCAATACTGCGCCATGTTTCATCATTTCAATACGTTCGGCGTTAATCAAATGCCGCGTCGCATCAATCAATGGCACATGCAGCGTAATAAAATCGCTGTGCTTGATTAGTTCATCTACGCTAAGTACGCGTTTAACCTCTGAAGACAGGCGCCAAGCCGCATCTACAGTGATTTCAGGGTCGTAGCCCAGCACTTTCATGCCCAACTTAAGTGCGGTATCCGCCACCATGCCGCCCACCGCACCAAGGCCAACAATGCCTAACGTTCTACCAGGAATTTCAATGCCCACGAAGTTTTTTTTGCCGTCTTCGACCACTTTAGATAAAGTTGCATCATCACCTTGCAAACCCTCCACAAACTTCATGGCTGGGGCGATATTGCGCGCCGCCATTAGCATGCCGGCCAAAACCAGCTCTTTAACCGCATTGGCATTGGCGCCTGGCGTGTTGAACACCACTACACCCCGTTTGCTCATATCGGTAATGGGGATATTATTAGTACCAGCACCAGCGCGACCGATGGCCTGCACACTCGCGGGGATTTCCATGTCATGCATCTTGGCAGAACGCACTAAAATAGCATCTGGCTTGGTGACTTCAGCACCCACTTCATAAGTTTCGACTGGCAATCGTTTCGTGCCTACCGACGCAATTTTATTCAGTACAAGTATCTGACGTTTTCCCAAGTCCATCCCCTTAATTATTTGTAACTGCTAGCTATTATTTTTCTCAAAATCTTTCATATATTCCACTAGCACGCGCACGCCTTCAACCGGCATGGCATTGTAGATAGACGCACGCATGCCTCCTACGGAGCGGTGGCCTTTTAATTGTAGCAACCCTTTATCTTTAGCCCCTTTAAGAAAAGCTTCGTCCAGTGCTTCATTTTTGAGTGTGAACGGAATATTCATACGTGAACGGTTTTCTTTCGCGGTCGGGCAGCGATAAAAATCGGTCGCATCCAGATAATCGTACACCATATTCGCTTTGGTAATATTGGTTTTTTCCATCGCAGCTAAGCCGCCATTGGCTTTCAGCCATTTAAATACCAAACCAGCCACATAAATTGCGAATGTCGGCGGCGTGTTGTACATCGATTCATTTTCAGCATGAATTTTGTAGTCGTACATGCTCGGCGTGCCTGCTAAGGTTTCGCCAATTAAATCGTCACGCACGATGACAATCGTCAAACCCGCGGGTCCAACATTTTTCTGCGCACCCGCATAAATTAGAGCATGTTTAGCGACATTTACAGGACGTGACAAAATATGTGATGACATATCTGCTACCAATGGCACTTTACCCACATTTGGTGTCCAGAATATCTCAACTCCACCGATGGTTTCGTTTGAAGTGTAATGCACATAAGCCGCATCAGGATTGAGTTTCCACTGATCTTGGCTAGGTGCATAGCTGAAATTTTTATCTTCTGAGCTCGCAACCACATTCACATCGCAGAATTTTTTGGCTTCACTGATGGCTTTTTTAGACCACTCGCCAGTATTCAAATAGTCAGCGTTTTTTTTGCCGCGCAGCAAGTTCATCGGAATCATGCCAAACTGCGCAGAAGCGCCACCTTGCAGAAACAATACTTTGTAATTGGCAGTGATACCCATTAACTCGCGCAAATCAGCCTCAGCCTCATCCGCGATACCCATAAATTCTTTTCCGCGATGGCTCATTTCCATAACCGACATACCAGAACCATGCCAATCTAATAGCTCGGCTTGCACCTGTTGTAACACCGCTTGTGGTAAAACCGCTGGACCAGCGGCAAAATTGTAGATCTTTGTCATTGCTTGCTTTTCCTTAACTAGTTAATTTTTAAAAAAACTATTCTTCATTCGTCTCAACATCATCTGTCTCAACAATTTTCTCTAAGCCAGAAAGTTTTTCGCCCTCGCCAAGATTAATCAGCGTTACACCCTGTGTAGCGCGACCTAACTCACGGATTTCTTTTACTCGTGTGCGAATCAACACGCCACCTGTAGTGATAAGCATAATTTCATCTTCTTCATTCACCAATTTGGCGGCAACTACTAAACCGTTTCTATCGCTGGTTTGAATGGCCTTAACGCCTTGTGTACCGCGCCCGGAATGACGGAAATCAGCCAGCACAGTGCGCTTGCCAAAACCGTTTTCAGTGGCCACCAGTACGGTTTGTTGGTCATTTTCTGCAATCAGCAACGAAAGCACTTGTTGCTTGGGCGCTAGCTTCATGCCGCGCACACCACGTGTTGCGCGCCCCATTGGACGTACATCATCTTCGCTAAACCACACCGCTTTACCGCCGTTCGACACCAACACAATATCATTTTTGCCGTTAGTGATTTCCGCGCCAATCAGATAGTCGTCGTCGTCTAAATTGATGGCGATAATACCTGATTTACGTGGATTAGCAAATTCAATAAGCGCGGTCTTTTTCACCGTGCCGAGCGCTGTTGCCATAAAAATAAAGTGATTTTCATCGAACTCTTTTACCGAAAGAATTGCGTTGATTTTCTCTTCTTCTTCCAACGGAAATAAATTCACTATCGGCTTGCCACGCCCAATTCTACTGCCTTGCGGCACTTCGTAAACCTTAAGCCAATAAACGCGACCTCGGCTTGAGAAGCACAGAATATAATCGTGCGTATTAGCCACAAACATTTTATCGATAAAATCATCTTCTTTGGTTGGTGCGGCCTGTTTGCCACGTCCACCACGGCGCTGAGCCCGGTATTCGTCCAATGGCTGCGATTTCACATAGCCTGTGTGCGAAAGCGTCACCACCACGTCTTGCGGGGTGATTAAATCTTCTAACGACAAATCTTGTGCATTTTCGACAATTTCACTGCGACGTTTATCGCCAAACTGTTTTCTAATTTCGGTAAGCTCATCAGTGATAATGGTAGTAACGCGTGAGGCGTTTGCCAAAATATCGAGTAAATCCGCAATCTCATCCATCACTTCTTTGTACTCAGTTACAATTTTATCTTGCTCAAGGCCAGTCAAGCGTTGCAGGCGCATTTGCAAGATTTCCTGCGCTTGTACATCGCTCAGTTTGTAACCTTTTGATGTTAAGCCAAAATCAACACTCAAACCATCTGGACGAGCGGCTTCCATTGCTGCACGCCTCAACATTTCTTCTACCACGGTTGAATGCCAAGATTTTGCCATCAAAGCCACTTTGGCTTCTGGTGGCGTAGGCGCAGCTTTAATAATAGCAATCATCTCATCCACGTTCGCCAGCGCCACTGCCAAGCCTTCTAACACATGGCCACGATCGCGTGCCTTGCGGAGCTCAAAGACGGTACGGCGTGTGATCACCTCGCGGCGATGACGCAAGAAGGCTTCCAACATTTGCTTCAAATTCAGCAGACGCGGCTGGCCATCGAGCAAAGCTACCATATTCATGCCAAATGTATCTTGCAACTGAGTTTGTTTGTACAGATTATTTAAAACCACTTCGCCGATTTCGCCGCGTTTCAGCTCGATCACCACGCGCATGCCCGATTTGTCGGACTCATCACGCAAATCTGAGATACCTTCGATTTTTTTCTCGTTAACCAGCTCAGCGATTTTTTCAACGAAGGTCTTTTTGTTCACCTGATATGGCAACTCATCCACTATCAAGGCCTGCCGACCACCGGCTTTATCCATATCCTCAAAGTGCGTACGACCACGCATCACTACGCGTCCACGGCCAGTGCGGTAACCTTCTTTCACGCCCATCGTGCCGTAGATAATGCCCGCAGTAGGAAAATCGGGCGCAGGCACCAACTCAATCAGCTCTTCAATACCCATTTCAGGGTCTTTGAGCAAGGCAAAACAAGCATCCAGTACTTCATTTAAGTTATGTGGCGGAATATTAGTCGCCATACCCACCGCGATGCCAGAACTGCCGTTGATGAGCAAGTTTGGAATGCGCGCTGGCATGATGAGCGGCTCATGCTCGCTGCCGTCATAGTTAGGGCCAAAATCAACGGTTTCTTTATCGATATCCGCCAATAATTCATGGGCAATTTTCGCCATACGGATTTCGGTATAACGCATCGCCGCCGCGTTATCGCCATCCACAGAACCGAAGTTACCTTGCCCATCCACCAACATGTAACGCAGGCTAAAATCCTGCGCCATACGTACGATCGTGTCATACACCGCGGTGTCGCCATGCGGATGGTATTTACCGATGACATCACCGACGATACGTGCCGATTTTTTGTAAGGCTTGTTGTAATCATTTGATAACTCATGCATCGCATACAAAACACGCCGATGCACCGGCTTTAAACCATCACGCACATCGGGTAGCGCACGGCCTACAATTACGCTCATGGCGTAATCGAGATATGACCGACGCATTTCGTCTTCTAAGCTGATGGGAAGGGTTTCTTTAGCGAATTGATCCATTAAAATTTCCGTGTTGATTTTGCTTGAAATGAGCGCTTTTTGAGAGCGTTTTCTTAGTTGTTTTTAACCATGAAATTCTAACATGTTTAGGCTCGCAAAACACGCTTATTTAAAGCATAAAATAGGGTTTTTACGAATAAAAATTGCACATTATTTTTGTAGAAAATTAATGTATAATAAAAACTATCAAATTTAATATTTTGATTTATTTTATTTATTATAATAATAAAAATAATCAACTGGACGCACGCACCAATCAGCGTAAAATTTGTCTCATGTTCGGGTGCTATTAAACCTGTGCATCAAAAAATTAACCAAAGGAGATCAAGATGCAACTTAAAGGATCAAAAACTGAAACCTGCTTGAAAGACGCTTTTGCAGGCGAATCTCAAGCTAACCGCCGCTATTTATACTTCGCAAATAAAGCGGATATCGAAGGCCAAAATGACGTAGCCGCATTATTTCGCTCAACTGCCGAAGGCGAAACTGGACACGCACACGGTCACTTGGAATTTTTGGAGCAATCTGGCGACCCAGCAACTGGCTTGCCTATTGGCCCTACACGCCAAAACTTGGAATCAGCAGTAGTTGGCGAAACGCATGAGTACACTGATATGTATCCAGGTATGGCGAAAACTGCACGTGATGAAGGTTTTGACGAAGTAGCTGATTGGTTTGAAACGTTAGCCAAAGCAGAACGTAGCCATGCTAATCGTTACGCAAAAGCGTTAAATGAATTAGTAGATTAGCAACACTTCATCCTTCTTTTGAGGGGGATGATGTGAGCGCGATACAACACACTCACATCATCTAATTGATTAAAAAATAATACGAGGTTTAAATGAGTCGCGAAGGCAATCTAGAAGCCCCAACCCGCCATGCCTTAGACTGGCAGAATCCTGATTTCTACAACGAAAATAG
>JADGRO010000009.1 GCA_017880905.1 Methylotenera sp.
CTGCTGAATACTTCGCGATAACTACGCGCAGAATCTATCATCGGTAACCAAAGTGTCATCAAAAGTGACCACACACAAGTCATACCGACGGCCCAATTTGTAGCGCTTGAGCGGTTAGAATATTGCGTGCGAAAGACTGCAAATAGCCAAATCAGCGTTACTATCACTGCGATTGTAAATGCAATTATGCTGAAATTTAGATGCTGAGTGCCGGATAAAAATGTTAAACGTGTTTTAATTTTGGCAGGACTGCCAGTGAGCATTGCGAACCAACCCAACCAAATCAGCGCACTCATTAAGCCAAACAAAATAAGCCCAAACCAACTTAATGCGCCAGCCGTGCCGCGCTTCAATGTTTCTATACTGCCTCCAGCCATTGCGGTAAGCGGTATCAGCAAAGGTAGGGCAAATACTTCTTTATCCTCACTAAACCCTATTAAAACCCAAGCGACCACAAAAAAAGTAATAATCAGTTGAAATCTAGGGTTGTTGAATAGTTGGGATCGGTAACGCCATAGACCCCACGTAGCTAGAGGCAGCGCTGGCCATGCGTACCATAAGAGTATTCTTAAAAAATATAAATGTTCACTTGTTTTGAACTGTTCCAGCGATAACGCCCACCAGTGAGCAAGCGCATCAGGATAAAAATAGTGGCATAAAATTGGCCAGCCTAATAAAAAAGGGCTGGTCAATATTAGCGCCAAGCCGAAAACGCTGGCAAAGCTTTTGCTGCGCCAAAAATCAAACAAGCAGGGTAAGGCAAGGCAAGTGGTTAATATGATTGCTAGAGGTTGCAAACCTGTGGATAAAAAACTGATACCCATGCCCAAAGCCAATAAGGCACTGGCTCTATAAGGTCGCCTTTTGGCTAGTGCTAACGCATAAAATGCAGTGGAGATACCTGTCAAGGCGCTTACGGTAGGCATTAAAGTATGTGCGCTTAGCACCAAGCCCAGCGAGCCGATTAGTACAAAAGTGGTTTGTCGACCAAAACCATTACCCCACAGCTCACGACCAGTCATACCCATCATCAACAAAGTTATCGCCATCCACAAACCAGTTGCAATGCGCGCGGCATCTTGTATAGGCAGTATCGAACCAAGCAATTTAGCTGTTGCAGCAGCGCTCAAATAATACAACGGTGGGTTAACAATTTGGTTGTTACTGGCAGAATTCGGTGCAAGTAAGTTGCCTGTGTCTAGTATGGTTTTAATAGTGCTGATTGCGTTTGATTCAAATGGTTTCCAAGGGGCGTGGCCAATCAAGCCCATGCATAGCCAAATCGCGCAAAGCACAAGTAATAAGTGTATTTTAGCGCGCTCACCCACTATTGCGTGGGGAGTGGACATATTGCCTTGCCAATCGTGATCTAAATCAAAACGCATTTTTTTAATAGATTAATTAATTTGTTGCAAGTTTAGCATTGTGCGAAGAGAAAAATAAAAAAAGGCAGCAATGCTGCCTTTTTCATCAACAAATTATGTTATTACATACCGTATTTTTGTTTGAATTTCTCAACGCGGCCTGCAGTGTCTAATATTTTTTGTTTGCCAGTGTAAAAAGGATGGCATAGGGAACACACCTCAATATTCATATCACGACCATGTGTTGAGCGTGTTTTAAATTTGTTACCACAGCTACAGGTAACGTTGATTTCTGGGTAATCTGGATGAATTTCAGCTTTCATACTTTTCTCTCAAAATTTAAGCAATTACATTAAGCCGCGCATTATGAATTAAATCGATAGAAATAGCAATAATTAGCCAGTTGTGGGCTGTTAAATATTAGCTAACATAGTGCAGTAAACATTAAGGGAAAGCCTAATTTAAAGTTGGCAAGATAAATGCCGTTAACCAATTTATAACACCTTAAGAAATACTAGAATTGTAAAAATAAGCCAGAAAAGAGAATCATAATGGAAGCCACAGATAGAAATGCATGTATGGAAGCATTCTTAGTGCTGTTTGATGAAGTGCAGGGTAATGAAAATGCGCACGAGTGCCAATACTGGGTTTTTGAGCGCGGCTATAGGGCGGCGGTTCAAGAGTTGATGGAAATAGCAGAAACAGGAGTTCAAGTTAAAAAATTTGTCTCACCTAAGCTACAAAGCCTTGCCGAAAGATTAATTTATGTGACAGATTGTGTATAAGATTAACCCCGGCGCATGCTATCAAAAAAATCGGCATTGTTTTTGGTGGCTTTAATTTTATCTAGCAGAAATTCCATTGCTTCCAAATCATCCATTGGATAAAGCAATTTGCGTAGCACCCATATTTTTTGTAGCACATCTTTTTCGATTAACAATTCTTCTTTACGCGTACCAGATTTATTCACGTTAATGGCTGGGTAGAGGCGTTTTTCGGCCATGCGGCGGTCAAGGTGAATTTCCATATTGCCGGTGCCTTTAAATTCTTCATAGATCACATCATCCATACGCGAGCCAGTATCCACAAGGGCTGTGGCGATGATGGTGAGTGATCCACCTTCTTCGATATTACGTGCGGCGCCGAAGAAGCGTTTAGGTTTTTGCAGTGCGTTAGCATCCACTCCACCGGTTAGTACTTTGCCCGATGATGGAATTACCGTGTTGTAAGCGCGCGCCAAGCGAGTGATAGAATCTAATAAAATCACCACGTCTTTTTTGTGCTCGACTAAGCGTTTGGCTTTTTCTAGCACCATTTCGGCCACTTGCACATGGCGCGTTGCGGGCTCATCGAAGGTGGAAGCAACTACCTCGCCTTTTACTGAGCGCGTCATTTCCGTTACTTCTTCAGGCCGCTCATCAATTAACAATACAATCAAAACTACGTCGGGATGATTAGCAGTAATAGCATGCGCGATGTTCTGCATCATCACCGTTTTGCCGCTTTTGGGGCTGGCAACCAATAAACCGCGCTGACCACGACCAATCGGCGCAATCATATCAATGACACGGCTGGTGATGTTTTCTTCACCTCGAATATCGCGCTCTAAAGTGAGCGGAATGGTTGGGAAGAGTGGCGTTAAGTTTTCAAATAAAATTTTATTTTTGGTATTTTCTGGTGCTTCACCATTCACCATATCCACTTTTACCAGCGCAAAATAGCGTTCGCCATCTTTTGGTGTGCGAATTTCCCCTTGAATAGAATCGCCAGTGTGCAAGTTAAAACGGCGAATTTGCGATGGTGAAACATAGATATCATCTGTTCCTGCAAGGTATGAAGTATCAGGTGAACGCAAGAAGCCAAAACCGTCTTGCAAGACTTCTAACGTGCCGTCTCCAAAAATGCTGTCACCTTTTTTAGCTTTGTTTTTTAAAATTGCAAAAATCAAATCTTGCTTGCGCATGCGGCTCGCATTTTCGATTTCGTCGGCAATAGCCATATCTACTAGTTCGGTAACTGGAAGGTGTTTAAGATCGGATAGATGCATGTGAGAACTCGCTAGAAGGGGCTAATAAAGGAAATACAAGAGAAAAAGTAAAGTTTTAGGGAAGCTGGCCTTTTAATTAGGAACCAGCTTAAGTAAATAAACCAAAAAAAGTTAAGTTAAGTATTGAAACTATATATTACTATCTATAAATGCGGTTAATTGAGATTTGGATAAAGCGCCAACTTTGGTGGCTTCCACATTACCATTTTTAAATAACATTAAGGTTGGAATGCCACGAATACCATATTTAGGTGGTGTTTGCTGATTATCATCGATATTGAGCTTAGCTACTTTTAAACGGCCGGCGTATTCTTTAGAAATATCATCCAAAATCGGCGCAATCATTTTGCAAGGCCCACACCATTCAGCCCAATAATCGACTAACACCGGAAGTTGTGATTGCAATACTTCTTTCTCAAAAGCTGCATCGCTTGTATGGGTAATATGTTCGTTCATTGTGACCTCGAAAATGAAATTTTATGAATTGTCAGATGCTTACAGCAGCCCAGTAAATCAAAGCCAAATTATTATTGTTATTCTGTAAACTGGGGTTCAGGTAAGGAAATTATTTGTTAATTAAGCGTAAGTATAACAACATCGCTCACGTTATATCAAGTCGTATTGAAAACGCTCAAATCTGGCTGTGCGCTCTGCTAATTTATTAATAAGTATTTTGCTGGGTTTGTTGGCCGAGTTAAGTGTTAAGGTGTCGCCTGCTTTGCAAAATCCACGCGCAGTAATAACGCTTGCTGCTTGTTTAATCGCGCTAAGCTCGGGTAACAACAAAATTTCGCCCTCCATAGCACTGCTTTCGAATTTTGCAGTAAATGCCACTGCGCTGGGTGAAATTAACTCTAAACCCACATCTAGTTGGTTCATATCGTTCATGTTTGCCCAACGTAATACTGCTAATTCCCACTGTTTGCTTTTGCTATTTTTCATGGCCACTACGTCGCCAATGCGTGCCGATGCTTGAGATGAGCTAAATTTGCGCAAAGCATAACCACCCGCGCCTACATTTAATACTTGCCAGCGAGATGGTTTAATAGCGCCCTCTATGTTATGGACTTTTGCAAATGTGCTGCTACCCTCTTGCAGTAAATGATGTGCAGCAATCAAGCCGATACCTAATTCTATACCATCGCTTTTTTTAGTCCTAGAAAATACGCGTTGTTGCACCTTACCGAAATTTTTAATCAGACGTGAGAGTAAATCTTCATAATGGCCTTCTAGCGCATAGCTGGGTAAATAACCATCATCTGGCACTACACCCTCTTGCAATAACTTAATGTGTTGATGAATTTGTCGTGCCAAATTAACGGTCACTAAAAGAATATCTGTAGTACCATCAGGCACGTCTTGGTTCTTAGCAAAAGGAGTTGGCGGCTTATTACCGTCAAGCGCTATCAAGAATACACCTGCAGGGTTTTCAACCAAACCCAAAGGCCTAAGCTCAGCATGCTCAGCGATGTTTGATAGGTATACATCTGTTTTTAAAATATCTGCAATTGCAAGATGTTGCGGGTCAGCCAGCGCCATCAACAATACTTGTGTGTAGACCAAATTGACAGAACTAACGTTATTAACTGCAAGCTGATCTCTAACGGCTAATTTTTCGGCAGATTGCTGTAGGGCGCAGAAGTAGAGCTGATGCAATTCTGCCCATAAGCTGCTGGACGGGGAACGATAACACAGGTGATGCACCAGCGCGATTTCTCTAAGTGCATGAATTGCGCGATGCACGACTTGTGCGGTAGATTTGCTGCTGTTTAAATTTAAAATTTTATTTTGCAAATCTATCAGAGCAAATTTATAGCCAAACGCAAACTCTTGCCATAGCTGCACGGCAACGTCAGCAAAAGCCCGCTCGTTTTTTGTAAGTGGTAGACTGGCATTGCTAAAATGCGGAATTAAATCTTGATAAATTTGAATTGCTGTCGGGCGATAAAGCTCTAAGGCGTTAAGGCGATTAGCAAAGGCCACTTTTTGGCTATTTAAAATTTGCAACTCATCTACTAAATTGGTTGCAGCGGTGATTGGATCACCAAAAGGTAGCTTTTGTATGAACTCGTTAATTTTGTGGGGGCGAGTTTCCGCCAACAAAATTGGGTTATCATCTAAACTTGGTAGCTTAAGGCTGATTGGCATACAAACTCCAGCTGGAATACTTTATATTAGTGCGTAATTCTAAATTTGTCACTTTTTTGCTAATTTATTTGGATATTTAAAGACTTATGTTGCATAAAAAACTACTTTTATCATCATTTTTGATGGCAATTCTGCTAAGCATACACACAGTTGTCTTTGCTGCAAATGATTTTATGTTAAAAGATACCAATGGCAAAAAGTACACATTATCGCAGTACAAAGGCAAATGGGTGATTGTCAATTATTGGGCCACCTGGTGCCCGCCATGTCTAGAAGAGGTGCCAGATTTAGTGGCATTGTATGATAGCCGTAAAAACAAAGATGTGATGATATTTGGTGTGGCATTTGATTACCAAAATGCCAAAGAAGTCGCTGAATACGTCGATGACATGCTGATGTCTTACCCAATTGTGCTGGGTGACGATGAAGTGATGAAGCAGATCGGTAGCGCAGAGGTGCTACCCACCAGTTATATTTACAACCCACGTGGCGAGTTGGTTAAAACTAAGCATGGCAAGGTCACCAAGCAATATTTAGAAGCGATTTTAGCCGGCGATTCACAAAAAAACGGTGAAAAATAAAGAGTTAGCCTAGGCTAATTAGCCGTTAAGCGGCGCGGCTATACTGTTGCCAGCTTCATCCAAAATATTCAGTTGATTCTCTTCGACAAAGTGCATCAATTGCTCAAAGCCTTCAGGGTTGGTATCTTTCAGTTTCATATCTACCGCTAAACTGCGTATACCGTTTACTACTTCCGGTCTAAGGTAAGGCGAATAACGCAATTTACGATTTTCGCCAAAGGTGGCAAAGGTACTGCACATGCGGTCTACCCAATCACTTGGACGGAAAGGTTTGCCCGCACGAGTCAGGCCTTCGATGATAATTTCATTGTTTGTCATTTTTTTGCTATTTCCCATTACTTTAGTTGATATGTTTAATTCATGTACTCAAATACTTTAACTACTTTGCTTACGCCATCGGTATTGCGCGCAATTTCTACTGCAGCATCCGCTTCGGCTTTGTTCACAATGCCTAGTAAATACACCACGCTATTTTCGGTGACTACTTTCACATAGTTGGCCTGAAATTTATTCTCGGTCACAAATTGTGTTTTAACTTTAGAGGTTAAATAAGTGTCATTACTGCGTGAGCCGAGTGATGATTTTGGCCCAACCGCAATGTCATTTGTGATTGCGCGTATATTTTCAATACTTTTTACAAAAGCCTCAGCCTTGGCTTTGGTTGCCTCATCTGGCGCTTCACCTGTCAGCAGCACATTGCGGTTATAGCTCGTAATATTTATATGAGTGTTTTCACCCAGTGTAGTTTCCACATACTTAACCGCTTTTAGCTCAATATTCTCATCTTCTACATAAATGCCAGAAGTGCGTCTATCAGCCGCCATAGCACCACCCGCAGCAGCTCCGCCCGCCACTATAGGAAAGCACGCAGTTATTTGTGTAATAACGGCTACACATAGAATTACTTGAGCGGCTATAAAGGCGAATGATTGGCGCATTGATGACTCCTTAAAAGATGAGGCCTGTGAAAAATACGAGAATTATAATTTGTAAGCATTAATTTTTGCGAATGATACGCCATTTATGCGTCAAATGCATTACGTATCCATTCGATGTCGTTTAAATCTGTTTTGCTCATTAAAACAGCGTCAAAACGGCAAGCGCTTTGGCCTTTTTGTTGTAAATAATGTTGTGCGGTTAAAATCAATTTTTGCTGTTTTTGTGGCGTAATGCTACTGGCTGCATTGCCAAATTTTTTGTTGCTTCTTAGCCTAACCTCAATAAACACAAGGGTTTTGGCATCCGTCATAATCAAATCTATTTCGCCAAATCGGCAATGATAGTTTTGCGTCACAAGCTTAAGGCCGTGATTCATCAAAAAAGTTGCAGCTAATTTTTCCGCTTCGATTCCTGCATTGTTTTCATTCATTTTCATAGGATATGTTGTGGCTTTAGCTTAAAATTCGTGTATGAATGATTCAAAAAGCAATGGCCCAGGCATATTATATGTGGTCGCAACGCCAATCGGCAATCTGGGCGATATTACGCTTCGTGCGCTGGAAACTTTGAAATCTGTCAATGCCATTGCGGCCGAGGATACACGCCATACTTCAGGCCTTTTGTCGCATTTTGGAATAGCCAAAAAACTCATTGCCGTGCACGAGCATAATGAGCATCAATCAGCCGAAAAATTGCTGGCTCAGTTAAAAACTGGCGAAAATATCGCGTTGGTGACCGATGCGGGCACGCCCGCCATTAGTGACCCGGGTGCGGTGGTGGTGGATTTGGTGCGTAAAGCAGGTGTAAAAGTAGTACCGATTCCCGGCGTAAGTGCCGTCATTACTGCATTATCAGCTAGTGGCATTATGCAAAACGGTTTTTATTTTCACGGCTTTTTGCCTGCCAGCGGCGCGGCGCGGCGTAAAATTCTGGAAAGCTTAAAATCGCAAAGCGTGACTTTAGTATTTTACGAAGCGCCGCATCGTATTGTGGAATGCGTGGAAGATTTAGCGCAAGTGTTGGGTGGCGAGCGCCGCATCACTTTTGCGCGCGAGTTGACTAAAACTTTCGAGACAATTTACACTTGCTCGCTAGACCAAGCCAGTGCTTGGTTGCAGGCCGATGAAAATCAGCAGCGTGGCGAATTTGTGTTGCTGATTGAAGCTGCGCTAATTGTAGAATCGCAAGAAATCAGCAAAGAGGCACAACGTGTATTAAAATGCCTGCTGGCTGAGTTGCCGCTAAAGCAAGCAGTTGCTTTTGCGACTGAAATCACGCAATTGAAAAAAAATGACCTATATGAGTTTGCCTTGAAGTTAAAAGATGACTAATAAAATAACATTTACTCGCCCAGACGATTGGCATCTGCATTTGCGTGATGGTTCTGCATTGCAAGCTGTGTTGCCAGATACAGCGCGGCAATTCGCTCGCGCCATTGTCATGCCGAATTTGCGTACACCCGTGACGACGACTGAGTTAGCTGCGGCTTATCGCCAGCGTATTCTAGAGGCGCTGCCGCAAGTAGACGTGTTGCCAAAAGGCGCAAAGTTTGAGCCTTTGATGACGCTGTACCTAACGGACAACACCTCAGCGGATGAGATTAAAAAAGCCAAAGCCAGCGGAATTATTCACGGTGTGAAGCTTTACCCGGCGGGGGCGACAACGAATTCAGATTCCGGCGTAACAAATTTAACTAAATGCAACGCCGCGCTGGAGGCCATGCAGGAAGACGGTTTGCCGCTGCTAGTGCATGCGGAGGTGACCGATACAAATGTGGACGTGTTTGATCGCGAAAAAGTGTTTATCGATCGCCACATGGCGCCTTTATTAAAGCGGTATCCTAATTTAAAAGTGGTGTTTGAGCATATCACCACCAAAGATGCGGCTGATTTCGTACAAAGCGCGCCAAATAACGTTGCTGCGACCATTACTGCGCATCATTTGTTGTTAAATCGCAACGATATGCTTGTGGGCGGTATTCGACCGCATCACTATTGTTTGCCTATTTTAAAACGGGAAGAACATCGTTTGGCTTTGGTTAAAGCGGCTACTTCTGGCAATATAAAATTTTTCTTGGGCACCGATAGCGCGCCGCACGCCAAACACACCAAAGAAGCCGCTTGCGGCTGTGCGGGCATTTATACGGCACACGCCGCAATTGAGCTTTATGCCGAAGTGTTTGAAGTTGCCGGCTGCTTAAATAAACTAGAAGCTTTTGCCAGTTTTTATGGAGCTGATTTTTATAATTTGCCAAGAAACCTTGATAAAATTATTTTAGAAAAGGCAAGTTGGACTGTGCCAAATGAACTAACGATGGGAAATGAAAGTCTAGTTCCACTAAGGGCTGGGCAACTAGTGTACTGGAAACTCATTTAAAAATAGTTTCCGACTGCAAAAAATCTTTATTGGAGGTAAGCGATGCAATGCTTTAAATTTTTATTTTTTGGTTTGACAAGTGGTCTGATATGTTGCCTGACAAGCATGCCAGCGCTGGCGGGTTTAACAGACGAGATTAATCAAAGCAGTTATCAGCGCGAGTTTAAAGTGCTGGATACAGATGGTGACGGCAAAGTAAGTGCAGCAGAGTTAAAAAAAGATGAAACTTTTGATAACGGCGGTTTTGCCAAAGCCGATAAAAATCATAACGGCAGTTTGAATGAAGATGAATACGCCAATTATAAATCGGCCGTGCAACAAAAAGAGGCCAAACAAATCGCCAGCGATAGCGCGATTACATCAAAAATTAAAACCAATTATTTGCTAGAGAAAAACTTTAGAAGCTTTAAAGTGGGCGTAAAAACCAAAGACGGCATTGTGATATTAAGCGGCTTTGTGGATGACGAAGCTACCAAAAACCGTGCCGAGCAAATTGCCAAAGGCGTGAAAGGTGTTAAATCGATTAAAAATGGCTTGGTTGTGAAGCCTTAACTATTAAATGCATGCTCTAGAAGGCTCACGGATATTGGCTTGCAGGGTATTAGTTTTTAGGTGAATTATTCATGCGGCGCAATACGCAAGTTATTGCGCCCTACGCGGGCTAATTTATTCCCAAGGGTCATCTGAGAATTTATAGCTTTTTTCTGTCAAATATGTTCGTAGAACGGAAGCTGAGCTAACCGTCCAATCCTGATTCTTTTCGGTCAAGCTTGAACCGAAATGCCTATTGATGGTATCAACGAGAGTTTTCCTCTCGGCTCTTGTGATGATAAGGTGACTGAGATGATTCTTACTATCAGACTTATCGCTAATTAAGGTGGCAAAAACCAAAGGAGTAAGCTTGAAAATAGACTCGTCTGCATATTCCATTTCAGCAGTTATTTCTGGCATTCGAGTAGCCAGTGTAGCGTAATCAACACCAGGCTTAGGGCCACCCATAAAAACTTTTGAAATCTTGCTTATTTTCGTCATACAAATTCAATTTCTGTTCGTTCCATGCAATGATGGTTGGTATTAGTGTCTCGAATGGCTTCATCAGTGTCATGCTTTTTAGCATGGAATTACTTGCCCTAAGTTTAAGACTAATTCGTGTACAATTGCGAATTGCGGCAGCATGCGCTTGTTGGTTTTTTTCAGCTGCCTCCATCTTATCTGTTTGAGCTAGTTCCATCGTTGCAGTGTCCCGCAAATTTTTAGTATCTCCAAGCTCCCTGATGAATTCAGCAACGACATCATAGTGAGGAGTTTCTTGTGCGAAACTTGCACTTGAAAAAACCAAGAGAGAAACAAATATCAATTGTACGAATTTCATTTTTGCTCAACCCCTTGCAATGTTATTTTTCGGCTAGGAAATAAATCAGTGTATCAGTCATTTTGTACGCATTAAAGCTCCTTTTTTATCTGTGTTAAAATAGCACTGAAGCTAGCTAGACAGTCGCCGCTTAGTAATAAGGGGAGGAAAGTCCGGGCTGCGCAGAGCAAGATGACGGCTAACAGCCGTACGTCGTGAGACGCGGAATAGGGCCACAGAGACGAGCATATTAAGTTATGGTGAAACGCGGTAACCTCCATCTGCAGCAAGACCAAATAGGCCAGTAGGCTATGAAAATAGCATAGGCGTGGCTCGCGTCACTGGCGGGTAGGTTGCTTGAGCGTACGCGCAAGTGTGCGCCTAGATGAATGACTGTTACGCGCAGCAATGCACGACAGAACCCGGCTTATCGGCTAGCTTCTTTTTATTTCTGTTTTAATCCTCGCATGCAATTCAATCACATAATCAACAACACTCATCTATTACATTCACTTAATTTTATAACTATTTGATTTTAAACGTTTTTGTCTATTATACAAAAAATGAGCTAAGTCTTTGTCTTATAAAGAAAAAATCTTAAAAAGTGCTTGCAAAGCGCTTTTTTTTTATCTATAGTGCCAATTGGTGGGAAAAAGTGGAGTTTTGTGGGGAATGACTAATTCGTACTAGGGATGGTTAGTGATTCCTCACTTTTTAAGCAAGTTAATAAAAGAAATTATAAGGCATTTATCCAAATATGTTTCGCGGCACAACAAATTTAAGTATGGATGCAAAAGGCAGGCTTGCAGTGCCGGCCAGACATCGCGATGCCCTTTTGACAAAAGTAGTGCTGACCGCTCACCCGCATGGATGCTTGCTGTTGTACCCGCAACCTGCATGGGAGCCGATAGAAGCAAAATTGATGTCGCTCTCCAGTTTTGATAAGCAATCATCCGGTTTGCAGCGCCTGTTGGTGGGTTACGCCGAAGACATGGAGCTTGATAGTGCTGGCCGCATGTTAGTTTCGCCAACATTGCGCGAATTTGCAAAATTAGAAAAAGAAGTGATGTTGGTTGGCCAAGGTAGCCATTTTGAAATGTGGCATATGGAAGCCTGGCGCAAGCAGCTTGAACAGTTAACGGGTGGCGAAGGTATTGAAATGCCCGTAGAATTAGAAGGCTTTTCACTATGATGATGGGCGCGGATTTGGCGCCCGAACTATCACCAATTTTGGCCCCAGTATCAACTATGTCTTCAGTCTCAAATCACAGCTCTTCGCATATTACTGTTTTACTTAACGAGGCGGTTGATGCGCTCAACATCAAATCCGACGGAACTTACATAGACGGTACATTTGGGCGTGGCGGGCACAGCAAAAAAATATTATCCAAGTTAGGTAAAACAGGCCGTTTGTATGCGATGGATAGAGATTTAGCGGCCATAGAAGCGGGCAAAACAATTACAGATGTGCGCTTCAAAATCGAGCATAGGCATTTTTCAGAAATCAATCAATTAGCGGCAAACAACCATTTAGCAAACATCGATGGCATTTTGCTGGATTTAGGTATTTCGTCGCCGCAAATAGACAAAGGCGAGCGCGGCTTTAGTTTTAGGCATGATGGTTCGCTCGACATGCGCATGGATCAAACACGTGGCAAAACTGTTGCCCAGTTATTGTCCACAATTTCGGAGCAACAATTAGGGGAGGTTATAAAACATTATGGTGAAGAACGGTTTGCTAAGCAGGTTGCAAGGGCGATTATTAAGGAGCGCGATGACGGGCGCGCCATCACCACTACAGGACAGCTTGCCAAGGTCGTGGCAAGTGCAATCCCCAAGGTCGAACCGGGGCAGAATCCAGCCACGCGCACCTTTCAAGCTTTACGGATTTTCGTCAATCAGGAGCTTGAGGAGTTATCGCTAGCACTGCCGCAATGCCTAAATTTATTGGCTGCGGGCGGCAGATTGGTGGTAATCAGTTTTCATTCTCTTGAAGATAGAATTGTGAAGCGCTTTATACAGAGTGAGCAAAATCGTGATGATTTACCAGCCAATTTCCCTATCAAAGCCAAAGATTTGCCGCTGCCGAGATTAATTTCGATCGGTAAAGCCATTAAGCCAAGTGCAGGTGAAATGAAGCTTAACGTGCGCGCCAGAAGTGCTGTTATGCGTGTGGCAGAAAGGACTGCAACGCTATGACCAAACTCAACCTCATATTGTTTTTTGTGCTCATTATGGTGAGCTTGAGCGTGGTGACCTCACAACATAAGGCACGCAAATTGTATTTTGAACTAGAACAAGAGCAAGAAATGAGCAAAAAATACGATACTGAATATGGCCAATTGCAGCTCGAGCAAAGCACTTGGGCTATGCATTCGCGCATTGAAGAATTTGCCACCCAAAGATTGCAAATGCAAGTACCGGATGCAAAACGTATACAAGTCATTTTGCTCGAGGATATGGCGCATTGATTATGGCCTATAACAAAACACAACATAACATTGTTAAATTGCCAGCGTGGAGGCGCAGGGTATTGCTGATTACCGTATTGGCACTGTTTGCAGGCCTGTTTGCACGTGGCATTTATTTACAAAGCCTGCATAAAGATTTCTTGCAGCAAAAAGGGGATGCACGTTATAGCCGCACATTGGTGTTGCAAGCGCATCGCGGCAAAATTATCGATCGTAATGGTGAACTGCTTGCTATTAGCAGCCCAGTAGAATCAGTGTGGGTAAGCCCGCCTGATGTGGAGATTGATAAAAAACAAAAGAACGAATTAGCCAAATTGTTGGTAATTAAAACCAGTGATATAGACAAAAAAATCGCTAATCAAGAACGCGAGTTTGTTTATCTAAAACGGCGCATTTCTCCTGAGCTTGCCGCAAGGGTGATGAGTTTGGAAATTCCCGGCGTATTTCTACAACGTGAATATAAACGTTTTTACCCGGCAGGCGATGTCACCGCGCATTTGGTGGGCTTTACAGGAATTGATGATAATGGTCAGGAAGGCTTCGAGTTGGCACAAAACAGTCTGCTTTCTGGTAAGGCGGGCAGTCGCCGGGTAATTCAAGATGCAAAAGGCCATATTGTTGAAGATTTAGAAGCTGTTAAAGTGCCGCAAGATGGCCACGATTTGGTGTTGAGCATTGATAGACGCATTCAGTATTTGGCTTTTAGAGAACTATCAAAAGCGGTTGAGGCGCATCAGGCCAAAGCAGGAGCAATGGTGGTGCTGGATGCCAAAACCGGTGAAGTGCTGGCGATGGTAAATCTGCCGACTTATAATCCGAACAATCCAGTCAATATTACTGGTAAAACGCGCAACCGCGTGATTACCGATACGTTTGAGCCAGGCTCAACCATAAAGCCGGTGACAATATCGGCTGCAATGCAGTTTGGTGATTACAAGCCGGACACCAATATTCAGACCTCGCCTGGTTTCCTGACGATTGGCAATGCAACCATTCACGATTCGCATATGCACGGCATATTGACTGTATCGCAAGTGATACAGAAATCATCTAATGTTGGTGCGGCAAAAATGGGATTAAGTCTTAAAAAAGAAGAGCTCTGGAGTGCTTTTAATCAGGCGGGTTTTGGTATGCCAACACATATTGGCTTTCCAGGCGAGGTCTCCGGCATTTTGAGACCTTATAAAACATGGCGTCCCATAGAGCAAGCTACCATGTCATTTGGGCATGGCATCAGCGTAACGCTGCTGCAACTCGCGCGTGCCTATACCATATTTGCTAATGAGGGTGAGCTAAAACCTGTTTCCCTAGCAAAATTAACAGAGCCGCCTGTCGGTCACCAAGTGTTTTCTGCACAAGTTGCTAACGAAGTAAAAGACATGCTGGAAACGGTTGTGCAGCCCGGTGGCACGGCACCAAAAGCGCAGGTGGTCGGCTATCGCGTTGCGGGTAAAACCGGCACAGCTCACAAGTTGGGACCGAATGGTTATGAGGAGGATAAGTATGTGGCTTCCTTTGTCGGTATGGCGCCAGCGTCTAATCCGCGCTTGATTATGGCGGTGTTGATAGATGAACCTGCTATTGCAGGGGACCAATATTATGGCGGCGCCTCAGCTGCGCCCGTGTTTAGTGCCGTAATGGCAGATACATTACGTATGCTTGCTGTGCCGCAGGATTCGCCAAATACCAATGTTGTGATTCCGCCTGATAGCGAAGACGTAAAAGAGGTGGTATGAGTCAACACTTAATAAAAACACCGGCAAAAAGTATTACGACTGATAGCAGAAAGGTGCAGTCAGGCAGCTTGTTTTTGGCTTATCCAGGAGAAAAATCGGATGGTCGCAGTTATATAGCCGATGCGATTAAAAATGGCGCCAGTGCTGTGTTGTGGGATCCTGAGGGGTTTAATTGGAATCCAGATTGGGATATTGAAAATATTGCGATTAAGCACCTGCGCCTGCAAGCGGGCAACATTGCGAGCCAATTTTATAAGAACCCTTCTGAAAAATTATGGATGATTGGCGTCACGGGTACTAACGGCAAAACCTCGATCACACATTGGCTGAGTCAATGTTTTAACTATTTAGAGCACAAAACCGCAGTCATTGGCACACTGGGCAACGGGTTGCCTAATCAACTAAGCCCCACCACAAACACCACACCAGATGCTGTTTTGCTGCAAGGCATGTTGGCAGATTATGTTGAGCAAAAGGTTGAAATTGTGGCAATGGAAGTTTCATCACACGGATTGCATCAAGGCCGCGTGAGAGGCGTAAATTTTGATGTGGCAGTGCTGAGTAATTTAACGCGCGACCATTTGGATTATCACGAAACTTTTGAAGCGTACGCAGCTGAGAAACGCCGACTTTTTGTTGAAAATGATTTGAAATTTGCCGTGCTGAATTGTGATGATGAATTTGGTCAAGAAATTGAAACAGATTTAACGAATGTTGGTACGCCAGTATTGGGCTATGGCATTGAGAGTGGCGATGTGAGGGCAACAGAGCTACATTTGGAAAACACGCACTTTGCTTTTTATGCGGTGACTCCCTATGGCAACGCACCTGTTAAAGCCAATTTAATTGGTCGTTTTAATGTGTATAACGTATTGGCGGTATTAGCAACTTTATTGGCCTCTAAAGTGAGTTTAGATCACGCAATCGAAGCGATTTCACACATTGAATCAGCTAAAGGTCGTATGCAACAGATTGGCGGCGGTAATCTTCCTTTAGTTGTAGTAGATTACGCACACACGCCTGATGCGCTTGAAAAAGTGTTGACAGCATTAAAAGCGCAAGCGGCTTCTAGGGTCATATGTGTATTTGGCTGTGGTGGCAATCGCGATGCGGGTAAACGTGTGTTAATGGGCAAAATTGCCAGTGAAATCGCCGATGCGGTGGTGGTGACTTCGGATAATCCGCGTGATGAAGCGCCTGACGAAATTATTCAAGACATATTAAGTGGCATGCACGGTAATTTTGCCATCGAAGAAGATCGCGCTAAAGCCATCTCAGTCGGCATATTCTCGGCCAAGCCGGGCGATATTGTGCTGATTGCTGGCAAAGGCCACGAAGATTATCAAGAAATTGCTGGCAAAAAACTCCCATTTAGCGATGTTGAGCAGGCCAAAGATGTCCTTAAAGTTTATCAAGGAGCGTACGCATGATGATGCTCTCTGAGATTGCACAAGCGGTGAATGGACGAATGTTAGGCGCGGATGTCGAAGTGCTAAGTGTGGGTTCCGACAGCCGCCATATCACGAAAAATCAATTATTTGTTGGTATCAAAGGCGAGCGTTTTGATGGCAACACCTATGCATTTGAAGCCATTAAACAAGGCGCGGCGGCAGCGTTGGTGTCGGACGCCAATACTAAGGCAAATCCGGCAGTAGTTGTGCAAGATACTCGGTTGGCTTTAGGAAAACTCGCAAAACATTGGCGAAATAAATTTAAATTGTCACTGGTTGCAGTCACTGGCAGCAATGGCAAAACCACCGTGAAAGAGATGATTGCAGCCATTTTGGCAGTCACTAATAAAAATATATTGGCGACTCAGGGTAATCTCAATAATGATATTGGCATGCCAATGACGCTGCTAAAAATTCGTCAAGCGCATACCTACGCGGTGGTTGAAATGGGCATGAATCACGAAGGCGAAATTCGTTATCTTACAAATTTAGCACAGCCGAATGTGGCTGTGGTCAGCAATGCAGGCACAGCACACATAGGCGAAGTTGGCTCGCGTGAGGCCATTGCACGCGCTAAAGGTGAAATATTTGAAGGTTTAAGCAATGATGGCATCGCCATTATCAATGCTGATGACGATTTTGCGGAGTATTGGAAATCGCTCAACAAAAATAGAAAAGTCATCACCTTTGGTTTAAATAAAATAGCAGACGTGAGTGCGACCTACCAAACAAGTGGCAATCTGACACAAGTTACATTAAAAACACCCGACGGAGAAATTCAGTTCGATTTACATGTGTTGGGGATTCACAATATCTACAATGCTCTGGCAGCAAGTGCTGTGGCGGTTGTGCTGGGCATTTCTAATGAAGATATCGCAAAAGGTCTTGCAGGTTTTGGTGCTGTTAAAGGGCGCTTGAATTGGTTGCAAGGTATGAATGGCACGGTGGTGATTGATGACACTTACAACGCAAATCCTGATTCGATGAAAGCAGCCATAGATGTGCTTGCGAGCCAAACACACACACAGATTTTTGTGATGGGCGATATGGCGGAATTGGGTGCAGGTGCAGCACAGATGCACGCCGAAATTGGCTCATACGCCAAGCAAAAAGGTATTAATAAATTGTTTGCTTTCGGTGAATTGAGTTTGCAAGCAACAACTGCTTTTGGCGCAAATGCACAACATTTTACTAGTCTAGAGGTACTTGTTGCCAACTTAAAACCGCTCATGCAAAAAAGCGTAACGATTCTTGTAAAAGGTTCGCGCTTAATGCAAATGGAGCATGTAGTGAATCAAATATTAGAAAAAAATATTCAATTGGAGAGAAGCCAATGTTGTTAGAACTTGCTCGTTTGTTGGCACACGATATTCGTGGTTTTAATGTATTTAATTACATCACTTTGCGCGCGGTTTTGGCGACACTCACGGCACTTGTTATTTCATTTATGGTGGGTCCTAGAATGATTAGGAAACTCACCGAATACAAGGTGGGACAAGCAGTGCGTGACGATGGCCCGCAAACACATTTAGTAAAGACAGGCACTCCAACCATGGGCGGCGCACTGATATTGGTGGCAATTGCAGTGGCTACTTTGTTGTGGGGAGATTTGCACAACAAATATATTTGGGTAGTGCTGCTGACCACGCTAGGTTTTGGTGTGATTGGTTGGGTAGATGATTATCGCAAAGTGGTTTACAAAAATCCTAAAGGTTTGTCGGCAAAAGCCAAATATTTTTGGCAGAGTTTGATTGGCCTGAGTGTGGCAATTTATTTATTTAAAACTGCTGCAACGTCTGTTGAAACCACGCTAATTTTTCCATTTTTCAAACACTTAGGGCTGCACTTAGGTGTGGTGGGTTTTGTTGTACTGACTTACCTAGTAGTGGTTGGCAGCAGCAATGCAGTGAATCTGACCGACGGCTTGGATGGGCTGGCGATTATGCCAACCGTGATGGTAGGCGCTGCGCTGGCTATTTTTGCTTATGTGGCCGGGCATTTGTATTTTTCAAAATATTTGGGTATTCCTTATGTTGCGGGTGCGGGTGAACTGATGGTGTTTTGCGCCGCCATGGCAGGCGCTGGGTTGGGTTTTTTGTGGTTTAACGCTTATCCAGCAGAAGTATTTATGGGCGATGTCGGCGCATTGGCCTTGGGCGGAGCGTTGGGCGTGGTGGCAGTCATTGTGCGGCAAGAAATCGTGCTATTTATTATGGGCGGCGTGTTTGTAGTAGAGACTTTCTCAGTTGCATTACAGGTCATGTATTTCAAATATACCAGGTATAAAACCGGCACGGGCAAGCGTATTTTTTTAATGGCACCGCTACATCATCACTATGAGCAAAAAGGCTGGAAAGAAACTCAAGTAGTGGTGCGGTTTTGGATTATTACCATGATGCTGGTTTTAGTTGGCTTATCAACATTGAAATTAAGATGACCAAAAAAAATGAAAGTTGAGCTAAAAAACAAACGTGTGTTGGTGCTAGGTCTTGGTGAAACGGGTTTATCAGCATTGCGCTGGTTAAATACACAAGGTGCGATTTTGTCGGTGGCAGATACACGCGAAAATCCACCCAATATGGATGAATTAGCTCGACATATGCCGCAAGTGGCCATCTATACAGGCAAGTTTAAACAAGAAGTTTTATTAGATACAGAGTTAATTGTGATTAGCCCAGGTGTGGCTTTAAATAAGCCTTACGTGCAAGCCGCGATTAAACAAGGCATTCCGGTAATTGGTGATGTTGAGTTGTTTGCTCGGTATCGGCCAAAAAAAGCAAAAGTAATTGGCATTACGGGTTCGAATGGCAAGACTACAGTGACAACTCTGGTGGGAGAAATATGTAAAAAAGCTGGTTTAAAAACAATTGTAGCAGGCAACATCGGCTTGCCAGTGCTAGATACTTTAAAAATGGAAACGCCAGATATTTACGTGTTAGAGCTTTCTAGCTTTCAACTGGAAACCACAGCTAGCTTGCATTTGGACGCAGCAGCCGTGCTGAATGTTTGCGAAGATCATATGGATAGATATGCCACAGTTGCAGATTACGCCACGGCTAAAGCGCGAATTTTATTGCATGCAAAATTAAGTGTTTTGAATCGTGATGATGCAATAACTTTTGCCATGCGCAACAAAAATACAGTGACTTTTGGCTTAAATAAAGCGCCTACAGCGAGTGATTTTGGCGTGGTTGAAGATGAAGGCGTACATTACTTGGTCAGTGGACAGCGCAAACTGTACAAAAAGAGCGAGCTAAAAATTGCTGGTCAGCATAATGTGGCCAATGCACTTGCGGCAGCAGCTTTATGTGGCGCGGTTGGTATCGAAAATACCATCATTAGCGATGCTTTGCGTAATTTCAAAGGTCTGCCGCATCGCGTGGAATGGATCGCCAATATTGAGGGAGTTGATTTTTATGATGACTCCAAAGGCACCAATGTGAGCGCCACATGCGCGGCAATTCTGGGGATGAGCAAAAACGACAAGCCGCAAAAAGTGGTGCTAATTGCTGGGGGGGATGGTAAAGGGCAAGATTTCTCACAATTAGCACTCGCCGCAAAAGCCAATAGCCGTGCGGTGGTGCTGATTGGGCGTGATGCACCGTTAATTGAAGCGGTTTTAACAACGACTGGTATTCCAATATATCAAGCGGTGGATCTGCCAGAAGCAGTGAACATCGCCAAAAAAGTAGCCAAAGCTGGCGATGCGGTATTGTTATCACCTGCCTGCGCCAGTTTTGATATGTTCAAAAATTATGTGCACCGTGCTGAAGTATTTATAGACGCAGTTAAGTGCTTAGCTCGGGAAAACAAAAAGGTGGCGGCATGCTAGCGCCGGTCATGCATAGTAGCGAACGCATTAATGCGGCCAGTTATGACCAAATGCTGCTATGGATCACATTGATTCTATTGGGTTTGGGTCTAGTGATGGTATATTCCGCCTCTATCGCCATGGCAGAAGCAGATAAAGCAGTCGGCAATCAAAGTACCTATTTTTTGGTACGGCAAACAGTTTTCATTGCGATTGGTTTAGTGGCTGGTTTTGTGACGTTTCAATTCCCCATTGTAGTCTGGCAAAAAGTGGCGCCTTACTTATTTTTGTCTGGATTAGCGCTGCTGGTGTTAGTACTCATTCCGGGTATCGGACACAGCGTGAATGGCAGTCAGCGCTGGCTCTCATTGTTCGTGATGAACTTGCAACCCTCAGAATTGATGAAACTATTCGCCGCCATGTACGTATCAGATTATGCCGTTCGTAAAGCGCCACAAATGGATAGCATCATACGTGGCTTTTTGCCGATGGTCGCGGTGATGGTGTTTGTGGGGTTTTTGCTACTGCGCGAGCCAGATTTTGGCGCATTTGCGGTAATTGCCACCATTTCTATTTCCATTCTTTGGTTGGGG
Source organism: Methylotenera sp. (assembly GCA_017880905.1). Taxonomy (GTDB): domain Bacteria; phylum Pseudomonadota; class Gammaproteobacteria; order Burkholderiales; family Methylophilaceae; genus Methylotenera_A. Next base: position 20,869 of record JADGRO010000009.1, read on the forward strand.
GGTATTAACGCCAAGATTTTTGCTGCGTTGTTGGCCTTATTGCCAGTGGCTATTTTCGTGCTAATTAAAAGCTCGCCGTATCGAATGCAACGCGTGATTGGATTTATGGATCCGTGGGCAGACCCGTTCGGTAAAGGTTATCAGCTTTCGCATGCGTTAATAGCATTTGGGCGCGGTGAATGGTTTGGCGTGGGTCTTGGTGGCAGCGTCGAGAAACTACTGTATTTGCCAGAAGCGCATACCGACTTTTTATTGGCAGTAATTGCGGAAGAGCTGGGTTTTGTTGGTGTGTTGACTGTACTGGGCTTGTTTGTTTGGATAGTGATTCGTGCTTTTGGTATCGGCAAAGAAGCGGTGGCGAATGAGCGCTATTTCGCCGCTTTGCTGGCACAAGGTTTAGGTGTGTGGATGGGCGTACAAGGCATTATTAACATTGGCGTGAACATGGGCGTGTTGCCTACTAAAGGCTTAACGCTACCACTACTTTCATTCGGCGGCAGCGGCATTTTAGCCAATTGCATTGCGATGGCGGTTTTACTGCGGATTGATTTTGAAAACCGTCGGCTACAGAAGGGTTTGCCGGCATGAGCGTAATCACGATATTAATGAATGCTGTGAGATGGAACGAGACGGTTTCGGCGCAGGCTAACTTTTTGAGTTTAAAAGTTAAGCGCAGCGGCCGTAGCCAAAACAGACACTTGCAGAAAGGCCTGCCAGCATGATGTTTTCTTCCCCAGTTACGAATTTTGGTTCAGGCACACTGATGGTGATGGCGGGTGGCACGGGTGGCCATGTATACCCTGCAATGGCGGTAGCAGATTATATGAAGGGACGCGGCTGGAATGTGGTTTGGCTAGCGACAGAAGGTGGCATGGAAAACAAACTAATCGAAGGAAAAAATTACAGCAAAGCCATGATAACCATGCGTGGCGTGCGCGGTAAAGGCTTGGTGGGTTGGCTCACGTTGCCAATTAAGCTTGCGATTGCGTTTAAACAAAGTTTTGCGGCTATTCGCCAATATCGCCCTACAGTGGTATTGGGCATGGGCGGCTTTGCGGCTTTTCCTGGTGGATTGATGGCCAAACTATTGGGTAAACCGTTGGTAATACACGAACAAAACTCAATTGCCGGACTTACCAATAAAACTTTGAGTTTAATCGCCAACAAAGTGTTAGCTGCGTTTCCATCGGCTTTTGGTAATAAGGCAGAACTGGTTGGTAATCCTGTGCGGCAAGAAATTACTCAATTACCAGGCCCTGAAGAGCGTTACAGCAAACGCAGGGGCAGGCTAAAATTGCTTGTAGTTGGAGGTAGCTTAGGTGCAGCGGCATTGAATGAAGTATTGCCAAAAGCGCTAGCTGAACTGCCAGAAAATGTACGGCCAGAAGTGGTGCATCAAGCAGGCGAAAAACATATAACTGCTCTGCAAGCTAATTACCACATGGCTGGTGTGCAAGTTGATACAAAAGCTTTTATTAACAATATGGCTGAAATGTACGCGTGGGCAGATGTAGTGATTTGCCGTGCCGGCGCGCTTACCATTGCTGAATTGGCTTGTGTGGGCGTGGCGAGCGTGCTGGTGCCTTTCCCGCACGCGGTGGATGACCATCAAACTTATAACGCCAAATATTTAAGCGATGCTGGTGCTGCAAAGTTGATTCAACAAACAGAATTCAATGTACAAAAAGCGACAGAAATTTTGCGCAATTTAACGCGCGAAATTTGTCTGGAAATGGCAATCAAAGCCAGAAAACTAGCAAAACCAGAAGCCGCGCATACTGTCGCAAAAATTTGTATGGAGGTGGCCGTTTGAAACATAAGGTAAAAAATGTGCACTTCGTAGGCATAGGCGGCGCTGGCATGAGCGGTATTGCCGAAGTGTTGATTAATTTGGGTTTTAAGGTTTCGGGCTCGGATTTAGCAAAAAACGCTACTACAAAACGATTGGCAGATTTTGGCGCTACGGTGCATCAAGGTCATGCCACAGAGAACTTAAATGCGGCCGATGTGGTGGTGGTGTCATCTGCGGTGAATGAGAAAAACCCTGAGATTATTGCGGCTCGCGCTAAAAACATCCCTGTTGTGCCACGTGCACTCATGTTGGCAGAACTGATGCGCTTTCGGCAAGGCATAGCGATAGCGGGCACGCATGGCAAAACCACAACCACTAGCTTAATCGCCAGCATTTTAGCCGAAGCGGGGATGGACCCTACCTTTGTGATTGGCGGCAGATTAGAAGCCGCAAGTGCCAATGCGCGGTTGGGCACGGGCGAGTGGATAGTCGCAGAAGCTGATGAATCGGACGCTTCATTCTTGCATTTAACACCTGTGATGGCAGTGGTGACCAATATCGATCAAGACCACATGGATACCTATGAGCACAGTTTTGACAAGCTTAAAAATGCGTTTGTAGAATTTTTGCAGCAACTACCGTTTTGGGGCATGGCGGTGCTGTGTGTGGATGACGCCAATGTGCGCGAAATTTTACCGCGCGTGACTAAGCCAGTGATGACTTATGGTTTTAGTGAGGATGCGCGGATTCGTGCAAGAAATGTGTGTGCTGACAACGGCAAAATGCACTTCACCGTGGATAGAGTAAATGGCGTGACAACGACATTTGACGTGACTTTGAATCTGCCAGGTAACCACTATGTATTGAACGCGTTGGCGGCAATCGCGATTGCGAGCGAACTCAATATTAAGGATAAATTTATTATTAAAGCACTGGCTGAATTTAAAGGTGTGGGTCGCCGCTTTGAGCGTTATGGCGAGATTAAAGTAAAAGGTGGCGGAAACTTCACCTTGATTGATGATTACGGGCATCATCCGGTTGAAATGCAGGCGGTGATTGCCGCAGCGCGCGATGCCTTTCCAAAACGCAGGCTGATACTGGCGTTTCAGCCACATCGATTTACTAGAACGCGTGATTGCTTTGAGGATTTTGTACGCGTGCTCTCCACGGTGGATGATGTACTCTTGACTGAAGTTTATTCAGCGGGGGAGGCGCCAATTGTTGCAGCAGATACGCGTTCACTCATCCGTGCCATCCGCGTGGCGGGCAAAGTTGAGCCGCTGTTTGTGGAAACCCCCGACGAATTACCGGACGCGATTTTGAATATGGCACAAGCGGATGATGTCGTGATTGTGATGGGGGCGGGCTCTATTGGCCAAGTCGCTGCCAAAACAAAGGAGTTGGCGGACGAATGACAGAGCTAGTACAACAATCGCAATTACTAAAAAATGAACCGCTGGCACGCTACACCAGCTGGCGCGTGGGTGGTCGAGCAGATCGCGTATTTGTTGCCGAAAATTTGAACGAATTGCAAGCATTTATGCAAACGTTAGATCACGCTGAACCCGTGTTTTTTATTGGCTTGGGCAGTAATTTGTTGGTGCGCGATGGTGGTGTACGCGGCACGGTAATCGTGATGCACCAAGCGCTGTGTGATTTGAGGGTAGATGGAAAATACATTTATGCAGAAGCCGGCGTGACCTGTGGGAAATTAGCCAGATTTTGTGCCAATCACTACAGAGAAGGTGCGGAGTTTATGGCAGGCATTCCTGGAACGGTGGGCGGCGCACTGGCGATGAACGCCGGCTGCTATGGATCAGAAACTTGGAATATTGTGCATCAAGTACTGACCATTGATCGACAAGGTACAACGCATGTACGCAATGAATCCGAATTCATCCCAAGCTATCGTCATGTAGAAATGCCGATGCCGGACGAGTGGTTTTTAGGCGCATGGTTTAAGTTGGAATCTGGGAATGCGGAAGAGTCACTGCTAAAAATTAAAAATTTGTTAGCAACCAGATTAGCCAGTCAGCCGCTTAATTTGCCGAGCGCAGGTTCAACTTTTAGGAATCCACATGGCGATTTTGCGGCAAGATTAATCGAGGCCAGTGGCTTAAAAGGTTACCAAATTGGCGGTGCGCAGGTGTCACCCAAACATGCCAATTTTATTGTGAACTTGGGTCATGCCTCTGCCTTGGATATTGAATTACTAATTCGTCATATGAAAGATACCGTACTGGAAAAGCAAGGTGTGGCGCTGCAGCAAGAGGTAAGGGTGATAGGCGAATATGCATAAGTTGGCGAAAAAATTTGGCAAAGTAGCGGTGTTGTTTGGTGGAAAATCTGCTGAGCGCGAAGTGTCGCTGAAAGGTGGCGCGGCAGTGCTGGCAGCGTTGTTACGGCAAGGCGTGGATGCGCATAAATTCGATCCGGCAGAGCGTCCACTGCATGAACTGGAAGGCTTCGACCGCGCATTTAACGCACTGCATGGCCGCTATGGCGAAGATGGCACCATACAAGGCGCATTAGAACTGATGAACATTCCCTACACAGGTAGCGGCGTGATGGCTTCTAGCTTAGGCATGGATAAATGGCGTACAAAATTATTGTGGCGTGTATTAAATATAAAAACGCCTGATTTCGAAGTTGTGGAAGCACAAAGTGATTTTGCCGCTATTGAACAAAAGCTTGGGTTGCCATTATTTGTGAAGCCAGCCAATGAAGGCTCGAGTATTGGTATTACTAAAGTAAAACAAAACGGTGGCCTAGAAGCCGCGTATTTATTGGCCTCCAAGGCAGACCCTTTGGTGATTGCAGAAAAATTTATAGGTGGCGGTGAATATACCGTGGGCATTTTAGAAGATGTTAATGACGGATCTGTTGCGCTGCCCATCGTACGCATTGTGCCAAAAAATGAATTTTACGATTATGAGGCGAAATATTTGCGTAACGATACAGAATATCTATGCCCTTGTGGTTTGAGCGCAGAAAAAGAAACGCAAATTCAACAGGAAGCATTACAAGCATTTCACGCAGTGGGCTGTCGCGGCTGGGGACGCGTTGATTTTTTAATGGACGAAAAAGGAAACCACTATTTCTTAGAAGTGAATACCAGTCCTGGTATGACTGACCATAGCCTTGTGCCAATGGCAGCCAAGGCGGCTGGTATTAGTTTTGATGAATTGGTGATGAAAATTTTGGAATTTACATTGGAGCCTAACCGTGTGGGATAAGCCGAGACTATTGAATTGGATTGCAAATTTTCTATTTGCCCTCGCAGTGGTGTTAATGCTCTATGCAGCACTATTCATAGTGGTGCATTTGCCTATTTTTCCGATTCGCGAAGTGAAGGTGGACGGGCAGTTATCGCACGTGAATCGTGAGCAAATAAAGCTGATTGTGGCCAAACATTTTAAAGGCAATTTTTTTACTTTAGATTTAGAAAAAACCCGTGATGCGTTTGAAAAACTACCGTGGGCGCGCAATGTGAGTGTGCGCCGAAGCTGGCCGGATAAGCTGGATGTAGTAATTGAGGAGCATCAGGCCTTAGCGCGTTGGGGCAATATTGCGCTGGTGAATACACATGGCGAGTTGTTTCAAGCGGCCACAGACAAGGATTTGCCAGTTTTTTATGGTCCAGGCGATGGCGTGATGGAGGTAACCAAAAGTTATGGTGATTACAGCCAAATTTTAAATAAAGTAGATATCAAAATAGTTCAGGTGACATTATCACCGCGCCGTGCTTGGGAGATTAAAACCAATAAGGGTTTGCAAATTGCGCTTGGCCGAGTGGAAATGGAAGCCAGATTAGACAAGTTTGCGAAAGCATATAAATCTACACTCAGCCAATTAAATGTAAAGGTAGTTTATGCCGATTTGCGTTATCCCAATGGGTTTGCAGTGCGCAAGCCCGTTGGACTTAAACCGAGCATACCTAAACCATTACCGGCAAAAGCGTCACCTATTGTACCAGTCAAGGCATGACTTAAAGAATGAAAAAGGGAGTTAATTATGAGTAGAGTCCGTGAAGATAAAAACCTGATAGTTGGGTTAGATATCGGCACTTCTAAAATTGTGACTATTGTGGCAGAGCTGTTGCCTGAGGGCACTTTGAAAGTGATAGGTCTAGGGCAGCATCCATCGCGTGGCTTAAAAAAAGGTGTGGTGGTGAATATCGATTCCACCATGCAAGCCATCCAGCGTTCGATAGAAGAAGCAGAACTGATGGCCGATTGCAAGATTAAAACGGTGTTTACCGGCATCGCAGGTAACCATATCAAAAGCCTTAATTCTCACGGCATGGTCAAGATTAAAGACGCCGAAGTCTCGCAGATGGATGTTGACCGTGTAGTGGAAACAGCGCGGGCTGTAGCCCTGCCCGCCGACCAGCAAATTCTGCATATCCTCACACAAGAATTCATTATCGACGGGCAAGACGATGTGCGCGAACCGCTTGGCATGAGTGGAATGAAACTGGAAGTGAAAGTACATATTGTCACTGGTGCCGTGGCAGCGGCACAAAACATTGTGAAATGTATTAAGCGCTGCGGGCTGGAAGTGAGCGATTTGATTTTGCAGCCGCTTGCTTCGAGTATCGCCGTGCTGACCGAGGACGAAAAAGAGTTAGGTGTGTGTTTGGTGGATATTGGTGGCGGTACGACAGATATTGCCGTATTCAAAAATGGTTCAATTCGTCACACGGCAGTGATCGCTGTCGCGGGCGACCAAATTACTAATGACATTGCGGTGGCATTTCGCACACCTACGCAATCGGCCGAAGACATCAAAATTAAATATGGTTGTGCTCTAAGACAATTGGCAGACGCACGTGAGGTAGTGGAGGTGCCTGGTGTAGATGGTCGTGAGGCACGCCAGTTATCGATACAAACGCTGGCAGAAGTGATTGAGCCGCGCGTGGTCGAGTTGTACGAATTGGTATTGCAAGAGCTACGCCGCAGCGGTATGGAAGAAATGATTGCTTCTGGCATTGTGATTACCGGCGGCTCGGCCATGATGCGCGGCATGATAGAGCTGGGTGAAGAAATTTTTCACATGCCGGTACGTTTGGGCATGCCACGCTACGTTGGCGGACTTTCAGAGGTAGTCAGCAATCCGCGCTATGCCACAGGGGTTGGGTTAATTTTGATGGGTAAACAACAGTTAGAACGCCATTTAACCGGACAGTTGGAATCAAGCTCAGTCGGACGGATTTTTGACAAGATGAAATCATGGTTTCAGGGAAATTTTTGATGCTGGATAAAAGAGTTGGTTTGGCTTCGGCATAACCTAAAGGTTAGTCAGCGCCGCAACAGACTGCTTTGCAGTCTTAGTTGTCAAGGTAATTTTTAGTTTTTAGTAGTAGTAAAACAGTAGCAATAGGGCAGAGCTTGTGCAAATAAGCTCAAATATTAAGGCAAAAAAGGAGAAACAAGATGTTTGAAATTATGGAGAAAGATTCACAAGAGGCCGTGATTAAGGTTATTGGCGTGGGCGGCTGCGGTGGTAACGCAATCGAGCACATGATTACCAAAAACTTGAGCGGTGTAGAATTTATTTGCACCAATACCGATATGCAGGCGCTTAAAAAGAGCAGTGCCAAAACGATATTACAAATTGGTTCTGAAATCACTAAAGGCTTAGGCGCAGGCGCGAAGCCAGAAGTGGGTCGAGAGGCTGCCTTGGAAGATCGTGACCGCATCGCAGAAACGATAGAAGGTGCTGATATGTTATTTATCACCGCAGGCATGGGTGGCGGTACCGGTACAGGTGCTGGGCCTATCATTGCCGAAGTAGCTAAAGAAATGGGCATTTTGACGGTAGCCGTGGTTACCAAGCCATTTGCATTTGAAGGTAAGCGCTCCAAAGTGGCAACCGATGGCCTAGAAGAGCTTTCGCAGTATGTAGATTCACTCATCGTGATTCCAAATGAGAAGTTGATGGAAGTGCTTGGTGAAGAAGTGCCATTTTTAGAGGCTTTTCGCGCGGCGAACGACGTACTGCATAACGCTGTCTCAGGTATTGCAGAGATTATTAATTGCCCTGGTTTAGTGAATGTGGATTTTGCCGATGTGCGCACTGTGATGAGTGAAATGGGCATGGCAATGATGGGTTCTGCCGAAGCGAGTGGCCCAGAGCGCGCACGAATCGCGGCCGAACAAGCGGTTGCAAGCCCATTGTTAGAAGATGTCAACTTGGCTAATGCACGCGGCGTTTTAATTAACATTACCGCAAGCAGCAGTTTTAAAATGAAAGAGTATTACGATGTAATGAACACCATTAAAGAGTTCACGGCGGAGGATGCGACGGTGATTGTTGGTAACGTGATGGATGAAAACATGGGTGATCGTTTGCGTGTAACCATGGTGGCAACTGGCTTAAATGGCGCGATTCCGCGTCGTCAGCAAAAACCAGAATTGCGTGTGATGACAACAGTGATGAATGGTACCAATAATCAACCTATGTTTGTAGGTGGCGAAATTGAGGATGAAACACCAGCAGTATTTAGCCAAAATAATCGCCGGGCGCAGGTTGAGGCCATGAAAATGTCGGGTGTCGAGGAGTATGATATCCCTGCGTTTTTGCGTAAACAGGCGGATTAGCAAGCTGGTTTTTGATTAAAAGAAGAATAAAATATGCTAATATATCAATAAGATACGTATTGGCATGTGTTATTCAGCAATTGGTTAGATTATTTTGAGAGATTAAGTGCTTAAACAGAGAACTTTAAAAAAGCAGGTGAGTGCCACTGGCGTTGGTTTGCATAATGGTGAAAAGGTCACATTGACTTTAAAACCGGCTGCAATCAATTCTGGGATTGTATTCAAGCGCGCCGATTTGCCCGGAGCGCCTACGATACAAGCACAACCTGAAGCGGTGCGTGATACGCGCATGTGTTCTGCCCTAGAACACAATGGTGCGCGCGTCGCCACGGTTGAGCACTTGATGTCCGCGCTGGCTGGTCTGGGCGTGGATAATATCGTTGTCGAAGTCACCGCGTCTGAAATCCCGATTATGGACGGTAGCTCAGGACCATTTATTTTCCTGCTGCAACAAGCGGGAATTGTGGAACAAAATTCGCCTAAAAAATTTATTAAAATCAAAAAGTTAATAGAAGTAAAAGAGAATGATAAATGGGTAAAATTCGAGCCTTACCACGGCTTTAAAATGGATTTTACTATCGATTTTTCACATCCTGTTTTTGAAAATTCCGGTCAAAACGTCAAAATAGATTTTGCCGATAATTCGTATATTAAAGAAATTAGCCGTGCGCGTACTTTCGGCTTTATGCATGAGCTGGAAACCCTGCGTGCCAATGGGTTAGCGCGTGGTGGCAGTTTGGATAACGCCATTGTGTTGGATGAATATCGCATTTTGAACACCGATGGTTTGCGCTACGAGGATGAATTCGCCAAGCACAAAGTGCTGGACGCGATTGGCGATTTATACATGCTCGGGCATCCGCTGCTAGGTGCATTTAGCGCGTATAAATCTGGCCATGCGCTTAATAATGCTTTGTTGCGTGCGCTGCTGGCGGATGCTAACGCGTGGGATTACGCCACATTTGAGCATATAGAAGAAGCACCGGCTGGCTTTCAAGAACAAACCGCGTTTTTCACGCCAAACCTCTTACCGCACTTTAGTTAGCAGGCAAAACAAAAGATGCCAATCATCCGCTTAACGATCATATTAGTGGCTATTGCAATTTTTGTACTGTTGGCAGCTTATGTGGTTACCCGCAACAAAAAATATTTAAGTTATTTAAAACAATTACTTAGATACGTTGGCTGGTGTTTTCTTGCGTTATTTGTGTTGTATTTGATTACGCGGGTTATTCGTTTTTAGCGTGGCTGATATGCTGCCCCCTATCCATTTTCGCCTATTCTTCATCGTCATCTTTGTTGCGTTTTTTAACGTAAACACTAGTTTCGCAGCTGTTGGCGATGAAGAGTTTTTACAGGCTCGCGCCGCATACGATAATAAAAATGTTATTGCTTTATCCGATTACGTTCAACAGTTGCAGAATCAAAATTATTTATTGGCACCATACGCTGATTATTGGCTGATGTTGCTTAATCTGGACGATGCGGATAATCACGCCGTCACAGATTTTTTGATTAAGTATAGCGACTATTCTTTTGCAGACCGGTTACGTGGTGAATATTTAAAAAAACTTGCCAGAAAGCAAGATTGGCAAAGCTTTTCTAAAGAGATAGCAAATTATCAGCTCGAAGATGCAGGCGTTGCCTGCTATGCGGCAGAATCAAACGCGATTAACGGTGGTAGTTCAGTGCTAGAAAGTGCTAAATCATTATGGATGCAAGCACAAGAGCAGCCTGGTAGCTGTTCGAATTTATATGACCGCATGCAAGCAGCTGGCGTGCTTGGTGAAGACGATATTTGGGAGCGTTTTCGTTTGGTGCTGGCGGATGGCCGTGTCAATCTTGCCAAAGCCATTGTCAGGCGCTCGAAATCGTATGACGCTAGTCAATACAAATTGATTGATAAGGCATATACCTCACCGTCATCAATTATCAATAAAAAATTGGCTTCATTTAAAACTAGATTCGGGCGCGAGCTTAATTTATTTGCACTAGATCGCATCGCAAAAACAGATTCCCAGCAGGCTTTGACTGCGTTTAAAAAAGTTGAAAGCTTGTTTCTGCCAGAAGATAGAAGCTATTTTTACGGCAGACTGGCGCTTTTCGCGGCACAACGTCAAGAACCGCAAGCCGTACAGTGGTTTAAACTTGCTGACGATGTCGACCTTAGCAAAGAACAATTGGCTTGGTTTGCGCGCGCGGCCTTGCGAGAAAAAAATTGGTCGGCTGTACTAAATGTTGTGGCAAAAATGTCGCCAGAACAGGCGGATGAGGGTGCTTGGCGTTACTGGAAAGCGCGCGCCTTAAAAGCACAAAATAAAACGCTGGAAGCAAATACCTTATTTGCCAAGCTATCAACCGAGCGCCATTTTTACGGCTGGCTCGCACAGGATGAGATGGAAGGCTTTATGTCTGCGCCACCCAGTACTTATAAGGTTTCTGACGCAGAAGTAGAAGAATTAGCAAATACGCCTGCTTTTCAGCGTGCAGCGGCGTTACAAAGGTTGGATTTTAAGTGGGAGGCCAAATCGGAATGGGTGCAAGCGACTAAGGATTTCGATGACAAACAATTGCTCATCGCCGCCGAATTTGCTGCGCGTAAAAATTGGTATGATTTAGCGATTACTACAGCAGATAAAACCACCGAAATGCACGATTTTGCGCTGCGTTATCCCACCCCCTATCGAGATTTAATCAAGTCAGCGGCTAGCGGGCAAGCCATTGACGAAGCTTGGGTATATGGCATTACGCGGCAAGAGAGTAGATTCATCTACTCAGCCAGATCTGGTGCGGGCGCCTCTGGTTTAATGCAGTTAATGCCAGCTACTGCCAAATGGGCAGCAAAGCGCGTAGGCATGGCTAGTTATAACAGTGGTATGCTACATGAGCTTGATACCAACATTACGCTTGGTACTTATTATATGCGCCATACGCTAGATATAATGGGCGGACAGGAGACAATGGCAACCGCAGCGTATAATGCAGGGCCTAACCGTGCTAAAAAATGGGCTGCAGAAATACCGTTAGAAGGCGCTATCTATGTCGAGACGATACCTTTTAGCGAGACGCGAAATTATGTGCAAAAAGTGATGGCAAACACGCATTTATACGCATCGCGTTTGGGATTAAAAACCATGCCATTTAAGCAGAGATTAGGTATCATTCCCAGTAGCAATGGTTTGCAAACGGGTAGTGATGATAATACTGAACCAGTACCACCATTGGACCAAAAGTCTAACGAAAAGCCTAATCCCATAAAAAATGACAATTAAAACAGTCACAGTATTGGGAGGTGCGGGATTTGTAGGTAGTTGTCTTGTTGCCAAATTGGACGGTGCCGGCTATCAGGTTAAAGTGTTGTCACGTCGTCGAGAAGCTGCTAAACATTTGATTTTATTGCCAAATGTACAAGTGGCAGAATGCGATGTCGCGGATAATCACGCTCTAAATGAAGCATTACAAGGTAGCGATGCGGTCATCAATTTAGTTGGTATTTTGCATGAGGGCGGTAATAATATTTTTGAGGCGACGCACCATCAATTGCCCCGCCGCTTGGCGCAGATGTGCGAAGAACTCGGTATTAATCGACTACTACACATGAGTGCTCTGCAAGCTAATAAAAACGCCCCTAGCGAGTATTTACGAAGTAAAGCGGCAGGCGAAGCGGCGATTAATGAATTCAGCAAAAAACTCGACATTACAATTTTTAAGCCTTCGGTTATTTTTGGCAGAGGTGATCATTTTTTAAATTTATTTGCCAATTTGGTTAAGTTTTTGCCTATCATTTTTTTGGCAAAACCCAACGCAAAGTTTCAGCCAATTTGGGTAGAAGATGTTACACAGTGCTTTGTCAACGCACTTGAGAACGCCACCACCTATGGCAAAAGCTATGAGCTGGGTGGCCCAAATGTTGTCACTTTGCGCCAGTTGGTACAAAAAGTAATGGCCATTTTAGGCAAACACCGTCCAATTATCGGCTTGAATAATACATTATCAATGGCGCAAGCGTTTATGATGGAATTATCGCCGTTTCGACTTTTGTCACGCGACAATATACGCTCAATGCAAGTGGATAGCGTGTGTAGCGCTCAGATTGCGGCAGAGCTCGGTGTTACACCTGCTTCATTAGATGTGGTTGTGCCAGAATACTTGCTTAACCAAAACCCACGCGCCGCTTACGATGCTTTCCGCAGTGCGGCTGGGCGTGCTATTAGCGCAAAAAGGTAAATTAAGCTAAATGAATAGTATGCAAGTCTATTGCGTGGGCGGCGCAGTGCGCGATGAGTTGCTCGGTCTAAAAGTTAAAGATAAAGATTATGTTGTTGTTGGTAGCACGCCAAAGTCCATGCTGGATGCGGGCTACAAGCCAGTCGGTAAGGACTTCCATGTGTATCTTCACCCCAAAACGCACGATGAATACGCACTTGCGCGCACCGAGCGCAAAACTGCAAAAGGCTACAAGGGTTTTGTAGTGCATGCTTCACCCGAAGTCACGTTAGAAGAAGATTTAGCGCGTCGCGATTTAACCATCAATGCCATCGCTAAGGATAGCGCAGGCAATCTCATTGACCCATTCAATGGCGTGGCTGACATCAAATCTAAAACTCTGCGCCATGTGAGCAATTCTTTTATTGAGGATCCGGTGCGGATACTCCGCGCAGCACGCTTTACGGCGAGGTTTACTGATTTTACTATTGCGTCAGAAACGCTAGCTTTGATGTGCCAAATGGTGGTTGCGGGTGAAGTGGATGCACTGGTGGCTGAGCGTGTGTGGCAAGAGTTGGCAACAGGTTTAATGGAGCAAAAACCCAGCCGCATGTTTGAGGTATTACGCGATTGTGGCGCGCTACAAAAAATTCTGCCCGAACTGGATAAACTTTGGGGTGTGCCACAACCGCCGCAGCATCACCCAGAGGTGGATACGGGCGTGCATGTGATGATGGTGATTGATTACGCCGCCAAACAAAACTTTAATCTGCCCGTGCGCTTTGCCGCGCTAATGCATGACCTTGGCAAAGGCACGACACCAGCTGATATTTTGCCGCGCCATATCGGGCACGAGGTGCGTAGTGTGGGTTTGTTAAAAGACATTTGCAAGCGGCTACGTGTTCCAAACGATTGCAAAGAGCTTGGCGTAATTGTTGCTAAGTTTCATGGTAAATTGCACCAAGTAAGCCACATGCGGCCAAGCACAGTGGTAGAGTTTTTAACGGAGCTTGACGCTATTCGCCAACCAGAAAGATTTAAGGACTTTCTTAAAGCGTGTGAAGCAGATTCGCGCGGTAGAACTGGCTTAGAAAATTGCCCGACACCTGAAGCGGATTTAGCATTAAAGGCGCTAGAAGCCGCACAGAGCGTGGATGCTGGCGCAGTAGCACAAAAATATACTGAAACTGAAAAGATAAAAGCAGCGGTTTTTGAAGCTAGGATAGGAGCGGTTAAACAGGTTTTGTAGGGTGCCAATAAAACGATTGCATTATGTCGAAAAGGCCATTGTGCTTAGTGCTAGTATGGACTACGCAGCTATTAACCTATTTAAGTTTTGGTTGATTGAATAAAAGGGTCATCAAAAGCGCGATCGTGCTCTTCAAATAGGTCTGAAAGGTTTTTATGGAATTGGTGGTAAATTTCAGCGATGTTTACTTGAGTATCCAGCGAAAAACATTCATCTACTAATATATCCAGTTTTTCTAAGATTTGCTCGTGAGCTTGTTTATGCGTACGAAAGTATATGTATTCTTCCGTAACATTTGGTCGACTCAGCATAATTGCTTCCTCATGGTAAAAATGCTTGGTTGCAAGCTCAGTAACATAAAATAAGAAAGAGGATAAACGACCTCGATAAGTAGCGGTTTTTTCGCTTTCAGTTCCTTGTTTGACTAATGAATCCAGCTGACAACAAGTGTCGTGTAGGTCGTCCAGAAACCTTTTTAGCTGTTCATGTTCTTCTTCAATAACAATGTAATCGGCAGGTGCCAGTTTTTTTACTGCTTTGTCATGGATCAACATGGTTCCCTCTCAAGCATCATTATCATATTAAGTTAAATGCTAGTCTTTTAATGGGGCAAAGATTTATTTAACTAGTTCAATAAACTTAATTGTTGTTGTGCTAGGTTCGTTGGATTGCGCTTAAAACCGCTCTTGGCATATTGGTGCCAGCGGCCAATTACATAGCAGATGAGCAAGTTGGCTTGCGCTTCGGGCATGATTTTTTTGCCAGAACCCGCCACCGCGATTTTTAGACTTTGTTTAAGCGAAGCTTCCAGTCTGTCGTAAAGCTGGTTAATGCGCGTTTGCAGATGTTCCTCTTCGTTCACTAGCGCGTCGCCAATCAGCACGCGCGTCATACCAGGGTTTTTCTCGGCAAATTTAAGCAGCATATTCACAATCAGTTGCACCTGTTTTGCTCCGTCGGTTTCATCTTTGGTGATTTTGTTAATTACGCCAAAAATGGAAACCTCGATAAACTCGATTAAGCCTTCAAACATTTGTGCTTTATTGGCAAAATGCCGATAAAGCGCTGCCTCAGAAACATCTAGATTTGCAGCAAGTGCAGCGGTGGTGATTTTCTCGCGCTTTGGATTTTCCAGCATTTTGGCGAGCGTTTCTAATATTTGTTGCTTGCGGTCTGAGGCCACACTATTCTCCCTTAATTTTGTTTGTTCTATTATAACTTAAGGTGAGTGAGTGCTAACACCGAAGATAAACGAAAATCCACAAAATTTGGTTTTTGCAGCTTTTTCGTGATCCAAATAGTTTGCATACCGAGGCGTTTAGCGGTCATCAGCGCAGGTAGATTATCTTCCAGCATCACACAATCGCTTGGCTGAGTTTTCAAGGTTTTAAGCAACATTTGAAAGCCGCGCACCGAAGGCTTGGCATGAAACTTGGTGGATTCCACACTAAACACCAACTCGAAACAATCGCCAATGCCAAGCAAGTCGAGCACACGCAAAGTATAACCGCGCGGCGCATTAGTGAAAATAACTTTGCGGCCATGCAATGTTTGCAGCATGTGGCGCAGGCGTTTAGTTTGCAACACCATTTCGGGCAGTTTGATGAGTTTGTGCGTCTCACCTAGAAAGTGATAAGGGTCAACACCATGATGGCGCATCAAGCCTTTGAGGGTTGCGCCATAGACACGCCAATAATGCTGGCGCAGTTTGTGGGCCTCGGATTCATCTAGCGCAAGTTCATCCATGATATATTGCGTCATGGCGCGATTCATCACCGGGAAGATGTGAGCAGAAGCGTCATGTAGGGTGTCGTCTAAATCAAAAATCCAAATTTTAGACACATTACTTAGCTTTTATGAGCGTTCCCACACCTTCGTCAGTGAGCACTTCCAGCAACAGCGCATGCTCAACCCGTCCATCAATGATATGCACTGATTTAACACCACTACGTGCGGCATCAAGCGCAGAACCAATCTTGGGCAACATGCCACCAGAGAGTGTGCCATCTGCTACTAAATCATCAATTTGTTTTGGGGTTATACCCGTTAATAAATTGCCATTTTTATCTAACACGCCAGGTGTATTAGTTAATA
This sequence comes from Methylotenera sp., assembly GCA_017880905.1. GTDB lineage: Bacteria > Pseudomonadota > Gammaproteobacteria > Burkholderiales > Methylophilaceae > Methylotenera_A. Next base: position 36,812 of record JADGRO010000009.1, read on the forward strand.
GAATGAGCTTTTCTGCCCCCAAGATTTCTGCCAGTTTGCCCGCTACCACGTCCGCATTAATATTGTAGGTTTGGTTATCTACGCCCACGCCAATCGGCGCAACCACGGGAATAAAATCTCCCGAATCTAAAAAATTAATAATACTTGGATCTATTCCGCTAATTTCGCCAACCAGCCCAATATCAATCATTTTTGATGGGTCATCTTTGTCTTCCATCATTAGCTTGTGCGCATGAATAAAATTGCCATCCTGTCCAGTCAAACCAACGGCCTTGCCACCATGACGATTGATGAGATTCACAATTTCTTTATTCACTTGCCCGCCCAGCACCATTTCTACCACGTCCATGGTTTCTGCATCGGTGACACGCATGCCTTGAATAAACTCGCCTTTTTTGCCGAGTTTGTCTAGCATTTCATTAATTTGCGGTCCACCGCCATGTACCACCACTGGGTTCATACCGACTAGTTTGAGTAATACGACATCCTGCGCGAAACATTCCTTCAAATGTTCGTCAGTCATGGCATTGCCACCGTATTTAATGACAATGGTTTTATCGAAAAAGCGCTTAATGTAAGGTAGAGCCTCAGCCAGAATCTGCGCTTTGTGAGCTGGTTTAATGTCAGTTTGCATAATGGTTCTCGTGAAATTGTTCATATTGTAACTAAAAAGTATTAAAGCGTTTTAACAAATACCTTAGAATTACGTTGAAAGTTATACATTTTTTGCCTCTCCGTGGGCAATTGTTCAATGCTTCCCTCAATAAAACCGCGCTCTAAAAACCAATGCTCGGTGCGGGTAGTTAGGCAAAATAATTGTTTAAAGCCAAGCTCTTTGGCTTGGGTTTGACAATAACTAAATAATTTATCTCCACGCCCGCTGCCACGATATGCAGTATCGATCGCCAAACAGGCAAATTCCGCCATGCCCTCGTGAGTAAATGGGTACAGCGCCGCGCAGCCAATGGTGCGATTATCATGTTCCATCACATAAAAATGATCAATTTCTGTTTCAATGCGTTCACGCCCGCGCCGTACCAAAAATCCTTCGTTTTCCAGTGGCTCGATGAGTTTTAAAATACCGCCGACATCGTCAATACAGGCTTGGCGCATAGTTTCCAAGCTCTGCTCGGTTACCATGGTGCCAATGCCGCTGTGGGTAAAAAGCTCTTGAATAATCGCGCCATCAATGTGGCGCGAAATTAAATGTGTCCGCGCTACGCCATGCTCGCAGGCGCGTATGGCGGCAGGCAGATAATAATTTACGTCCTCAGAAATATTAATAGGTACTTCGTTATTGCTCACATTGGCACGTACATTTTTTAGCAAGTTTTTGGCTTTTTCGGCAGTCATCTCGCGTAGCAATTCGCCGCGTAAATTATGCACACCCTCACTATCCATCAAGAAGATGAGTTTGTCAGCGTCTAGGGCAATGGCGGCACTTACCGCTACATCTTCCAAGGTTAGGTTAAATGCCTCACCCGTTGGCGAGTAACCAAGCGGGGATAGCAGCACTAGCTCCCCATCGTCCAAACGTTTTTGTATGCCCACGGCATCTACTTTGCGTACTTCTCCGGTGTGCTGTAAATCCACGCCATCGCGCACACCGAGTGGTTTTGCAGTCACAAAGTTGCCGCTTGCCACACGAATATCCGCGCCCGCCATCGGTGAATTGGCAATACCCATGGAAAGTAGCGCTTCAATTTCCACGCGCACCGCGCCGTTGGCCTCTTTCACAATTTCCATCGCCTCGTCATCGGTTACGCGTAAGCCGTTGTGCAATTTGGGGGTAAGTTTGGCGCGTTTTAAGCGCTGCTCAATTTGCGGGCGTGCGCCATGTACCAATACCAGCCTTACTTCTAGGCTGGCAAGCAAATTTAAATCGTGTGAAAGTGCAATAAATTGTTTTTCATCCACCACCTCGCCACCAAACGCGATGACAAAAGTGCGACCGCCAAATGCGTGAATATACGGCGTGGCGGAGCGAAACCATTGCACGAAATCTTTGGCGTTATTTGCAGTGCCGCTGGAGATATAGGTTTGCGAAGTTTCGCTTTGCGCATACAAGTAAGCAGGCGTGCAATCAAGCACAGATGCCACTTTGCGTAGCATGGTCTCTGATATGCCCAATTCGCTTCGTTCAATGCGCGACAAATTGCCCGCATCCGCACCCACTTGGCTCGCAAGTGCTTGCAGCGTGATATTCAGCGATTTGCGCCGAGCTCGAATAGAAGTACCGAGTTGCATAATTATTTAATAGTTATGTAAAATTTACACAATAATAAATAATTTTTGTAATTTATGCAAATATTTAGATTTAAAAATCACCCCAAAGTGACTGCATCACCGCAATTGCGGTTGGTGCGGCAGTCTCGGTGCGCAAAATTCGCGGGCCTAAAACTACCGATTGAAAACCATGGTCAATGGCGACAGCGATTTCAGCTTGCGTTAAGCCGCCTTCTGCGCCGATTAATAATTGAATATCCTGCGTAGACTTTGGCAATTCCGCCAAGCGTTTTGCACCCACTGGATTAAGTAAAATTCGAGTTGAATTTGATTGTGGGTTGGTTGCCAGCCAATTCGTCAGCGTTGTTGGCGTTAAAACTGCGGGAATTTTCGCCCGCCCGCATTGCTCGCAGGCAGAAATCACTACGTTTTGCCAATGTTCCAGGCGCTTTTCTGCACGTTCGCTCGAGAGCTTAACCACACTGCGTTCAGTAGAGATTGGTTGAATTTGTTTTACACCTAATTCCACCGCTTTTTGAATGGTGTAATCCATGCGGTCGCCGCAGGAAATACCTTGTAGCAAGGTAATGTTGAGCGGTGATTCGTTTGTTACCGCTATGCTAGCTTTTACTTTGGCCAGCACTTCACTTTTTTTAACGCTAATTAGTTCACACGCATAATCAAAACTGTCGCCATTAAATAACTTAATCGCGTCGCCTACATTCAAGCGCAGCACGCGTGTGGCGTGGGTGGCGGCATTGTCAGATAATTTTACTGTTGCGCCGATGATAAAATTTTCAGCGCTATAAAAACGATGGTTAGACATGATTCACATAACTTAAAGTGATAAGATTTGATTATAAAGTTTTTGGAGCCCAAGTTGGGAATTTAGCATGGCAAGTTTAAACCCGCCCGTGTGCGATTTTGGTTGGCAAGCGCCAGATTTCAATTTGCAAAATGTGGATGGCAACATGGTTTCGCGAGACCTGATGATGGGCAAAAATGGCCTGTTGGTGATGTTTATTTGTAACCATTGCCCCTATGTTAAAGCCATTTTACGGCGATTGATTGCAGATGTGCATGAGCTGAAAATGCTTGGCATTAATACAGCGGCGATTATGTCTAACGACCCGAAAGATCACCCAGAAGATAGCTGGGACAATATGAAACTAATTGCATATGAGATGGATTTTTCATTTCCTTATCTTTTAGACGACACACAACAAATCGCCAAAAATTATGGTGCGGTTTGTACGCCGGATTTTTTTGGTTTTAATAACAAATTTGAGCTGCAATACCGTGGTCGTTTTGATGAATCGCGCAAAGAAACCGCACCCAACAGCACTCGAGATTTGTTCCACGCCATGCGGCAGATTGCCGAGACAGGTGAGGGGCCAAAAGAGCAAATCGCAAGCATCGGTTGCTCAATCAAATGGAAAGGTGAGTAGGTGCTTAGTTAATTAGCCAAACATCCCGTCTATTCTAGGTTTGATTAGAATCGGGTAATATTTCGCTACAAACATTGCAAACGCTAGTACCCAGCAAACATAAGAAAACACCACCCAATATAGATAATACTCGCCTGCTAGAATTGGAAAAATGGAACGCAATATTGCGCCTGCTATAAGTAAACCAAAGGCGTAAGTCACAACTCTGGGAGGCTGATGGATATTCCTTCCAGTATGGCCTAATGAAACGCGCGCCATCATGGCTACTGTAATAAGTCCTACGCCACCTATAGACAATAAATGAATGGCAAATATCATGCTGACGGAGTTGGTTAAATAGCTTAGGGAGGTAAATAAAAAACCTAAGTTAATTAGCCATAAGCCGCAGTATAGACTCCACAGTAATGATACTTTCCAAATGCTTTTGGTGTGCCAGTTAAATAATCGGAAGCCATTCGCTAAGAAAAGTAACAATCCAATCAATATGCCGATACTGGAGCTTTGAATCGCCAACTCGTTAAGTATCAAACCTACCAATAACAACATAATACTGATATCCAGCCATTTAAACTGCCTAAGCGTTACCTGTTCCTGTACACCTCGCTCAATAAACATGGGCAACACTCTGCGGCTAATCACCAGAATCATGCTAATCGTTAAAAATAATCCAACGGTAATGCTAACTTGCGCGCCATTTGCCCACCACCCTAGTGCGCCTGCATAAAAAGCAATGTTGCCAAAGGTTAATATAGCTATTTTTGCCAGCACACCCAATTGTCGCCATTGTTTAATTTGAACAATGGGCATGGCAACTGCAATGACCAAACATAGATTAAATGCCACATCAAACAACCCTGCCCACATCATCAGGCTTGGGCTAATCAACATCATCAATCTTGCAGCAACCCAAAGCATAAATAATGCTAGCAACGGCTTGCCGTGCAGTGTTTGTATACCTGTCCAGTTTTTAACCGCAGTGAGTAAAAACCCCGCAATCACAGCAAAAGCATAGCCATAAAGCATTTCGTGCGCGTGCCACTGTGACGGCCTGATATTTTCAAGGTTAAACCCAAATCCAAGCGCATAAATCGCCATCCATAAAGAAAGTGAAGCGATTGAAAATATGCTGGCGCCGAGAAAAAATGGCCTAAACCCCAAGTTGAATAACGCAATTTTTTTGCTTTGCTTTTTAGAGCTACCAAATTCAGGTATGGGAATATTTTGTTGCATGTTGCGCGCTCAATAAATTTGCAGGTTTAAGCGTATCATAAAATAAATTAGCGGTTTTGATATAAAACAATTGAGATGGATAGATGTTATTGTGATATTTAATAAGTACAATATTCATAAGTAAATTGAGTCTACAGGTATCAAATGAGCATACAAAAACTTAAATGGGGCATCTTGGGCGCGGCGCGGGTGAATGAGCGCCTGCTGCCCGCGATTATCGAGGCGCCAAATTCGCAATTGGTTGCAATCGCCAGCCGCCGTGCGGGTGCGGCGAAAATGATTTTAGATAAATACGCGCCGCAAGATTTTATAGAAAAGCATGCGAATAGTGTGGCCTGTTATGACGACATGGATGCACTGATTTACGACAAAAACATTGAAGCGGTTTACTGCCCAATGGCGAATGAGGAGCACGCGGAGTGGGCGCTTAAGGCCATTAATGCGGGCAAGCATGTGTTGATAGAAAAGCCGATGGCAACCACACTAAAAGATATCGATGCGATTGAAGCGGCCGCTGCCAAAAATAAGGTGAAGGTGATGGAAGGCTTTATGTATCGCTTTCATCCGCAGCACAAACGCGTGCAAGAGATTGTGGAAAGCGGCTTGATTGGCGATGTGCTCTCAGCGCGTGCTAGCTACTCATTTTTAATGAAGCAAGCGCGCATGTATCGTATCAACCGCAGCATGGGGCATGGCGGCGGCGCGATGTGGGATATTGGTCCCTACGCGATTCATTCATTAAGGTGGTGTTTTGGTCTCGAGCCTAAATCCGTCATTGCGCACGCCAAACTTAACGAACACGGCGCAGATATTGTGACCAGTGGCGTATTCGATTTTGGGCAAGACGCAGAAGGTCGCGCGCGCTTTGGACATTTTGATATCAGTTTTGAGCGTAGCCGCAAATCGGAATACGAAATTATTGGCACCAAAGGCTGGGTGAAATGCCACGCCGCATGGGTGTTTCAAAATGATGTGCCGGTGATTAGCTGGGCGCTGGAGGATGGCAAATATGCTGAAGAGCGCTTTGTGCCAAGCAACCACTTTACCTTAGAGATTGAACACTTTAGCGATTGTGTGCTTAACAACAAAGCGCCGCATTTAACATTTGTCGATGCCAAAGCCAATTGCAAGGCGATTGAGGCGGTTTTGCAATCGGTTGCCACTCAGCGTATTGTTGCTTGCTAATCTAGTATAAGAAAATTTACCATGAGGCACACATTTAAACTCATTCTCGCAACCCTATTTTTCGCGCTCACTATTTCTGCTCAAGCGTTAGAGATAAAAGGTGTGAAAGTGGATGAAACTGCTCAAGTGGGCGGCAATGTGTTGGTGTTAAATGGCGCGGGGGTGCGCACAAAATTAATGTTTAAAGTGTATGTGGCAGCGCTCTATTTAACGCAAAAGCAGGCCGATGCCAACGCCGTGATTAGCGACACGGGCAACAAGCGCGTGAGCATGCACTTTTTGCGAGAATTGAGTGCAGAAAAGCTTTTGCACGCATTAGATGAAGGCTTTGAGGCCAATAATAGCGCGGCGGAGATGGCAGCGGTAGAGCCGCAAATGAAATCGTTTCGGCAAATGATGACTTCAGCCAAAGAAGTTAAAGAAGGCGATGTGATTTTGCTGGATTACACACAAGCCGGCACACAGGTGAGCTTAAATGGCAAGGCGCTGGGCAACATAGATGGTGCGGCGTTTAATCATGCTCTGCTACGCATTTGGCTGGGCGGAAACCCTGTAGATGCGTCTTTGAAAAAAGCGATGTTGGGGCAGTAAGTAGAAAACATGGTTTTACCCTAATAAATCTCTTACTTAATTAACAAAAAAGTAGAAGGTAATAAATGGCTAGTGATTATCCAGAAGATGATGACAAGATGCCTGAAGAAGGTAACTTTGGAAAGGGAGCCCGTGGTGCTTTGCAAGTTGCAGGCGGAGCAGTTCCAGTCGTTGGAGGGATACTTTCTGCTATTGCGGGAGCATGGTCAGAACGAGAGCAGGAGAAAGTAAATCAGTTTTTTGACCATTGGGTTCGAATGTTAGAGGAAGAAATTCGTGAAAAGGAAGCGACGATTATTGAAATAATGGCGCGACTTGATCTTCAAGATGAAAAAATAGTTAAACGGGTAGAGAGTCGAGAATTTCAGTCACTGGTTAAGAAAACTTTCCGGGACTGGGCGGGTGCTGAGAGTGAAGAAAAGCGGGTACTTATTAGAAACCTATTAAGCAATGCTGCGGCATCGGACATTTCAAGTGATGATGTTATTCGCATGTTCATTGATTGGATTAGCTTGTACTCGGAGCTACATTTTAAAGTTATTGGTGCTATTTATAACTCAAATGGAATTAGCCGCGGAGCTGTATGGCGAAAGATAGGAAAAGGTGATGTTCGTGAAGATTCTGCTGATGCTGACTTATACAAACTTCTAATTCGTGACCTCAGTATGGGCAGTGTTATACGTCAGCATCGCGAAACTGACTATTATGGTAATTTTGTCAAAAAAGCTAATATTAAAAGTTCTTCTGGTGGAAGTTCAAAGATGCTTACCTCTGCATTTGATGAAGAAGAGCTTTATGTACTGACTGATTTAGGTAAAAACTTTGTTCATTATGCAATGAATGAGCTGGCACCTCGTATCGAATATGCATATAAACCTGAGTCTGAGTCCTAGAGTTCTTATTTTTGATACGTAAGATATCAAATAACAGATGCCGCGTAAGCCAATATTCATGCGGCTCCTAAGGCATCTATTTTTAGCTATTTATTTAGATGAACATACCACCCGAAGCTTCAATACGTTGCGCATTTACCCAGCGGTTATCTTCTGAAAGCAGCGATGCAATCACGCCACCAATATCATCCGGCAAACCGACACGGCCAAGTGCGGTTTGGCTGGCAATATAGCTGTTTATTTCTGCGTTATCACGCACGGCGCCGCCGCCAAAATCGGTTTCAATCGCGCCCGGGGCAACCACATTTACCGTTATTTTGCGAGCGCCGAGTTCTTTCGCCAAGCATTTGGTCAAGGTTTCGACGCCGCCTTTCATGATCGCGTAAGCTGAATAGCCTGGGAAGGCAAAGCGGGTGAGGCCAGTGGAAACATTGACGATGCGACCACCATCTGCAATAAGCGGCAACAATTTTTGGGTGAGGAAAAACACGCCTTTTAAATGGATATTCACCATTTGGTCGAATTGTTCTTCAGTCGTTTCCGCAAAGCTGGCATGAACGCCAGTACCGGCGTTGTTAACGAGAAAATCAAAATGGTCACTGTTCCATTTTTGTTTTAGTGCACTTTTTACTTGGCTTGCGAAACCAGCGAATGATTTGCTATTAGAAACATCCAGCTGCAGTGCAAGCGCTTTTTGTCCGTGCTTTTCAATTTCTGTAACGACTTCATCCGCCTCTGCTTTTTTGCTGTGGTAGGTGATGATGACATCATTACCTTTTTTGGCCAAAGCTAACGCCGCATTTTTGCCCAAACCACGGCTACCACCGGTAACTATTGCAATTTTTGTGTTCATTTCGAGTTCCTTTCCGTATAAAATTGACTAAAAACAGATGCTCTGGCAGCCAACATCCATATGGGTTTTAAAGCATGTGATTTTAGAATTTGGCAGCGCAAAAATTTGCCAATTAGCATACTATAATACGTTCTAATCAAAAGTTCACACTAAAAAAATATATAAAATAATCTTTCCTGCGCATCAATTGCGGGTTTAGGCTCTTGCCGAAAACTACTATCTAAGCAATAATTAGTTTCTTAATAAAAAACGCATAAAAATGTGCTTTTACAGATTTCAATCGCACTTTTGTTGTAGAAACTGACTAAGTTATAGCTAATTAGGGAGAATCATCATGGCAACTCGTACCGATTTATGTAACGCCATCCGCGCACTATCTATGGATGCCGTGCAAAAGGCCAATTCTGGGCACCCAGGCGCACCAATGGGCATGGCGGAAATCGCCGAAGTTTTATGGAATCATCATTTAAGCCATAACCCGAAAAACCCGAAATGGGCAAATCGCGACCGTTTTATTCTCTCAAATGGTCACGGCTCCATGCTGATTTATTCGTTGCTGCATCTAACCGGTTATGACGTGACGATGGACGATATTAGATCCTTCCGCCAATTGCACTCCAAGTGCGCTGGCCACCCGGAATACAACTACGCGCCAGGCGTTGAAACGACCACAGGCCCATTAGGGCAAGGTATTTCAAACGCAGTGGGTTTCGCGATGGCAGAAAAATTGATGGCCAGCCAATTTAACAAACCCGGCCACAACATTGTTGACCACTATACGTATTGCTTCTTAGGCGATGGTTGCATGATGGAAGGTGTTTCGCACGAATCGTGCGCACTGGCCGGCACATGGGGCTTGGGCAAGCTGATTGCATTCTGGGATGACAACGGTATTTCTATCGATGGTCACATTGAAGGCTGGTACACTGATGACACGCCAGGCCGCTTTAAAGCTTATGGCTGGCATGTGCAATCTGTAGATGGTCACGATTCTGCTGCGATTGACGCAGCAGTAAAAGCCGCACAAAAAGTCACCGATAAACCATCACTCATTTGCTGCAAAACCATTATCGGTAAAGGTTCACCCAACAAAGCTGGCTCTCACGATTGCCACGGTGCTGCATTAGGCGAAGCCGAAGTTGCTGTAACCCGTGCGGCGATTGGCTGGAATTATCCTCCATTTGAAATCCCAGCAGATATTTATGCAGGTTGGGATGCGAAAGCCAAAGGCGCGAAAGCTGAATCCGATTGGAACGCAAAATTTGATGCTTATGCAAAAGCATTCCCAGCAGAGGCAAAAGAATTTAAACGCCGCATGGCAGGTGATTTGCCAGGGCATTGGAAAGCGGCAGCAGACGCATTTATCGCCGCTACCAACGAAAAAGCAGAAGGCATTTCAACCCGTAAAGCTTCACAAAATGCAATTACTGCATTGGCCATAGTTTTACCAGAGTTTTTGGGCGGTTCTGCTGACTTAACAGGTTCTAACCTGACTTCATGCCCTAGCTTTACGCATGTGAGTGGTAAAGCGCCTGGAAATTATATTTCATACGGTGTGCGCGAATTTGGCATGGCGGCGATTATGAACGGCGTAGCACTACACGGCGGGATATTGCCATTCGGCGGCACATTCCACCAGTTCACGGATTACATGCGTAACGGCATGCGTATGTCTGCCTTGATGAAGCAACGCGTGATTTACGTGTTGACGCACGACTCTATCGGCCAAGGCGAAGATGGTCCAACCCATCAACCAATCGAAACTACTTCTGGCTTGCGCTACATCCCGCGTATGGATGTATGGCGCCCAGGAAGTGCTACGGAAACTGCGGTGGCTTGGGTTGCGGCAGTTGAACGCAGAGATGGCCCGGCAAGCTTGGTGTTAAGCCGCCAAAACGTGGCTGCGCTGAAACATGATGCGAAAGATTTTGCTGGCATGCGTCGCGGTGGCTATGTGCTATCTGAAGTTGCTGGCGCGCAAATCACTTTAATCGGCACAGGTTCTGAGCTTGAATTAGCGGTAAAAGCGGCAGCTGAGTTAAATGCTAATGGTGTGAAAACCCGCGTGGTTTCTATACCTAGTACCAATGTATTCGACCGCCAAGACAAAGCATACAAAGACAGCGTTTTAACCAAAGGTAGCAAACGCGTGGCAATTGAATGCGGCGTGACCGACTTCTGGCGTAAATATGTGGGCTTGGATGGCGCTGTTGTGGGCATTGATACATTCGGTGAATCAGCCCCGGGCGGCGTACTGATGAAACACTTTGGCTTTACGGTTGAAAACGTAGTCGCCACTGCTAAATCTGCGTTGTAACGGCTCAGAAGTGCTAAAAAAAGAGCCTCCGCAAGAGGCTCTTTTTAATTGTTGATTTTAGATTTTAGGGGTAGGGGATGACAATTCGTGTAGGCATCAATGGATACGGGCGTATTGGACGAAATTTGTTGCGCGTAGCAACGCTAGAGAGTGAATTTAGCGACATAGAAATTGTGGCTGTGAATGGCACGCAAGAGCTTGATTACATGGTGTATATGTTGAAATACGACTCTGTGCATGGGCATTTTAATGCGGATGTGCGCGCTGAAAACGGCCATTTGCTTGTGAACGGTAAAAAAATACATACTACCACCGAGCGCGAACCCGCCAACGTGAATTGGGGTGAGAGTGGCGCGGATATTGTGGTGGAATCCACGGGCATATTTTTGACACGGGAAAGCTGCCAAATTCACCTAGATTGCGGCGCGAAAAAAGTCATACAATCCGCGCCAGCTAAGGATGATACGCCGATGTTTGTGTATGGCGTGAATCACAAAGATTACAAAAACGAAGCGATTATTTCTGCGGCCTCGTGCACGACGAATGCTTTGGCGCCTTTGGCAAAAGTGTTGCACGATAACTTTGGCATTAAACGTGGTTTGATGACGACCGTGCATGCGGCAACGGCATCACAAAGAGTGGTGGATGGTACCAGCAAAAAAGATTGGCGCGGCGGTCGCGGCGTGTTTGAGAATATCATCCCATCTAGCACTGGCGCGGCTAAGGCGGTAGGTAAGGTGATCCCATCACTCAACAAAAAACTCACTGGCATGTCATTACGCGTGCCAAGTGCAGATGTTTCCGTAGTCGATTTAACCGTTGATTTGGCTAAAGAAACGACTTACGAAGCGATTTGCGAAGCCATGAAAAATGCCGCAAACGGTGAACTAAAAGGCGTGTTACGCTACACCGAAGAAAAATTTGTCTCCACCGATTTTCGTGGCGAGCCTGCCGCCTGCGTTTTCGATGCCGATGCGGGCATTATGCTCGACAGTACATTTGCAAAAGTCATCGGCTGGTACGACAACGAATACGGCTACAGCTGCAATTTGATGCGGCTACTCCAAGATATTGCCAAATAGTGGTTAAAAAAAGCATGGCTGCAATCATTAAAATTACCGACCTTAATTTGGCTGGCAAGCGTGTGTTTATTCGCTCTGACCTTAATGTGCCGGTAAGCAATGGCAAAGTAACTTCGGATGCGCGCATCACGGCAAGCATGGCGACAATTGAATATGCACTGAAACAAGGTGCAAAAGTGATGGTGACATCGCATCTTGGTCGTCCTGAAGAGGGTGTTTACAGTGAGGAAAATTCACTGCAACCGGTGGCAGATGTGATTTCTGCAAAGTTAGGCAAAAAAATTCGATTGGTTAAAAATTGGTTGAGCGATGAAGCACCTGCAGGCAGTTTGACCATACAAAATGGCGAAATGGTGTTGCTGGAGAATTGCCGTTTTAATGTGGGCGAAAAGAAGAATGATGATGCGTTGGCTAAAAAATATGCCAGCTTGTGCGACGTATTTGTAATGGATGCATTCGGCACTGCACACCGTGCGGAAGCGAGCACGCACGGCATTGCCAAATTTGCGCCAGTAGCTTGTGCAGGCTTGTTGCTGACTGAAGAATTAGATGCACTTAGCAAAGCGTTATTAAATCCAGCGCGACCCATGGTGGCGATTGTGGGTGGCAGCAAAGTTTCAACCAAATTGTGTGTGTTAGAAAGCTTATCCGAAAAAGTAGACCAATTAGTAGTGGGTGGCGGTATTGCTAATACTTTTTTGAAAGCAGCAGGTTTTGAGGTAGGAAAATCGCTTTGTGAGGATGATTTGGTGCCCACAGCAAAGGCATTGATGGAAAAAATGCGCCAGCGTGGTGCGGCAGTACCTATTGCTGTGGATGTAGTGTGTGGTAAAAAATTTGATGCTAATGAGCCAGCAATCAAAAAAGACGCGGTCTCAGTAGTAGCCGATGATATGATTTTTGATATTGGCGCGAAATCTGCTAGTGAATTAGTAGAAATTATTATGAATGCGGGTACAGTGGTTTGGAATGGTCCCGTGGGCGTATTTGAATTTGATCAATTTGCTGAAGGCACCAAAACCATTGCCCATGCAATCGCTAACACTAAGGCCTTTACTCTGGCGGGCGGTGGTGACACGATAGCAGCGATTCAGAAATATGGAATATACGATAAGCTTGATTATATATCCACAGCAGGCGGCGCATTTTTAGAATTTTTGGAAGGTAAAAAATTACCAGCGGTGGAAATTCTAGAAAGTCGTGCAAGAGGCTAACATAGCCGCTTTTTGCGAGGGTAACATAAAAAAGTGTTAAAACTTTTTTACTTTAGGCAGCAACATAAATGGTGCTACGTAAGACTAAAATTGTAGCAACACTAGGGCCAGCATCTACTAGTGAAGAGATGATTGCGCGTTTAATTGTTGCTGGAGTCAATGTGGTGCGACTTAATTTCTCGCATGGCAGTGCGCAGGATCATATAAATCGCGTAGAAATTGTACGTAAAATTGCGACTAATCTTGGTCGCCCAGTGGGTGTGCTGTGTGATTTACAAGGTCCTAAAATTCGTATTGGCAAATTTGAGCAAGGAAAAATCACCTTAAAAACGGGCGATTTATTTGTATTAGATGCCGATTGTGATTTAGGTGACCAATTTCATGTAGGCTTGGATTATAAAAACTTGCCGCAGGAGGTTGTCGCAGGCAATCTACTATTGCTAGACGATGGTCGCATTACGCTTTCGGTAGATCGCATTAAAGGTAATCAAATTCACTGCTTAGTCCTTACTGGCGGGGCGCTATCAAACAACAAGGGTATCAATTTACAAGGCGGCGGCTTAGCTGCAGATGCGCTTACAAAAAAAGATATCGAAGATTTAAAAACTGCTGTGGAGCTGGAGGCTGATTATATTGCAATCTCGTTCCCCAAAAGTGCACAAGATATTTTGTCAGCTAAAGAATTAGTGAAGAAAGCGGGCGGCACAGCCAGTATTGTTGCCAAGATTGAACGCGCAGAAGCCATCGGCAACTTAGAATCTATCATAGAAGCGAGTGACGCTATTATGGTAGCGCGTGGCGATTTGGGTGTGGAAGTAGGCGATGCTGCAGTACCAGGCTTGCAAAAACGCATGATACGTATGGCACGCGCGCAAAATAAATTAGTGATTACCGCTACACAAATGATGGAGTCGATGATTAGTAGCCCGATTCCAACCCGTGCGGAAGTATCTGACGTCGCGAATGCTGTGCTAGATGGCACTGATGCGGTGATGTTATCTGCCGAAACAGCTACGGGACAGTACCCATTAGAAACGGTGCAAGCGGTGAATCGGATTTGTATAGAAGCGGAAAAAGAATATGAGGGTCTGCATTTGGCTAGGCGACGCGCACAACATTTGTATCACACAGATGAAGCGGTAGCAGCAGCAGCTATTTTTACTTCTCAGCATTTGAATGTGAAGGCGATTGCAGCGTTAACTCAGTCTGGCAACGCAGCACAGTGGCTATCGCGTGCTGATAGTAGCGTGCCAATTTATGCGTTATCACCTGATAGGGTGGCACGGCGAAAATTGACACTGCACCGTAATGTATTTCCATTTCCCATTGAGCAAAGTGGTAAAAATAGAGATGAAATTTTGCGTGAAATGGAGCAAGTGCTGCTTAACAATGGTGCGGTGCAGACTGATGATACGGTACTACTTACATTTGGTGAGCCCATAGGCAGCCCAGGTGGCACTAATACGCTCAAAATCATCAAGATTGGTGAACGTAGGCCGACATAACGATTGATAAATTGGCATCAATCGCATGCACAACCTATAATTGCAGTTTTCGCTTCGTAAAATTACATAATGATTCAGCCCTTAGTAAAAACTAACATTAAAAGCCTAAACTTAATCCATCAAGGTAAAGTGCGCGATATTTACGATATTGATGCAAATACCATGTTACTAGTGAGCACCGATAGGATTTCAGCGTTTGATGTGATTTTGCCCACAGGCATTGCCAATAAAGGCGCAATGCTCACACAAATGGCCAATTTTTGGTTCGAAAAATTGAAACATATTGTGCCGAATCATCTGACTGGCATTGATCCAATTTCAGTAGTGAATAACGCAGAAGATAAAGCCCAGTTAGGCTCAGGGAGTTTAAGTCGCGCAGTGGTAGTAAAAAAATTAAAACCACTACCAATCGAAGCGATTGTGCGTGGTTATTTGGCGGGAAGCGGCTGGAAAGAATATAAGCTTCATGGCACGGTATGCGACATTAAATTGCCCACAGGTTTGCAAGAGGCATCAAAATTGCCAACGCCAATATTTACGCCCTCTTCTAAAGCAGCAGTAGGCGCACATGATGAAAATATCAGTTTGCAACAATGTGCCAATTTAATTGGCACAGAGATAGCGCAAAAAGTGGCGAAAGCGGCGATTCAACTTTACACCGATGCGGCGGAATATGCGCTAACTCGCGGCATAATTATCGCAGATACCAAGTTTGAATTTGGTTTGGATAGCAGTGGTGTGCTACATGTAATGGATGAAGTACTGACGCCGGATTCATCGCGTTTTTGGCCGCTTGATAGTTACAAAGTAGGCAGTAATCCGCCCAGTTACGATAAACAATATGTGCGCGATTGGTTGGAATCTATTGGTTGGAACAAAACCCCACCCGCACCTGCTTTGCCCGATGACGTTGCGCAAAAAACAAGCGAAAAATACCTCGAAGCTTTCGAAAAGCTCACAGGCAAAAAACTAAACGCCTAATGGGTATAAGCGGCAAATTAAAACAAATCGCGTCACAACTCAAAGCTGAATTTGAATTTTATCAGCGCTTGCATCAACACCCGCAAACGCCAATGCTCGCCAAAGCCTTGCTATGGTTGGCTATTGCTTATTTGCTTATGCCATTCGATTTAATTCCAGATTTTTTGCCTGTCATCGGCCAGTTGGATGATTTAATCATCATCCCCTTGTTGTTATACTGCGCTTTAAAATTAACGCCGCTAGATGTAATAGCAGCATGCAAAGGTGAAAAAAGTGATGGAAATTTGGCATATGGTTTTAAATTTTGATGCGCATTTGCCACAACTCGTCGCCATACACGCCAACCTTGTTTATCTTATTTTATTTGGCGTGGTTTTTTTGCAGATTGGTGTATTGCCCTTATTTTTCTTGCCCGGCAACCCGTTTTTATTTGTGTGTGGCGCGGTGTGGGCGGCATCGCAACTTAATATTTTCCTGCTAATTGTGGTGTTAATTGCCGCTGCTATATTAGGTAATTTGTCTGGCTATTGGTTGGGCAATACAGTGGGTCAAGCGTTTTTTGTCAATTATCTTAATTGGCCAAATCAGGCGGCACTTGATAGAACGCACGTTTTTTACGACAAACATGGCGAAAAAAGCTTTTTGTTTTCACTCTTTTTGCCAGTAATCCGCACAATAGCGCCGTTTCTAGCGGGGGTTACGCAAATGCAGTTTGTTAAATTTGTCCGCTCAGCTGCATTTGGCGCTGTGTTATGGGTGTTGGTATGCGTATTAGCAGGTTACTTTTTTGGCAATATCCCCATCATTAAAAATCACTTAGGCCTAGTCACCTTACTGGGTCTAGGGTTGGTGATAGTCGTATTTTTGCTTAAAAAAGTGTGGGACATGTTTGTAAAACCAAGCCAGGCCTGATTTTGCAACAAACTAGTAACAAATTTCAATTATAATTGCGCCTTTTCAAGCAAGGCTTTATTCAAAATGTCGTTAAATTTAGTACCATCAGGCAAAAATCTTCCGCATGATTTTAATGTGATTATCGAAATTCCCATGCAGGGCGACCCTGTGAAATATGAGGTGGACAAAGAAAGTGGTGCGATTTTTGTCGATCGCTTTATGGGTACCTCCATGCAATACCCTTGTAATTATGGCTATATTCCACATACCTTGGCGGACGATGGCGACCCGGTAGATGTACTAGTGATTACGCCTGTGCCTTTGCTGCCTGGTGTGGTAGTGCGTTGCCGTGCACTTGGTATGTTGCAGATGACGGATGAAGCGGGTGGAGATGCCAAATTGCTTGCAGTGCCAGTGGAAAAAGTCTGTGGTTTATATGCTTACCAAAAAACTTACAAGGACGTTTCGCCGTGGCGCTTAGAAATGATTGCGCACTTTTTTGAGCACTATAAAGATTTAGATAAAGGCAAATGGGTGAAAATTGAAGGCTGGGTTGATATTGATGAAGCGCACAAGGAAATTATGGATGGCGTGACTCGCTACAATTCTGCAGAAGTCAAACCAGCATTCTGATTTTGATATTAGGCCGCAACAACGCCAAATAAACTGCCGACAGCTGCAGTAGCGGTCATTGCAAGCGCACCCCAAAACGCTACACGTGCCGTGCCTTTCCACATGTTTGCACCGCCCGCCTTTGCAGCTAATCCGCCCAGCAATGCCAAAAAAGCCAATGACATGATGCCGACATAAAGTACGGTATTTGGTGTGGGAACGATATAAGCAACCAATAAAGGTAAAGCCGCGCCGACCGCAAACGTTACAGCAGAAGCCAATGCCGCCTGCACAGGGCGTGCATTCATAATTTCGCTAATGCCCAGTTCATCACGCGCGTGTGCGCCAAGCGCGTCATGCGCCGTAAATTGCACGGCGACTTGTTGTGCCAAATCTGGTGTTAAGCCGCGTGCAATATAAATCCCTGCAAGTTCTTTTAGTTCACTTTCTTGATCTGTTGCTAGCTCCAATCGTTCGCGCGCCAAATCGGCAGTTTCGGTGTCAGATTGCGAACTGACGGAGACATATTCGCCCGCCGCCATCGACATAGCACCCGAGACTAAGCCTGCTACACCTGTGAGCAAAATTGTTCCATGCGAGGCATGTGCCGCAGCTATGCCAATAATCAAGCTGGCGGTGGATACAATACCATCATTAGCGCCTAGAACGGCAGCACGTAGCCAGCCGATGCGATGTGAGCGATGAAATTCTGAATGTCTTAACATAAATACCTTTAGTAAAACCAATAATAACAGTGTAATAAAAAAGGCGACTTAAGTCGCCTTTTTTATTACAACAAATTTTTAAAAAAATTAATGCAACAGCGGCACAATCAATAGCGCCACAATGTTAATGATTTTAATCAATGGGTTTACCGCTGGGCCGGCCGTATCTTTGTATGGGTCGCCGACAGTGTCGCCAGTAACAGCCGCTTTGTGCGCGTCTGAGCCTTTGCCACCGTGGTTGCCATCTTCGATATATTTCTTGGCGTTATCCCAAGCGCCACCGCCGGTACACATAGAGATTGCAACGAACAAGCCCGTTACAATCGTCCCCATTAGCAAGCCTCCAAGCGCCACAGGACCTAATAATAAGCCGACAGCGATAGGCACGGCAACCGGAAGCAATGATGGAATCATCATTTCTTTAATAGCAGCCGTGGTGAGCATATCGACTGCCTTGCCGTATTCTGGTTTGGCGGTGCCTTCCATAATACCTTTAATTTCACGGAACTGACGGCGTACTTCTTCCACCACGGCGCCAGCCGCGCGGCCTACCGCTTCCATTGCCATAGCAGCGAATAAAAATGGAATTAAGCCGCCAATAAACAAGCCAATAATCACCATTGGGTCGCTTAAATCAAACTTCACATCTATTCCCGCGCCTTGTAATTTGTGGGTGTAATCGGCAAATAATACTAAAGCTGCTAAGCCTGCTGAACCAATGGCATAGCCTTTAGTAACAGCTTTAGTGGTGTTACCAACTGCATCGAGAGGGTCTGTTACGTCGCGCACGCTACTTGGTAATTCGGCCATTTCGGCAATGCCGCCAGCGTTATCGGTAATTGGACCATAAGCATCAAGTGCAACTACAATGCCCGCCATGCTCAACATGGAAGTTGCAGCAATCGCAATGCCGTACAAACCACCTAAATGGTACGATGTCCAAATAGCCAAACACACTGAAAGTACAGGCCAAGCGGTTGATTTCATTGAAATACCAATACCTGCAATGATATTGGTTGCGTGCCCGGTGGTGGAAGCTTGCGCGACGTGCCTAACTGGTGCGTAATCGGTACCAGTGTAGTATTCGGTAATCCAAACCAAAGCGGCCGTGAGCACCAAACCAACTGCACACGCACCAAATAATTGGTTAGCAGAAACATTTAATTCGCCTGCGATTAAGCCTTCAGGGAACATTTTCATGGTGACAAAATAAAACGCGATGAGTGACAACGTGCCAGCTACAGCCAGGCCTTTGTACAAGGCAGGCATGACGTTTTTCATGCCAGGGGAAGCTTTAACAAAGAAGCAGCCGATGATAGAGGCCACGATAGATACTGCGCCCAGCATGAGCGGGTAGAGCGTACCGTTGGCGCCGGCATTGGTGATGAGCAAGCCGCCCAATACCATCGTCGCGATTAACGTAACCGCGTAAGTTTCGAATAGGTCGGCCGCCATACCTGCGCAATCACCTACATTGTCACCCACGTTATCGGCAATCACAGCAGGGTTGCGCGGGTCATCTTCAGGGATACCAGCTTCTACTTTACCAACCAAGTCTGCGCCTACGTCTGCGCCTTTGGTGAAAATACCGCCACCTAAACGCGCAAAGATAGAAATGAGTGATGAGCCGAATGCCAAGCCAATTAAGGGGTTCAGATTAGTTGCATTTTCTGCACCCAAAAACCAGTAAAAACCGGTTACACCAAGTAAGCCTAAGCCGACTACTAACATGCCGGTAATCGCGCCGCCTTTAAAAGCTACGTCTAAGGCGGGGCCAATGCCATTGGTTGCGGCTTGGGCGGTACGTACATTGGCTTTAACCGACACATTCATACCAATAAAGCCACATGCGCCGGAAAGCAGTGCACCTAACACAAAGCCGATTGCAGTGGTCTTGCCTAAAAATATCGCAATTAAAATGGCTAGCACTACACCAACAATGGCGATGGTTTTATATTGACGTGCCAAATAAGCGGCAGCGCCTTGTTGAATCGCGCCGGCAATTTCTTGCATACGTGCGTTGCCAGCTGGCAAATTGGTTATCCATTTACTCATTACTACGCCATACAGCACTGCTAAAATTGCGGCAGCAATGGCGATTATTAGTGCGACTGACATGACTTCTCCCTATTTATTTTGTGAACTTCGAAGCAATTTTTTTTACGACAAGCCTCATATTATGGCATTAATAGTGAAGTGAGACAACCGCTTAAGACGGTTCTTGCAATTAGACAGAAATTAGGCCTAGCAACATTTTGCAGCCAATGATGATTAACAATAGTGCAAATATTTTCTTTAATTTTTTTACAGATAGTTTTTGTACCAAAACCGCACCGAGTGGCGCACTCACTAAACTGGCGGTAGCAATAATGGCAAAAGCCGGCAAGTAAACAAAGCCCAAGCTATATGTTGGTAGATGAGAAATGTGCAGGCCTGAAACCACATAACCAAATGCGCCAGCAAGAGCAATCGGCAAGCCAATGGCGCTACTGGTGCCAATAGCGCTTTTAGTATTGATGTTGCAATACACCAAAAATGGCACTGAAAGTGTGCCGCCGCCAATGCCCACAAAGCTGGAAACACAGCCAATGAAGACTCCAGCCAAATTTAGAATAGCTTTGGAAGGTAATATCCGCGAGGGGTTAGGTGTATAGTCGCTTAAGATTTGAAATGTAACTATAAAGGTGTAAATAACAAACAAAACTTTTAGCAAGCCAGCATCAAATTTGGCGGCTATTAAACTACCCAAAAATGCACCTAACATAATGCCCAAAGCTATATTTTTAACAATGGACCAATCTACATTTTGATGGCTGTGGTGAGCACGGCTGGATGCGACAGAGGTGAAAATAATCACCGCTAACGATGTGCCCAATGCCATTTGCATAATATACGCAACGGGGAAACCAAGATCAGTAAAAATAAAGCTGAGTACGGGCACCATAATCAGCCCACCACCCACGCCCAGTAAACCTGAGAGCAAGCCTGTAAATAATCCTGTGGCTAAATAAAATAAATATTCCATTAAGTTTTGTCGGCCAAAGCGTTGAGTTTTTCTGCGAGCGGCGATTCGCCCAGATCTTGCGCAAATGTTCTTAGGCTAATAGCTGCGCTGGTAGAGAGCTTGCGTGGCGTTTTTATGACAGGTTTTGGGCGAGATTTTACTTGCACTTTCACGCTAATTGCAGTAACTTTACATTCCCTAAACAAAGGGTTATTTTTTTGCAAATCTTGCATTTGGGTCAATAAGCTAGCCTGTGTAAGTTTGATTTTATTAGCAACAATTGCGCTGTCGGCGTAAACTGTAATTTGGCCTTGATTCAAGCTGCTCACGAAGCTAGATTGGGACAGATTTTTTGGCACGGCTGCAAGCCAAAACTGTTGCAATTGTTGATGTGTACGCACATCTTTGGTCAAGTTAATTACCTGGTTGTTATCGGTAAATATGGCGTTAATTTTGCGCATAATGAATTGTAACTTAAAGGCAATTATTATCTTATGAATATCATTTTAGTTTCTAACAAAATGGCAAAAGCCAAAACCTTGTCAGTAATACAAACATGCTTGTTGGTGGCTGGTTTGATATTGTTACCGGTTTTATTAACCATGTTGTTTCTTACGCCGCCGGGCAATATTAAAGAGCAAGGCATGAAAGCACTACTACCGCCGCAACTTAAAAATTCTATTATTTCTTCTCAAGTGCACCTGGATGCTTACGCAAAAGAGTTGGGTGAGTTGCAAGCACGTATGATGCGCTTGGACGCGCAAAGTCAGCGTTTGGCCAAATTAGCAGGTGAAAAAGATAAACCGGCAATTAATGTAAATTCAAAATCAAATTTGAATGTAAACTCATCTGCTAATTCAACACCTCTTACCAGTTTACCGTTAGAAGGTCGTGGCGGCCCCCTTATTAAGGCGCGCCCAATGACTGAATCGGATTTACGCGCTGATATCGCCGAGCTGACAGAGGCAGTAGATGAGCACGACGATTCTTTAAGCAGTATCGAGGCAAAAATTTTGCAGCAAAGCGTGCTAAAAGGCATGTTACCTAATAGCAGCCCGATCAACGCTGCTTATAATTCTTCTAGCTACGGCTGGCGCATAGACCCTTTTACTGGCGAGAAGGCGTTTCATGAAGGTTTGGATTTTACCGCAAACATTGGCACGTCCATACGCGCGGCTGCCGATGGTATTGTGTCTGAGGCTGACCACACTCCCGACTATGGTAACATTGTGAAAATCGAGCATGGCTCTGGCCTAGAGACACGCTATGCACATGCCTCAAAAATATTAGTGTACGTGGGTGAGCGTGTTGTAAAGGGTCAAGTAGTGGCAGAAGTGGGCAGTACTGGACGCTCTACCGGGCCACATTTACATTATGAAATCCGACTTAATGGCGAAGCTTTGGACCCGCGTAACTATTTGCGAAATTAAACCTTATTGAAAGTCTTGAAGTTAAAATTAACCCCCCAATTACACGTAGTATAAATAAAAGCTTAGCCCCAATAAAAAAGTAGTTTTCATCACAATCTAATTAGAGGTTTCCGTTTAAATCGGAAAATCGGTGTCATTTCATGTTATCCAAGTTGTTCAGAAAATTTTTAGGTAGTCGTAACGATAGGCTAGTTAAACAATACGGTCAAAAAGTCAAAGAAATTAATGCCCTAGAACCCGCCATACAAGCTCTGTCTGACGAAGCCTTACGTGCTAAAACCGAAGAATTTAAACAACGATTTCAACAGGGTGAAAACTTAGAAAAACTCTTGCCTGAAGCCTTCGCCGTCGTGCGCGAAGGTAGCGTGCGCGCACTTGAAATGCGTCATTTTGATGTGCAGATGATAGGTGGCATGGTGCTCAACGCAGGCAAAATCGCCGAGATGCGCACAGGTGAAGGTAAAACGCTGGTGGCAACTTTACCCGTTTATTTGAATGCAATTACTGGTAAAGGCGTGCATGTGGTAACGGTGAATGATTACCTTGCCAAACGTGATGCCGAATGGATGGGCAAGCTCTATAATTTTTTGGGTTTGAGCGTTGGTATTAACTTATCGCAAATGCCGCATGATGCCAAGCAGCAGGCCTATGCTGCCGATATCACCTACGGCACAAATAATGAGTTTGGCTTTGATTACCTACGTGACAACATGGTGTTTACCGCCGAAGAACGTGTACAACGTGGCTTAAGCTATGCACTAGTGGATGAAGTTGACTCGATTTTGATTGACGAAGCACGTACGCCGCTGATTATTTCTGGCCAGGCTGAGCACAGCATTGATTTATATAATCAAATCAATGAAGTCGCGCTGCAACTGACTAAGCAAGCGACTGAAGACGGTGCGGGCGATTATTGGGTAGATGAAAAAGCGCAAAGTGTGACTTTGAGTGAAATGGGTCATGAACATGCAGAAGCGATTCTGGCTAGCTCTGGCTTATTAACGGAAGGCTCCAGCCTGTACGAGCCGGCCAATATTACCTTGGTACATCATTTATATGCTTCTCTACGCGCGCAGAATTTATTCAAAAAAGAC
This sequence comes from Methylotenera sp., assembly GCA_017880905.1. Taxonomy (GTDB): domain Bacteria; phylum Pseudomonadota; class Gammaproteobacteria; order Burkholderiales; family Methylophilaceae; genus Methylotenera_A. The sequence continues at coordinate 60,096 of JADGRO010000009.1, forward strand.
CAACATTATGTAGTTGATAATGGCGAGATAATCATTGTGGATGAATTTTCAGGCCGCAAAATGCCTGGCCGCAGATGGTCAGATGGCTTACATCAAGCGGTGGAAGCCAAAGAGGGCGTGGAGATCCAAAAAGAGAACCAAACGCTAGCATCAATCACGTTCCAAAATTATTTCCGAATGTATCAAAAACTAAGTGGTATGACGGGTACGGCCGATACCGAGGCTTATGAATTTAACCAAATTTATGGCTTAGAAACGGTGGTGATTCCAACCCATCGCTTGATGATACGTAAAGACGCGATGGATAAGGTGTATCGCACTGCCAATGAGAAATATAACGCGGTAATTGAGGATATTCGGGCTTGCCAAGCCATCGGTCAGCCTGTGCTGGTAGGCACAACGTCAATTGAAAATTCAGAATTAATTTCAACTTTGCTCACCAAAGCCAAGCTAGAGCACCAAGTACTTAACGCTAAGCAACACGAACGCGAGGCGCATATTGTGGCGCAGGCGGGGCGTCCAGGCGTTATTACTATTGCCACCAATATGGCAGGCCGCGGTACGGATATTGTGTTGGGGGGCAATCCAGAGGCAGACATGCATGCTGTGCGCTTGGATGAAAATATAAGCGAGCAACAAAAAGAAATTAAAATTACGCAACTTAAAACCGAATGGCAACAGCGCCATGATGCGGTCTTGGCCGCGGGTGGTCTGCATATTATTGGTACCGAGCGTCATGAGTCACGCCGTATTGATAATCAACTACGTGGCCGTTCAGGCCGGCAGGGCGACCCGGGTTCTAGTCGTTTCTATTTATCTTTGGACGATCAATTGCTGCGTATATTCTCGGGTGAGCGCGTTGCCGCGATTATGGAGCGCTTGAAAATGCCTGAAGGCGAAGCGATTGAACACGCCATGGTGACACGCGCGATTGAAAATGCGCAGCGCAAAGTGGAAGGCCGTAACTTCGACATTCGTAAACAGTTATTAGAGTTTGATGATGTTTCTAACGACCAGCGTAAAGTGATTTACGAGCAACGTAATGAATTACTAGAGGCCACCGATATTGGCGAAACCATTACTGCAATGCGTGGCGATGTGCTTTACAATATAATTGCGACCCATATTCCGCCTGGCAGTGTAGAAGAACAATGGGATATTCCAAGCTTGGAGAAAGAACTTAAGGAAGAAACTGGGCTTGATTTACCAGTGGGCAAGTGGCTAGAAGAAAACCCGGATTTGCATGAAGAAACCTTGCGCGAACGTATTTCTGAATCGGCCGATGCCTCATATTCCTCTAAAGAAGAACTTGCCAGCGCTACCACCATGCGTCAATTTGAGCGTGCAGTCATGTTGCAAAGTATTGATACGCATTGGCGCGAGCATTTGGCTGCGCTAGATCATTTGCGTCAAGGCATTCATTTACGCTCTTATGCACAAAAAAATCCTAAACAAGAATACAAGCGCGAGGCATTTCAATTGTTTGAAGCTTTACTCAACACGGTAAAAAGTGAGGTCACAAAAATCACTATGTTGGTGCAGGTAAAAACTCAAGACGATGTTGAAGCGGTCGAAAAACCTTCGGAAGTCGCAAATGTGCAATATCAGCATGCGGATTTTGATGAAGCGTCAGTGAATCCACAAGGAGATTTTTCTGAAGAAGAAAAAGTGCAAATGGCCAGCGGTAAGCCAATTGTGCGTGAAGGCACTAAAGTAGGTCGCAACGATCCGTGTCCATGCGGTTCCGGCAAAAAATACAAGCAATGCCACGGAAGTTTAAGTTAAAGAGATTGTGATTTAGTCTGGAAGTAATATGTTTGAAGAGCTGGTAGTTGAGTCACCCTGCATCAATGTGTGTAGCATGAATGCCGCTACGGGCCATTGCCATGGCTGCTATCGCACAATGGAAGAAATTTAAAGTTGGTAGGATTTAACTTTTGAGCAAAAATCTGACGTGATTAAAAGAACTTGGGCGCGCCAAGAAACTATAAAAATTAGTTAAACATTAAAGTTGTGGTCGATGTGCCTCAATCATGTCAGCAATGCTTTTTTTAGCTTCTGATGACATCTCAATAGCGTCGTTATTCTCGATAGACCCAGTCAAATTCTTAATAGCAACGCGTAAAGTCTGCATGTGTCGACTAAATTGTCTGCAAAATTCGCAAATGAATAGATGTAGCTTTAGCGCAAAGCGTTCATGTAGCGTTAATGGACGATCTAACGATTGTGAAATAAGTTGACTAGCTTGTTTACAGTCCAACATATTTAAACCCTTAAGCTCCTAGCCAATTGATTTCTAGACATTTCCTTAATCCCATGCGGGCTCTATATAACATTACCCAAGCATTGGTCGTACTGATATTCAATTCCTTACAAATTTCTTCATTATCGGTTTCATGCACATCACGCATCAAAAATAATTGTGCAAGTTTGTTTGGTAGCTTGTCCATGCATGTTTGTAATACATCCAAAAATTGCTTTTGCTCCAATGCACCTTCTGGCATATCCCACGCCAGCTGTGGTTCAGCCCAGTGCCCAGTTTCATCGAAGAATTCATCCATATTGGCGTCTTCATCTGTCATCAAATCTGAAGCTGCAATTTCACGCATATTTTTACGCATGACATCAATAATTTTGTGCTTCAAAATGCCTGTTAACCAAGTTCGCGGCGCAGATTGTCCTGCAAAATCGGGGCTTTTGATGGCGGCTAGAAAAGTTTCTTGCACCACGTCTTCGGCTAGGTGTGGGTCGCGCAAGCGTGCCAGCGCAAAGCGATACAAAAAATCGCCATGATCATTCAACCAGTCGTGCATATTTGCGGTTGCCATTATTATGTTTTGCCCACTTTTTGTTGTAGCAATTGTACATAATACTTGGCGTCTAGGGCAGTGTTATTGCGCTGTGCCTGCCAAATACTTTCCGCTAAACACTCTAAAATTTGGTGTTGAGCGCCATGCTCATTTTGGTATTTCAGTTTTAATTGTTCGTAAATATTTGCGATGCCAATCGGTTGGTTGATACTAATTTGTTCGAGTATGGATAAATGCAAACTCATATGCAAAAATGGGTTAGTTTCGCCAAACTCGGGAAAAAATTCTTGGTGCTGGAATTGCTCAGGTGCATCCAAAATACTCTGGTATTCTGGATGCAAAAGTATTATACCTAAGCTTAATTTTTCTAAATCTGTCAGTGTTTGCGAAGCTCTAAATTTAGCCCAAGTAGCAAAAAAAAATTCGCGCACCTCGTCGCGACTGGGGTTAAACAGACTCACGGCGCTTAAGCAGACTCATAAATAAGCGACATTGCTTTCTGTAAATAAACCTAAAACGGCCGAATACTGTAGTAACTCGTTAATGTCATTAATCGGTGCGATTTCACCGTTGCCGTAAAAGCCAATAATAGGTAAATCAGGGAATAGTGTTTTAATCAAGGCCAAATCTTGGTCGGTGCCGTTGTAGAAATAGGGGCCACGGCCAAGACATGAGAACAATAAGGCGAATTCTGGCTCCGCATCAAGTTGGCGCCTTAACACGCTGGCAGTTTTGACTATATCAATTTGTGCTGCATCTACATCACGAATTGCCCAGCTCAGCCAATCGCCCACTTGCATATGTTTTGTTAATGTAACAGATGCATTATCTTCGTTTTCTATGATGATAGAAGCTACGCCGTATTCACCACGTTCCAATTGACTGGCTTTGCTCGCGTATACCGCCATCAGGTGGTGACGTGGTGCGTCATCATAGGTTTTTGCATGTCTTTGCCATGTGGACGACAGTGTGTCGAGCGCAGGCAGATTGGCCAAAGTGAGCAAATCATTGCCGTGGCTTGCGGTAATTCTGCGTGGAGAAGATATTAATTTTAAGCCGTGCGTGGCAGCTACTGCCATGGTGGTGTTATTCAGCGTTACTTCACAGTATCCTTGCGTGGTACCCTTGCCATTTTGCCATACCGAAAATGGCCCATGTCCTATCGCATCGCCAGAAACGCCACCAAACTTTAAGCCGGAAGCATTTAACCAGGTTGTATTGATGGCATTTGGTGCGGCCAGTGTGAGTGATAAGCTATCATTACTTTCTTCAGGGTTTGGATGGCCAAAATTTAAGTTAGAAAACACCATCGCGGCGGCGGCGGGGCTATCTATCACCCAGTCTTCCTCGGTAAAAATACCGGTGGCGGAGCAGCCAATAATTTGCGTGCAGCTGGCGGCTTTGGCAGCGGCCTTGATGGCGGACTGCGGATCGGCAGCAAATTCTGAAGTAAGAAATAGTAATACGCTACTAGGGGCATAGATATTGGCTTTTGCCATGGCAGATTCAACTGCTTTAGCTGCCAATTCTGGCATAGGCGCTGCACCAATGGCTAATCCGGTTGCGACTTTCATGCAGCCTCACCGGCCATTAAATGCGGTTTTGGGATGACTTTGTGTGGATATTCGCATAAATCTGCAATACAACATTCGCCGCATTTTGGCTTGCGTGCCGTGCAGGTGTAGCGTCCGTGCAGAATCAACAGATGATGTGCGTCATGCATAAATTGTTTGGGAATAGTTTTTAAATATTTCTGCTCGACTTGTAATACATTTTTGCCAATGGCAAGTTTTGTGCGGTTACCCAGCCGAAATAAATGAGTATCCACAGCTATAGTAGGCTCACCAAAAGCGGTATTTAACATTACATTAGCGGTTTTTCTTCCTACACCGGGTAGCGCTCCAAGCGCCGCTCTAGTATTGGGCACTAGGCCGTTGTGCTGTTGAATCAGCATCTCGCAACAGGCTATAATATTTTTAGCTTTGGCATGATAAAGCCCAATGGTTTTGATATAGCTTTCTAACCCCGCAATGCCTAAATCAAAAATCGCTTGCGGCGTATTAGCGACTTTAAAAAGCTTGCGTGTAGCGATATTGACGCCCTTGTCAGTTGCTTGTGCAGACAAAATTACCGCAATCAGTAATTCAAATGTGCTGTTATATTCCAGCTCGGTCGTGGGTTGTGGAATCGCACGGCTTAAGCGCTTAAAAATTTCCAAGCGTTTTTCCGCGTTCATTGCAACTTAGTGAGCAGGCTTAGGTGCGCCGCCCGCTTGCGGAAGAACGCTGGTTTTGCGGTTACCTGCCCAGTTGCGAAATGCGATTAAGCACGCCAAGCCAATAAATGCACCGGGTGGTAATACGGCTAGTAAGAACCCATGGTAATCGGGAATCACATGAATCACCATGGCTTTTGCATCGGGCCCAAGTATTAAATCAATACCAGAAAGCAAAGTGCCTTTGCCCACCAACTCGCGTAGGCCTCCCAACAAGGTTAATACGCCTGCTAAGCCCAAACCCATCATAAAGCCATCTAAGGCAGATGGCAGCGTAGGATTTTTGGCTGCAAATGATTCAACCCTTGCCAGCACAATACAATTGGTGACAATTAGTGGTATAAAAATGCCCAGCACAACATGTAAGGGATGCACAAACGCGTTCATACTTAAATCAATTGCCGTCACAATTGCAGCAATGATTAAAATAAAAACAGGGTTACGAATTTCTTTGGGAATGTATTGACGCACAGGCGAAACCGACGCGTTACTTACACCCATCACCACTGCGGTGGCCAAACCAAGTGAAAAGCCATTCACCATACTGGTGGTCATGGCCAAGGTTGGACATAAGCCTAGCAACTGCACCACGCCTGGGTTTTGCTTCCATAAGCCGTTTTCAATAATTTCGTTATATGCCGACATGATGGCTCCTTTGCTACTTAATTATTGCAGAATGTTCTGCAAACAATGTGTTTTGGTTTTTTGCAACATAGCTTAACGCGCTATGCGTAGCCTTAACAACGGCTCGCGGTGTGATAGTTGCGCCGGCCATATAGTCAAATTGGCCGCCATCTTTTTTAACCTTCCATTTTTCATCACTCGTCTTTGTGAGTGATTCTGCATCAAAAAGTTTAATCCAATCTCCGTGCGCAATATCAATGTAATCGCCCAAACCCGGCGTTTCTTTGTGTGCAATAACACGCACACCGTCCAAGCTGCCATCGTTACGTACGGCGATTAGCAGCTTTATATCGCCGCTGTAGCCATCGCGTGCAGTGGCTTCTAATATCACAGCCGTTGCTTTGCCTGCTAGCCTTGCTGTATAAACTTTGGTTACCTCGCGGTTATTTAGTTCGCCGCCAGCTGGCACATCAACAAAATCGTTTAGTAAGTTGTTGTCATACTCTTTGCTAGGCAACACTTGTTCAAATGATTTCATTTTTTCTATTGCTTTACTGGCCTTAATCGGCGCTTTAGTAATTTCGTAGGTATAAGCAAGGAATCCCGTGCCAATCAAGCTAAACAGCACCATTATTGCCATAGTAATTGCGGTATGTTTAAAGATAGATTCACTCATTTTTTGTGTCCGTGCTTATTTCTCATGTCCAAACACTCTAGGCTGCGTATGTGCGTCAATCAAAGGCACACAAATATTCATAAAAATTACCGCAAACGCCACGCCATCCGGGTAACCGCCATACACGCGCACTAAGTAAGTGATTAACGCCACGCCAGCGGCGAAATAGAGCTTGCCTTTTGGCGTGGTCGGCCCGCTTACTGGGTCCGTAATAATAAAAAACGCACACAGCATGCTGGCGCCACTAAATAAATGAAACAAAGGTGATGCAAAGTGTGCAGGATTCACCAACC
>JADGRO010000002.1 GCA_017880905.1 Methylotenera sp.
AGACGGAAGCCGCCAATCGAAGGGATTCTTCCGCTGCTTTACGCTGCGTTTCACGATCAAAATTATCCAGCGCGAAAGAAATATCTGTCGACATCTCTTCCAGTAATGCGATAGCCTCCTCATCGAAGGCATTGACCAGCGCATGACAAACGGTGAGCACTGCAAAAGGCTGTCCGCCACGCTGGATTGGGAACGCAGCGGCCGAAGCCCAGCCAAGACTCTCGGCCTGCGCATGCCATGGTGCAGTCATGGGATTATTAAGGAAATCATTGACGATGATTGATCGATTCTCTCGCATCGCCCTGCCGGTGGTGCTTCGGTCTTCCGGGGCATTGGCATCGGAGGGGACGCGTAGGCTGTCCAGGTAGCCTGTCGAATCACCATAACTTGCGGCTGGCACAATTATTCCGTTCGTCTTATCCAGCTGGCCGATCCAGGCCATCTTCATGCCGCCAAATTGGACGGCGCAGCGGCATACCAGCGGAAACAGGTCAGCTTGCTGTTCCATGCGTACGATAGCCTGATTAGTCTCGCTGAGGGCCTTGTAAAGATGGGACAGGCGTTGGATGCGCTCTTCTGATTGCTTGCGCTTGGTGATGTCTTGCACGAAAACGAAGCTATACTCTTCTCCATCGGAGTCAATAACATTGCCGATCACCTCAACCGGAAAAATCGTCCCATCCTTGCGCCGGTGGCGTGTCTCGATTTGGATTACCTTGGTTTGTCTGAGCCCCTCCCACATAGGACCCCATGCTTCGAGAGGAAAGTCCGGGTCGAATCCCCAGACTTTCATGCTGAGTATTTCCTCCCGAGTATACCCTAGGCTCCGGCAAGCAAAGTCATTGGCATACAGCACCATGCCAGCCGCATTCACCATGAAGAAAGCGCTTTGGCTTTTTTCAATGGCCGTCTGTGTTATCAGCAGCTCCCCTTCAATCCGATTGCGCTCCTTCTCGGCACGTGCACGCTCGATGATAGCCCAGCAACGCTCGACGACTTCCTCGACTAAAGAAACTTCGCCGGGAGTCCACTCGCGTGAGGTCGTCTGGTGTACGGCCATCATCGCGCGCAACACACCCTGTTTCACCAGCGGACAACAGATAGCCGCCTTGATCTCAATGGCGTTGAACATATCCCTGCCTTCATCGGGAGACAGGTCAGCATCCACATCACTAATCACAAAGGTGTGGCCCGCCTGTAGTTCGGAAACAGCGCGCGGACCGAAAAACGAAAGTTGGTAATTCCCTACCATGCTTGCACAGCCGTCCGTGTAGTCGTGCGGAATGGTGAAGCGGTCGCCATCGGCCTCCACATCTGCGTAGGCACAGCGGGAAGCCTGTAGGTGGCTACCTAGCAGACGGGTGATATTAGCCAGAATTTCCTCAGGCTTCGTCAGGATACGCGTCGCATCCCCGAGCTCATTGAGGAAGCGAAGGCGCCGTTCGCTATCCGCCAAGACAGCCTCGGACTGTTTGCGTTCGGTAATGTCTTGAATAAAACCTTCAAGATAGGCTCCGACCCCCTCGGGGTCGAGAGCCTTGCGCATGATAATGTTCGTCGTAATGAAATTCCCATCCTTGCGGCGAAGATCAACCTCCTCATGAACCCATCCATCCTGTTCCAGGACGGTCTCAACGATATGTACACGTTTTTGCGGGTCTGTGTAAATTTGGGTGCCAATATCGGTAATATCCGCGATTAATTGTTCTGGAGATGCATATCCCAGCATCGTAGCCAGCGCCTGGTTGGCAATCAGAATTCGCCCTATCGGTAACGAATGGAATAAGCCGACAGGAGCATTCTGAAAAAGACTAAGAGATCTTTCCTCGCTTTCGTGACGAACTTTCAGTGCAGTAAAGTTGCTTAGGCTATCAGAAACCCGAAGTGCAATACCTTTAAAAATAAGCTGATCATTTTCATCATGGAAGTGTGCTTTTGAACAGTGATGCAGACCCATCACCCATGCTTTGCCGACTTTTGGCCGGAGCGCGATTACCATCTGGGATTTTATTGAGAACTGTTCGGCAAAGAGAGGATGAACGGGACGGGAAGCCATCGTGCCAGCTTGGATGCACTCATCAGTTGCCAATAGGCTTTCAATCAAGTCTTTTGTTTCAGAATCTATGGGCATCGTCTTGCCAAGTGCGTGAATACCTGGCCATTCCTGACGTGTACGTTCCATGGGCACCCCCAAGGAAAGCGCCTCGGGATCGCATGGGTACAAAAACCAGGCACGGTCCGCATCAAAAGTTCTCAGGATTTCTTCGAGCACGTCCTCAAGCATTTCTTCGACAGTTTCGGCAATAATGCTGGCTCGATTGACGCGTTCCATGATATTCAGATAGCAGATCTGGGAGATTTTCTCCAGTTCCAATTTCTTACGTTCTTCAAGAAGCGTCGCTAGCGCGATGCCAACCACTGCTACCACGAGCATATATAACCAGAAATTAAGCAGTCCAAAGGGAACCTGGTTAGTAGTAGAACCGCCGACCTCCAGCACCATACCCAGCAACATTTGTATTGCTGTCATAACAATGATAAGTAAGGCCCCGTGACGGCCGAAACGCACGGCGCCCCAGGTCATGAACAAAAACACCCAGAAGCCTCTTGCCGTAATACCAAAGACTTCGTGAAACCAGCCCAGAAAGATAATCTGGCCAGCAAAAAAAGCCAGTCCGAAACAGGCAATGGTCTCCACCACGCGCTCTCGACTAATCCAGCCATAAGGCAGATGGCGCCACACCAGGATCAGTGGCGCGATCAGAATAATGCCGAGCGTATCACCTAGCCACCAATGCAGCAGATTCTCTGCGACTTCCTGCCTTGTCAGGATTCCCGCTAGCAGTAGCGTAGTAACCCCGATGAGGGCACCTACGCAGGAACCGAGTCCTCCCGAAATCCCCAGCCACAGAAAGTCACGCGGCTGAGTCAAATCAGAATTTAAGTTATGGATGCGAACCAGCAGCCAGACGCAAGCCAGTGCTTCCAGCGTATTGCCCGATGCAATGAAAATGGATATTCCGACAGAACTGCCAGCCATGACATTGCCGACGAGCGCCCCGATAAAAACACCCGGCCAGTACTTCTTGCCGCCAATCAGAAGCGCTGCCAGAGCGAGACCACTGGACGGCCACACCATAGAGACGACGCCATTAGCTGAAAAAAAGCCAAGCGCCAATTTGGCGAGGATAGCGTATGCTACCGCTAGATATACCAAACGAAGTAAGTCAGACCTACTGTAAATAAAAGTTGGCTGTAACATGATTGATACCTAACGGTTATTTTAGATATTTCTGCTCTAATTATATTACTCTTAAATTAAAGTGGTTCATACCTTAACAACCAGATTTTGCAAAATCGCAATTACGTTTATAAAAATCGTAGTAAAATCAATCTACTTAAAGCATTCACATATGATATTTCATGTGTACAATAGGCATACTGGTTAGGGTGTTATCATGAAAAGTTACTCTGAAATTGAAGCAAGCGATTTATTTGATCATATCACTAAGCCAAAAGTACTTTTGGTTGATGTGCGTAACGACGACGAAGTCGCGCGCGGCATTATTCCAGGCGCAATACATATTCAACTCTCGATGTTACCGTTACAATACGAAAAGCTAATGAATGCTAATTCTGTTGTATTTTATTGTCACAGTGGTGTGCGCTCAGCTCACGCAGCAGATTTTGCAGTGAGTAAAGGCGTGAAAGATGTATTTAATCTTGTTGGTGGCGTAGTCGCTTGGGGCAAAGCCGGTTTCTTACTTAGTAAGAAAAAATAAACCATTGGTGTAGTGTTTATTCTGATTGGAAAACCATGGAATTCGATAAAGAACTAGATGCGAAAAATCTGAAGTGCCCTTTACCTATTTTGCGCTGCAAAAAAGGCTTGAGCGAAATTAACGCAACCCAAATACTAAAAATTGTGGCAACTGACCCAGGCTCGGTTAAAGATTTTCAAGCGTTTTGCAAACAAACTGGCCATGAATTATTGCAGCAAGACAACGCTGACGGTGTTTTTACGTTTTATATCAAAAAACGCGCAGACGCATAAAACTAGCTTGGATGCGAGCCTGTTTACTTAAGCTTGGTTAGTTGACCTTGCAGTTTTTCTAAACTCGCACTAAATTCTGCTACCCGCACTTTTTCTTGGCTTACAACTGCCGCTGGCGCCCGCGCCACAAAACTTTCGTTGTTTAGCTTGGCGTTTGCTTTAGTTATTTCTGCATCAATTCTAGCTATTTCTTTGGCTATACGCTCTTTTTCAGCGGCGACGTCAATCTCAATTTTTAGCATCAATTTAAAATCGCCCGCCAACATCACAGGCGCATCGGCTTCAGGCAATTCAGCTACAATTGCTACGTCTTCTAATTTAGCTAGCGCCTTCAAATACGGCGCATAAGACGCTAATTTATTCGCGTCACCCGCGGCAATAAGTGGCACACGCGTTGCGGGCGAAATGCCCATTTCACCACGTAAGCTACGGCAAGCATCCACGGCCTGTTTTAGCCACGCAACCCAGCTTTCGGCAGCTTCATCAATTTTATCTGGCTGCGCTTTTGGATAAGCTTCCAGCATAATGCTGGTACCATGTTTTTCTGTCATAGGTGCAATGGTTTGCCAAATTTCTTCAGTTATAAACGGCATAATCGGGTGGGCTAAACGCAAAATGGTTTCCAACACTCGCAGCAAAGTACGACGCGTGGCGCGCTTTTCAGCCTCATTACCATTTTGAATTTGTACTTTGGCGAGCTCTAAATACCAGTCACAGTATTCATCCCACACAAATTCATAAATAGCTTTTGCCGCTAAATCAAAACGATAGTCTTCAAAAGCGCGTTCCACTTGAGCCTCAGTGCGCTGTAATATACTCACAATCCAGCGATCCGCTTGAGAAAATTTTCGCCCGCCTTCACCGCAACTTGCCGCATCAAAACCGTTATCTTGCCCTTCAGTGTTCATCAGCACAAAACGCGTGGCATTCCATAATTTATTGCAGAAATTACGGTAGCCATCGCAGCGTTGCAAATCAAACTTAATGTCACGCCCTGGGCTAGCAAGCGCGGCAAAAGTAAAACGCAACGCATCTGTGCCGTAAGCGGCAATGCCTTCGGGGAATTCTTTGCGCGTGCGTTTTTCAATCTGTTCCGCTTGTTTCGGGTTCATCAAGCCAGTGGTACGTTTTTTAATCAACTCATCCAAGCTAATGCCGTCAATTAAATCAATCGGGTCAAGCACATTACCTTTGGATTTGCTCATCTTTTGGCCTTCAGCATCGCGGATCAGGCCGTGCACATACACATGCTTAAATGGAATTTTGCCAGTGATGTGCGTAGTCATCATCACCATACGCGCCACCCAGAAGAAGATAATGTCAAAACCTGTCACCAAAACACTGGAAGGCAGATATTGCTGCAAGGCAACATTGGCGAGGTCTTTGGTTGCATCTCCCGTCCAGCCTAGTGTTGAGAACGGCCATAGTGCAGAAGAATACCAAGTATCGAGTACATCATCGTCACGCTTCAAATTGCCTGTGTAACCGTCTTTCGTGGACAAGACTTTTGCCTCGGCCTCATCATGTGCAACATAAACCTGACCAGCATCACCATACCAAGCTGGAATTTGATGCCCCCACCACAGCTGACGGGAAATACACCAATCTTGAATATTGTTCAGCCATTGGTTGTAAGTGTTCACCCAGTTTTCCGGGTAGAACTTGATCTCACCTTTGGCAACAACGTCCAGTGCTTTTTGGGTAATAGATTTACCATCAGCTGCTGGCTTGCTCATGGCGACAAACCACTGGTCAGTGAGCATAGGCTCAATGATAGCATGTGTGCGGTCACCGCGCGGCACTTTCAGTTTGTGCTTTTCGGTTTTTTCCAGATGGCCTTGCACTTCAAGGTCGACGACGATTTGTTTGCGGGCATCGAAGCGATCAAGTCCCCGATACGCTTCGGGAAGCATATCAACAACCTCATGGTGTTCAACCGCAGCAACAATTGTTCGACGGACGCTATCGCCTTTTATATTAATGGTTGCGTTTGTTTTACCTTTCACTTTCCCATCTAAAGTTAGCACCGAAATCATTGGTAGCTTATGGCGCTGCCCCACTGCATAGTCATTAAAGTCATGTGCTGGCGTGACTTTCACCACACCAGTACCAAATTCTTTATCTACATAGTCATCGGCAATAATCGGGATTTCGCGGTCGCACAACGGCAACTTCACTTTTTTACCAATTAAATGCGCGTAACGCTCATCTTCAGGATGCACCATCACTGCAACATCGCCGAGCATAGTTTCTGGGCGTGTCGTCGCCACGGTTAAATGCGTTAATCCTTTTACTGTATCTGGCTCAGCAAGCAGGTAGTTGATGTACCACATAAAACCATCTTCTTCCTCTTGTACCACTTCCAGATCCGACACAGCTGTTTGCAGCTTCACATCCCAATTCACCAAGCGTTTGCCACGATAAATCAGACCTTCGTTATACAGACGCACAAAGGTTTCGGTGACGGTTTTGCTCAAACCCTCATCCATGGTAAAGCGTTCGCGCGACCAATCAGGTGAGGTGCCAAGGCGACGCATTTGGCGAGTGATGGTGGAGCCTGAATGCGCTTTCCACTCCCAAACTTTTTCAGTAAATTGCTCGCGTCCAAGGTCGTGCTTGGAAACGCCCTGTTTTTCCAGCTGACGCTCCACAACCATCTGCGTAGCAATACCGGCATGGTCTGTACCTGGTTGCCACAACGTGTTGTCACCGCACATACGCCGATAACGAATAAGCGCGTCAATCAATGTCTGCTGAAAGCCATGCCCCATGTGCAAGGTGCCTGTGACATTGGGTGGCGGTAATAAAATACAGAAATTATCTTTTTTGGTTTGGTCTAGCCCTGCGGCGTAATAGCCTTTGTTCTCCCAAAATTCGTACCATTTGCTTTCGATAGATTTAGGGTCAAACGACTTTGCTAATTCTTTAACTAACTCGGGGGCTAGCTCTTTTGGTGGTGTACTTGCTGTAGTCATGGCCAATATTTTAACATAGGCTGGCCAATCTCTTTTAGGTAACCCTTAAGTAGAAAATCAATAGCAGACTCAATAATCCTAAATGTACCGATACCCAAGTTTTATAATCGTCTCGTAATTGCTGTGGTGATTTAGCTGATATCAAAAATAAAGACTGGCTATTAGGTTTTGAGAGAGTAAAACAGCCCCTACTTTCGTTTGTAAGGTTTGCTTGCATGGCGCGCTCTGCTGTTACTTGTTTAATCGCGTCCTGACGAACCAACTCCCATTCATCCATATCAATTTCCCCATCTAAATTTTGGTCATAACGATTTAGTAACTGTTGTGGACGCGTTTTCCAATCTGCAAGTTTTTCACTTAAATCGCGATTAAACGATGCTTCATCGAATACGTCTTTTCGCGTATCAAGCTGACCAATTACATAAACCAATTTATCCGCAGGTAAAAATTCCTCCACATAACGGTGGTCATTTTTTCGCCATGTGTGCGCCTCAAAATAAACCACCTCTGCTCCTTGTGGATTCACTGTACATTGCGCTGTGCCGTCATCCAAAATAAACATTACTTGGCTTTCGCTATAATCTAAAAGCCTTGAATTTAATAGGTTATCGGCCAAATCATCAGATTCGGCGTCACTTTCTATATTAGCGTAGACCCATGCGCGATACCACACGCAAGGGATACTTTGATAAGGCGTTGTAATTGGTTTTTCGGTTTTGGTGACGCCATAAAGTTCGACATAACCTTGAGCGGCAGCGGCAATAGTTGAGATTGGTGCTTCAGAAATTTTAAGCAAACGCCGATAATTGAGTATGCAGGCAAAAAAGCTTATCGCAATTACGCCAAGCAACAAAAAATGCCAAGTTTCGTTTTCATGGCCACTTAAATGCATTAGATAAGCCGCATAGGAAGTGCCGCCTATCAGCACCAACGCGGCCAAGTTTACACCGTGGCCTTTTAATCGTTGGAACATTTAAAACTGAAACTTTACTTTAAGCATTAAAGCGCGCACTTACGTCCACGTCTTTTAATTCTTCAGATACAAATTGCAGCATATTTTTTTGTTCGAAACCAAATAGCGAAGCCACAATCACATCAGGAAACTGGGTGATTCTAACGTTGTTATTATTTACAGAATCATTGTAAAATTCGCGGCGGTCGGCAATTTGGTTTTCTATCCCTGTAATGCGCTGCTGTAAATTTAAAAAAGTTTGATCGGCCTTTAAATCAGGATAGTTTTCAGCCACAGCAAATAATCCGCCCAAACTGGTTGCGAGCGTTGACTCGGCTTTACTCAAACCAGCCAAATCTTGCGTTTGGCGCGCGGCGTCAACACCCATGCGCGCTTGAGTAACTTTTTCTAGCGTTTGTGCCTCATGCGCCATATACACTTTGCAAGTATCAATCAGTTTGGGTAGTTCATCATTGCGCTGCTTTAGCAACACATCAATGTTCGCCCAAGCCTTTTCAACGTTGTTTTTAACACTTACCAAACTGTTATAGGTAATAATGAAATAAATGACAATTAAGGCTAATGCAATATAGAAAATCACTGTTATGCTCCCTTCCGTTATGTTTGACTGCTCACATTGTCACCAAATAATTCTGTGCCTACTTTATCCCAATAGCGTGAAAAGCGTTGTAAGCGTTTTTCACTAATTTCGGACTCGGTAAATTTAACCTCGGGCTGCCATATTGGATTAAATGGCTCTAACAGCAATTTTACTTGTCGATTTGGTGTATCTTGTGCGATTACTTGGCCTACACCGCGTGCTTGCAATACCTCACGCGTATCGCCAATCCACACTTCTACATCTTGCAACTCGTTCAAACAGTCTGCTACAAATTGTAAGCGCTTAATCGGCCATTTGCTGTATAAAATTTCATCGAACACAAAAAACTTTGGCATAGGCTTACGTAATAGCGGATGCGCAGAAGAAAGCATTTCATCATGCACAAAAATTGCGACTGCTCTATGGGTTGAAATGGGTGCTCTCACGGGCAACATTACACGATGCGCTTTGGCTTTTTCTGGAGCCGCATTCCCAAATAATTTTTCGATAAGCGCCTCGTGGCTGCCATCAAATGGGCAATTAACTTTACAAGTTGAGCAGTATTTTTCGCCGGTGTGGCGTGCTAAACTTTCCTTATTAAAGAAATAAGGCCTGGAGCTATTTAATGAGGCCACCCATTGCCAAGAAAGATGATTAGAGCCTTTATCACCATCGAGCAAATAATTTTCGAACCAATCAGCTGCCTCGCGCCAATCTACTTTAAGCCAGTGCACCATATAGGCCGCGAACCATTTACGCGCGTGGTTGTGCACATAACCATCCTGCATTAGATTACGTATAAAACCATCCATACAAGGCAGGCCTGTTATGCCCTGACGAATGAAATCTGGTATTAATTTATCGCCTAGTGCTACTTTGGGGTCTTCAATATCGCTAAAAATACCATCGCCCAATTGATACCAAACACGGCGCCAATAATCACGCCAAGCAAGCTCGCCCACAAATTCTTCAGCTTGCTTACCAAAACGATAGCGCACACTATCGGATGCCTCTTTTAAAGTTAAACAACCATGCCGAAAATAAGGCGAAAGCTTAGAAACCGCGCCATTGAGAAAGCTTCGATTACGGTTATATGCTTCAATATCAATTGTATTAAGGCGTTTTAGCGCCTCGTGCCTACCACCGCGCCACTCATCAGCCAGAAACGAGCCTGGCGCTTGTGGAAACATGCGCCGCATATACTGTAAACGTTCTACACGATCTGATGGTATTGTGAGTTTATAATAATTTGCCATTAAAATAATTCTAGTCGTAATCTATGCATATCAATAGTTTACACTCTTTTTATGAGTTTGTTTCGAGAATATTCTGCTAATTATAGTAGATGAATTATCAATTGCAATTGTTATAAGTTATTTTTGGTAAATTGGTAATTAATAAAAAACATAAAATTAGTGCTAAGATAATTCTAGTCACATTTTAACGGGTGAAAAGAGACTAATATGATAGATGCTATGTGGGTTTGGGGTGCCATTGGCTTAGTTTTATTGGCAGTAGAAATGGCCACAGGTACGTTTTATGTGCTGTGGTTTGGCATTTCGGCTTTAAGTGTGGCTATCGCCATGTGGATGTTCCCAAATATTCCACACGCCGTTCAATTTGTCATGTTCGCTGTGCTTTCTATAAGCTCACTTACTATTTGGAAACTTAATTACAAAAAACATGAAACACATTCGCGCGTTGGCCAAGCGCAAGGCGAGGAAATTGGCCGCGTCGGCACTGTAATAGAAGCTTGTAGCCCAACTCAAAATGGCAAAATTCACTTTACGCAAGGCTTAATGGGTAGCCGTGAATGGGCAGCGATTTCAGATGAAACAATTGATGCTGGTAGCAACGCAACTGTTATGGCTGTTGAAGGTAACGCACTTCGCATTAAAAAACCAATTAATTTTTAGGCAATTTAATTTTTTTAGGGAAGCATCATGACTACATTTGGCTTAGTACTCATATTTTTAGCACTTGTTGCCATTATAAAGGGCGTACGTATTGTGCCGCAGGGCGAAGAATGGGTGGTAGAACGTTTAGGCAAATTTGCAGGCATACTCACGCCTGGCCTGCATGTGATTAACCCCATATTCACCAAAGTGAGTTACAAAATCACCACCAAAGATATTATTTTGGAAGTGCCAGAGCAAGAGGTGATTACCCGCGACAATGCCGTGATTTTGGCTAATGCGCTTGCGTTTATTAAAGTCTCGAATATTGAGCGGGCGGTATACGGTATCGAGAATTTTCGTGATGCCATGCGTAACATGGTGCAGACTTCACTTAGGTCAATTATTGGCGGCATGGATTTAAACCAAGCACTCACCTCGCGCGACCGCATCAAGGCTGAGCTTAAAGATGCCATTGCCAATGAAGCACTGGATTGGGGCTTAACAGTGAAGTCGGTAGAGATTCAAGATATTAAACCATCGCAAAATATGCAAGATGCAATGGAAAGGCAAGCTGCAGCCGAGCGTGAGCGCGTTGCTGTGGTAACCGAAGCTGAAGGTGCCAAACAATCGTTGATATTAAACGCTGAAGCAAGGCTAGAAGCCGCGCGTAAAGATGCCGAAGCACAATTAGTGGCCGCTAAAGCATCAGCCGAATCTATTAAAATGATTTCCGAATCTGTAAAAGAAAACAACAGTTCTGCCACGTTTTTATTGGGCGACCGCTACATACAATCCATGCAAAAAATGGCCAGCTCAAACAACAGCAAAATTGTGGTGGTGCCAGGTGACTTAGTAAGCGCGGTTAAAAACTTAGTCGGCGGAAAGTAAACTAGCCAGAACAAATCCTACAAGCTGGATCTTTCTTCAGCTTGATGGTGCGCCATTCCATAGAGAGTACATCAAGCAACAACAATCTGCCCTGCAAGCATTCACCAATATTCATTATTAGTTTTAAGGCTTCTGCTGCTTGAGTAGTGCCTATCATGCCCACTAATGGCGCAAATACGCCATTTTCTGCACAGCGCATTTCTTGGTCGCTGCCAGTGTCTGGAAACAAACAGTGGTAACATGGGCTATCTTTATGCCTAAAATCAAACACCGTAATTTGCCCTTCAAAGCCTATCGCCGCGCCGGAAACCAATGGTTTTTTAAGCTGCAAGCACACACGATTTAAAGCATAACGCGTAGCAAAATTATCACTGCAATCTAGCACCACATCGGCCTCTTTGGCTAGTGTTTTAAACTCCGCCACGGATGATTTTTGTTGAATAGTTTGCACCACAACATCGGGGTTGATTTCATAAATGGTTTGCTGTGCCGAGACTGCTTTGTTGATACCAACACTTTGCGTGGTGTGAATAATTTGCCGCTGCAAATTGGTTAAATCAACATTGTCAAAATCGCAAATCGTTAATTTACCTACACCAGAAGCCGCTAAATATAAGGCTGCTGGCGAACCCAAGCCACCCACACCGACAATTATCGCATGACTTTTAGTAAGCTTTTCTTGGCCTTCATAACTAATCTGCGGTAATAATATATGGCGGCTATAACGCAGTAGTTGAGTGTCATTCATTAAGGCAATTTACCGGCCGCAACCATGCGGTTAAACAATACATTAGGTGAAATCCAGACCACAACATCATCAAAAGTTGGCGAAAGGTTATGGCTAACAAAATTAGCGTCAAACTTGACTCCTGTCGTTGTATTTTCTAGCTCATCAGCACTAACAGGGGGCTGAGTAGCGCCATTTTTTCCTGAAGAATAAATTACTGAGGGAACGTTATTTGCTACCGTAGTTGCAAGAGTGCTATCTGTGTACACCCTAAGAATGCCGGCACCGGTACCTGTAGTACTTAAAGTAAATAGCGTGCCAAACGCATTGTTTACACGATATTGGTAAGGATTATTCCATGGATCCATTCTCTGCACTCCCAAGGTTACCCAAGGCAAATTACCGGCTGTAGACGCACTTGCAAAGACTGAACTGCATGCGTCTGAGATGCCATCTCCATTTGTATCAGGGCATGGTAAGCTACCGTTGACAATTGCATATCCATACAATGCCTCCTTTATCTGCTCCAAATCGGTTCTAACTTGGTTATAATTTTTTATATCCAACTGAGCGTTTAAAGGCGCTAAAAGAGTACTTATTAATAAGCCAATGATAACCAACACTATGGCTATTTCTATGAGAGTGAAACCAAAATTATGTTTTGTTTTCATATTAGGGCACAACCAATGATTGACCGTATAAATTCATTGTTACTGTTTGTCTACTGGCTGAAATCTGATAGTTAATTAATAACATCCAGCCATTGTTTACTAATATAGTTTTCAGTGTCGTATTGAAAAATAAATTGTTAGGATCAGTGTTACTTATTCCCTGATATGACGGCGTTCCCACCAATTGACCTACGTCAATATACCCATCATTATTTGTATCTGCAAAGGCATAATTATTAGAATTTGCCGCATAGAATTTGACCAACCCTTGTGTATTATCTCCACGTGCCTCGCGTAAAATTCTGCGGGCTACCAAGCGAAACAGATCTGATTGCGTTACCAACAATAACCCATCATTAAATGTCCCGGTTGAGCCAGTACTAGAAAAATTAATATCTCCGTCATTGTTTGTCAAATCCAAATAATCCGATACTAACGGTGGCGAAATTGCAGTAGGAATCGGTCTATTCTGCCCTGCTAAAATTACACCAGGAGAAAATATAATCGCAATCGCTGCATTAGGAGTACCATCAACATTAAGTTGCCCGATTGAAGTAGAATTAATTGGGGTAGTACGGAAGCCTGACGATAAAGCATACCAAAGTTTATCCCCGTTGCCGTCTCTTAAATCACCCAAACCTAACGTTTTCCATGGTAATCTGCCAACTACAGGTGAGGGAGAATTACAATTTGCCAAAGCAGATCCTTCATTTGCAGTTCCAATTAATGTAGTATCCTCTGGACAAGGCAACTGACCTGGCATCCCGGACACTCCCGTAGTACCGCGTAATACTGACCATCCCAATAAAGCGTTTTTTGCTTCAAAAAGTGCTTTTGCAGTTTTATCTTTTCTAAAGACCTCCAACTGTTTCGGATTTAGATAATTGAATGCAAATGTAAGAATTATTAATGAAACTATTACCGCAAAAATAATAAGTGCTATGCCTTTTTGCTTAGTAATTGGCTTTTGCATAAAACTTAAACTTTAATCGCCGATCGTACCGCTATCGCCTTGCGCGGCGTGGTTGCGTGCTTCGTGCACACGATTGTTTTCTGGGTCGTAAACTTGGCCAGCTTTTAAACTAAGGTGCTTGCCATTGGCAGATAATTCGAGAGGCACGCGGTTGCCGGCTTCTGATAATTTGCCTACTTGTACATCTTTATTGCCCGAATTTTCTTGCAGGGCTTGATTGTTCACCCACACAGTGCCTTGTTTGCCATCGTTACGCTTTACATAGCCTTGCAAATTAACCGCGTTGGGCAATACGATTGACGCTGGTTCGGTCTCTACCTGCGACTCAACTTTTACAGGTTTGACTAATTTTTTAGTTTGCCTTAAATAATCTAAGTTGCTGCGCTCTGCTGGCGATGTGAACAATCGACCGATTGAATCACCTGCTAGTGATATTTGACTAAACACGATAAATACCGATACGAAAATCAACGTAAAAATTCTCATCATAAGGCTCCCGCTAGTTGTGGATCCCGCAAAGTTAGCCAATCTATCTGGCAATTTGCTTGCATGTTAGAAGTCATATTTTTTGTGTTCACTATCGCACCAACTGGGCGTTTTATTTCGCAATCACGCACAATAAATAGTGTGGTTTGCTCATGCAGGCCATCTAACAGTGCCAATAAATCGCCTTCGTGTAGCATATCTAGCTTAAGGCTCATCACCGAGCGTTTTAATCTAAAATTGCCCAAGTTAGTCAAAAAGCTTGGCCTATAATTTTCTTGCAAACCAATGTTGTAATCAATACTAAATAATTTATGCTGTGCATGAATTTTGCGTAAAGTTTCTATCCACTCGATGCGGTGCTCTTCGCCAATAAAACCCTTTGCCAGCAATTCATTATAGATTGGTAAATATTGAATAATCGTTTCTTTCTCTAAACCAGAAGACTGATATTTTTGACGTGCTTGATTTAGCAAGTTTTGTTGCGTTTGTAAGGTTTTTTCATTTTTCGTACGATATTGATCTGCATAGCTCACCAGCAAACCCACCAGTATTAATGCGGCTCCCAGCCCTATTGTAGGGTAGCGAAGTTTACGCCAATCTTGTTGGGTTAGACTCATGACGCGACCTCAATATTCGTCGGCTTTAATATAATTTTTAGTTTAAATATCGCCGGTGGACGCTCTGTGGTGGCGTTTTCATCGGTAGTACTACCTTGCAAGTTGGCGAGTGAGCTCACATTAACGGGTTCTTGCAGCACTACAACTTGGTCAATCAATGGATTTTCGCGTAGGTGATTCACAAATATATTGACGCTGTTTAGAGCCGCACGATAATCTCCAGTAAAGCCTTTGATCTCTGCATTGACAAATCCTACTTGAATGAGTTTTGTAGGATTACTATTAGTAGCAACAACCGGCTGGTTATTTTGACTTGTCGTAGAATTTGGACTACCTTCTTCGTCTTTAAGCTCTCTGTCATTGGTTTGCGTCCAACGTATTCTACTTAATGTAATCTCTGGTGAGACTTCAAATGCCTTGCTTAACACTTGCATGAGTTGGCGCGGCGATTGATTATTATTTTTTATTGTTTGCGCCAATTCAGCCGCGATTTTTAGCTCGGTACTTGGGATAGGTGTATTAGGAAAATTTTTCGCTACCTCTTCATATTGCTGTTGCTGATGCTGGGTTTGTGCAGTGATAAATTGCAATTGATCTTTTTGTTGCTTACCCTGCCATGCATAAAACCCAGCTAACACTATACCAATTGTCGCCACACACGCAGTTGCTATATTTATTTTACGGCGAACATTATTTAGGTTATGAATTTTACTAAACGTTAGGGGCGCCAGATTATCGGGCACATTACCATTGGCCAATAGCTGCATATGCAAAAATTCTGGATGTGCCTGAATCAAATCTGAGGCAATATGCACGTTTTTGGCGTACGCCAATATATTCACTGCTTTGCACTCTAAGCCTTGCTCTTGACTGATACTTTTAGCGATTTCATCGTATGTGTTATCTATCGCAGGCATCACCATTTGTAGCGGAGTTTCGGCCGCAATCAGGCGCTGGCTCAATAAGTACAACCGCGTTTTGTCTATTTCTACCAAATAAAAATAGGCGAGCTGGTTAGGCTTAACGTCTTTCATGGGCACCAAGCGGCTCATACGTAGCCGCCCATTATGCAAATAAGTTTGACGCAACCCTGAAGATAATCGCTCGCAAAGCAAAATATGCTGCGCCATTAATTTCATTTGACGCACTACCACTTGGCTTATCATCGGCAATAAATACACACCCACTAGTGGAGCATGGTTAGCTTGAATAGCGTCCATCCAGCCTTGTAAGAAATCAGCATTGCTAAGTGCAACAAATAAGAAATTATCGTCTTTACGCCTATCAGCAGCGCGATTAATAAAGTGTGCAGCACGATATAAACTATTGCGGTTAAATTGATTTAGTTTGCGCTCGACAATTTCACGTCGTGCGCCGCCTGTGGTGTGTGGCAGGCTTTCTAGTTTGTAGTCTTCCTCGACCGCATCAACGATTAAATAAATATTGGTATCAGCATGCTGTCCTAAATACTCACTAAATGCCGTGTAGTCCTGATCTGTATTACTAAAAACTGCATACGTTTGCAATTTTGTGCCATTCCACAAACCAGCAGTTAAGCTGGTGTTGGTAGCGCATAAAATTAATTTTTTAGAATTTTCAAACATATCTTAAGTTTATTAAAAAAGTTTCATTTTTCCGAACGAATCGTAAACAGGCAGAAGCACTGAGGCCATAATAAATAATAGTACTAAACCCAAAATAATGGTAAGCGCGGGCTCGATTAGTTTAAGCGCTTTTTGCATCAGCTCGTTCACATCTTTATCGTAAAAATAACTTACGTTAAGTAGCGATTTATCCAGCGCACCGGTACCTTCGCCAACTTTAATCATACGCACCACAAGTGGCGGAAACAAGCCCGCGTTATGAAAACTGTCACTCATGCTATCGCCTGCATTAATCTGTGCATGGGCGCGGCTAAGTGCATCTGCAACAACGCGATTGCCAACGATATTTTCGCAAGTCTTAATCGCCTGCAAAATAGGAATGCCGGTTTGGTACATCAAGGCAAAATAGCGTGCAAAACGCGCCATAATAATTTTTTGCAAAATATCACCAGTTAAAGGTAACTTAAGTTTAAAGTAATCAAATTTATAACGCGCCTCTGGACTTTGTCTTATATAGGCTGCCAAGCCAACAATTACCACAATAGGAATCGAGATTAGTAACCACCAATAATTGACAAAAGCATTAGAAATAAAAATTAAAAGTTTAGTATTCCATGGTAACTCTTGCCCAAGGCTTTTTAAAAATTTCACCATTTCCGGCACCAAAAATACCATTAATACAGTTACCGCCACGGATACAACCACCAACACAATTAACGGATACATCAAGAGGCGTTTGGTTTGTGCTGTTAATTCGTCCTGCCATTTTAAGGTATTAGAAAGATTATCAAACACCACTGGCAATTGGCCAGTTTGCTCGCCTGCTGCAACTAGATTAACAAACACTTCATCGAATACATCTGGGTGTTCCGCTAATGCTTGCGAGAGCATTTTGCCGCCTTCCACCTCTCCTGCTATAGCGCCTAGCACCTTCTGAAAATACGGATTCGTATTACTTTCGCGTAGATCATTCAAGCCTTCTAGCATCGGCACGCCTGCACTTGTGAGCTGTTCCAGCTGAAAGCAAAACATAACCAAATCGCGATTACTAACTCTGTTTTGCGAAAACGCTTTTCTGGATTTCTCGGTCGATTTAAAAGTAATTAAATCTAAACCCATACGCTCAAGGCGGATTTCCAAATCTACCTCGTTAAGCGCATCTATCTGCCCTTGTGCATGGCGGCCAGTTTGATCAATTGCCCTGTAGTTAAAGGTTGCCATGATTGCGTTGGACTAATTCCAGATTTGCCTTGCTACCAATTCAGTCTAATGCAAAATGCGTGATGTAAGATCAATCACACGCATCACTTCATCGATACTAGTATAGCCTTCTAAAATCCGTCGCACGCCATCATCCGCCAAGGTGGAAAAACCTTTTTCAAGAGCCGCATTGCGTAATTCGTCAAAATGCGCGCGACGTGCAATGAGCGAATCCATATCACTATCAATACGCAACAATTCCATAATGGCCATACGACCACGGTAACCTGTTTGGTTACAACGTTTACAGCCCTTGTGTTTGAATATTTGAATCGCCTCATTGCGTTTAACGCCCAAAATTTTGCGCTCTTCTTCATTCGGTTTAGCTGACTCTTTACAGTGCGGACAAAGCACACGTACCAAGCGTTGCGCAACCACGCCGATAATGTTGCCCGCCATAATATCGGGCGAAATACCAATGTCTATGAGCCTTGGAAAGGCACCTAAAGCAGAGTTTGTGTGTAGTGTAGTAAATACTTGATGCCCTGTCATGGCGGCTCTAAAAGCCATAGTAGCAGTATCTGTATCGCGCACCTCGCCCACCAAAATAATATCCGGGTCTTGCCGCATAATCGAGCGAATACCATTGGCAAAATCGACCTTGTTCACCTCCGCCACCGAGGTTTGCCGCATTTGCGTGACCGGATATTCCACAGGGTCTTCCAAGGTCATAATATTGACTGACTCGGTATTTTGGTGCGATAGCAATGAATAGAGTGTCGTGGTTTTACCACTACCGGTCGGCCCCGTGACTATCAAAATACCTTCTGGTCGCGTCATCATCAATTTAAGCTGTTCTAAAGTAATAGTCCGCAAGCCCATGCGCTCAAGCGGAATAATTGATCTTTCGCGATCCAAGACGCGCAATACAATATTCTCGCCATGAATAGTAGGGTGAGAAGAAACCCTGAAATCAATCGGGCGACCACACAAATTCATGTTTAAACGACCATCTTGCGGCGAGCGTGTTTCGGCGATGTCCATACCACTAATGACTTTTAAGCGCACCGCAATGCCCGGCCAATAGCTTTTGTGCAAGCTACGCACTTGTTGCAACACACCGTCGATACGGTAACGAATACGCAAAAAAGCATATTCTGGCTCAAAATGGATATCCGATGCACCACGTTTTACGGCATCCATCAACAATGCACCAACCAAGCGCACTACAGGTTGCGTGTATTCATCACCTTCTGCGGTTAAGCTTTGATAGTCAATTTCACCCGTTTCTATCTCGCGTAAAATACCATCAACCGAAAGCTCATAACCGTAAAATTGGTCGATATGTTCTTCTAATTGTGCCTCGGCCGCCAATACTGGTTTAAGCTGAATTTGCCCACCCAGCATGGCGCGCAGCTGGTCTAATGCCACCACGTTGAACATGTCCGCCATCGCTACAATCATGGTTTTGGTCGCGTCTTCATAGGCAACTGGAAGTAAGTGATAGCGCCGAGAAAAATCTTCCGGCACCATGCTCATGGCGTCCACATCGGCCACCACTGTAGTTAAATCAATACTTTCTTGGCCGATGGTATGCGCAACTAAATCACGCACCATGTTCTCTGACACGAAACCTAGACGTACCAATTGGCGACCAAGCGGAATATTATTTTGCTCTTGCTCGATTAAAGCGATACGTAGCTGATCCTGACTAATCAGGCCTTGCTGTATCATCAATTCGCCTAGGCGTAGTTTACGTCTCTGTTCTGCCATTTTTACTTTATTGAATCGCCGCAATGCGCGCTTCTAGCGCGGCTTTATCGATGCTATTAGGGCTGCTTTGCGCCAATTCTAGTGCGCGCTGATAATAGGGTAAGGCTAATTTCGACCTGCCCATTTGGTCTAGGCTAACCGCCAAATTAAATGCGTTATCTGCACTTCCATGCAATCTGTACGCATCAAAATAGGCTTGCTGCGCGGCTGGCCACTGATTTTGCTCTGCATATAAATTACCCAGTGCAACATGCAGATTAGCGTCTTCTGGATGTTTAGCGAGCATACTTTTGAGACGACTTTCGCTATCTTGCGTATTCACCTGCGACTGATCAGCTTGCAGTTGATTATTTAGCAAAGTGGTTTGCGCTAAGTTGTTACGTGGGTCAACTTCGAGTACTTTACCGTACCAGCCATTTGCATCAGCGATACGCCCTTGTCGCGATGCAATCGCACCTAAACCTAACAGAGCGTCTACGTTGCGTATATCATGCTGTAACACTTGCTTGTAAAGCTTTTGCGCTTCAGTATCATTGCCAGCATTGTAAGCTTCGTAGGCGCTCATTAAAGTTGGATTACCGCTAATTTCTGATTTGGTTTTGGTCACAGTGATTGAAGCACTATCTGATGCGATAGCCTTACCAAATTGTAATGTTTTTCCACCTTTTTTGTTTGTTTTGGTAGTAACTAAAGTCTCATTAGTTAATTCCGAATTCTCGTCCACAGCAAATTCGCCATCTTCATTAATAACATGTTTTTTCGAGATTTTTTTTGTTGTGTTTTCTTGCCTATCGGCTAATTGTATTGATTCTTCAGTTTCAGAATCCGGTTGTGTAGCGATTTCAGCCGTTTGTGCTGGAGCTACAGGTATATCCGGCAAAGTTGTGTTGGCTTTAATTTCTGGTTGCGGACTTTGCGGCACTGGTTGCAATGCAACTGGCCGAGGTGCAATCACCAAATCGGGCGTGTTTACAAACTGATAATAATAAAACCCTAGGCCCAGCAAAGCTAATAAGCCCGCCCCTGCTATGAGTGCCAGTTTCGAGTTTTGATTGCTAGCTTCTATACCTTTAGCAGAAAATACACTTGCGGCACTTTTTGATGACAAATTTGACGTAGGTGGCAAAGTTAATAATGGCGGCGTTTTTATAGCGTTGCTGCTATTTTGTACTACACCACTTTCCGCTACAGCACTCGCAATGCTGAACCCCGCCGGTGAGCTGCCAGTAGGACTAAGTGATAGCGTAGAATCTAAATCTATTTCAGTTTCAGACTTGCTAGCTTTGGCTTTTTCAGCTTCTGTTTGCTCAGTTTTAGCGTTCTGGGCTTTATCTAGTGCTTTAATTAATAGGCTCATTACCAATCAACCTAATAATCAGTTGGCTTCTTTGAGTACGTTTTGTAATTGTTGCTCAGGAAGATACTGTTTGTAGCTTTGCAATTCATCACTTTCTAAGCTAGCATTGGGGATAACGGTTGGACGCAAGAAAATCACCAATTCAGTTTTGTTATTTAAATCATTACGGCCTGTAAAAAGTTTACCCACGCCAGGGATACTGGCTAAACCCGGTACTTTTTCTGTAGTGCGCTGAACGGTATCTTGCATCAACCCCCCCAGTACCGCTGTTTTACCACTATCGACTTGCAACATAGATTCCATTTCGCTTACATGTATTACAGGAATAATGCTTGGTATTGATAATGGTAAGGAAGGATTTGGGTCTCGGATATTATCTAGTGGGTCTTGTGAGTTTGTACTTGTAATAGTTGGCCTAACATTTAAGTTGACAGTACCAGCATCACTAATTTGCGGCGTTACACTCATTACCAAGCCGACTGGCACTGTATTTGGTGTGGTAGTCACAGTAGACAAAATTCCGCCGCCAACCGAACCCTGTGACTGCTGAGCTTGTACTGTAAAATACACTTTATTTGTTACCACTTTCATCACAGCGGTTTGATTATTTAATACCATCAATTTAGGGCTGGATAGCACTTTGGTATCGCCAAACTGTTGCAATAATTGCACAGAACTTAATATGCCGCGATTGCCATTGACGTAGCCTGCAATAATGCCAGAACCGTTATTAGTAACGTTAGCTGCGCTGGTAACCGCACCTAATTGTGGACCTAACACCTGCGAAAACACAAAGCCTGAACTTCCCAATTGACCAAGCCTGCTCCAATCTATACCCGCTTGGTAGCCATCATTCAATGTCACTTGGACAATCGTCGCCTCAATCAGCACTTGGCGTCTTGCGCTTCCCATCACCCTATCAATAAACTCTTGCACTTTTTCGTGTTGTTTATTGGTGGCGCGCACACTAATCACACCAGTTTCCGCGTTAGCAATTACGTTGGCCGCGAATAGCGTTTTATATTCTGTTTTTTCTCGCTCACGCTCTTCTGCAGCTGCTTTTGCTGTATCAGATTGGCTGTTAGCGATATTCGTTGCCCCGCTTGTTTGATTATTACTTTGCGTGTCCGACTGTCCCGAAGTGCCTATGCGTGTCACGATCACCTCTTTATCGGTTTCTGCCAATAAATCTTTGATGTTTTGTATTAAATTCACCCACAAATGATTTTCTGAGGAACTTTTAACAGAAGTTCTTGAGCTATTATTTGCACCATTGCCATTGGTTGAAGTTTTATCGCCCACCTGTGCAGAACTAGAAATCTGGCCGTCTGCGCCTATAAAGCTATCTGTATCACGCTTCATATTCACGTAATCTACTTTGTAATTACGTAACACCGGTAAATCCGGCGCAATGTAGAGCACATCGCCATCCATTCTATAAGTTAAATCCACTTGTTTGGCTAAGCGCTCTAAAATTGCAGGCAAGGTTTGATCCACCGCATTTAATGTTGCGCGGCCTTGTATCGCTGGGTGGATATCAATATTGATTTTGCTTTCACGTGCCAACGCAAACAGAATTTCCTTCACCGGCACTTCGTTTACCACTACACTATAGGTTTGTGCCTTTGTGGTGGCTTTTGGTGGTGGTAACTGCGGGCTGCTTCTTACGAGTTTGGGAATTGGCGCTGTAGTTGCATTACTGTCATTAGCGCTTGTAGTAGTTTTGCCATTGATATGGCCTTTAGAGGGCTGCACTGCCGACTCATGCGCACAACCCGCTACAATCAAACCAACAGCTACCACAAAGTTAAATCTGCCCAAATAGACTTTAATATTGTTTTTAAGCACGAGGTGCTGACTCCCAAAGATTCTTATACTTTGACAGTTATCGCATAATCTGCATTAAATTGCAATACTAACTAATTGAAACTTTTATAAATTTACTTCTAAATTAGACTTTTTCACCAATTTATTTAGTTTCTTGCAACACTCCAGCAATGGTGCGCAATTGCGGCCGATTTTTCTGAAGCTCAGCTGGCAATTTCTGTAAGGCTTTTATGGCCTCAAATCGATTGGCAAAACTGCCATACAACACAGTTAAAAATGGCTGGTTGTTCACTTTGGTACGATAGACATAAATATTGTCCATTTCGATTTGCTGGCTTAAAGCTTCAAGATCATTTTTAAGCTGCGCGTCACTACTCGCCCCCATCAACTGAATGCTCACCGTCTCGGGCGCTTGGCTTGCCAGCCAAACTCTTGTGGCGTTTAAACGGCGCGTTAAAATATCTTCTTGTGGCACAAGTGAGTTAGTTGGAGCTGAAGTTGGAGTAGTTTGCTTAACTTCGTCAGGTTTGACTTCGCTTGCTTTCTGCAGAACTGTAGTCGCACTTTTTGGCATCGTCGTAGCCTCCGGTTGTTTAAGCAATTGCGTTGTCCTGTGCGACCACGTACTTACCGCATAGCCAAGCGCCAAGCCTAATGTCAGCAAGGCTGCCCACATTAAGACTTGCGATTTTTTTGCGGCAGATTTCAATTTTTCTACACCAAATTCACTATCACCAATGGCTGCTTGTACGTGTTTGGGCGTGACTTGATACTCATTTTCTGCATAAGCAGCAAGCAAAGATTTATCTGCAAGTATATTCACGCGCCGAACTAGCCCTTCTGCTGAGGTTGCGATTTTATAAATAGCCGCTTTTGTGAACAAATGAGGGCCAAAATAACCCGCCGCACGCAGCCTAAAAATCAGGTATTCGCCGATTTCTATTGGTTGCAAGGGCGCCAAACTGAAACTATGTGTAATACGTTCGCGAAGCTGACGAATATTAGCTTGGTTGAGATTTTCATCAAGCTCAGGTTGGCCAAACAAAACAATTTGCAACAACTTGTCGCGCTTAGTTTCCAAATTTGAAAGCAACCTGATTTCTTCTAATGTTGCAAGCGGCATACCTTGCGCCTCTTCAACAAAAATCACCACTTGCTTGCCGGCTGCATGCCGCTTCAGTAAATGCATTTGCAACACTTGCATCACCTTCAATCGGTCGGCATTTTTGGGTAATTTTAATTGCAATTCAAAGGCAATCGCATGCAATACATCTTCAGGCGCGACGCTTGGATTTGCTAGATAAATACTCTCGACCTTATCGGGCAACATAGTTTGCAGCATGCGGCACAGCATGGTTTTTCCGCTACCCACCTCACCCACTACTTTGACAATACCTTCACCGCTATTAATGGCGTAAATTAAGGCATCCAACACCGCGCCGCGATTACCGCCAGTGTAAAAAACTTCGGTATTTGGAGTGATTTTGAAGGGCGGCTCTTTTAAGCCAAAATGCTCGTAATACATATCGCTTAATGTTAGCTTTCTTCTTGCAGTTGTATGCGGCTATACAATGTGGTGCGGTTAATGCCCAACATTTTCGCGGCTTGGCTCAAATTACCGTGAGTAATACGCATGGCGGCATCCACGTAGGCTTTCTCCCACGATTTTAAAACTTGATCCAAACTTACATTGGCCTCATTTTGTAAATGCTGCATAGCGTAGCTCGATAAATCACCAGTATTACTCATCACCGGCGCGGCGCCATCTAACTCGTTTTGACACGATAAATCAAGCTCGGCAGAAAGCTGTACTTCGTTGACGGTTTGACCGGCGTATTTTGCAATCAGGCGGATAATGATATTACGCAACTCGCGCACATTGCCCGGAAAATGGTAACTTAACCAGCGCGCCTTAGCCTTATCGTCCAACTTGAAAGTTTGCTGACCGGTTTCGCGTGCATAAAACGCATTAAAATGTTCCAGCAATATAAGACTATCCTCACCTAAATCGCGCAAAGGCGGCACTTTAACTGCAAACACACCCAAACGGTGATACAAATCTGACCTAAAATTACCTGCGCGCACCTCTGCACGTAAATCTCGGTTAGTTGCGGCCACCACACGCGCTTTGCTCTTGCGTACTTGCGTTTCACCCACGCGGGTGTACTCACCATTTTCAAGCACGCGCAACAATTTGGCTTGCATTTCCAGTGGCAATTCGCCAATTTCATCTAGAAAAAGCGTGCCTTCATTCACATCTTCAAAATAGCCCGCATTAGCTGTATTGGCGCCAGTAAAGGCGCCTTTGGCATGGCCGAATAATATTGATTCTGCCAGCATGGGCGAAATAGCCGCGCAGTTAATCGATAAATAAGGCTGTTTAGCGCGTTTGCTAAAACGGTGAAAGTTGCTGGCGACACGCTCTTTGCCGCTACCAGATTCGCCCTCAATCAGCACTGGGAAAGGTGAATCGGCAAATTGACGAATTTGCGTAATCAGCGTTTGCATAGGCAAACTCTCACCTATCATGCCGCCATTTTTGTCTTCCGGTTTTTCGGTTAATTCAACACTTTGAACTTTTAACGAATTGAGTAAAAGCTCTTTTAAACGCTCTACATCACAAGGTTTTGGAATAAAATCGAGCGCACCCAAGGCTAGCGCGTGTTTCACATTCACATCATCACTTTGACCAGAAAGTACATGGATCTTCATGCTGGGTGAATGCGCAAGCAATTCACCAATCATCTTAAAGCCCTCGTCAGGCTTGTGCTGCATGGGTGGCAAGCCTAAATCGACCAAAGCGAGTGACGGCGGCTCTTCTAACTGACGTAGCAAGCTTTTGGCCTGTGCGCGCGAATCGGCCACGCACACCTCAAAGTGTTTGCTTAGCACAAAGTGCAAAGTATCGGTAATAAGCGGGTCATCATCAATGATGATAAGCACCGGACGAAGCTCAGCCATTGATATATCCTTATCTTTTAAAACAACAATTGTTTTTGCTATTAAAGACACTATAACTGTTAAAAAGCGGGCTATCAATGGCAAAGCAGTGTTAAGTACAACTAAAGGAAGGAGGGAGTGGCTGATGAGGCTTAAACCCACGACAAACAATAAAGATTTTTAAACTATCTTTAGAGCATGATTACACATACATTTCACGTGTGGTGGTTATTTACTCATTCTATTTGAATGTTTATTGAATAAATGCACTTTTTTAATACATTATGCACATCAAGTAAGCATGATTTATCATCATCATTTAGCAATAAACAACCATTAACTTAACTTGATAATCAACGTATGACAGACATTTAGGCACTTTGCCGTCACTTAATAATCGTTGCTTAGCATCTAAATTACAATTGGCATATCTTATGCTGGAACTATAATCAGCCTTATCACATCTTAAGCCCTGATGAATAGTTTATTTTGAATGAAAATCTTGGCTAGGTTAACGTAGTTTTAATAAGTACCTTGCTTACACAAAGCATACTTTAGTATTAACTAAACCTAGCGCCACGTTTGGCATATATACTAGCGTGGTTTCAAAGGTAAAAAAACATGAAAAACATAACAAGCAAACCTGATACAACCATTGATTACCTTATCGCCAGCGACTTTGATCAGACGCTAAGCTTCAATGATTCAGGTTCTGTATTGGCTGAGATGGTAGGCGTTTCTGATTTTAAAGAGAAAGTTGCAGGGCTCGCACGTTCTAATCTTGTTCAGCAAGGCGCTGAACTGGCCTATCTACTACGCCACGACCCTGCGTTTCGCGGAGTTCGTCTTGAGCACCTGATTGAAACTGGCAAACGTGTTCGCATCAAAGATAATGTCAAATTATTCGCAGAAATATTGAGTGATGGCCTTGATGGATATCGCTTCCAATTCTTCGTGATTTCAGCTGGGCCAAGAGAGGTTGTGCGTTCAGCACTAGCGGGCATCGTTCCACCAGAGAATGTGTTTGGCTCAGAATTCGAGTTTGACCCCAAAACAGGAGAGATTTGCTCAGTTCTTCGTGTACCTGCTGGCAATGGCAAGGTTGAAGTTCTACAAGAATTAGCTCTCGAGCACCAGATAAGCCCAGACCGCTTAATCTATGTGGGCGATGGCAGCTCGGATCTTTATGTGATGCACGATGTAAACAGCCGTGATGGCCATACCATAGCCGTGTCAGAGACGAAATCCATCGGCCGTATCGCCAATCGAACCGTTCTGAGTGACAATGCAGTTAGTGTATTAGTGCCGATTCTTGAGGATGTTCTCAAGTGGGACTCACATCAGATTCGTGAATTGTTTACTTCCCATGGTTTGGCGCTTCAAGATTGGGACAAAATCCATACCGACTGGATTACGTTTCATAGTTGAGTGATGGCCTTTGGAAATCATAGCGGTTTATTTATTAATAATTTGATAAGCGAAATATGAACACAACAAATCTAATTGGTTATCTTTCAGCATTTTTAACTACCTTTGCCTTTGTACCTCAAGCCTATCACTCCTGGAAAACACGTGACTTATCGGGCGTTTCTCTGCCTATGTACAGTATATTTAGCCTAGGGGTAATGGGCTGGATAGTCTATGGCATCATGATTGCCAGCTGGCCCATCGTTGTGGCAAACAGCGTTACTTTGGTGTTGGCTTTGGCAGTGTTTTGCCTAAAATTAAAGCACCGCTAAATTTTTATATCGTCATTCGTTCCCGCTATGTGTATTCTTGACGGTTCAAAGTGAATTGACTCTAATTCAATCAAAAGTTGTCATTCGTATTAATTCTGCAAAAACACGCGTAAATTATGCGGTCTTAGAAAAACAGTTTCACCTTCATTTAACTTTAAGGAATCAAAACGCTCACGAGTGAGTTCCACCTCAACATGTGCGTTTGTATCTAGGCGCTTTAGCTCTAAGTGCACAATTGGGCCAACAGCGTGTATATAACTAATTTTTGCCTGAATGCTTGTACCATCTGGGTAACGTAGTATCTCGATATCATGTGGCCTCACATAGGCTAGTGCAGGACTATCTTGAATCTGTTGATGTTCATCTAACTCAAGTTCTATATCGCCGATTTTGGCAAACCCGGCATGAACTCGGCTATGAAACAAATTAACATTGCCTAAGAATTGATAAACAAATGGAGAAGCCGGATTATCGTAAACCTCTTGCGGGCTACCTATTTGCTCCACAACGCCTTGATTCATTACCACGATACGATCAGCCACTTCTAACGCTTCTTCTTGGTCGTGTGTCACGAATACGCTGGTAATGTGCAATTCATCATGCAGTCTACGCAACCAGCGCCGCAAGTCTTTGCGCACTTTGGCATCTAGTGCACCAAATGGCTCATCAAGAAGCAATACTTTTGGTTCCACCGCTAGAGCACGAGCCAATGCGATACGTTGCCGTTGGCCGCCGGAAAGTTGTGGTGGATAACGATCTGCCAGCCAATTGAGTTGCACGAGGTTTAGCAGTTCATGCACACGACGTTTGATTTCTGTCTCATTTGGACGAGTGTGTTTAGGGCGCACACGCAAGCCAAAGGCCACATTCTCAAATATAGTCATATGCCGGAACAATGCATAATGTTGAAATACAAAGCCCACTCCTCGCTCACGTACGGCTATATCTGTGGCATCTTCTCCTTGAAAATGAATGCTGCCTGAATCTGGCGTTTCCAAACCAGCAATAATACGCAATAGCGTGGTTTTCCCACAGCCAGACGGGCCTAACAAAGCCACCAGCTCGCCAGTAGGAATATTTAGCGACACACCATTAAGCGCACTAAAACTACCGAAATTACGTTTAATATTTTTTATTTCAATGCTCATAATTTATTCCTTAATCTCTTTTTCAATGTCTGCCGCATTTTTAGCTGCTTGCCATTCCACGTAGCTTTTGAGTGCTAGTGTAAGCAATGCCAGCAACGCCAAGAGTGAAGCTACTGCAAATGCAGCTGCATAGTTATATTCGTTGTACAAAATTTCCACATGCAAAGGCAGAGTATTGGTAAGTCCGCGAATATGTCCAGAAACCACTGAAACTGCTCCAAACTCACCCATGGCACGTGCGTTACACAAAATCACACCGTACAAAAGACCCCACTTGATATTGGGCAAAGTCACCCGCCAAAACATCTGCCAACCCGATGCGCCTAGCACCAGCGCCGCCTCCTCTTCCTCTTTGCCTTGCGCCTGCATTAGTGGAATCAGCTCACGTGCCACGAATGGAAAAGTGACGAATGTCGTGGCCAACACAATACCAGGAATAGCAAAAACAATTTTAAAGTCATGATCCGACAACCACCCTCCAAACCAGCCTTGCAGGCCGAACATCAACACATAAATTAATCCTGCAACGACAGGCGAAACTGCAAATGGCAAATCAATTAAAGTGGTTAAAAAACTCTTACCTCTAAATTCAAATTTGGCAATTGCCCATGCTGCTGCTACACCAAAAACAAGATTCATTGGCACCGCGATACCTGCGACAATCAAGGTCAACTTAATTGCCGAGAGTGCATCCGGTTCAACAATCGCTGCAAAGTAAGTTTGAGCACCTTTTCTCAACGCTTCTGTAAACACAGCCGCAAGCGGAATGAATAAAAACAAACTTAAAAATAATAGCGTCAAGCCAATTAGGGTGTAACGCACCCAAGCGGCCTCGGATATAGCGCGATTGCTCGCAACTTTGTCAGTGTATTTGGTGTATTGTGAAATTGTTACTGACATCAAATCTTCCTTCTTATCTAGCATTACCAAAGCGTCGATTTGACCACCACTGAAAGCCATTAATAGCAAACAGCAATATAAAAGAAATTACCAACATCACGGCTGCGACGGCCGTTGCGCCCGCATAGTCATATTGCTCCAACTTGGTGATAATAATAAGCGGCGTAATTTCCGAAACCATCGGCATATTGCCTGCAATAAAGATTACTGAACCATATTCGCCCACAGCTCGCGCAAATGCCAATGCAAAACCTGTTATCAGTGCTGGCCATATTGCAGGTAGAATGATTTTATAAAATACCTGCCAGCGATTGGCCCCTAGGCTTGCAGCGGCTTCTTCAACCTCAGCACCTAAATCTTCTAAAACCGGTTGTACTGTACGCACAACAAATGGCAAGCCAATGAATGTAAGTGCCACAACTACCCCTAAAGGCGTATAGGCAACATGAATGCCGAAAGGCTCAAGCCAGCTACCAATCCAGCCATTGGTAGAATAAATAGCCGAAAGCGCAATGCCTGCGACAGCAGTGGGTAATGCAAAAGGAAAGTCCACAAACGCATCCACAAATTTTTTACCAAAAAAGTGGTAGCGCGTGAGTACCCAAGCCGTGAGTAGACCAAATACCACATTGATAAGTGCTCCAATCAATGACGCGCCAAAGGTCAATTTGTAAGAAGCCACAACACGTGGTGAGGCGACCGCCTGCCAAAAATCTGCCCAACTTAATGTAAAAGCCTTGAAAAATGTGGCTGAAAGTGGAATAAGTACAATCAGGCTTAAATAAAGCACCGCATAACCTAGTGACAAATTAAAGCCTGGCAGTGTATTTTTATTGTGTTTATTTTTCATCGTTTATTTTCACAAAAACAGCCAGTTGAATGATAAATATTCAACTGGCTGACAGCTAAGTAATTGTTATATTAGATTTTGGCTATTGCAACATCGGTCGCTTTCACTAACGCCAGCACCTCGGAGCCTTTTTCTAATGCGAGCTCTTTGATTGAACGTGTTGTGATGACTGATGTAATGATTCCGGACGAGGTTTCAACCTCAACTTCAGAGACCACGTCTCCCCATAAAATGTTTTTAATCTTACCGCGTAATTGATTACGCACATTGATTGCTAATAAAGCCATGACTGTTTCTCCTTTGCCGTTATTGGGCGTTAAGCCCAATAATTGGGTATTGGTAACGTATTGAACTACTCTCATTTCTCTGGTCTCATTTTTTTAGTTTCATTTCTGATAAATTTGGTCAAAAACACCACCATCGGAAAAATGCGTTTTTTGCGCTTTAGTCCAACCACCAAATACATCGTCAATTTTGACTAAATTGAGTTTAGGAAATTGTGATTCGTATTTTTTAGCAGCGGCTTCCGAAGTTGGACGGTAGTAGTTTTTACCAATGATGTCCTGCGCTTCGTCAGAGTATAAATACTCTAAATAGGCTTTTGCTACTGCTTCATTTCCATGTTTCTTGGCAAATTTATCTACCACAGTAACTGGCGGTTCAGCCAAGATAGAAAGCGATGGCACGACGATTTCTACTTTGCCGGCACCCAATTCTTTTTGGGCTAAAAAGGCTTCATTTTCCCAAGCAAGCAACACATCGCCAATGCCACGCTCGACAAAGGTAGTGGTTGATCCACGCGCACCGCTATCTAGCACAGGTACGTTTTTGTATAACTTTCCAACAAACTCTTTAGCCTTAGCATCATCGTTGTTGTTATGCTTCAATGCATAGGCATAAGCTGCTAAGTAATTCCAACGCGCTCCGCCCGATGTTTTAGGATTTGGCGTAATCACTGAAATACCTGGCTTGACGACATCGTCCCAATCCTTGATGTTTTTCGGGTTGCCTTTACGCACCAAAAATACAATGGTTGAAGTGTAGGGGGAGCTGTTATGCTGTAAGCGTTTTTGCCAATCTTGCGGAATCAGCTTGCCTTTTTCATATAGCTGATCCACGTCATAGGCCAAAGCCAAAGTAGCTACATCGGCCTGCAAGCCATCAATCACGGCGCGGGCTTGTTTGCCAGAGCCCCCGTGTGACTGATTCACCTTGACAATATCACCGGTTTTGGTTTGCCAATATTTGCTGAAAGCTGCGTTGTAATCCACATATAACTCACGTGTAGGGTCGTACGAGACATTCAGCAAAGTAACCTCTTTTGCCGAGGCTACTGTAACCGCTGCAAAATTAAGCACGGCAGCGGCTAGTACAATTGATAATAGTGTTTTTTTCATTAATAAATCCTTTAAATTTTAAAACTTAATATTTGTTAAACGGTGTACTTCAGATATTTTTTACAACAGCATTCCATTTTATGCTCCATTTAAAACAGACCTTTGCTCAATTAGGTGACGAGCAGTATGTGTTTGTTGATTAGTATGAAAGTTGCAAGCGAGTAAATAATGTTCGCTCGCTGGGTCTATTTGCAATATCTATAAATGACCCCGCTCCGGCAGTACCAGCGGCATTTGCGTTGCCGCCGCCATTAAAACTTGTGTTCTCATAATCCAGCGCCAACTTCACATTTTGATTGAGATACCAGTTCACCCCCGCAGCCCACGATTTGGCAGAGCGGGCGTTATTTCTTGGGTCTGCATAACGAGTAGTTGTAACTACGCCCGCAGCTGTGCCAGAACTAAAAGCGCCACTGTCAATATCATTTTCCTGATAACGTGCAACCAATTCCCAAGCACCCCAACCGCCTTTCTCGGTATCAAAAGGCTGGCTTGGTTTAACGCCTTTGAATGAAGCATCTTCACCGGTAAGCAGATATGAAGCGGCTATTTGCCAAGCATCGTTATCTAGGCGATTTGATAGAGCGCCGTTACTAACATCTTGCGATACGCGCGCATATTCGGCGATTAGGCCAAATGGCCCATAATAGTAATAGGCTTGTGGGGAGAGGCGGTCTCTATTGCCATTACCGAACACGCCGGAAGAGTAAGTGAAGAAGTTTGATTCTTGCCCTGCCGTTTTATAGTTTGGTAAGCCGCTTGCTGTTGTTGTACCTTTAAAGTTGCCATGCGTAGCAGCAAGGCCGAAACCTAAGCCTGCAACTAGATTATCACTGTCTTTAAATGGTGTTGTGAATATTCGTAGTGCATATTCTTTATCTTGATTGGTATCTTGGGCGGTTGAATTATCCCCGCCATCAACTACCCCATTGTATATACCCGCTGAATAATTTAGCTTACCATCAAGCAGATCACCATGAATCGCAGCACCAAGATCGCGATTTGGTAGGATGTTGTTGCTGACATAACTGCGTTCAATGAATTTAAGTTCGCCTCCACTTTGTAGGCGCTCTAGGCCGACATATGGCTTGAATTTACCAGCACGCACCTGAAACCAAGGCTGAAAGCGTGCGTCGACATAGGCATCTACGATGCCGCTAGTACTGGTAGCATTGGCAGTTTTAGCTTCGCCAAATTCTGGTGCGAAACGAAAATCATATTTGTCATACACAGTGCCTTCAACGATTGGTCGAATACGGCGCAAATCAAAACCACTTATATTTTTACCGTCAGCACCCAGTCCGCCTACATTGCTGTAGTTGCGTTCGTCAACTTGTAACAGTCCACGTAATTTAATCTTAAAGTTACCATCTGCAGATTGAAAACCAAATCCATCTTTGGTGGTATTAACTACTGGCGTTTCTTTTTTAGCGGTTGCTGCAATTTCTTGTGCTATTTCATCTTTGCGCTCTAATATTTTTACTTTTTGGTTAAGCTCTTGCACCAAGCCACGTAATTCCTCAAGTTCTGCGCTATCGTTTGCGAATGCGATGATTGGACTTGCAACCAAGCCAGATAGCACTAAAGCGGATACTATTTTTTTGTATTGCATCATAAAACCCCTTATTTTTCTTCCAGTGGTCTGGTCAGAGTCTTATCAATTAAATTATTTAGCTCCCGTTATCAGGTAGCTTTTTAGTTTTTTAAACTTATGTTCTTGAAACAGTGGCTTTGTGCTCAAAGCGCACTTTTTCTCTACGTTCAATTTGTGTCACACGTCCATCATGCACAGTAATTTCAATTGAGCCATAACCAGTTTGCTGTTGCACTAAAGCAATTGCCTGCGCAACTGCCTGTAGTACCTCACTATCTGTATCTAGCAATAATTTTGATTTGGTTAAACTCATTTTTATGCGCACGTTTCAAAGAATGAGCGCACTTTAACAAAGCTTTTTAATAATTAAAAATACTTTTTAAGTATATTTATATTCCGTATAGTTATATAAAATAGGCAATTGTGACAAGGGATTTTGAACACTTGAGAGCGGGGGTGGGGTGGCTGATGGAGCTCGAACCCACGACAACAGGAACCACAGCCTGAGTTGCATAATCATATAACTATATAAAATATGATGATATTTTAGAATTTCTTGTCTAATATTTTTGCTTACTTTGCCTTAGTAAGCCTAGTTTCTGCCTTGTACGCCCTCATTTTATTAGACATAATAATGGCAGAATTCGGCCAAAATCGTAAGTCCAACCTATTCCATAATTCCAGCTAATTTGCAAATCAGTTATACGCTCTCTGTCGCATTGCTGCATAATTCTGATGGTTTGCCCGACCACTAAATCCGCCCCAGCTCACTGCTGGTAGTCACTTGCTTCAAGTCAGATAGCTCTTTGCTTGCCTTTTCAATTTTTCGCTGCGTATAATCGTGCTAAAGGGGAAATTGAATGGTCGCAGCTAGCTTTCGCGTTGCCCAGGATGACCAAGGTCGACGTCATGTTCAGCTTTTTGGTCAGTGGTCATTACGAGCGCCATCAAATGATTTTGCCAAACTTAAAAAATCATTACAGCCGTTTTTTGCGGATACTTTAACAAGATGGGATTTGCAGAAAGTTGAACAGCTAGACGCCGCCGGCGCCTCTACCCTCTTATCCGGATGGGGCAACAAACTCGATAGCAGCACCTCTCTCAAACCTGAACATGCAGAACTTTTTAATACTCTAATCGGTATAACAAAACCGCCCAGTAAAAAAACTGAACGTGACTGGCTCGCACTGTTTGCTGGGGTTGGCAAAGGCATGTTCCACATCGCGCACCATTTCACAGAGTTTATTCGTTTACTCTTTTCACTTTTAATCGAAATTGCCTATTTGTTTCGCCGGCCACAAGATTTTCCCTGGCGCGAATTCAGCGCTAACGTATATAAAAGTGGCGTGAACGCCTTGCCAGTTACAGCACTATTGGGCTTTATGGTTGGTGTTGTAATGGGTTATTTAATGTCAAGGCAACTGCATACGTTTGGTGCCGACATTTATATTGTCAATATTCTGGGACTTAGTATTATTCGAGAACTTGGCCCTGTACTGATGGCAGTGTTGGTTGCAGGCCGATCGGGCTCTGCAATGACAGCGCAAATAGGCGTGATGCGTGTAACGGATGAGATTGACGCGCTGACCACAATGGGGATTTCGCGTACTTTACGGGTTGTCCTACCCAAGGTGCTGGGACTGACCTTTGTCGCGCCTTTACTGGTGTTATGGACTTCTGGCTGGACGCTCGCTGGCGGTGCCTTTGCATCCAATTTAGAGCTAGGTATCAGCTTTCGCTTCTTTTTTGATTATTTGCCGTTGGTTGTTCAGCCTATAAACCTCACGCTCAGCCTAATCAAGGGGCTGATGTTTGGTTTCGTTGTTGCGTTGGTCGCTTGCCACTTTGGCTTACGTATCAAGCCAAATACCGAGAGCTTGAGCAATAGCACAACAAGTTCAGTGGTAACGGCGATATCCGGAGTGATTCTGGTCAATGCTTGGTTTGCAATTTTGACACGTAGCATAGGCGTATGAGCGAGGATTTCATTCAAAACGCCGCAGATGGAGATGCTTCAGATCAGGATATCATCTGTGACATACAGAATGTTTGTACGGAATTTGGTGACAATATTGTTCACCATAATCTCAACTTAAAGGTTAAGCGTGGCGATATCCTTGCCCTGGTGGGGAGGTCAGGCTGTGGCAAAACTACATTATTGCGTCACATCATAGGGCTGACCAAACCAATAAGCGGTAATGTGCTATTGTTCGGACAAAATCTGCACGCCATGGAGCGTGTAGCACAACGACGCCTGATGGATCGTTTTGGCGTGCTGTTTCAACAAGGCGCTTTATTTTCGGCGCTTTCTGTATTCGACAATATTGCTTTTCCGTTACGTGAATTAAAACAATTTGATGAATCCATCATCTACCAACTGGTGATGCATAAACTATCATTAGTTGAACTTGAGCCGCGCAATGCAGACCTGCTTCCTGCTGAGCTTTCAGGTGGCATGGTGAAACGTGTGGGGCTCGCGCGCGCGCTTGCTCTAGAGCCAGAACTATTAGTACTTGATGAACCCACCGCAGGATTAGATCCTGATCGTAGTCATAATTTTATCGATCTTGTTAAACAGCTAAAAAAATCATTGGGACTAACCGTGCTTTTTGTCACCCATGATATGGACACCCTAGCTTCGCTAGCCGAACGCGTGGCAGTATTAGAGGACAAACATATTATTGCAGATTGTTCATTACATGAATTGGCTGAAATTGATCACCCCTTTGTAATCAATTTCTTCCAGAGTATCCGTAGCAGACTTGAGAGATTATAATAAGTTATGGAAAACCGAGCTTATGCAATTGCAGTTGGTATCTTCACTTTAATGCTTGGAATAGGCATGACGTTCGCCTATTGGTGGATCGGTGGCTCGCAGAAGGATCGCACAGAATACACTGTAACATCTCAATTGCCAGTCACTGGCTTAAGCCCTGAGGCTGTAGTTAAATTTCGTGGTGTAGATATAGGCAAAGTGATGAAAATATCACTTGACCCTTCCTCCCAAACCACCGTCCTAATTGACATTGCGGTCGCACAAAACTTGAAGCTTAGTAGTGAAGCTTATGCTGAGCTTCGTCGACAAGGGCTAACAGGGCTTGCTTATATTGATCTAAATGATGAAAGTAAAAACGCGTCTAAGCTGCCAACTGGCGGCAACATTCCGCTTCGGCCAACTTTTGTGGACGATTTAATGTCCAAAGGTCCAGAACTTACTGCGCAATTTGAAGTACTGTTGCGAAACAGTACTCAGCTCTCCGACTCTGCCAATCGTATTTTGACAAATATTGATATTCAAAAATTGAATAATACCATTGCAAATTTTGAAAAAGCATCTGAGAAAGTTTTACCAGTAATTAATTCCGCGACAAATATGTTTAGCAATGCCAATAAAATGGTGTCCGAGAAAAATCAAGCCCAGTTCGTAAAATCGTTAGAAAG
Organism: Methylotenera sp.; assembly: GCA_017880905.1. GTDB lineage: Bacteria > Pseudomonadota > Gammaproteobacteria > Burkholderiales > Methylophilaceae > Methylotenera_A. Next base: position 36,613 of record JADGRO010000002.1, read on the forward strand.
CGCGCAACAGACTTTTGATGCTGCAAGACCAGTCATCAATGAACTGAGCATAACAACTAAAAAATTCCACAGCACAGCTGATCAAATTGAAATCAGTACCAATCAGCTTGCCAACACACTTGGTAATGAAACCTTACCGCAGTTATATACGCTGACTCAAAATATAGACCGAAGTGCCATTCATTTCAACCAGCTTATTGATGTTCTAGAAGATAATCCGCAAAGTATCCTGTTTGGAAAACCAGTTCTGCCAGCAGGACCTGGTGAAGAAGGATTTATCGCTAAGCCATGAGGATCAGAATGCAACCTAATATTTTACTGTTAACTAGCAGCCTGATTATAAGCACTCTAGCCGCTTGCGTTCCTATAAACAAAACTAAACAAAATACGGCTGTTTACGATTTTGGTTTGTCTGTTCCAAGCGAAAGTAATCAACAAATTACTTTAAAAATATTGTTAGAAGAGCCGGTTGTAGCGGAGTCTCTCAATCATAATAAAATTCGTTATCGCCTGAACTATCAAAACCCTTCGCGAGTTTTTTATTATACCGAGAGCCGTTGGGCAGCCACGCCCTCAGAGCTGTTTTCAAGCAAACTAAGCAAGATGGTAAATTTAACAAATAACCCAACGAACTGTAGCCTGAAAATAAAAATAGAAGCTTTTGATCACGTGTTTCAAACAGCAGCTACCAGTGATGGCATAGTTCAGTTGAGCGCATTAGTAGTTGAGAGAAAATCCAAAAAGATTGTCTCAAGCCAACTTATTACAGAAAGCGTCACTTCCCCCTCACCTAATGCACAAGGCGGAACAGTCGCGCTGCAACGGGCGGGCGAAAATGCGCTGAAAAAAGTAATTAATTGGGGAAATATGATTGCTGATAACAGCGAGCTTTGCCAATAAGCGATTTTAAATGTCAGTTTGGGGTCGATATTAGACACTTTAAAACAAGTATTTGGGGTGGCTGATGGGACTCGAAGCCACGACAACAGGAATCATAACCTGAGTTGCATAATCATATAACTATATGATTAATAAATATATATTGGAATTAGTGTCTAATAACTTTGCTTAGTTTGCCTCAGTAAGCCTAGTTTGTGCCTTGTATGCCCTAGTTTTATTAGACAAATTAATGGCTGAATTCAGCCAAAACCGGCCAGTCCAGTTTATAAACTCAAGAAATATCATACTCAAATTTATTGTTTTGACATACAATTTGCATCCCTAACCACAGAATAGGCAGAACAAATGAGTGAGGAGACTAAGGCTTGTCCAGTATGTGGGGAAAGCATCAAAATGGCGGCAATCAAGTGCAGATTCTGCAATACCGATTTGGTCGCCTATTCAGCTGCGAAAGAAGCTGAAACTGAGAATGCTTTATTCAATGGCCACCCTGCAGTCATTTACAACTTCTGGCAATGGCTGGCTGTTCTTTTCACCTTTGGTATTGCCTACCTTGTCTACTGGATTCGAAGCATCTCAACAAACTACGAGATAACAACGCAGCGAGTCAGAATTGAACGAGGCATCCTCTCCAAATCAAAAGAAAACATCGAGTTGTTTCGCATTGATCATTTCGACTTGCAAAAACCTCTAGGAATGCGACTAGTTGGTAAATGTATCCTCCACCTTCGCTCGTCGGACACTAATTTTCCGACAGTGATTATCCTAGGCATACCAAACTTAGAGTCTCTGGCTGACACACTACGTGAATGTTCGTTACGCGAGCGTAAGAGAAGACAAGTAACTACATTCGTGCAAGCCTGATGCCCCCTACCATATGCACATTAAATTTTTAATTTGGACTTTGGTTGGCATCTATCTTTTAAGTAGCTATGTTGCACAAGCAGCGCAGTCGACAGAAAGCCTCAAATTCACGATTACGAATCGTTATAACGTTGGTGGTGAAGGTGGATGGGATCTACTCACTTTTGATACAAAACATCACCATTTGTTTATCAGCCGGTCATCTCACGTTCAAGTCATAGATGCTGATTCAGGCAAAATGGTTGGTGATATTCCTGACACCGAAGGCGTACATGGAATAGCGCTTGCAGATGATTTAAATCTTGGGTTTACAAGTAATGGCAAAAGTAACTCAGTGACAGTATTTGATTTGACTACACTCGACGTAGTCGAAACCATTAAAATTTCTGGCTTGGGTCCAGATGCTATTCTTTATGAACCTATATCAAAGCATATATTTGTTTTTAATGGACACTCTTCCAACGCTACTGTCATTGATGCAATTACGCGTAAAGAAATTGATACGATTAACTTACCTGGAAAGCCTGAGCTTGCAGTACGCAATCATGCGGGCAATATTTTTGTAAATATTGAAGATAAAAATGAAATTGTCGTTATCGACAGTAACACTAACAAAATATTAAAGACTTTTCCAATTGGAAGCAGTGAAGAACCTAGTGGATTAGCCATTGATAAAGCACATAATCGACTATTCTCAGTCTGTGCCAATAACAAAATGGTGGTTCTGGATTCTGAGACTGGAAGAATTGTTTCCGAGCTTGCTATTGGCTCATCGCCAGACTCAGCGGCATTTGACCCAAATTTAGGCATAGCATTTAGCTCAAATGGAGATGGGACGCTCACTATAATAAAAGAGAATGACCCTGAGCACTTCTCTGTATTGCAAAACCTGATTACCCAAAAAGGTGCACGCACCATGGCTTATGACTTGGACAAACATAGGGCTTATCTTGTAACAGCTTCGTTTGGTGAGACCCCACCAGCAACAACAGAACATCCGAAACCCAGACCAGCAATCATTCCAAATAGTTTTATTGTTTTAGTAGTTTCATTGCAGCCGTAATTTTTTAGTTGTTGATTAACGACCGCTTTTATCCGATATTAGACACTTAAAAAAACTAAAATGGGGGGTGGCTGATGGCTACGGAGTATGGGGCATGCTACTTGATATACCAATTATCGTCATCATAAAGGTAGCCTGCGTGCATATTGAGAATTTGCAACCAGTTGCTGAGCTTTTAGGTGATTAGCTAGTGACTCAAACTCTATAGAAGTACTTTGATAGTAACAGAGAGGTAAATTATGGAAGCTACAATACACAGCCTTGGCAATCTTTTTGCACAACTTGGCTTATCTTCTGACGAGTTAGCAATAGAGAACTTCTTTAAAACTCATAGCTCTTTGGCAACGAATGATTTGCTTTCTGACGCACCATTCTGGACTCTGGCACAAGCCTCATTTTTGTGTGAAGAAATTCTAAACGATGCAGATTGGGCAGAAGTGATTGACCAATTAAACGTAAAATTGCATGAAAAAAATTAATGCTTTGGCAAGCCGATGACTGTTGACTAGGATCATATTTACCTAGCATTGTTTTGTTCAATTTTTGTGGTGATTAAATCCAGCGTCGAACACGTTGCTGGTAGTTCCGATATTCCTGCCCGAATTTATCCATTAGCATTAATTCTTCTGGAACGATTTGCTGTTTGTTAAGTATCCATACAAATAAGGGTAGCATCGACCATGAGCTAAGGCTTCCCAAAAACAATGCCCAACCACTTAACATAACCAGCAAACCCAAATACATCGGATTCCGCGAAAAGCGATACAGCCCATCTGTGACCAAGTGACTAGTATTACTCGGTTTCATCGGATTGGGAGTAGTTTTGGCTTGGTAAAATAAAAATAGTGACCAAAGGTCTAGTATTATCGCTACTCCGATTATGACTAATCCTAACGTACTTAATGGCTTACTCAACCATTTATACAAAGGAAAATATTTATCTAGCAACCACATCATGCCTGCAGCTATAAGCACGTAGATAGGAGGCGGAATTTTAGTTTTAAGCATGATGACTCCCTGAATCTATTTTATTTTCAATATACCTCATATGTAACTTTTTAATTGATCAGTAACATATTAATTATGTATTAGCTTGTTTGGTTTGAGTGGGGTCTATTTTTTTATTTATGCTATGTGTTATCGAACTGAAGTCAGAATGTTATAAACTTGATAATGTCTATTCCAACTTTTAAGGAGTAGATGATGCAAAATCGCAGTAATAGCATATTTGATCAAATAGTTAATAAGGGAATTGTTATTTCTAGGTTTAAAGGTATGGTACCAGCAAATAAAATGATGAAAATAGCAGGAATACCTGATCATATTATTGAACGAGTTTTATTTGAGCCACAAAAGCTCAGAAGCACTGACTGGAGTTAGCTAACCAGAATACCAAACCAATGGTTTTATTTGTGCAAAATGACCCCATTAATACTAATCCCACCTAACCTCAATTCATTCGATTTTAGATGCTTAAAAAAGGTAATTGGGGTGGCTGATGGGGCTCGAACCCACGACAACAGGAATCACAATCCGTGTTGCATAATCATGTAACTATCTAATTAATTTATATATTTCAAATTTTACTGTCTAATAAATTTGCTTAGTTTCCCCTAGAAAGCCTAGTTTCTGCCTTGTATGCCTTAGTTTTATTAGACAAATTAATGGCTGGATTTAGCTAATAGAGGATATTTACGTTTTTTATCTATAATTCAGTCACTAGGAAATGCTGAATATCAAATTAGGTTTCTAAATTTATTCATATCTGAAAATCATCTAAATATTTAGCCAATTGATTCATTAATATTTTCTTCATCTTTTGGCAAATAAATCACTCCAGTATTGAAATTGTATTCAAACACATCCCCATAACGACCCCACTCGATTGCGATACTCAGTGCACGCTCGGCTTCAACTTGATTAAGAGTGAAGCGTAATAACTTGAGAAAGAGATCTTCGGGAAGATCACCTGATGGATCTTGTTCCAAGCCATGTCGAATGTAGGCTATCAAAGGAACATGTTCCAGTAGTTGTTTACTAAAAATTCTTTGACGTTCAGCATTAGTTGAAGCGATATAGTTGATGCCCAGTTTAGTAATAACAACATCACCTTGAGCGAGTTGTACAAAACCTAGGAGCGTTAGGGCACGTGAAACTTCTAACAATTCATTATCCGTGAGTTCAGTATCTTCCGCTAGCTTGGGTAAGTCAGCTCGACCGTGAAAGGGCTCCTCAGTAAGTAGCTCAAGTATACCTTCCATGCGGGTAATATCCGCTTCTGGCAGCCGGTCGCCTAACTGCAGCTTGATTTCGACCCCTGCCAGACGGCCAGGTCGCGCAGAGCCAGTAGTCATAAGCCCATAAACGTTATCAATCAGTGCACGTATTTCCTGACTTTCAACTTCTCTAGGATGATTTAGGGTAATGGGTAGCTCAGCCCGTACCCGTCCTGGATCACTCGCAAATATAAGTACGCGGTCGGCCATCATCACTGCTTCTTCAATATTGTGCGACACAATGAGGATTGCCTTTGTTGGGATTTCTTTGTTATTCCATAGTTCCAGTATGTCCTCACGCAAGCGTTCTCCTGTTAGCACATCCAGTGCAGAGAATGCTTCATCCATAAGCAAAACTTCCGGCTCAAGTACCAATGCACGTGCGATGCCAACCCGTTGACGCATCCCGCCTGATAATTCCCGTGGTAATGCGCCTTCAAAACCAGTCAAGCCTATCATTTCAATTGCTGCCTGTGCACGTCTTTCTCTTTCCTTGATGGACACTCCTTGTGCTTCTAGACCAAGCTCCACATTTTTCTGAACCGTGAGCCACGGGAAAAGTGCAAATGACTGAAATACCATACTAATACCGCGCGCAGCACCATAGATGGGTAAACCTTGATATAACACTTCACCTTTGTCGGCTGGGATCAGGCCAGCCATAATACGCAGCATAGTGGATTTGCCTGAACCAGACTGTCCGAGCAAAGCCACTATCTCACCTTCGTTCAGCGTAAAGTCAACATCTTGCAATACTAAACGCGCTGTGCCGTCAGCTGAATGGAATGACTTATTAACAGATTTAAGTTCGACAATCGGTGTACTCATATGCTACTTCCTTAAAAGTGTAGGCGGTTTTCGGCCATACGATAAAGTCGCCGCCAGACAAAATGATTAAATCCCATGACAAATATACACATAATGCCTATACCTAAGGCTATACGGGGGAAGTCACCTTTGGATGTCATCTCTGCGATATAGCTACCAATACCATGCGCTTGCAACGTAGTGTGACCCCAAGTCACGTACTCAGCTACGATACTGGCGTTCCAAGAACCACCTGTTGCTGTGATCGCGCCAGTCACAAAGCTTGGGAAAATTGCTGGCAACAGGTAGCGTCTCCATTTAAGCCAACCACTCAACTCTAGGTTCTGTGCGACATAGTGCAGTTCTGTCGGAATGGTAGAAGCGCCCGCGATAACATTGAACAGCAGATACCATTGTGTTCCGAGGATCATCAATGGCGATAACCAGATGTCGGGATTGAGTCCAAAATGTACAATCAGCACCACCGCGCCAGGAAACATTAAGTTGGCCGGAAAAGCAGCCATGAATTGGGCAATAGCTTGTACCTTCGAGGATAGGTTAGGCCTCATGCCTACCCAAACTCCAATCGGAATCCAGATCAAGGCAGCCAGAACAATTAAGATGACGACACGGGATAAGGTAAAGAGGCCGAGTACAAATACGTGCCCAGCTTCACCCCAGCCAACTTCGGTATGAATAAAGTGAATGAGCAACCAAAGCGCATAAAAAGCCGCTGCTGCAATGATCGCATCCCAGATCCGTTCACTTACTGAAGATTGTTTACTTGGTCTAGCTTGTATCGAGGTGCCATCATAAGTCCGTCGAAACAGAACAAATGTCATTTGCATAAGCCTTCCAACTCTTTCTACTATTACTTCTACCCAGCTGGCCCTATGTAGCCAAGTCAACATCCATGACTGCTGGGCTGTTTCATTACTGGATTCTTCAAAACGAAATTTATCAGCCCAAGCAACTAGCGGCCTAAAGAAAAGCTGGTCATAGAGTAAAATACCTATGAACATGGTACCAATCGCCCAGCCAATTGCATTTAAATTTTGTTGTTCAATGGCCAGTGCAATATAAGAGCCTATACCGGGTAATTTGATATTTTGATTAGACACGGAAATTGCTTCTGAAGCCACTACAAAGAACCAGCCGCCTGACATGGACATCATCATATTCCATAATAAGCCGGGCATAGCGAAAGGTAGCTCTAAACGCCAAAAACGCTGCCAGCCTGACAACTGAAACACTTCCGCAGCCTCTATCAGCTCCGCAGGAACGGTGCGAAAACCTTGATAAGCACTAAAGGCCATGTTCCAAGCTTGTGATGTAAAAATAGCAAAGATTGCTGCGCATTCCACCCCAAGTAAACTGCCTGGAAACAATGCAATAAACATTGTGACCGTAATCGATAAAAACCCAAGAATGGGTATCGACTGAAGGATATCTAGGAGGGGTACTAGGATTTTTTCGGCAACTTTATATTTCACTGTCATGGCCGCAAAAACGCAGCTAAATACCATTGAAGCCGCTAGTGCGATAAACATCCGTATTGTAGTACGTAACAGGTAATATGGTAAGTTAAGCGGGTCTAGCGACAATGGTAATGTTTCACCCAGTTGAAACGGGCGAGCCATCTGCTCAGCGCCGTAAGCGAGTAATACGAGCAAGGCCAAGACCATGGGAAGCAATGCCCAATCCCAGCGATTACCACCGGCCTCGACTACCTGTTTTGGGAAAAACTGCCTAATTTTGCTCATGTTGAAATTAAATAAGAATTATTGTTCTTAGAATATCATAGCAAAGTTACGGATTTAAAATACCGTATGCGAACCTAAGTTCTCCCAATATTTACGGGTCAACAGAGTATTTCCAAAGGGTGCTTAAGGGTCGATATTAGACACTTAAAATCGGTAATTGGGGTGGCTGATGGTGCTCGAACCCACGACAACAGGAATCACAATCCGCGTTATAAAATCACGTAACTACCTAATTAATAAATAAAATATTGATGTTCCTTGTCTAATAAATCTGCTTAGTTTGCCTTAGAAAGCCTAGTTTCTGCCTTGTACGCCCTCATTTTATTAGACAGAATATGGCTGAATTCGGCCAAAAGAGACCGTTCAAATTAGTATTGAAAAATTGATATTGGCAACTTCGCACGACTGCTACCACCGCGTATTCCGGATTCCTAGCTGAAATGACAAATGATTTATTATGATATCACCGACGAAGCTCACGGTGAGTATCATGATAACGTCAAGCCAACCCAGGCGTACCCAGAAGGACAAGGCAAGCAGACCACCAAGAACAAAGTCAAGTTGATCGGCGGGAATCCACGATTGTCCGGGGGCGATTTTAAGCCGCCGCTTGACGTAGCTCTTCAGGCTGTCCCCAATCATGGCGCCGCAGCCACTAGCCAAGCCAAGTAGAAACCACTGCTCATAACTCACCAAGTCACCCTGCCAGTGAATCCTGGACTGAAATAAAGCAGTCAGAATCGCTGCTGCAAGGCCTAAGAAAAAGCCCACCACCGTTTTGTGGCTCCCAAGCCAACGCCTACTGATAGGCCAATTCCGCCACCGCCAATACCTGACGAATGGCGGTGCCATATTCGCAAAGTAGATCGGCAACATCATATAAAACAGTTCAACGATTCTGATCATAGGCTTAGCAGAGCATGTTAAATATAGTCATATTGCATCAGATGCAATATGCTTTCAACTATTGAAACGGAGTGCGAAAATGCTAGACGCAGATTCCAGAAACTACGTCTCCGCATTATCTGCACCGAGTTCCACATCAGGTCTAGACCGTCTCTCAGTTGCAGGATACAGTAGGTCGCATCATTAGTAGTGAGATATGCGAAAACCACGCGGCACACAATGAGCTTCCAGTCGAGGTCCACGTTCGGAGTAACTACGGCTTAACTCGTACATTCATCGTCCGCTTTGGGTCGATATTAGACACTTAAAAGGGCTTAAATGGGGTGGCTGATGGGGCTCGAACCCACGACAACAGGAATCACAATCCTGGACTCTACCAACTGAGCTACAGCCACCATAGAGAACATATTTGGCCTGCCC
>JADGRO010000010.1 GCA_017880905.1 Methylotenera sp.
CGTGGTACCGTCATAGGTTTTAGTGTCCGTCACCGCATTGATGGTGAGGCTGGCTTTGTTGATGGTGCTGGTCGTGTTATTGGCAAAAGTCACATTGTAATTGCCGCCACTATTGCCATCGTTCACGCTAACACCGCTCACCGTCACGGTTTTATTACCAATACCAAAATTCTTATTAGTAAATGCAAAGGTGCCGCCAGTTAAGCTATCCAGCACACTGCCATTGCTAGCGTTATTAAACAGTGTACCGCTAGTGACATTGGCCGTACCTGCCGCTGTAATCGTACCATCATAGGTTTTAACAACGTCGTTTGTACTTACCGTGAGATTAGCTTTATTGATAGTACTGGTTGTGTTATTGGCAAAAGTCACATTATAGTTGCCACCAGTGTTACCGTCATTTACCGTCACCCCACCTACCATCACAGTTTTACCTGTGCCTGCATTGGCGTTGGTAAAGGCAAAGGTGCCTCCAGATAAGTTATCAAGCAAACCGCCATTGCTGGCGTTGTTAAACAGTGTACCGCTAGTGACATTGGCCGTACCTGCGGCGGTGAGTGTCCCATCGTATGTTTTTACAACATCGCTAGCGCTAATGATGAGATTAGCCTTATTAATGGTGCCGGTGTGTGTGCCGCCTGCAAGCGTGTAGTTGGCTGCCAAGCCTGTGCCGTTAGCCAAAGCCAGCGAGCCGAGCGCCACAGCTTGCGCCGCGCCCGCATTGGCGCTAGCCACAGTGCCGGCACCCGACAAATTGAGCGTTTGCCCCAACACGCCATTAATCATGCCAAAAGTGGCTGCGTTAAAAGCCGTAGTGCCGTTGTATGTGCGTGTGCCGCTTAAATTGATAGTAGCCGGGTTTACCGTCATCGCGCCATTTACAAAGCTAATCGTGTAATTGCTGGCATTGAAGGTGCCGCCAGTCGGGTTGCTTGCCACGATACTATAACCGCCTGCATTGGCGGTATTCACCGCACCCGCGCCAACAATGTCATCGAAATGTACGAGCGGAAGATATTTGCCTTTGGCTGCATCGTGAATATCCACAAACTGCGCAATGACAGTATGCACACCAGCCGCTTGCATACGCTGCTTGGCTTTTTCTATTGCCTCGGTTTTTACGGCCTCTTTTTTTACGTCAGTATCATCCATCTTTTATCTACGCTTTGGTTAGCGCGCGGTCAATGATATCCAGCGCCTCGTCAAACACATTATCTTGAATGGTGAGCGGGTACAAAAAACGCAGCGCATTCATATAAACACCACAACTAAGCAGAATCAGGCCTTGTTCTAGTGCGGCTTGCTGCACACGCTTCATCGCATCTGTTGAGGGTTCGCCAGTTTTCGGGTCGAAAAATTCTGCCGCAATCATAGAGCCCAAACCGCGTACTTCCTTTAATGCAGGTGTTTTTGCTTGCGCAGCTTTTAATCTTTTTGTGAGTTTCTCGCCCAAATAATTAGCACGAGCAACCAGTTTTTCTTCTTCAATAATATCAATCACTGCATGTGCTGCCGCTATCGCCAACGGGTTGCCTGCGTAAGTGCCACCAAGGCTGCCAGGCGCTGGACCATCCATCACTTCAGCCTTACCGCTCACAGCAGATAAAGTAGTACCACCTGCCATACTTTTTGCCATGGTGATAATGTCGGGTATCACATCGTAATGCTCAGCCGCAAACATTTTACCAGTGCGACCAAAGCCGGTTTGTACTTCATCATAAATCAGCAACATACCATGCTCGTCACACAGCTCGCGCAAAGCCCGCATAAACGCAGGCGATGCCACGTAAAAACCACCCTCACCTTGCACAGGCTCGATGATAATAGCGGCAACGCGTTTGGGGTCGATGTCCGCTTTGAATAGCGACTGAAGCGCACTCTTAGCATCTTCTACGCTGATACCGTGTAAATCGATTGGAAAAGGCACGTGGTAAATCTCGGCAGGAAACGGCCCGAATCCAACCTTATAAGGCGCCACTTTGCCCGTGAGTGCACAGCCCATCATAGTACGGCCATGAAAGGCGCCAGAAAAAGCGATGATACCTGAGCGGCCAGTACTGGCGCGCGCAATCTTAATCGCGTTTTCAACCGCTTCTGCACCGCTTGAGAAAAAGCAGGTTTTCTTGGCATGTTTACCTGGTGTTAGTTTGTTAATACGCTCGGCTAAGGTCACGTAACTTTCATACGGCAACACTTGATAGCAAGTGTGAGTAAATTTTTGCAATTGTGCCTCAACCGCGGCCACCACCTTAGGATGTCGATGCCCGGTATTCAGCACCGCAATACCGCCTGCAAAGTCAATATAGCGGCGGCCTTCTACATCCCATACCTCAGAATTGAGCGCGCGTTCAATAAAAAAATTGGCCATCACGCCGATACCACGCGGTGTTGCAACCAAGCGGCGATTATGTAAATCTTGGTTGCTAGCTAATTTGTCGGTAACAGTATTCATGATATCTTCCTAATAGATTAGGCAAGCCGAATCCAAGTGGTTTTAAGTTCGGTATATTTTTCCAATGCGTGCAGCGATTTATCGCGACCATTGCCAGATTGCTTATAGCCTCCAAACGGCACGGTAATATCATCTTCATCGTAACTGTTCACATGCACTGTACCTGCACGCAAGGCACGCGCTACTATGTGCGCACGCGAAATGTCGCGCGTCCAAACCGCCGCCGCTAAGCCATATTGCGTGTCATTGGCAATTTTTATTGCTTCTTCTTGTGTATCAAAAGTGATAATCGACAACACCGGGCCAAAAATTTCCTCGAGAGCAATTGTCATGTCATTCGTCACATTATCAAAAATGGTTGGATTGATATAAAACCCGCCGCTGTCATTGCGTGCCCGTTCGCCACCCGCTAATAATCTAGCCCCTTGCTTGCGACCAGATTCGATGTATTTCAACACGGTTTCCATCTGCCCACAATCCACCATCGCACCCATGCTGGTATCGGAGTTTAGTGGATCTCCCGGCATATAATTGGGTAGCTGCGCGAGCAATTTTTTAACAAAAACATCTTTAATTGACCGCTCTACTAACAGTCGGGAAGGCGCATTACAGCTTTCACCCTGATTGTAAAAAATAGAGCCTGCAGAAGCTTCGGCGGCGCGATCTAAATCCGCACAATCGGCAAACACAATATTGGGAGACTTGCCGCCCAGCTCGCACCAAGCACGTTTGAGGTTGCTTTGCCCCGCCATCACTTGTATCTTTTTGCCAACTGCAGTGGAGCCGGTAAACGCGATGCAATCCACATCCATATGCAAAGCCAGTGGCGAACCCGCATCTGGGCCAAAGCCTGGTAGCACGTTCAACACACCTGCTGGAATGCCTGCCTGTAGTGCCAAATCACCCAGTCGCAAAGCCGTGAGTGGGGATTTTTCTGAAGGTTTTAGCACCACGCTATTGCCCGCTGCCAATGCTGGTGCAATTTTCCAGGCAGCCATGGCAATAGGGTAATTCCACGGCACTATCGCACCAACTACGCCAATCGGCTCACGCGTAATCATGGCTAAAGTATGATCCGCAGTTGGCGCGATTTCGTCGTAAACTTTATCAATTGCCTCACCAAACCAACATATCGTATTGGCGGCAGAGTTCACATCTACATTCAAGCTGGCAGTAATCGGCTTGCCCATATCCAGTGTTTCTAACAGCGCTAATTCTTCTTTGTTTGCAATAATTAAGTCGGCAAAGCGAATCATGATTTTCTTGCGCTCTTTTGGTGGTAACCCAGCCCAGCGCCTATCGTTAAAAGCAGCTCTCGCAGCAGTAACTGCTAAATCGACATCTGCAGCTTTACAACTCGCCACACCAGTCAATTTGCGATTATCAATCGGTGAAAAGCATTCAAAAGTGGCGGCGTCAGCCGCATTGACACGTTTGCCATTAATCACCGCGCGTCCATCAATTTTTATGGTTTTAGCGCGTGCATGCCAATCAATTGCTATATCAGAATCCATTATTTTGCCTGCCATTTTTTTAACTACAAGCCTGCCATTGCGATGTATTTAATTTCCAGGTATTCATCAATGCCATAATGCGAACCCTCGCGGCCAAGTCCAGATTGTTTCACCCCACCAAAAGGTGCGACTTCGTTGGAAATCATACCCGTATTGACGCCGACCATACCGTATTCAAGTGCTTCTGCAACACGCCAAATGCGGCCAATATCGCGACTGTAAAAGTAAGAAGCCAAGCCAAACTCAGTGCGATTTGCCAGTGCTATCACTTCGTCATCGGTTTTAAAACGAAAGAGTGGCGCCACGGGACCAAAAGTTTCTTCTTTAAAAATTAGAGAATCAGTGGTCACGTCTGCAAGCACTGTGGGTTCGTAAAAAGTACCGCCTAAGGCATGGCGTTTACCGCCTTGTACCAGCTTTGCGCCTTTTGCGACGGCATCTGCAACATGACTTTCAGTTTTCTCAATTGCCGCGGCGTCTATCAGTGGCCCTTGTGTGACGCCATCTGTGGTTCCATCACCCACTTTAAGTGCACTGACTTTGGCTGCTAATTTTTTAGCAAATGCATCAAACACACCGTCTTGCACAAACAGCCGATTCGCACACACACAAGTTTGACCAGCATTGCGGAATTTGCTAATCATGGCACCTTCTGCCGCAGCGTCTAAATCAGCGTCGTTAAACACGATAAATGGCGCATTACCGCCTAATTCAAGCGATAATTTTTTAATCGTATCCGCGCATTGGCGCATTAAAATGCGCCCGACTTCGGTTGAACCCGTGAATGAAAGCTTGCTGACGACTGGACTTTCGCACATCACCGCACCAATTTCACATGCTTTACCCGTGACCACTTGCAATACACCACTTGGCACGCCCGCCTCTTCAGCCAACACAGCTAACGCTATCGCAGATAAGGGTGTTTGTTCGGCAGGTTTAATAATCATAGAGCAGCCAGCAGCCAGCGCTGGTGCAGCTTTTCGGGTAATCATGGCAACGGGGAAATTCCACGGTGTAATTGCAACCGTGACACCAATTGGTTGTTTGATGACTAACAAGCGACGATCGTTAGCCGGACTGGGAATCGTCTCGCCGTAGACACGTTTGCCTTCCTCGGCAAACCATTCGATAAAACTAGCACCGTAGGTAATTTCGCCGCGCGCTTCAGCCAGCGGCTTACCTTGCTCAGCCGTGAGTATGTTCGCCAAATCTTCACGATGTTGAATAATAAGATCAAACCAGCGTTTGAGAATGGCTGCGCGTGCAGCTGCGGTGAGGGTTTTCCATGATTTTTGCGCTGCTTCGGCGGCAATAATCGCACGCTCGGTCTCCGCTTTGCCCATGCGCGGTACTTCACAGATAACTTTTCCATTAGCGGGATTGGTCACAGCAATTTTTTCGCCTGAATCTGCGCCTACCCAAGCACCAGCCAGCCAAGTGCTGTTGTGCTTTAGTAATGCTGTATAGTTTAACTGAAGAGACATAAATTTTCTGCTATAGTTGTCTAGTGTACTTCTTACTTGGTTGACGATAGGCATTTGATTGCTGCTTTATTGCATTAACTTCTAGTTCTTAATACTTACTACTGATTACCATCGTTATAGGCTTGTGCTATTTCCCGCATACGTTGTTTTTCAGCACGAGATTGGTAAATGCTAGAAACTATCACTGCGATACTGACTACCGCAATCGTAACCGCGGCTACAGCATTGATGGACGGGCTTAGACCCAACCGAGCGCGCGAAAAAATTACCAATGGAAGTGTCGTAGACCCTGGCCCGGAAAGAAACGCAGATAAGACTACATCATCGAAAGATAGTGTAAACGTTAACAAAAATGCGGACACTAATGCCGGGACAATAAGTGGAAATGTGACAAGGGTGAATACTTGAAACGGTTTGCAGCCAAGATCCATAGCAGCTTCTTCAAGCTTACTATCCATTTCGCGCAATCGCGATACCACCACCACCGCGGCATAAGCTGTACCCAAAAACGCATGGCCAAGCAATATAGTTAATAAACCACGTTCGGGATAACCTAACCAGCGCTGTAATGAAACCAACATCAACAATAGTGATAGGCCTACCAGAACATCAGGCATCACCAGTGGCATATTCGCCATTGATGATAATAGCGTGTGCCCTCTAAAACGATAGCGTACCAAGGCGAAAGCAGTAAAAGTGCCAAACAAAACTGAAAGCATTCCAGATAGAAAAGCTAGTTTTAGCGATAAAATTACGCCTGCAATGATTTCCCTATCTTGAGCCAATTTGCCATACCATTTAAGGGTGAACTCCGACCATACTGTTACCAATGGTGATCCGTTAAAAGAAAACACCACCAATGTAATAATTGGAATGTAAAGAAACAAATAGACTGCAATCATCCAGCTTCTACCAAAAGTATTCGTCATGACGTGATTCCTTCATAACTTTTGGATTGATATTTATTGAAAATTGCCATTGGCAGAAGAATCAGC
This sequence comes from Methylotenera sp., assembly GCA_017880905.1. Taxonomy (GTDB): domain Bacteria; phylum Pseudomonadota; class Gammaproteobacteria; order Burkholderiales; family Methylophilaceae; genus Methylotenera_A. The sequence continues at coordinate 6,446 of JADGRO010000010.1, forward strand.
AGCACCATCACAATCGCCACAGCAGAAGCCATAGACCAGTCATTGTTGCTGAAAAACTCATCCCATAAGACACGGCCAATATTGAGCGTTTGTGGTCCACCCAGCAACTCAGGTATAACATACTCACCCACTGTCGGAATAAAGACCAGCATGGATCCCGCAATAATGCCCTGCTTAGAAAGTGGCACGGTCATCAGCCAAAATGTTTTCCATGGACTCGTTCCCAGATCAGCAGCAGCTTCAAGCAATCGTGTATCCATTTTTACCAAATTGGAATAGAGCGGCAGAATCATAAATGGTAAGTACGCGTAAACCATACCTATCATCAACGAAAATTGGGTGTGCATGATTTGAATAGGTTGGTGAATCAACCCTGACCAAATTAAAAAATTATTAATGACGCCATTGTCCTCCAGCAGGGTTTTCCAAGCATAAATGCGCAGTAGAAAAGAAGTCCAAAATGGCAGCATCACCAGCATAAGCAACATGGGCCGCAGATGAGTTTTTGCTCTCGCCATAAAATAAGCGAACGGATAGCCTAAAATCAAACAAAAAAAGGTATTTTCTAACGCATACCCGATAGATGAAATAAAGGTTTTTACATAAAGTTCATCATGCAAAATAAACAAGTATTTGGATAGATTGATTTTTAGCGTTAACGTATTTTCTGCCCATGTCCATAAATTTGCGACTGATGCTATGTCCATTTCAGACAAGCTGATTCTCAACACAATGAAAATAGGGGCGGCTGTCAGTAGAAACAACCACAGAAATGGCACACTAATAACGAATTGTCGTCCTGTCAGATAAGGCTTTAAGAAGGAATGCATTTTTTCTATCATCATGCTCACCTTAGTGCGTCAACACAATCATGGCTAAATCATCCCACTGCGCAAAGGCGCGATCACCCCAAGTGAAACCGCCTTCCAGGTTTCTGGTGCGATTTTGCTGCTGCACTTTGAGTATCATTCCTGTCATCAACTTCAGATGATATGTAGTATGTGCACCAAAATAGGCAATATCTGTCACTTCTCCTTCACACCAATTATATTTACCTTTTGGTTTGGTTTTAGAGAGCAATATCTTTTCTGGCCGCACAGCTACGCCAACAGACATGCCGCTAGAACCGGTAATGCCATGACCTACATAATGTGTACATTCTGGACATTTAACTGTGACATGATCGGGCAAATCTTCATCCACGACGCCTTCAAAAATATTCACATTACCGATAAAGTCGGCTATCAAGCGACTATTGGGCGTTTCGTAAATTTCATCTGGCGTACCCACCTGCAAAAAGCTACCTTCACTCATCACTGCAATTCTTGAGGATATAGTCATTGCTTCTTCTTGATCGTGCGTTACCAGTACGCAAGTTACGCCTACTTCTTCGATAATATTTACTAGCTCAAGTTGAGTCGATTCGCGAAGTTTTTTATCCAGCGCCCCCAAAGGTTCGTCCAATAAAAGTAATTTCGGTTGTTTAGCCAAACTACGCGCCAGAGCGACGCGCTGCTGTTGCCCACCCGAAAGCTGATGTGGTTTACGTTTAGCAAATTTACCCAGCTGCACCAGCTTGAGCAAACTTTCCACACGCTCCATTATCTTCTCCTTGGCCATCCCATCACGTCGCAAACCAAAAGCAATGTTATCCCAGACACTTAAGTGGGGAAACAAAGCGTAAGATTGGAACATCATATTTATTGGGCGCTGGTACGGTGGCAGATTGGTTATATCTTCCCCCGCCAGAAAAATTTTGCCGTTAGTTGGCACCTCGAACCCAGCAAGCATGCGTAGCAAAGTCGATTTGCCACACCCAGAGCTACCTAGCAGGCCAAAAATCTCCCCTTTTGCTACAGTTAATGAAACATCATCAACCGCTTTGACTGAGCCATCATAAATCTTGGTTAGATTTTCGATACGCAACAAATTATCTTGGTGCAAGCTATTCTTTTCTAGCTTCAAAGTTTTTTCAGCCGCCAAAATTATTTTCCCCTAACGATCGCATCGTACATTAACCTTATGAATCAACTCCTTCAAACTCTGTAGCTACTAGCCTTACCTACGACAATCCTCATAATCTCGATTTTTACAACCCTGTTTTAAAGTGTGTATAAAGACGAGTCATCACGCGGCGAATATCATTAGGAGCCGTGTCTGGCGCAATATAATCTGACCAGTTTTAAATATTGAGCGCTTTTTCTTCGTCAGCTTAGCTTGTTGAAATAACACCTAACCCAGTAACCAAACCAAGCACAACACCTACAACGCGTTTATTCCAAAACGTTTATTGAGTAGCGCTTTCATTAATACTCTCCAGAAAAATAAAATTATAAAAAATATAACCCGAAAAACCTAACTTCGAACTAAATTTAAATTGTGTAACAACACAAACTCTACTTACTTATACACCTGTTTTAAAACGTGTAAACAAACGCGTCATGATGCGACGAGTATCATTATCCACAGTGCCAGGTGGTACTAGATTTTTAACGTCGGCATCTGATAAGAAAATTGATTTATTATTTTTTATTTCGTCATTCACAAACGGCGTAGCCGCTTTATTCGGATTTGCATAAGTGACTGCATTGGTTATTGCCGCTACTATTTGTGGTCTCATCACATAATTGATAAATTTGTGTGCATTGCCCGAATGTGGTGCATCGGCTGGTATTGCCATGGTATCCATAAACATCAAGCCGCCTGTTTTTGGAACCAATGCAACAATGTTTTGCTCAGATTTATTTTCTATAGAGCGTTTACGCGCTAAGTTAAAATCTCCTGCCCAACCAAAGGCAACGCACACATTGCCATTGGCTAAATCTTCAATCTGGCCACCGGAATTAAAGCGTTTAATATCTGGACGTACTTTTTTAAGCATCGCAAAAGCGGCATCGTAATCTGCAGTATTTGCGCTGTAGGCAGGCTTGCCTAAATAGTGCAGTGCAGCTGAGAAAACATCCGATGGTGTATCTAAAAAAGTGATTCCGCATGATTTTAACTTTGAGGTATAATCTGGGTTAAACACAAGGTCCCAAACATTGTCTGGCATGGGCGTTGAGCCTAAAGCTTGTTTTACTTTATCCACATTAATCCCTACCGTGTTATAACTCCACATCCAGTCTACTAGGTAGGTATTACCAGGATCAAGTTGCGCCAACTGTGCGAGGATATTTGGATCTAGATTCTTCCAGTTTGTTAGTTGATTTTTATCAAGCTTCTGGTATAGGCCGCCTTCAATTTGTAACTTTGCCCAATTGGACGAGGGCACTACTATGTCATAGCCAGTATTTCTGGCCATAAGTTTGGCATGCAAAACTTCGTTACTATCAAACACATCGTAGCGTACCTTTATACCTGTTTCTTTCTCAAAATTTGCAATTGTATCTGGCGCTATATAGTCCGACCAGTTATAGATATTAAGAACTTTATCTTCTTCCGTTTTTGCATGACAGCCCGCTAAAAAAAACAAAACTAA
>JADGRO010000011.1 GCA_017880905.1 Methylotenera sp.
CATGGCGCTACTCAATGCTTGTGGAGGATCAGCAAATCATCAAGATATTTGAAGAGCCAGGTAAAGCAGACAATCATCCTGAAGATCCTTTTGTCATGAGTGATGCAGACACTATCTTGAATTTCATCAAACAGATATGAAAGCCAAACCTACCGTTCCACCAGCCACACCTCCGAATACCTATAACACACCAGCCGAATCTGAATCTGATCAGATTAGCCAAAATATTGAGGCCGTTTTAGACTTCTATATACGTGAAGAGCAGAAGATTAGTAGCTCTCAACGTATGCTAGAACACATCAGTGGTTTTATCGGCCAACCAGTTTTCCTTGGTATCATTCTGCTCTTAGTTGTGATGTGGATTTTCGCCAACGTCATATTGCGTCAGTTTGGCATAGTCGAATTCGATCCCCCACCGTTTTTATGGCTGCAAGGGATTGTCGGTCTAGGTGCGTTACTGACCGCGACAGTTGTTCTGACTAAGCAGAACCGACTCGCCAAGCTTGAGGAACGGCGATCACATCTAGACCTGAAAGTCATGCTGCTGACTGAACAAAAGGCTGCCAAACTAATCAATTTACTGGAAGAATTGAGGCGCGATTTGCCCAATGTCAAAAACCGCCATGATGTTGAGGCAGCAACACTTCAGCAATCGATGAGTCCGGATTTGGTGCTTGCCACACTGGATGAAGGCAGCCCAACTGAAGATCAAGCAAAGCCAGCGGATGAATCCACAAAGGACGCAAGCAGCAACGCAATCAACCAACGTGCTCCTAAACAGAAAAAACAATGATTATTCACGCTATGTCGGCTGGCGCACAGATTGCCTAGAAGCAAAAACCTACACTGATTTGCATGATGCCGTAACTAATACTGCATCATGTATGTTGAATTTTAAATTAACAGCATTATCAATTTAAGGAAATTAAATCATGTCAGATATCAATGAAGCAAGCAAACTCCACACCCAAGCCGCAGATGACCATGAAGCTACAGCAAAACATCATCGCAATGCCGCGGATTGTCACGATCAAAACAAGGTGAGTGACGCTAAAGATAGCTCTAAAAGTGCAATGGATTGTTGTAATACAGCACAAAAAAATTCGACAGTTGCTTGCGGTTGTTCAGCCAAGTAATTTTATGTGGGTTACTACTAGTTTTGGGACAGCTCAGGTTTTGATTGGCAATTGAAATACTGATATCAACTGGAACTAGCAGTGTAACATCGGCCAGGCACGAGCTGGCTTTTCTTTTTTTTAAAGCTTAGTTAATATTGGGCGAGACATTGTTGAGCAGTTTAGAAAAGCTGATTGATTAAATTGGAGCTATGTTAGTTAGCGTACAGACCCGACTAGCTCTATCGCATATTCTTGGTTGTAATTCGTTTTTTAAAAAACCAATTTTACTAGAAAGGAAATTACCATGAAGCTTAAATTAAATTTTTTGTTACCTGATATTAAAGCTGCAAATAGAGCCTCTGAAGCCCTTTTACTTGCACGCGTTGATAATAAAAACATTAGTTTTTTGGCTAACCCCGACACTTATATTGGTGAATTGCTACCAGCAAGTACTATTGAAAGCACCAACATGATTAATGATGGCGCAAGAGGTGTTTTGACTGGAGCCTCCATAGGTTTAATGATTGGGCTTTATATGCATTATTTTCAACCTTGGATAACAAGCTCTATGAATATGCATTGGCTATCTATCTTAGCGATTACAACTGTTTTTGGGGCAGCCGCTTCCACTTTGGGCGCAGTTATTTTTGGCGTCAACATGTTCAATACTGATCTTAATAAGTTCAAAGATAGGATCGATGACGGTGCAATATTAATGATCGTTTCAGTTCCATTTTATCGGTCTAACGAAATAAGTAAAATTGTAAGCCACCTACACCTAAAATTTTAAAACTTCTTAATCTAGTATAACTAGTAGAATTAGTTAACTTTTAAACGGTAAGAATATCTTGGTTGACATTATCTGTCTACCTAATCTGTCTGCCTACATTGCGTTTTTGGCGACTTCTCTACGCGCACTTAGCTAAGTTTTCATTCAGCTATGTTATCTAGCGCACAGACTTAACTAGCTCCGGCGCATATTCTTGGTTGTACTTCAATTTTATATTATTAATAAGGAAAATATCATGAAAAACCACACCAACTTTAAATCTAGCATGCTTGTAATTGCACTGGCATTTGGCTCAGCCAGCGCACCAGCCTTCGCTTTGGATGGAGCTATGGATAACGGCAATCAAAGTGCTTACACCACTGCATTTAAGGCCTTAGATACCGACAACAACGGCACTCTTACTAAATCAGAAGTGAAAAGCGAAAAACTTTTTGCTAAGCATTTTTCTGCCGCTGATACAGATAATGACGGCACCCTAGACCAGCAGGAATATACAAATTACAAAACAAAAGCTGAGCAAAAAAATGTTAAGCGCGTAACAAGTGATACTGTTATCACCTCAAAAGTTAAAGGCAATTTGTTAAAAGATGAGGGTCTAAAAAGCCTGAAAGTTAGTGTTAAAACTAACCATGGCGTTGTACTGTTAAGCGGATTTGTTGAAACAGAAGACCAAATCCAGCAAGCTGAAAAAATAGCAGCTGAGACTGAAGGTGTTAAATCAGTTAAAAACAGCCTGTTACTGAAAAAAGAATAAGCTTAAAAAGCTAGGGGTGTCGCGAAAGCGTCACCCAGCCCAATCAGCTTGTTCCCAGCAGCTAATCATGAAGACACCTGCAAGCTATCGCTGGTGTCTTCGCAAAATTAATCTCTAAAACATCAATATCGCCTATCTTGGTCACCATGCTCCTCACCACGATCACGATCATGTTCATGCTCATCGTGACCTCTATTATCTTCATGATGATCTCGATCTTTCCGATAGCCATCATCCTCACCTCTAACATAGCAACCACTCAAACCAGCCACCATTAAACTACCAATTACCGCTAAACTTAGGCCTAGCCATAATTTTTTCATATTTTCTCCTTTTAAAAAAATAGTTAGTGCACGAAGGAAAAATAAAATTATCCCTCGTCACCAAGCTTTATTTATTCTCATTCGCCTCGTCTTTGACTGCTTTGCCACCCTGCTCTATATCTTTACCAGCCCCTGCAACTGTGTTGCAACCAGTTAGTGTGGCAAAAGTGCCAGCTAAAAATAACGTCGCGAGTAGTGACACGAAAATTCTTTTAAACATGATAAGTCTCCTAATATATAAAATGAATTTAGAACCAAAACTTAAGAAATAAACACTCTCTTAGGTGTCGTCTGAATTCATGATGCGCCGTCTATATGGGCTATTCTGTGCGTTACCGCACAGAACGTAGCATTATTAATAGCCATAATTTATATCTTTCAATTAAAGCATTATCTACAAGCTCAACTCAAACTCGCTGACAAGCACATAAATGAATGTTTTATTTGTGCAATAACACCGTATAAGTAGGTTAGATGCTGTTCATGATGCTGGCCACTTAATCTGCCAATTTGATTTGCGCTTTTACACACTTAGAGTAAGGATAGGTAATTTCTTCTTGAAAACTATACATAAAATTATTGCATTTGTTGCTGTGGCGGCTCTGTTGATAGCGATAGCAGTGGCAACATCTATTTGGTCTTTCAGGCAGATAGAGCAGGTGGCCGCGGCCAGACAGCATGCCCACCTTGTAATTAATAGTGCCAACGATTTATTGTCTACATTAAAAGATGCAGAGACTGGACAGCGCGGTTATTTGTTGACTGGTGACGAAGCCTTTCTACAGCCTTATTTGGTTGCGCACGATAACCTTGGCGGCAATCTAAAAGAGTTACGTCAATTTACCTTAATCAATGCTGCTCAACAACACCTAGACAGAGTGGCTCCTTTGATTAATGCCAAAATGGCGGAAATGGCGCATCTCATTGAATTACGCCGCAACAAAGGCCTTGACAGCGCTAGCGCAGAAGTGCGTAAGGGGCAGGGCAAACAACTGATGGATTCGATTCGTACCGAAATGGGTGAATTCACTAAGCTAGAGGAAACTGCGCTGGCACAGAAGGATGCAGCGTTGCAATCGAACATGCATCGTATGTTTAACATCATCATTCTCGCCAGTGTACTATCGGTGCTATTTGCACTGGCATTCATTTATTTAATCTATCGTCAATCACAGCAAAAGCTCAAAAATTTAGTGCATCTCGAAACAAAGCATTTGCTTGAGATTCAAGAAGAGACGAATAAACAACTACAACAAACCAATTATACCTTGCAGGACAGTGAGGAAAAGCTCGCCGTTACGCTCAATTCCATCGGCGATGCTGTAATAACCATCGATGCCGAAGCGCGCGTAACACTCCTAAACCCCCTTGCCGAACAGCTCACTGGTTGGTCACGAGCAGAAGCCGCTGGTCGCCCAATAGGTGAGGTTTTCCCCATCATCAACAAAGAAACTCGTTTGGCAGCCACTATTCCAGTCATGGAAACTTTGGCGAAAGGCACGATACAAGGGCTGGCCAACCATACCGTACTGATTGCACGCGATGGTAGCGAGTGCGATATCGCCGACAGTTGCGCGCCGATTCGCAACCGCGACGGTCAGGTAATTGGTGCCGTGCTGGTATTCCGCAACGTCTCCGATGAATATGTTGTGCAGCAAACCTTGCGGGACAGTGCCACGCAAATCCAGACAATTCTAAATACCGTAGCTGACGGCATTATTACTCTGCACGCCCGTGACGGCAGCATTGAAACCATTAACCCGCCTGCTCAGCGAATGTTTGGCTACAGCGCCGAAGAACTTACCGGATTAAACTTTAGTCAACTGATACCCGAGCTTGACCAAGAACAACGCAATGGCTCACTCAAGCATTACAGTGCAAGCGATGAAGCGCGTGCCATTGGCGTCGGGCGCGAAGTCATCGGCTGGCGCAAGGACAGCAGCCCTTTTCCATTGGAAATAACAGTAAGCGAAATGTGGCTAGGTGGCGAGCGTTACTTCACTTGCATCTTGCGTGATATTAGCGCGCGTAAACAAGCGGAAGAAGCGTTAGCCAAGGCTGGCGCCTTGCAGAGTGCGATTTTCAACAGCGCCAACTTCTCCAGTATCGCTACCGATGCCAAGGGCGTTATTCAGATTTTCAACGTTGGCGCAGAACGC
>JADGRO010000012.1 GCA_017880905.1 Methylotenera sp.
ACTCTGTGAGTTTTTTATCTGCTGTTCTACGTGTAAGCTTGTTACGCATTCTGCTTTGTAAGCGTTCTACTTGCTCATTGCTTAGTTTTTTTGCTTTTGCCAGATACTGGTCATCGGGCTTTCGTTTCATTCCTCATCCCCCTCAATTTTTTTATATTACAAAATTATGCAAGTATAGGCGACTTAAAGTTTATGTGTGTTACATTTTTATGACAGCGAATAGATGCTTAATTACTTGAATTTAATCATAAATAACGTATGATGAAACTATTTATACTGTTTTAAATATTGGGGCAAAGCGTGAAAAATATTTTAATCGCCAACCCTAAAGACGGTAGCGGCAAAAGCACACTGGCCACTAACTTGGCTGGTTATTTTGCGACGCGTGGTAAACAGGTATTGCTGGCAGATTTAGACCGTCAGCAATCGTCATCCAATTGGCTGGAGCGCCGCCCAGCCGATGCCCCGCAAATTTACGCTAACAGCAAGCAGGCTTCAAAACTTGATTGGATTATTACCGGTTCGCCAGCCGGGTTGCGTGATGACAAGCTTAGCAATGCGGTTAATGCGGCTGATTGCGTGATTGTGCCGATTCAACCATCTGCTTTTGATATTGGCGCCACCAGCGATTTTTTGGATGTGTTGGAGGAAGAAAAAAGCATACGTAAAAACAAGACTTTTGTGGCGCTGGCGGGTATGCGCGTTAACCTGCGTACGCATTCTGCAGTAAAATTGGCAGAATTTATGCGAGAGGCCAATTTACCGGTATTGGCTTATCTGCGCAACACGCAAGTTTATGTAATGGCGTCAGAACAAGGGTTAAGCATATTTGATATGCGCCCTTCCCTTGTTGAGCAAGATATTGCGCAGTGGAAGCGCCTGTTGCAATGGGTTTCAAAGGTTTAGAATAGAATTAGGCTTGTTGGCGGGCTTGCACCCGCCATCGCTACCAACCACCCTATTTGGCACAATCCGAATCATGGCCAGCCCAAGTGTCAAGTGCTTTGCCTGTTTCCAAAAAGGTTTTCATGCTGGAGAGCACGCGCGGCCAGCCTTTAGCCACGGCTTCTGCCATGCTTGAGCCGGCCTTAAAGTTACCGTGCATCACATTCATGCGTACCATGTCTTCGATAGTGTCGATTTCGAATGTGACGCGGGATTCGTCAGTCGGATTCGCAGGGTTAGCCCATGACAGCACCAAACGATTAGGCGGCACGCTCTCCAGCACTTGACCGACAATTCTAGCCTGCCCTTCACTGGTGACGTGTTGCCATGTTGAACCTACTTTCCAATCGGAAACATTATCATGCCCCCAATATTGGCGTGTGAACTCAGGGTTTGTAATGGCAGCCCAAACCTTCTCTGCTGTGGTTTTAATGTAGGTGGTGTAGATATAATCATTGCTCATGGTCATTCTCCTTTAATGATTGTTTAAGGTTATGTAGTGCTTGCAGCCGTTTTTGTTCAAATTGGCCTATCCAGCACATATAGATTTCGTTGATCGGCACCGGATTAAGGTAATGCAGTTTTTCACGCCCCTGCTTTACGGTGACGACGAGATTCGCCGCTTCCAGCAAAACAAGATGTTTGGTTACTGCCTGACGACTCATAGCGTGATCCGCACAAAGCTCGCCTAACGTCAGCCCGTTTTTCTTGCGTAGTTTATCCAACAGCTGCCTGCGGCTGGCATCAGCCAGAGCTTTGAATACTTTGTCTTCGTCAGTAACCATGCGCACATTATATGCAACTATTTAGTTGCATGTCAAGCAAAAAAAGATTATAGATATAAAATATTTATGTTGACTGTATATTTATAAACAGAATTTCGTCTTAATGCTTGATGTTATAATCTCGCGCATCAATTAAAAGTTGTCGGGATTGCGCCCGCAAGCGATTTAAAGGTGTTTCAAAGCAAATATGAATATAGACCTGATGCGCAAGGTGGATTACTTTGCAGGCGTTCCCTTATGCCTCTTGGCGACCTTATTCACCAAGCTTGCAGACCTATTTGCAACACAAAAATCGCAAGCCCCCCATAACGTTTTATTTGTCGAACTCTCTGAAATGGGTAGCGCCATTTTGGTGGATCCCACCATGCGCAAAATACAAAAAGCCGCCAAAGCCAATTTGTATTTTGTGATTTTTAAAGGCAATGCGGCCAGCTTGCGCTTGCTGGATACTGTGCCTGTTGCCAATATATTCACTATCTGCGAAGATAATTTGTGGAATTTAGCGATTGATAGCCTGCGCTTTTTATTGTGGACGCGCAAAAACAACATTGATACGGTGATAGATTTAGAGCTATTTTCGCGTTACAGCGCCCTGCTTACAGGGCTTAGCGGCGCGGTTAATCGCGTTGGCTATCATGCGTTTCATAACGAGGGACTATACCGAGGAGCCATGCTGACGCACCGCGTGGCCTATAACCCGACGCTGCACATCGCCAAAAGCTTTATCGCGCTGGTAAATGCGGCTTTATCCAATAAACAAGAGCTGCCCTACTCCAAAACCTTAATTGATGACAGCGAGATTAAGCTTGCTCGCGCGCCAGTGGATGCAAGCATGCAGGCGGCCATGCACAGCCGCATTCGCAAGGAATATCCACAATATGATGAAAAACGCCACCGCATTGTGTTAATCAACCCCAATGCCAGCGACCTGCTGCCGCAACGGCGCTGGATGCCAGAGCATTTTGTTGCGGTGATGCGTGATTTACTAGCGAATAGCGCAGATTTGCTGGTACTGATTACCGGCGCGCCTGCCGAGCATGAGCAAGCGCAAGGCTTAAAAGAACAAGTTGCACACGAGCGTTGTGTGAATTTTGCCGGCCGCCAAACAATAGAAGAACTGCCCGCGCTTTATCAAATCGCCGAATTGATGCTCACCAACGATTCCGGCCCAGGGCATTTTTCATCGGTAACCGATTTGCGCACGTTTGTGCTGTTTGGCCCGGAAACGCCGCAGTTATATGGCTCTTTGGGCAACAGCACGCCCATTTATGCTGGGTTAGCATGCTCGCCCTGTGTGAGCGCCACCAACCACCGCAAAACGCCTTGTAGCGACAATGTGTGCTTGCAAGTGATTAAACCAGAAACAGTACTAGTTCAATTGCGCCAAGTTTTGGTTAAGAAACAGTCACAGCGCAAAGCAAAAGCATAAAATAATCCCCGATAATGAACCTGATTAGCCTATTTAAAGCAGATTTTCTTTCGCCTGCCCGCTGCTCGCGGTTGCTGATAGCGAGCTTATTAATAGTGGCGGTCGATATCGCACTATTTTATTTTTTAAACCAACAGGCGTATTCGCTTGCATTGGCGCACATGGTAAGCTTTCTTTGTGCTTCTGTTGTGGGGTTTGTAGCGCTAAAAATTAAACCAAAACAACTTTTCACCTTTGTGTTGATCGCTTTGCTGGTAGTGTTGCTGCGCGGTGGGTTACTGGCCTCACTCACGCAAATGACGGCGCTTCCGGTGCTGCTGGCTATCACCATTTGCACGGTATTTTCTGCAGCGTTGCTGGTTTTTGGCTACCTTTACGCACAATCACTCGATTTAAAAGCTGACGCAGACTGGAAATATTGGTGCGTTGCGGTGGTGGCTTATCTTGTGTTGCTTAAACTTTTATATCTGGGCGCGCCGGAGCTTATTTTTGAAGAAGCGTATTACTGGAATTACGCGCAGCACTTGGATATTGGCTACTTAGATCATCCACTCATGGTCGCTTGGATTATCAAACTTTTCACCAGTTTACTAGGTACTAACGAGTTTGCGGTACGGTTTGGGGCTTTTTTATGCTGGTTTATAACTGCATTCTATGTGCTTAAACTCACGCGAGAAATGTTGACTGAAGCAAGCGCCTATTGGACGCTGGTGCTGGTTGCGGCGCTACCTGCTTATTTTTCATTTGGCTGGTTTATGAGCCCCGATGCACCGCTCACCGCGTGTTGGGCTGCTGCCATTTACTATACGCATCAAGTTATCGTTAAAGACAATAAAAAAGCTTGGCTGGGTGTCGGTATCGCAATTGGCTTGGGCATGATATCTAAATACACCATTGCATTTTTAGGCGGTGCTATTGTTTTGTTTCTGCTCATTGATAAGCCATCCAGAAAATGGTTTACTCGCCCTGAGCCCTATATTGCGCTTGTTATAGCCTGTGTTTTATTTTCACCCGTTATCATCTGGAATATGCAGCACGCATGGGCATCGTTTGCCTTTCAAAGCGAAGGCCGCGTTGCTAGCGGGTATCATTTTTCTTTACCGCGCTTTATTAGCAATGTGCTGATTTTTATCACGCCAATTGGTGTGATGTCATTTATCGCCGTAGTGAAATACAGAAAAACTATTTTAACGCGCTTTCAAGCCAATATTGATGTGCGACGAAGCTACTTCTTATTGGCTTGGTTAACGCTGTTTCCTGTCATTGTGTTTGCAATGCTTAGTTTAGTTAGAACAAGCAAACTCAATTGGACCGGGCCATGCTGGCTGGGTTTAATTCCGTTTTTAGCATTGCTGATTACGCAAAGTCCAACTACAAATACCCCAAAATTACTGGCTTGGAGCCAGCGCGTGTGGCCTGCCACCGTGGTGATTCTAATGCTGATTTACGGCGCCGGTCTGCACTATTTAAGCTTAGGTTTACCGCTAACAAAATATCCGCAGAACATGCATTTAATGGGCTATCAAGGCTTTGGAGAAGAGATTGAGGCTCTAACAACGCAGCTTGAAAAAGACAATCTTGGTAAAAAAGAGGGCGAAAAAATACTGGTTGTGGGCATGGATAGAAACAAAATCGCCAGCGGATTGGCGTTTTACCGCACAAAATACATCGAAAATAAGCATATAAAAACTGCGCATAATCCTGCATTTGAGACCGCGAACGAGCATTTATTTGGCGGCATTGGCTTAATGTATCAATTTTGGTTTCCCGCAGCCACGCAAAACGGCAAAACCTTGTTGTTAGTTAGTGAGAAAATGGATGAATTAAATGGTGAAAGCGTGCTCTCACGTACCAAGCCAGTGAGTGAGATAAAAGAAATCAACATTTGGAAAAACGGTAAGCAAACGGGCACTTATTACTATAGACTGGTAATAAATTATCAAGAGAAAGTAACGGATAAACACCCAATAGTTGATTCCAGCGACGATTAATATAAACTACATATATCAATTAAAACAATGTCTTCTGTTAATAACTTAATCAAATTTATAGTTAGAGCAATCATCACAGTGGTAATCCTGATGCTGATTATGCGATCGATTGATGCAGAGCAGGCATGGAAGGTGCTGAAACAAACTCGGCTGGATTTTTTGGCAATAGCGCTCGTCTTGCAATTTGGCAGCACGGCCGTATCTGCTTATCGCTGGCAAATCATTATGCGTAATTTGGGGTTTGGCCAAACATTTTCGTTTTATTGGCGCAGTTATTTTAAAGGTATGTTCTTCAATCAAGGCCTGCCAACCAGCATTGGCGGGGATGCTGTCAGAGTGCTTGATGTTTCTAGCTGCGGCTTTCGCAAACGTGATGCACTTTACGGTGTGATGGTTGATCGCATCATCGGGCTTGGTGCGCTAATGTCGTTCACACTTGTTGCGTATCTTATTAACCCTACTCTATTACCTGCGCAAATTTATCGGCCAATTCTGTTATTAATCACTGTGGGTGCACTTGGTTTTGTAAGTATCTTTCTTTTAAGTCGTGCGAAATGGCTAAATCGTTACCCAAAGCTGGAGATTTTGAGCATTATTTCCACGCGTTTACGTCAGGCGTTTTCTTCGCATCAATTCCATTTAATTGGCACGTCGCTTATTATCCCTTTGCTGGCCATGTTGGGATTTTTTGCCACCGGCTGGGCACTTGGTTTAAGATATGACCTAATGACTTATTTCGCTATAGTGCCACCGGCGCTGGTGTTGACCATTGTTCCTATTTCCATTGCAGGCTGGGGGGTACGCGAAGGCACTTTGGTGGGCTTGTTTTCATTAATCGGGGCGAATAAAACGACTGTACTAATGATGTCATTGCTATATGGATTAACGCTGATTGTGGTGAGCTTGCCGGGTCTTGTCACCTATCTTAAAGGCCGTCAGCACAAATTAGATCCTATTTAGTAACTGCCAGATGAAGACACCCTCAACCAATACAAATGAACTGTTCCAAGCGCGCTGGTACTGGCGCGAGCTCATTATTTGTAATCTGTTAGCGGTGTTAATACTTGCAAGCTGGCTGTGGCAACCAACAAGGCAGTTATGGGATGCGTTTGATTTACGACTGTTTCATTGGTTAAACGCACCACTTGCCACGCATCCGATTTGGGCGAGAATTTGGGCGATTGGCAATATGCGCCCTATTGATGTAACTGTTGGCTTGATTATGCTCGTAACTATCATTAAAAGTAACTGGGTTTTTAGCGGCACGCAAGTGCGCCGCGCGTTTTACGCTTTTTTTGCACTGTTACTGCTGTTGTTGTTCATCCGCATCGTATTATTTGATGAAATACTAAAATTGATGCATTGGCAGAGATCAAGCCCGTCTCTAGTTGTTGAAGGTGCTGTGCGGCTAACGTCATTGTTCCCAGGTTGGGAGCAAAAATGGTACCTAAAAGATAGTTCCAAACAATGCTTTCCGGGCGACCATGCCTCGGTTTTATTTATTTGGACAGCAATGCTGCTATTTTTTGCGCGTGGCAAGGCATTGTTCTTTGTTTGGCTACTCACCATTTTATACTTGTTGCCAAGGCTCATTGCTGGCGCGCATTGGGGATCGGACGTGTTTGTAGGTGGAGCGTTTCTTAGTTTGCTTGCCTTTAGTTGGGGCTTTTACACACCTTATGCCGCCAAATCACAAGATTTGTTAGAGCGTTTAACCGCGCCCATCATACAACCTTTGGCAAAGCTACCCTTTCTGCGCAATATCAGTTTTATTTCCGGGCGTTAAGGGTTATATCACTGGCACGGGGATGCGCATCATCTGAGATGACAAAAACTCCTGCGACAATAAAAACGATCCCCACCAATTGATACCAATGTAGCGGTTCGTTCAAAAACAAGGTAGCGCTTAGCGGAATGGTTACATACACCAGCGATGTCATGGGGTGGGCAAAGCTCAAATCTACTTTTGAAATGAGTTTGAGCCAAATAAAAAGCGCAAAAATAAGTGTAATCACTCCACAAATGACATATGGATTAACCGCCAACTGCAAGCAGTAACGCCAAATGCCGCTTATATTTTGCGTAGTAAACTCACCCAAATGCGTAACCGCAATTTTGAATGCCAGTTGTGCGAACGTATCAAATAACAATAATAATGCAATCAAAACAATAACTTGTATGTTTACTAATTTTGAAAATTGCATATTTTCTTACTTGGTTTTTACTTTATTTTCACTGACGTGTCAAAATTGCCGTAAGCCAACATTTTTGCAGCAAGTTTTAATAAAGGGTTAACGTAGCGATTACGATGTTTAAACAAAATATGTGTTTGCTCTAAGCTTGCGCCTAAACTCAATTTAGTTTTATAAGCAGCTTGCCCGCTTTGTAGTGTATGGAAGCCATCGCGGATGCACATATGAATATTGTGAAGCCAGCTTAACGAATACAAATTAACTTGGTGACTAAACGAATAATCTAGGCCAATATATTTATCCACCAATACGCCGTTTCCATGCAGTAAGCAATTGAATCCAATTAGTTTATCTTGCATAAAATAGAGCACAAAACGACATTGATTTGGCATTAATTCGGCTAAAGATTTAAAAAAATCCAAAGTAAGTTTTTCAAATTTGAGCTTACTTTTTTCATAACAATTTAAGTATAGTTGGTATATTTCTTCAAGATGTGGCGGCAAACCATCATACTCTTCAATACGAAGTTGACTATATCGTCTGAGTTTGCGACGCAAACCTTTGCGCGTGCTGTAACTCAAACTAGCAAAATAGGCATCTAAATTTTTAAAATGAATTGCATTTTTCGCAACTGGCATATTCTCTACGCTGCTAAAACCATGGTTTGAAAAAAGTGTTTGTAATCTTGCTACATCACTTGTTAATATATCCTTGAAAGCTAGCACATTAGCGCCTTCCAGCTGAGCTACTTCCTCTAATTTTTCATATAACCGTGCAATTATCTCAGCATCAAGTGCTGAATCTTTTAAAAAACCTATCTGTGCAGAATCAGTAACTGGGGAACCTACACATAGCAAGCGTAAAGTCATTAAATTTGGCAGCACTTTATTAAGTAAGCTGGTAAAAACTTTCATACGACCTTGTACCAGAGTGTCTAAGGCATAATCAGTGATGAAGATGGGCGCGATGAGTACCACTGTTCCTGCAGTGGAAATCGTTATGTAGCCCGTCTTAAAGCCTTCCACGTGGCCTAAATCAAACGCCAAATGGTAGTGGTAACCTTCTAGAGATTGCGGTAATAGGCGTTGCCAAACAGATTCATCGTGTTGAGTTGCCGCATAGGTAAAATGCGCTTGAAAGCGGGATGGTTGTATCTGATCGTGCGGAATAGCAAGCTCCATTAACTATTTACTTTTTTTAAAATTAGTGCAGCGCCTGTCCCACCAAATGCAAACGAATTCGTCATGACATATTCAAGCTTGGGTAAAACTTTAGCTTTATTGGGCACATAGTCAAGATCGCACGCCGCATCTGGCTGTTTAAGATTAATCGTTGGCGGCAAAGTATTGGCATTCAAAGCAAGCACAGTGATTACTGTCTCTAACGCACCAGCAGCACCCATCAAATGACCATGCATAGACTTGGTAGAACTCACGCTTAAATGATAGGCATGATCGCCGAATACTTTTTTAATTGCATTGGTTTCCGTAATATCATTAAGTTGCGTACCAGTGCCGTGCGCGTTGATATACTGAATGGCATTTGGCGGCAGGTTTGCATCTGTCAGCGCAGCTTGTATAGTCGCCGCCTGGCCATTGACCGACGGTTGCGTAATATGGCCACTATCGTTTGCAGAGCCATAACCCGCAATCTCTGCCAAAATAGTTGCTCCGCGGGCTGTTGCATGCTCATAAGATTCTAATACTAGCATAGCAGCGCCCTCACCTAACACTAAACCGGTGCGGTCAGCCGAAAATGGTTTGCATGAGCGACTGGCGTTTTCGATATCTTCATCAGCCAATGTTCTTAGGGCTTCCCATGCTTTAATTGTTCCGAAAGTTAAAAGCGCTTCTGCTCCTCCTGCTAGCATTACGTCTGTATAACCATGCTGTATCAACCTAGCCGCTTCGCCTATCGCTACCGCTGAAGATGAACAAGCGGTAGAAAAAGTTTGGTTTGGCCCTATGAGTTTATACTCCAGCGCAATCGCCGAGGCAGCCGCATTGTTCATCCCCATCAGTACGGTAAATGGTTTAAGACGACTTGCCCCATCCTTATAAAGCCGAACGTAACCTTCTTCAATCGAATGTGAACTACCCATACCAGTACCGAAATAAATGCCCATACGGGGTTTGAGTGTATCATTTATTGTTAAACCTGCATTCTTAACCGCCTCAATACTAGTATGCAAACCTAATTGGCTTGTGCGGTCAAGCATTGAGTACGCGTGCTTTGTAAAGTGCTGTGCTGGATCAAATTGTGATTGGGCCGCAATTTTGCAATCGAGTTGATCAACAAACGAAGCATCAAGACGCTTGATGCCAGAAACGCCCCGAAATGCTTGTTCGCTTAGTGCAGGCAGTCCATTGCCGATAGGTGAAACCACGCCCATGCCAGTAATGACGACACGGTGACGCTGGCTCATACTGCGCATTATTGTTGCTACCGTCTTAAGAACTTTGGGCGACGATGAGTTTATGCACCAGTGCAGTTACATCTTGTAGCGTCTCAATTTGCACTTGATCGTTTGGCACTTTGATTTTAAAGTGGTCTTCCGCGTTGAAAATTAAATCAAAAGTATCAAGCGAATCTAAGCCCAATTCGGTTAAATTACTTTCCGCAGTAATCGTATTAACGTCGATTTCCATTTTATCAGCAATCATTTTTGCTAACACTTTTGAAATTTCATCTAAGCTGGGTACTGACATTAGTTAAATCCTTATGCTAATGGGCTGGCACAACATCTACCAACGCCAGTTTGTGTACTTGCTCTTTGCAAAAACGTGCGGTACGTTTCGCCACATCGTCTTTGCGCTTATCTAGAGTAAGCACGTGATAGGTGTCGTCCACAAAAAAAGTTTCTACGATTTTTGATGCGATATTAGCTTGAGTATAATGCGCATTTTTTAAACTCGCCATATCGTCTTCAGTAGAGTGTACGATTAAAGTTGGTGAAACTACTTCTTTTAGCGATTTTTTGGTTGCCTTAATCATGCGCACACTTTCTAAAATCACTGTGGCTGGTGTTTTAAAATAGCCTATTTTATCGGCCGCCTGATTATCCCGATTCTCTAAAATAGCATGCACCAAAGCACGCGTACGCTCATCTTTAATGCCATACGGTGCAGTTTCTTCCCATTGCAAAAAGTATTTTAAAGGGGAGTAGAGTACTATGGGCAACAAAACTTTTCGCTTGAACTTTGATACGTTCCAGCCATCATAAAAAAATGTAGTGGAAAGTAAAATAACGCCTGCGACTTGGTTTTTTCTTTTTGCTGCTACCAATAGAGCAATTAGTGCCCCCATAGAAAGTCCAGCAATAAACACATGCTCGCATTCTTCTTTTAGCGCGTCAAACGCTACTTCAATAGATTTGTACCAATCAAGCCATTTGGTCTTGGTTAAGGCTTCAATAGTAGAGCAATGTCCTGCCATCTCGGGACATGCGACTGTGAAACCTTGTCTAGCAATCACTTTGCCAAACTGTTTCATTTCTGTTGGTGTACCGGTTAAGCCATGAATCAGTAACACCCCCACTTTACCTTTGCGTTCGATGAACCCAACTGATCCTAACAGTACATCCATTTTATTTTGCGGCTTTTCTGTCACTTCAGCTTCTTTCATTTGTATATGTTGTTTCATGCGTAGTCGCCACCCACAAAAATCATTCCCGTGATGATGAGTGTCACGCCTAGCCAGCGCTTGCTGCTGACGTGTTCTTTTAAAAACCAGGCTGAGGCCAGTAATATAAAAATATTACTAGCACTAGAAAGCGGCGCAGCAATATTAAGTGGTGTAATCGACAAAAAAGCCAGCCAAACAATGGCCTCAAGCACCACCGCAATCCCACCCATGGTAATGTCTTTAGAAGATAAAGCTCGTTTACAGTTCGCCCAATACCCCCCCCAGCCTGGCAAAGGTGATGCGGCAAAGTTATTCATGCCTTTTTTAAATAAGATATTACCTAGCGTATCAAGCACCATTGCAATACCAAACAAACTAACTGATTTTAAACTTAGTAACATAATTAGCTAAATCCCAGAGAATTTGCTAATTTTGAATTGGCTATGCTATTGATTTCACTTGCTTTTTTATGAGAGTTCATGCATAAAGCATTCGCAGGGCGATCTAAAAATGAACCTATCCATTTTAGCGGTGAATTAAATAGTGGCGGCGAGTAGTCCCCCACCGAGTCAGCGCCCACAATCACATGCACTTCTCTAATTGATTGAATACAGGCCAGTACTGTTTCCAAAGGCAGTGTGCCTTGTTCCCAATTGGTGACAGCATCTTGGCTACGCAGACAGTCTTTATCTACGCTTATGTAGACTCTCTCGGTAGGAATCGCTTCCAAAATTTCTTGAACTCCCGCCTTTAAGCTCTGTTTTAGCTTAGATTCGAGGCGTATGGATTGCTGCTGAATTTTTGCTTCTACCAAAGTATAAGGCAACAGCACAATTTTTTTATTTTCGTAGCTTTCAACATCGCCACTATTAAACTTTTTTCCCGCTAAATCGCCATTCTCTAGCCCAACTATCACAATACGCTCCACTTGTGGTAGACGTGCCGCTGCGTATACCCAAGTGCCACAATGGTATTTGTGTGGAGGGGGCATCCAATCTGGATGATTATCAAACAATACCAGTGTAAGCGGGGTTTGGTGTTGCTCAAGCAGCGCAAGCGTTAAATGATGAAAATCACCAGACCCTAACAAAGTAAATTGGCTCTTATCTTGTAATTGCATCGCCGCACTGATTTTTTTATAGCATTGTGGACTACACCACAAGCGGATTGCACGTTGAAAAGGCATCATTGATTTGACTGTAAGTTTAGCGCGAAATTGCTGCAAAAAATCGGCTTGTGCAGTCACACTTTTATCAAAATCGAATACGGTAATACCGTTCATATCAGCACTTAGTGTGCACCACAGCGTTTTAGCAGGGCCTCAAATAAACGAATGCCTAAATCGATTTCTTCATTGGTAATCAACAATGAAGGCGCCAATGTAATCACATTTTTTTGGTAACCGCCGATGTCTAATACCAAGCCATACATTTTGCCATCGATGTCGATGTCACCTTTCAAGCCCTCGTTAAACATGCGATCTGCCAATACACGGCTTGGCGTGTAGCCATCTTCGGTGCAAAGCTCAATACGCAAAGCTAGCCCTAAGCCGCTCACATCGCCAACCACTTTCCAACGTGATTTCAGTTCTTGAATGCGTTTTAAAAAGTAAGCGCCGCGTTCACGAATTTGAGGTTCAAAATCATGCTCTTGCGTCATTTTCATGACTTCAAGCGCCACCGACGTGCCAAGTGGGTTAGAGGCAAACGTCGAATGCGTAGTGCCTGGCGGGAATTTCTCAGGATTAATATATTCTTCTTTCGCCCAGATACCGGATAGTGGATTTAGCCCATTAGTAATGGCTTTGCCGAATACGAATATATCCGGCACGATGCCAAAATTCTCCCATGACCACAATTTACCAGTGCGATAAACGCCCATTTGAATTTCATCAGCCACCAGCAGAATATTGCGTTTTTTGAGACTGGCTTGTAGCTTTTGCATATAGCCTTCAGGCGGAATAATGTAGCCACCTGTACCTTGTACCGGCTCAATGTAAAACGCGCCGAATTCGCTCTCTTTGGCTTTTTCATCCCAAACCGATTGGTATTCAGTCTCGAATAATTTTTCAAATTCTTTGTGGCAATACGTGTCACAAGTCTCTACTTTCATGTCGTACGGACAGCGGAAGCAATATGGATAAGGTACAAAATGTGCGCGGTCAGCAAAGTTACCAAAACGACGACGATAGCGGTAGCTGGAAGTGATGGCAGAAGCACCTAGAGTACGGCCATGGTAGCCGCCCATAAAGGCAAATTGATGTGTTTTACCCGTGTGGTTACGCACAACTTTAAGTGAATCTTCTACCGCTTGCGCTCCACCTACATTAAAGTGTACACGGCCTTTTTCGCCATATTTGTCTTCCATGTATTTGCAGATAATCTCGGCTAAATCAACTTTTTCTTTGTGTAAATATTGGCTGGCAAGCTGTGGCAATGTATCTACTTGTCTATGTAGCGCGTCATTTAAGCGTTTGTTTTTATAACCAAAATTGACGGCTGAATACCACATTTGCCAGTCCAAATACGGTGTGTTGTTTTCATCAAACAAAAAACTGCCTTGGCAATTTTCAAATACTTTGGGCGGATCTGCATAATTTACCGTATCGCCATGTGAGCAATATTTGTTGTTTTTATCTAAAATTTCGATGATTTTGGTATCCATGCAACAACCTTTTACTAATTAATGAACGAATAGCTTGTAGCTTGACTTGCTAGAATTGAACTTAGGCAAGTAGGCTCGCGCTTTTTTGTGGTGCTTTCTGTGGCCAAGCTTTCACTTTGGCTAAAACGTCGGCAAATGTTTGAAATTTGTGATGAGGGATATTATTTTTTTCGCAATGCTTAATTAGCGAACCTTTAGCGAACACAACATCGGCACGGCCGGCAAGACAAGCATCCGATTTGCCATCGCCAATCAATACTACAGGACCACCTGACTCCAAAGAAAGGTTGCGGGCAACGGCGCATTTGCACGTGCCGTTACCACCATCGCAACCATTTACAAGGTTGGGAAATGTAATATCAATGCCATCTGGCACAAAATGCAAATGGTTGGCATACACGGGAATATCTGGCATGGCGGCGTTACGCATCGCCACTTTAACCGAGTGATCTAAGCCATCACTTACAATCGCTACTTTGGCAAATTGGCTAATGTGTTTATAAAAAGGCAAAAAGGTAGCGTCTAACTGAATGCCACGAAAGAAGCCCTCAAGCGTAATGTTGTCGGCTTTCACCATACGAATTTGCTGAGTCATACATTCAACAGCAGTAATGTCGCCATTTAGCCAAGATTTTTCTGCATCTTCCCAGCTTGGGTCGGCGAAATGCTCAAGCATGTCGTCTATGGTATCTTTTACTGAAAGTGTACCGTCAAAATCAATAATAAAAAGCATGAGGCTCCTCTAGTTTTGTGTGGTCATTCAATGTTGCAGTCGGCATTTTAATGAATCTTGCCTTACAATTTGCTTACGTTGTTCGAGATAAAACCAAATTCAATGCTCCAAAAAACCCAGCGCATGCGGCCATTTGATGACATGAACACCGGCAGCCTTTTGTTGCGCTGCAATTTGGTCATGTAGCTCACGCATTTTGCTCCAATGATGTTTTGGCCGGTAATGGTGTTCCGCGTGATAGCCATTATTAAACCAAGTAACGTTATATAGCCAGTTATAGCTGCTCACGCCCCACGCAATTGGCACATTGGGGTTGGAACCGTAATGCTCGTAAAAACCATTGAGCGAAGAAAGACAGTTACCAAGATAATAAAATGGAATCATAAAGAGCATAAATTTCCAGTTTAGTATGAAGCCAACAATTACCATCGCAATAACACAAATAATTTCAAACACGCCAAACCAGGCCAAGCTTGGACTGCGACGTCTAATTTCTTTAAAAATTACCGCCGGGTCATCTCTAAAAAAACTTTTAAAGGTATAAGCCCACACATTTTCTGGCTGCCCATTTTTTCCATACCGATAGATAGAAAGCCAATCGACTGTGTCACCCTTTTCATCTGGTAAATCGCTATTTCCTGTGTGATGGCGGCGATGTACGTTATCGTAGAAAGTCTGTGAAAACACCATGGTAAGCGATTGCATAAAACTAAAGGTTCGGTTTAAAAAGCGTGATTTAAAATAAACATTGTGAATAAAAAAGTGCGCCACGCTATTGATGTTCCAAGAAATACTCACTGCATAAATAAGACCTAGGATGATATTGGCCCACCACGGTAACGAGGGGAAAAGTACGAACATCGTTATCAGGTAGCAAAAATGCGCGACACCAGCCAATGCTGGCAATATATCCCAGTAAGAATGCGCGAATATCAAACGTTTAGATTTTTCATTAGCCATCTTTTATTTTTCATCTTGCTAGAAACCCAATTTGATGTGGCCACGCAATCACTCGCACACCCTCTATACGCTGTTTATCTGCAATCTCTAAGTGCAGCTCATGCATTTTTGTCCAATGTTGTTTGGGTCGATAGTGATGCTCGGCATGGTAACCATTATTCAACCAGAGCCAATTAAATAACGGGTTGTAGCAGCTTACGCCCCAAGCAATAGGTTTATCCGGATTTGCCCCAAGGTGCTCGTAATAACCATTCATGGCAGTAAGCGAATGGCCAAGATAGTGAAAGCACACAAAAAATAGGCCTAATTTCCAATTGAGTAAAAATAAGGCAATAAACATCAGCACTACCAGTGCTAATTCAAATAAAGAGAAATTAGCCAAAAATGGATCTAAGCGCTTGATGCCTTGATATATGCGTTTTGGATCATCGCGAAAAAAACTCAGGAAGGTGTATTTGAGCGCGGGTTCAGGTTCGCCATTTTTACCGTGCTGATAAATTGAAATCCAATCGACGGTTGCGCCGTTTTCACCTATACGATCATTATTGCCTATGTGGTGTTGGCGGTGCACGTGGTCATACATAGTTTGCGAAAAACCCAATGTGATAGACTCTAATAAGCTAAAACAGCGATTTAAAATGTTCGATTGAAAGTAAGCGTTATGTATAAAATTGTGCGATACGCTATTAATGTTCCAAGAGATACTAAAGGCGTAAAACAGGCCAGTCATCGCATTCGCCCACCAAGGCAAGTACGCAAACGCTACCAGCATACATAACAAATAGCCAAAGTGCATTATTCCCAACAACACTGGGATAGCATCCCAATAACTATAAGCAAAAAATCGAAGGTTATTTTTTTTCATTTCCGCTTAATTTTGTTGCTTGATCATGATATACAGACTAAATTGCACACTAATAGTTTAACTTGACAACATATAGTGAATTATAAGAATTAACTCCTTACAATTTGCTTACGATTTAAGAATCTTTTTTGGCATTTCTATGCGTATTTTACTGGTTGAAGACGATATAACTCTTGGCAGCGCCACTAGCATTTATTTGCGTAACAATGGCTATGTGGTGGATTGGGCTAAAAATGGTAAACAAGCTGACCTCGCACTGCACGATAATCTTTATGAAGTCGTTGTGCTTGATTTGGGCTTGCCACAAATGGATGGTCTAGTGGTACTCAAAAGGTTACGTGCAAGAAAGCAGGACCCCAGTGTGATTATTTTAACAGCACGTGATGGTTTAGAAGACCGAATTAGTGGTTTAGATTTGGGTGCAGATGACTACTTGATCAAACCCATTAAACTACCTGAATTAGCAGCTAGGATACGCGTACAGATTCGTCGTCGACACGCAGTATCAACATCTGTTATTGAGTACCCACCCCTTACCCTGCATACAAAAGATCATCTAGTTACTTACCTCGGGCAACCTTTTGCGCTATCTCCACGAGAATTTAGTTTACTAGAAACTCTTTTACTAAGAGTTGGCAAGGTTGTTAGCAAAGAAAGTCTGTTGGGTAACATTAGCGATTGGGACGATAGTCTCGGCAGCAACGCAATTGAGGTTTATATGCATCGCCTACGCAAAAAATTGCTGCAAGTTGGCATAGAAATTCGCACTGTAAGAGGCCTTGGCTACTTACTCGATAAACAATAAAGTGGCTCATATCATGCAAAAAAAACAAGCGTCCTTAAGAAAGAAATTGCTGAGTTGGCTAGTGCCGCTATTGCTAATATTGATTGTGATTGATAGTGCAATACTACATGATCTCGCCATTAATAAGCTAGGAAATGAATTAGATGCTGACTTATATAGCTCTGCAGCTGAGATGTCGAACTATTTAGTAACTGCAGGGGAAAATGCCAGTCATTTAACCCTACTAGAAAACGTCAGCAAAGCATTACTTAGCAATGAGTCTGATAAGGTGATTTACAGCATTACCGATGAACATGGCCTATTTATTAGTGGGAATAAGCAGTTAGCTAAAAAAACTCAACCGCAAACCATGAATATTCAACCTCACTTCTTTTTTATTGATTTGGATGGCACTAAGTATAGGATTGTCAGCGCTGCGTTTAAAATTGCCACTGCAAATGGACCGCGGTTATTTACTATTCAAATTGCAGCTACCCTAAATCATCGTAATCAGCTTGCTAATACTATTTTGCTCGGCATTGTGGTGCCCCAGCTGTTGCTGGCATTACTGTCATTTTTGATTATCTGGTTTGGAGTTAAAAAAGGTTTGGCTCCCTTAGATGCCTTGCAAGATGCAGTTTCAAAGCGTTCCGAGCAAGATTTAAGCCCTATTGAATTACCCAATATTCCACAAGAAGTTTCACTAGTGGCTAATGCTGTCAACCAGCTTATGCAAAAATTGCAAAACTTAATCTCTGCGCAAAATCGATTTATTGCGGATGCAGCACATCAACTAAGAACGCCGCTAGCAGGCGCGCAGGCGCAGTTAGAGCTCGCTGAACTTGAAACTGATCCAGCTACTTTCAAATCGATGTTGCCACGCGCACATCAAAGTTTGGATAAACTTTTACATACCATTAACCAACTACTAGTTTTGGCACGCAGTCAACCAGAGGCTGCAGCAAGTTTAGAAATGGTTAATGTTGACTTGAATGTTATTGTGAAAGAAATGGCTTTAGAAATGGTACCGACCGCCATTAAAAAAGGTGTCGATTTAGGCTTTGAACCTAGCTTAGTGCCTGCACAAATAGCTGGAAATGTAGAACGCTTAAATGACATGCTGGCAAACTTGATTGATAACGCAATTCGCTATACACCAGCGGGTGGAACTGTCACAGTATCTTTGGATGTATCTGAAACTTTGGTGAGTTTAATTGTGGAGGACGACGGGCCTGGAGTAAATGATTTAGAAAAAGATAAAATTTTCGACCGATTTCACCGCGTTGTGGGTATGGAGCAAGAAGGTAGTGGTCTCGGACTAGCTATTGTGAAAGAAATCGCCACTTTGCATGCTGCAACAATTTCATTAGCTGACATAAAAAATAAACGTGGCTTAAGGGTGATGGTTAATTTTAAGCGCATTTAAATACAGGGTTTAATCTTCATGTATTTTCTAATCACGCTTTTATTATTTTTGCTTTATTCCTCGCAACTTCTGGGCTTACAATTCCGAATCAAGGATTTAGCTTATAAACTAATACAGCATCACCTTGTTTGTAGCCAAAAATTGAGTTACCGCCACTTGCCACAGCGATGAATTGCACGCCCTCTATTGTGTAGGTAATCGGCGGCGCATTCACACCAAATTCTGATTTAGTTTGCCATAACAGCTCGCCCGTTTGGCTGTTATAAGCGTTAAAGTTGCCACTACCCTCGCCCATAAACACCAGCCCACCGGCAGTTGCCAGCACACCGCCAATTAAAGGTTGTGCGGTTTTATCTTGCCATACGATTTTGCCTGTACTTAAATCAATCGCCGAGAGCAAACCCCAACGCTCATCGCTAGTAGGTTCGCTGGCCGCATATCTAATTGCAGGAGTCCCATCTTTTGCGGGTGTTTCATGCAGCGTATATTTAATCGGCGAGTGAATGCCTGCCACAAAAACGCGCTGATTCGCTTCATCTACGCTCACAGGCGACCAATTCGAGCCACCCAAAATGCCCGGATACACCACTGTGCCTTCAAACGTGGCTTTTTTGAACATATTCAGCTGTGGCACAAATGCATCGGATTTCTTCAGCAATTTGCCCGTTGTCCTATTATGCACATAAAACCAGCCGGTTTTACTGGCTTGTCCCACAGCAGCAATGATTTTGCCGTTTTGCTTATAATTAAACAACACGGGCGGACTGGCTAAATCGTATCCCCACAAGTCGTGCGGCACTTGCTGATAATGCCATTTGAGCTTGCCTGTATTCACATCTAACGCCACCAACGAAACTGTGTAGAGGTTGTCGCCTGGCCGCGAAATATCGTTCATCTGCGGCGATGGGTTCCCCGTACCAAAATACAGTGTATCAGTTGCCGTATCAATTGCGGGGGTGCTCCAAGCCGAGCCACCGCCAAAACGTGCCGCATCAGGATATTTGGCCAAGTCCGATTTCTCAGCTGCCACATCACGATTAAAGGTGGCGCCATCCTCAGTTGCCTCGGCAAACTTGCCTTCCCAGCCTTTATCTGGAATCGTATCAAATTGCCAAACGCGCTTGCCGCTATTCACATCATAGGCTGCCAAGAATCCGGGGCGACCATAACGTCCTGCAACACCAATTACCGCGCCCAGTGGCGCATCTGCGGTTGGGTTATCAATATGTAAACCATAGCCCACGCCAGTAATGCCCACAATCACCTTGCTCTTATACACCACGGGCGCCATGGCGATGCCAATACCAGTGCCACCAGTAACTTTACGGGCAGAATTCGGATCATTTTTATCCAACGAATCTTGATCTTCAGTGCTAATAGCTGCTTCCACCACGTCAATGTCCCACTCTTTTGCACCAGTTTTAGCATTAAGCGCAATTAAACGCGCATCTACCGTGCCAATAAACACGCGACCTCCAGCCACTGCTACGCCCCTATTGGCAGGGCCGCAGCACATTTGCCAGTCTTTTCGCCTATCGTGGTTGTAACGCCACAGCTCTTTGCCTGTTTTTGCATCCAAAGCGACCACATGGTTAAATGGCAAGGACAAATACATCACGCCATCTTGCACGATTGGTGTGGTTTGGAAGCTCGCCGTGACGCCGCTTTTATATTGCCAAGCCTGCACTAAGTCTTTTACGTTATTTGTGTTAATTTGTGTAGATGGCGAAAAGCGCTGACTGGTGTAATCACGCCCAAAACTAGGCCAGTCTTGCGTTTGAGATACATTTGGCTTGGTACTTTGAGCACAGGCGAAAAGCAAACCTGCAGTAGCAATTAAAATACTTTTTGCTAAAAAATTCAGATTAAAATAACGTTTCATGCTGTGTTCCAATAATTTTTTTAATAGTATACAGGTAAGTATATAGTTAGTGTACTTAGCTCCCAAGCCTGACAATTATTTTAAATTGAAATACTGAAATTAAGCCATACTACCAATTCAAAAATAAATACCAATTAATATGCAATTTTCAAATATAAAATGGATTAATAATCAACCATATTCAATTGATTTTAATGATATTTATTTTTCAACAGATGATGGTCTGCTAGAAACTGAATATGTATTTATTGAGCACAATCAATTAAAGCAGCGTTTTACTTCACTTAAAAATACTCACTTTACCATTATCGAAACTGGTTTTGGCGCGGGGTTGAATTTTTTAGCGGTTACCGCACATTGGCTAGCGCTGGCACCAGTTATCGCGAAATTGCATTATATCAGCATCGAAAAATACCCTGTTAAACTTGCCGATTTACAATGTGCCATGCACCTTCTGCCGCAATTTAGCCTAGTTTCATCTGAATTAATCTCACAATACTCAAACCTTAAACTAGGTTTAAATAGGTTTAGTTTGGCTGCAGGCCGCATTCTACTTAATTTATGGGTTGGAGATATCGCTACGCAACTCCCTCAAATTAATGATAAGGCAGATGCATGGCTGCTTGATGGCTTTGCGCCTGCCAAAAATCCGGAGATGTGGTCAACTGAGGTTTTTTCTCACATGGCAAGATTGTCAAAAATAAATACCACTTTCGCCACATTCACCAGCGCCGGCAAGGTGCGCAGAGGTTTGCAAGCAGTTGGATTTGAAGTAAAAAAACATGCCGGTTTTGGTAAAAAGCGTGAGATGTTAAGCGGTGTTTTTGGTGATGTTTTTGGAGGTCTCGCAAAATGACTACAGCCATTGTGATTGGCGGCGGCATTGCGGGCTGTAGCACCGCGTATGCACTAGCTAAGCGCGGTATAGTGGTCACATTAATTGAGCGGCAACACGCGCTAGCACAAGAAGCTTCCGGTAACCCAATTGCGCTGCTGTATCCTAAATTCAGTGTTAAGCTAGATGCCGCAAGTACACTGGCTTTACATGGTTTTCAGTTTACACTCGATTTATTGAAACAATTACCTGATAGCGCTACGATATTTAACGCTTGCGGCCTTATTCAACTGGCTTTTGACGCTCGCGAACAAGCAAGACAGCATGCCCTATTGAAACATGAACATCTTAAATTTTTACAACACTTAGACGCCAAAGCAGCTAGCAAAAAAGTCGGAATTACATTAAAAACAGGTGGCATATATTTACCACAGGCAGGTTGGGTAAAGCCGGCAGCCTTATGTAAGGCGTTTTGCAATTCGACGCTCATTTCTACCATTACCACAACTATAGCGTTAAAAATTGAAAAGGAGTCCAACCGTTGGCGCGTGTTTGATGATAAAAATAATGCTTTTGAAGCGGACATTGTGGTGATTTGTAACGCCAACGATATTAAGCAATTTAAACAATGCATCAGCGCAGAAATCACCCCAGTACGTGGTCAAATCAACTTTTTTGCGCAGAATAATGTCAGCCAAAGAATCAAAACCATTATTTGTAGCGATCATTTCATAAGTCCGTCGGTGGATGGTGTGCATTCTATTGGAACGACTTACGCGCCTAACGATAAAAACCCTAATCTTAGTGAAGCAGACATGCATAAAAACATGAACGCATTGCGTAAAATTTCACCCGAACTTTCGCAAAGTATTCAAAACACAATTGAGCTATCTCCAATAAGTGGCCGTGTCGCATGGCGTAGCCAGACGCTAGATTACATGCCGCTTGCAGGGCAATTGTTAGATGAACAAACAATTCGCGTAAAACCACCGCGTTACAATGCCAATCCTGCGGATTTAACTTGGACAAATGGGCTGTACGTCAATGCTGGCCATGGCTCAAAAGGCATGATTACCGCGCCAATCTGTGGCGAGCTGATTGCAAGTTTAGTGACGAATACCAGTTACCCAATTGATGCCAAACTCGCCAGCAAACTCAATCCCAGCCGTTTTTTGTTGCGTGAATTAGGTTTAAAACAATTGGCGAATTCACTCTACAAATAGATTAAAATGCGCCATGCAAAACGTGAATCAAATACTCGCCGAAGCGCAAAGTGCAGAGCTGGAAGGAAATGCCAGCTTGGCTTTGCAGCGATATCAGCAAATATTATTAGCACATCCAAATGAGTTAAATTTACAAATTATTTGCGGCAATTTATGCGCAAAACTACAACGTTTTGAAGAAGCCGCAGGTTATTTCAGGCGTATTTTAAGTGCCTCTAACAAAAGCAGTGATGCGCGCAAAGCCTTATGCTATGCACTTCAGGAGCTTGGTAACCATGCACAAATTAATGGCAACTACGCACAAAGCGAAGCGTGTTATGAAGAAATTACGCAACATCAACCTAGTAACGCCGCATATTGGTATAACCTAGGCAATGCACAACGCGAATTGGGCAAACCACAAGCCGCGCTTGCCAGTTTTACACAATCACTAAAACTCAATCTGAATGACGCCGACGCGTTCAATAATTTGGGTAATGTGCAGCGTGAACTTGGACTTCTGGACAAAGCGATTGCCAGCTACCAAAAAGCTTTGCAGTTAAATCCCAGCTTGCATCATGCTTTAGCGCATTTGATGCATCAAAAGCAGCATATTTGCGACTGGGCTGGTTTAGATGAACAAATTGAACAATTGCGCGGTTTAGTAAAAAATGACCCTAGCGCACAAATCTCGCCGTTTGCTTTTCTGGCGATGCCGAATACCACAGCAGCCGAACAAAAACAATGCGCCAGCAATTGGACGCAAAGTTGTTATGCCAACTTACTTGAAACCAGCTCTATGCTTAGTTTCAGTTATAATAAAAAACCTAAGAAAAAACTCAAAATTGGCTATTTATCGGTCGATTTTAGGTTACATCCACTGGCATTTTTAATCACAGAATTGATTGAAAGCCACGACCGAAAGCAATTTGAAATTATTGCTTATTCTTATGGTGTAGATGACAAAACACCTGCACGAAAGCGCTTAGAACATGCTTTCGATCAATTTGTTGATATTCGACATTTAAACGATTTGAACGCTGCAAAAAAAATCCATGCCAATAACATTGATATTTTGGTCGATTTAACTGGCTTTACGCAAAGTAGCCGCACCGGCATTGTGGCATTTAAGCCAGCACCTATTAGTATAAATTGGCTTGGTTTTCCAGGAACAATGGGCGAAATTAACGGCGAATCATTATTTAATTACCTGCTAGCTGATAAAACCATTGCACCAAATTCTGCTGATTTTAGCGAACAACTACTTTATCTACCTTGCTATCAACCCAATGACAGCCAACGACCAGTTGGTAAACCTACAAGCAAATCAGCACAAAACCTACCCGGAAACAGCTTTGTTTTCTGCTGTTTTAATCAAACCTTTAAAATCAGCGCAGAGGTATTTGCAGTTTGGATGCGCTTGCTTAAACAAGTGCCAGACAGCGTGTTATGGTTGCTGGAATGTAACGCTTGGGCAAAAACCAATTTGCAGCGAGAGGCTGAAAATGCAGGCATCGACAAAAATAGACTGATTTTTGCGCCACGTGTGGCAATTGCTGAGCACCTTGCCCGCCATGCCCATGCAGACTTGTTTCTAGACACTCTGCCCTACAACGCCCATACAACGGCTAGTGATGCGCTATTTATGCATTTGCCATTACTCACATGCACTGGTGAAACTTTCACTTCTCGCGTGGCGACAAGCCTATTACAAAGCGTGAACATGCCTGAGTTGATTTCCAATTCATTGCAAGAATACGAGCAAAAAGCCCTTCAATATGCACAACATCCTGAAAAATTGGCGCAAATCAAACAAAAACTGCGTTTAGAATTAGAAAAATCCACATTGTTTAACCCCACACAATTTGCGCGCGACTTAGAGCAGCGGTATTTGGATATTTGGGCAAACTATGTGATAAAAACCTAGCTTGTGATAAAGTTAAAATTATTAAAAAAACAGGAATGACTATGGCAGCAATTGATATTACTCCGGTATTGAAATTCATGACCGAAAGAGGTGGCTCCGACCTGTTTTTTAGTACAGGTGCGTCGATTCATATGGAGATTGAAGGGGAAACAATGCCTGTCAATAATCAAGAAATGACGCCGGGCATGGTAAAAGAAATTGCCTATTCGATTATGAGTCCTGCGCAAATTAAAGAATTTGAATCTACTTTAGAGTGTAATTTTGCCATCGGGCGCAAGGATATTGGCCGCTTTCGTATCAACATATTTCGCCAGCGCGGTGAAGTAGGCATGGTGATTCGTCATATTAAAACTGAGATTCCAGATTTTGAAACGCTAGGCTTACCGCTTATTTTGCGTGATTTAATCATGCGTAAACGTGGTCTGGTGTTGGTGGTGGGCGCCACGGGCTCAGGCAAATCGACAACACTCGCTTCGATGATTGATTACCGTAATACTAACGAATCTGGCCATATTATTACCATTGAAGACCCGATTGAGTTTGTTTACACCCACAAAAAATCAGTAGTGGATCAGCGTGAAGTGGGCATAGATACACTCTCTTTCGAAAACGCTTTAAAAAATGCCATGCGCCAGGCGCCAGATGTGATTTTAATTGGTGAGGTACGCGATATGGAAGGCATGAAACAAGCGCTTGCCTATGCCGAAACCGGTCATTTGTGCCTAGCTACCCTGCATGCAAATAACGCCAATCAGGCGCTGGAACGCATTATTTCATTCTTCCCAACCGAGGCCAAACACGGCTTGCTGCTTGGCATATCACTGAATTTAGTAGGCATTGTTTCACAACGTTTAATACCCGGGAAAGTACAAAAACGCGTGGCCGCGGTAGAGGTGATGATTAACACGCCGTATGTCGCTGAGCTCATTCAAAAACAAAAATTGGGCGAGATGAAGGAAATTATGGCCGATAACAACGATATCGGCATGAATACTTTCGACCAAGCCTTGTTTAGATTATTCAGTAATGGCAAAATTGGTGAAGAAGACGCGCTGACAAACGCCGATTCACGTAACGATTTATCACTCAAAATGCGTTTTGCTGCCGAAGGCGCAGCAGGCGGCTTTGGTGAGTAAGCCTATTCTACATGATTCAGTGCAGCCATTAATGCTGCCGCAATAATCAAACACCCGCCTATCCATTCATTGAGCGTCATCACCTCGTGTGCCAAGTAATACGAGGCAATTGCGGCTACCACCAACTCAAATAAAAACAGCACCGAGGCGCGTATGGCAGTGAGTTGCGTTACACCAAACTGCACCAACATCGTCGCCGCCAACAGCAATATAGCGATAAAACTCATCACCAACCAATTATTTAAGCTAAAAAAGTTGGGCGCTGGAAACTTTTCGCCTACAAATGGCGAAAAAATCAGCGCCACACTAATCACGCCAATCCAAACTGCAAATGATTTAGCGCGTATGCTTAAATGGCTAGATTTGCGCGTAATCACGTTGGTAAGCGCAAAACCCATGCCGGAAGACAATGCCATCCATTCCGCCGTATTGCGTGGGATTGGCAAGTGATTAGCAACCGCGCTAAAGGGACCTGCCAGCATGATATAAGCGCCGATTAGTGCGACAGTAATAGAAATAATACCTGCCTTGGTAATCGGCTCTTTCAGCCAAAAGCGCGCTAGCAATAATGTCCATAAGGGTGACAAATAAAACAGCAACATTACACGCATGACTTCGCCATCTATCACCGCAAGTACATAGCTCATGTTAGTCCAACCCGCGACTAAGCTCAGCCAAATAATGCTTTTTGGCTGCGCAAATAGCCCGCGCCAATGCTTGGCAAAGTAAACTGCTGAGATGGCTGTGGCAATACAGTAGGTATAAAAGCTAGAAGCCACGCCCGAAACGCCCGCTTCCGCCATGATGCGATACGGATACCAAACCACGCCCCAGCATAGCGCGCCAAAAAGCAGCCCGAATATCGCTAAAAGATTTTGTTTATTGCTGTTGCTCACTATAATGCTCACCTATGAATCCAAATTTGAACCTACTACAACCCTACCCATTTCAGCGTCTGCGCGATTTATTCAATGGCACGACACCAAACCCTGCTTATTCACCGATTAATTTATCGATTGGTGAGCCCAAACATGCCACGCCACAGCTCATTAAAGACGCGCTAACGCAAAATTTATCTGGCTTGGCGACTTACCCAACAACTATCGGCACAATTGAGCTTCGCGAAGCTATTTCTAGCTGGATTTCTCGACGTTATAATATTCCCGCGCTAAGCGCTACCAAGGCTATTTTACCAGTGAATGGTAGCCGCGAAGCGCTTTTTGCCTTTGCGCAGGTAATAGTCGATAGCTCAAAACCAAAACCAATCGTCATTTCACCGAATCCGTTTTACCAGATTTACGAAGGCGCAGCATTTTTAGCGGGCGCACAACCCTATTTTTTGAATACTTCGCCTGAAAATGGTCATGCGATGGATTTCAAAAGCGTGCCTGTGGATATTCTAAATCGCACGCAATTGGTGTATGTATGCAGCCCCGGCAACCCATCTGGCAAGGTGATGAACTTAGAACAATGGAAAACACTGTTTGAGTTATCGGACAAATATGACTTTGTGATTGCCGCCGATGAATGCTATTCAGAAATCTATTTTGACGAAAAAAATCCACCTTTAGGAGCTCTGCAAGCCGCATATCTATTGGGTCGTGGCCTCACTAATTTAATTGTTTTTGGCTCGCTTTCTAAACGTTCCAATGTGCCCGGCATGCGCTCAGGCTTTGTTGCTGGGGATGAAAAGATTATCGAAAAATTCACACTTTACCGCACCTATCATGGCTGCGCGATGAGCCCTGCCGTACAGGCAGCCTCTATAGCCGCGTGGAACGATGAAGCGCATGTGATTGAAAATCGCAGGCTTTATGCAGAAAAATTTAAAGCCGTAACCCCAATGCTAGCTGGCGTGCTAGAGGTGCAAATGCCAGATGCAGCCTTCTACTTATGGGCCAAAACCAAACAAAACGACACCGATTTCGCCTTAAAACTGTACAGAGATTTCAATGTCACTGTGCTTCCAGGCAGCTATTTGGCCCGCGATGCACATGGTATTAACCCAGGTAAAAATTTTATTCGTATGGCACTGGTTGCAAGTTTGGATGAATGTGTTGAAGCAGCAAACCGTATTCAACAATTGAGCATTAAATAATTAATCTATTACATTAATATTATGTGTTAATAAATTGATTTATTTCATTAAATACTAAATTGTTAAGTTCAGGATTTAAGCAATCTATCTCTATCGTATCATCCATGCCACGCAGCCAAGTAAGCTGACGTTTAGCAAGCTGTCGTGTGGCAAAAATGCCTCTATCGCGCAATTCGGCTTTATCATAATTCCCTGCAAGATGTTCCAGTGCTTGCCTATAGCCCACGCAGCGCATGGATGTTGATTCTGACGTGAGTGATGGGTATTTTGTTTTGAGTGCCCTCACCTCATCCACAAAACCATCGCGTAACATCTGCTCAAACCTTAGTGCAATGCGCTCATGCAGCACTTTGCGGTCACTCGGTACAAGAGCGATTTTAAGCAAATTGTAAGGTAAAGTTTCGCTGGTTTGCTTTTTAAATAAGCTAGACATGGTTTCGCCGGTAATTGCATGTACTTCCAACGCACGCTGTATGCGCTGTGTATCGTTAGGCTGTAATCGCGCTGCAGTTGCCGGGTCAATGCTTGCAAGC
Organism: Methylotenera sp.; assembly: GCA_017880905.1. GTDB lineage: Bacteria > Pseudomonadota > Gammaproteobacteria > Burkholderiales > Methylophilaceae > Methylotenera_A. The sequence continues at coordinate 28,012 of JADGRO010000012.1, forward strand.
TTGCTGTGCATGGCTGGCCAGCCTATTTGCGCAGCCTCTGCGTCGAGTTTGGCACGTATCGCAGGTTTGGCTTCAGGCAAACCACTTAAACCACCCTGAAGCGCCTTAAAATACAACATGGTACCGCCCACCAATAAGGGAATTTTGCCGCGCGCGCTAATGTCTGCCATCAGTCGCAAAGCATCACTTCTAAAATTCGCTACAGAATAAGCTTCAGTCGGTGGAATAATATCAATCAAATGATGCGGTGCTTTTGCCAGCGTTGCAGCATCTGGTTTAGCCGTACCAATGTTCATGTCTTTAAATACCAGCGCAGAATCAACGCTGATGATTTCAACTGGAAGCTTTGAATACAAGTGAACCGCCGCGCCAGTCTTGCCACTGGCGGTTGGACCCATGAGGAAGATTGCTTTGGGCAAACAATTAACCATTAATATTTTTAAACTGCCAAGTTTCAATTAAAAATAGAGCAGTGGCTCCTGCAAGATTTACAGCTAATTGAGCATGTCTTTGAGCTGGGCGTATCTGTGCTTTACCTTTTCCATGAGCATCTCCCAATCTGTTTCTTAAAGCGCCAAGTCCATTAACTACTGAAGCTACACCGCCAAGAATTTGCTTAAAAACTTCCGTGGTATGTTGACTGGGAGCGATATTTAGTTCTTTTGAGGTGAGTTTATATAAATCAGGTAATTCAGTTTTATCCTTATCATAAACCACGTTGGAACTGTCTAAAATATGCTTACATACGCTTTCCATCAAGGTTCTCGCCATGGTTATAGCGCCCTCAGGGTCGGATTTCCGTCTTTCTAAAGCCTTTGCCCAAATTGCGTTAATTCCTTCTTCATCAAATGATTTCAAGCCATCTGATATTGTTGTATCTGAGGGTTTATTATTTCTACCCTCCAATAAATCCATCAATGGAGAAAATTCAGTCCAAATAAAGTCTTTTCGTTCTGCATAATGTTTATATTTAAATTTTATAAATTGCCAAAATTGATCCAAGTCGCGGTTTGTACGGACAAAACTTGGAATGACGCCTGAATATTCAGCGTTATCAATAAAATATTTGCGGAGTAAAATGTAATCATTAAAGTTTCCAAGCCCACCAGTCGCTTGTGATATAAGCAAATTTTGGAGTCCTTGAGCTTTTTCAAAATCTGTTTTCAGTTCATTAAGAATCATCTACTTGCCCCGCATAAACATCTTATCCAAGTCGCTCATACTCACCTGAAACCAAGTCGGACGACCGTGGTTGCATTGTCCTGAACGTTCGGTGGCTTCCATGTCGCGCAGTAAGGCATTCATTTCTGGGATGGTGAGCATGCGATTGGCACGCACAGCGGCGTGGCAGGCCATGGTGCCGAGCAGTTCATTTCTACGCTCTGTCAACGCTCTGCTGGCACCATATTCGCGCAAATCGCGCAGTACGTCTCGCGCTAGCGTTACCGCATCAGCATCCTGCAGCATGGTCGGCACAGCGCGAACGGCTAATGTAGTGGGCGAGAGAATGGCAAACTCAAAACCGAGTTGCTGCAAATTGCCTTGCCCCGTACTTAATTCTTCTTGCACCGTGGCAATTTCCAATTTATCCGCATGAAAACTCACGGGAATGAGCAAAGGCTGCATGGCAACACTTTTGTTGTCGAGCGCATTTTTCAGTTGCTCGTACATGATGCGCTCGTGCGCAGCGTGCATATCGACCACCACCAAACCTTGCGCGTTCTGCGCCAACACATACACACCATGAATTTGCGCAACGGCGAAACCTAATGGAAAGTCATTTTGAGTACGATTTTCCTCTGAAACAGCATCGTCAAGAGGCGTATAAATACTGGGCTGCAGGCCAATATTATTTGAGTTATTTCCAAACAAAGTTTCATAAAAATTCGGCGTTTGCTGCGCGCTTAAATTGATTTGCGCTTGATACTGTGGATAAAACGGATTATGTGCCGCTTGGCTAGCCGTTACGGCGTTCGAAACTCCCGTTGGCGTCGCTAAATTTTTATTCAAAGAATGAAAAATAAAGCGGTGGATAGCTTGGCCATCTCTAAAGCGTACCTCGGTTTTACTTGGGTGCACGTTCACATCGACCAAATTGGGATCACACTCCAAAAACAGCACAAACGCCGGGTGGCGATCGTGGTGCAGCACATCCTGATAAGCTTGGCGAATGGCGTGCGCAATGAGTTTATCGCGCACAAAGCGGCCATTGACGTACACATATTGCGTATCGCGGCTATTGCGATTAAACGTAGGCTTGGCGGCCATACCCCACAGCCTTATACCTGCGGCTTCTTCATCAATATTGATGCTTTCAGCCGCGAATTCCGCCCCCAATACTTCGCTGAAGCGCTTTTCAGGCGCTTGAACAGAGTAGCGGCTTAGCGCGCGGCCATTGTGTTGCAGCATAAACGCGATATCGGGGCGCGAAAGCGCGACGCGGCTAAATGCTTCTTCGCAATGACCAAACTCAGTCGCTTCGGTTTTTAAAAATTTACGCCGAGCGGGCGTGTTGAAGTATAAGTCGCTCACTTCAACGATAGTGCCCATGTCCAAAGCAGCAGGCTCAAGCGGCGCTATTTCACTGCCTTCTGAGGCAATGCGCCATGCGTGTTTGGTATCAAGTGCACGACTGCTAATCTGCGTGCGAGATACCGAGGCAATGCTTGCCAACGCCTCACCGCGAAAACCCAAACTTGCGACAGATTCTAAATCTTCCAGCGTAGCGATTTTACTGGTGGCGTGGCGCATGAGTGCCATGGCTAAATCGTCTTGTGCAATGCCAGCGCCGTTATCTGCCACTTTTAGCTGCTTTACGCCGCCTTGCAAAAGCGACACTTGAATTTCCGTGCTACCGGCATCCAAGCTATTTTCGAGCAACTCTTTGAGTGCAGAAGCTGGCCGCTCAACCACCTCACCGGCGGCGATTTGACTAATCAGTTGGTCGGGCAAAAGTTGGATGCGCATAAGCGCTATTCTACTTGGAATTTAGGCCGTTTGCCTGATGCTAAATACTTGGACACTTGCGGTAAGCAAGGCCATTAAAACAAATACTATTCTTTTGCTACTTTGGATTTGGCAAGTGCAGGATTACTGGCGAAATACTTTTTAATGCCGTTTAAAATAGAATTGACCAACTTATCTTGATAAGCCTCGTCATTGAGTTTGCGCTCTTCATCCGGGTTGCTAATAAATGCTGTTTCCACCAATATCGACGGGATGTCTGGCGATTTCAGCACCGCAAAACCTGCCTGTTCAACACGGCTGGTATGCAAATCGTTAATTTCGCCAATGCGCCCCAGCACGGCTTTGCCAAGCTTTAAGCTATCGTTAATGGTAGCGGCTTGCGATAGATCCAGCAAAGTCCGCGCCAATACCGGGTCTTTGTCATCCAAACTTACGCCACCGATTAAATCGGATTCATTTTCCTTTTTGGCCAAGTAGCGCGCACTGGCACTGGTAGCGCCTTTTTCAGACAGCGCGAATACCGAAGAGCCGCGCGCGGATTGGTTGGTAAAAGCATCGGCGTGAATCGAAACGAATAAATCGGCTTTAAATTTGCGTGCTTTTACTACACGACCATGCAAGGGAATAAAATAATCACCATCCCGCGTCAGCATGCCGCGCATATTGGGTTCTGCGTCAATCTTTTCTTTCAATTTTTTTGCAATAATTAAGGTGATGACTTTCTCACGGCTACCATTGGCGCCGTGTGCGCCTGGGTCTTCACCACCGTGCCCAGCATCTATCGCAATGGTAATTAAACGCTCGTCTTCTTTATTTGCTAAGGGCTTATTTGTTTCTGGCAATGCGGCTGGCGCTTCAACCGTCGGTTCGGTAGCCGGTGTTTCAGCTGCGCCAGAATTGGGCGGCAGCGGCTCTATAACTGGTTTTTGCTGTTCCGCTTCCGCGCTCTTCTTACCTAACATGGACATCAGCTCGTCCTGTAATGGGTAAATATCCAGCACGAGACGATTTTTGTAATCACCAGCTGGGGCAAGCGCGAACAAATTCGATTTCACCTCACCTTTTAGATCTATTGCGATGCGCACCACGCCTGGTTTGTAGTTGGCGGCGCGCACCTGCTTGATGTAAGGGTCACCCGACAAAATTTTGTCCGAAAGTGTTTTTAGTGCACTGTTTAGCTCTACATCTTCAATATCTAAAACTAACCTATCAGGATTTTTTAGAATAATGAGTTGATATTTAAGGGGCGAAGTAGATTCCAGCGCAATCCGCGTGTAATCCTCTGCCGGCCACACACGCGCCGCGGTGACGGTGTTTGCAGCGTGAGCTATTGTATTAACTAGTAATAAGCAGGTAAATAATAAGTGCGTTAAAGTTTTTTTAAACATGCTTTACCTAGCGGCGAACCTGCTGAAAGTTGAATTTTTCGACCTGCTTTAAATAGTGAAAGTTGCACATGAATATCAGGCTCTGGCAATACATGCTCCGCTTTTTCTGGCCATTCAATCATACAAATACTTTGTGGATTAAAGTAATCTCTAAAGCCTGCAGCATCCCATTCTTCCTCACTATTAAATCTATATAAATCAAAATGATATATATTATAACTAGAAACTGCATTAAGTTCAACGACGTAAGGTTCAACCAATGTATAAGTTGGGCTTTTTACTTTGCCAATATGTCCCAAACCATGCAAAACACCACGCACAAAGGTGGTTTTGCCTGCGCCAAGGTCACCATGCAAATAAACTACCAAACCTGGTGTCAAAATAATTGCGAATCGCTTGCCACAAGCCAAGGTTGCCGCTTCGTTGGCTAATATCGTTTCTTTTGTAGTAAGTGTAATATCATTGACGCTATGCATTTAACTGACACTCTTAATTACAGTACTAACGATTTGGCTGCACTGGCAGCTGACATCAAACGCTGGGGCCGTGAATTGGGCTTTGCCGAAATTGGCATTAGCGATACCGATTTGACGAGTGCGGAGGCCGAACACCAAGCGTGGATTAAAAAAGGCTTTCATGGTGACATGGATTATATGGCAAAACATGGCACAAAGCGCACGCGCCCTGCCGATTTAGTGCCAAATACCATGCGCGTTATTTCTGCACGTTTAGATTATTTGCCACCTAAAGCCCAAGATAGTTGGCAAACTATGCAAAATGGTGAAAAAGCCTTTATTTCGCGCTATGCCTTAGGGCGTGATTACCACAAAGTGATGCGGCAAAAACTTCAAAAATTGTGCGGTAAAATTGCAGAGAATATCGACGAATTTGAGGACTATATTTTTCAATCACGCGTATTCACAGACAGCGCGCCGGTGCTGGAGGTGGCACTGGCAGAGAAATCTGGCCTAGGTTGGCGCGGCAAGCACACGCTGCTGATTAATAAAGAGCATGGCTCTTGGTTTTTTCTAGGTGAAATTTACACCAATTTACCGTTGCCGATAGATGAAAAAGCCACAAATCACTGCGGTAGTTGCTCATCCTGCATTGATATATGCCCTACCCGCGCCATTACTGCGCCTTACGAGGTGGATGCGCGGCGTTGCATCTCCTACCTCACCATTGAGCTTAAAACCTCAATACCGGCTGAATTTAGGCCACTTATTGGTAATAGAGTCTACGGCTGCGACGATTGCCAATTGGTGTGCCCGTGGAATAAGTTTGCAGAAATCACCAGTGAGCCAGATTTTAATGTGCGAAATGGTTTGGATGACATCAGTTTGGTGGAGTGTTTTGCCTGGAGCGAGGCAGAATTTAAACAAAAAATGGCGGGCAGCGCCATTTATAGAATCGGTTATACCCAATGGCTACGCAATATCGCCGTGGGTTTGGGCAATGCGCCTAGCACGCCCGAAGTAATTAGCGCTTTAAAAACGCGTGAGCATGATAGCAACGAGTTAATACGTGAGCATGTGAGTTGGGCGTTACAAAGACATCAATAAGTGCATAAATAAAGCTACTCATAAACATCCATCGACATTTCGTCATCATCAGAGGATGGATCTAAAATAATTTTTGCCCCGCTACTTGTTGAGCCACTTGCACTTGCATCATTTGTATCCATCTTAGGCATATTATGAATATTTGGCGTTGCATGTCTATCCTGATCCATTTTCACAATAGTTTCTAGCGGGTAAAGATCTAACATCAATCTATGTTGATACTCGCCTAAGGGCTTGTAAATACTTAACTTAGGCTTAACTTCCGCGTTTAAATCAAACACAATGCGAGTAATGCCTGGTTGAAACTTCGCGATGCGCACTTGTTTGACGTATGAATCATCTGAGAATTTTTTACTCGCTAACTCCATTAATTGATTATTAATTGGGCTATTTTTAAGATCTAACACGATGCGATTTGGATTTTTTAAAACCAATATCGAATGCGTAGTAGCCTGATCTGTTTCTATCATAATGTGCGTGTATTCGCTACCAGGCAATATAAATATGCTAGTGCTGATAATTGTTGCACCATAAATAACCGCACTTGATAAAGATAATGCGGCAATCACTAAGGTTTTAATTAAATAAACCGTACGGTATAAAATTTGATTTCTCATGATAAAAATAGCGCATCAATCAAATAGAAACCAACATCGCCGCATCCAGTATGCCTGCTGTGTCATTGGCAGTAGAAATTTGACTGACATTTTGCCGCGCACATCTATAATTTCTCCCAAACTCTAATCTCGCCTTCAATAATTCTAAATAGTGGGTGCGGTTCTGGTATAGCAATATCAGCATACTTTTCATAAAAATCTGTCGCTCTTACTTTGAGCTTACGCTTCAGGTGCTCCCATTCGTAAAGCAACTGCCCATTGGTTTCTTCTATTTGTCCATTAAACCTTGGCAACAAAATTTTACTCGCATCAAATCGGTAGCCTCTAAGTGTAGCTTCATCCGCGATAGCGGTTAAAAAAGCGCCTATCGCCTCATTAGGCTTTGTTTGCTGGCGAAACCTTAGTAGCTGCGGGTGATGTTGATAGCCCGAGGTACCCCCTGACAGCACTTTCTGCGCCAGTAGCGCCTCTCTCCAGGCAGCTACAAGGCCTTTAGCATCCAGATAGCGTGGGTGGACTGTCCAGAGTCGCATAACATGCAACCCAAACTACAAAGCCAACATCGCCGCACCCAGTATGCCTGCTGTGTCATTCGCGGTAGAAATTTTTACTTGAATTTTGCCACGCAATACCGCGATTAAATCGGCTTCTAAGCGTTGATTAAAAGTTTTTTGCATGAGCGACCAAGCGCCTGTTAATCCGCCACCAATCACAACATTACTCACATCAATGATCTTGGCAATGCTGGCCAGCGTTTGTGCCAACGCGTTTGCCGCTAGTTCGTATGCCTCAATCGCAGCTTTATCGCCGCTATCGGCGAGTTCAGCGATCTGATGAGCGGTAAGTAGTTGTTTTGTTGCATTCAAATAACTAATAGCCACCCCGCTGGCAGAGGCATATTGTTCCATACAGCCTTTGTTGCCGCAGCCACATTGCCTACCCTCTGGCTCGACTATAATATGCCCCACTTCCATCGCATAGCCATGTTGGCCTGAATATAGCTTGCCGCTTGTATCAATAAAACCGCCGCCAACACCGGTGCCAAGCCCCATGTAAATCAAGCCGCCCTCTGGCCTGCCCGCTAAACAATATTCGCCATAAGCTGCGGCATTGGCGTCGTTTTCTACAATCACTTTTTTACCAATTAACTGGTTTAAATCCGCTGCCAGATTGACATTTTTTAGGCCCGGCAAGTTGGGCGATCGCGCAATTAATTGAGTTTGCGGATCGATAAAACCCGGGAAGCCAATACCAATTGCCTCCACATTAGGATGCTTTTGTATCGCTGTTTGTATGGCATGGGTCGTTACGTTGAGAATTTTTTGCCAAGCCTCATCCGGCGCATGGCCTTTGCAAAACCGCGAAAAATCGGCCTGAAAGTGCGTTTCGTCAATTAACTCCAAATTAGCAAACACGCCAACGCGAATATTGGTGCCGCCAATATCAATGCCTATAGTGAGTGCCATTTATGCACCCTTTTAGAATGTCGAATTGCATGTTTAATGCACTCAATATTTTCTTCATTAAGCATATCCCAATTAAAACGCCATTGCCAATTGCCTTGCATCGTACCTGGCATATTCATGCGATGCGTAGTATCCAACCCTAAAATATCCTGCATGGGTATAATGGCAATACTAGCTTTGGTGGCCAGTGCCAGAGCGATTAAAGCATGTGGCATATTGGGTTGCGGGTCATTCAATACGTTATGCACATCATTTTTAGTTGGCTCATCCAACTGCTGATACCAGCCCAGAGTGGTGTCGTTATCGTGTGTACCAGTGTAAACCACACTATTTTCTCCGATATTTTGTGGAAGGTAGGGGTTATCTTCCTTGCCACTAAACGCAAATTGCAAAATTTTCATACCGGGAAGCTGAAATTGCTCGCGCAAAGCATCCACTTCATCGGTAATCACACCTAAATCTTCGGCGATTAACTGCATATCGGGGTAGCGCCTGGTAATCGCTCGCAGTAGAGCTTCGCCTGGTGCTAGCGCCCATTGCCCGTTTACAGCAGTTTCCTCAATTGCAGGGATTTCCCATGCCGCTTGCAAACCCCTAAAATGATCAATGCGCACCAAATCAAACAAGCGCTGTTGCGTACGCATGCGCATTAGCCACCATTTAAAGCCATCAGCCTGCATAGCTTGCCAATTGTAGTGCGGGTTACCCCAACGCTGACCTGTGGCCGAAAAATAGTCTGGCGGCACGCCAGCCACTACTTGCAGATTTTTGCTGGAGTTGAGCTTAAATAAATGTGGTTTTGCCCAAACATCGGCGCTATCAAAAGCCACAAAAATCGGTATATCCCCGAACATAGCCACGCCGCTTTTATTGGCGTAGTTTTTAAGCGATTGCCATTGCCTAAAAAACAAAAATTGAGTAAATTTAATCACGGAAATTTCAAATGCGTAGCGCCGCTTTACTTTTTTCATCACTGCAGGCTGCTTATTTTTATAGGCGTTGGGCCACCTGTTCCATCTCACATGCTTAAACTTTTCTCGTAGCGCTAAAAACAATGCGAAATCGCCCAGCCATGCGATATTTTCATGGCAAAAACTAATAAATTCTTTTTGCATTTTTTTATTTTTTCTTTGCTTATAGCGAATATAAGCCTTGCTGAAAAGCGCATTCCTATTGGCTTTTAGCCCGGTCAAATCTTCATTATTTAGTAACTTTTCTGTAACTAAAATTTCTAAACTAATAAACATCGGGTTGCCCGCATGCGCGCTTAAACATTGGTAAGGCGAGCCATCGTCATGCGGCATATTGAGCGGCAATGTTTGCCAAATACTGGCACCAATTTTGGCTAAAAAATCGACAAACTGATAAGCATCTGCGCCAAAGTCACCTGCTGGCAATGAGCTAATATGCAGCAAAACTCCTACGCGGCGCGTTTGATGATGTGAATTTTGCGACATTAATTTTCCTGCCCGCGTCGCATTGTCCCACTTTGAACAGCACCGCCAAACCCATCATTGGCGAGTGACGGTATGTCTTCCGCATTGATAGGTGTTGATAAATTAGCGGGTACAGGCTGTTTTAGCAATACATATAAATTCGTCAAGTTACGGCGATAAAGCTGATCGAAACTGCTGACGCTATCAGTCGAGTTGTAGTCGCCCAGCCACCAGAACCAATCCGAACCTTCGCAAACCGCAAGTTGGTCTTCGCATAATTTTTTTTCTTTGGCACTTAATTTGCCTGTTTTTATTACTTTGTCGTAGACTTTTTTCGCTGCACACAGCAAATCCCAGCCGCGGTTTTTGTCTGCGCTGCCAATCCAAGTGCTAAAACTGCCGTATACCCAACTACCGGCAGCGATTTCGGGCAGATTGCCGCAGGAAATTTTATACGGACTTTTTTCGGGCGTTTTGATTGCTTGTAAAATTTCCGATTGTGTCACCATCTCGATATTTGGATGATTTGCGAGCGCTTGGTATAGTTCGGTTAAAAAGTAGTAACCGTTATATGGAAAGTATTCCCAAGCATTTTCACCATCTAAAATTACGCTTACCAAAGGATTTTCTGGTTTTTGATAAGTGTCGTGAATATGCTCCAAATCACGAATAAAATCGTTTACCGCATCCGTGCTATGCATCTTGGCGTATTCAAAACCAATCTTGTCCGATAGCCTGTCATCTCTAAAAAAACATAAAATTTCATCATTAGCTTCCGCCACTTTATATGGCTTATACAAGTATTCATGGCGAGAAACCTGTGCCCTATCCGGATTAGATTTATGCAAACTATTGGTTAGCACACCCTCGCCCGAGGCCGCCCATTGCACACCTTGCTGCGCCATTAATAAAAGGCTTTGTTTGGATACCGCACCTTCTGCGGGCCACATGCCTATTGGCTTTACACCAAATCGCCGTGTATGCGATATTTGTGCGTTTTTTATATGCGCCACTGCGCGCGCTTCGCCACCATCATATTTTGGCGCCTGCGGCAAAATGACATTAACCATAGCATCCCGTGTGCAACTAAAATCTAACAGTAAAGGCAAAATGGGGTGGTCGTGTGGGGTAGAAGAGATTTCAATCTGTCCTCTTTGCTGCAAAGCTTTGTAGCGTGGAATTAAACCGCTAATTATCTCGCCTACTAATTCAAATAAAGCGTAGCGCTCGGTGAAACTAAAGTGACTGCCCTTTCCTATTAGCGACTGCACCAATTTACTTTCGCGTTTGACACTTTCGCCCATCCACGCCAAGTGATACCAAACCAGCAAATCAGACTTATACTGCCCCGAAAAATATTGCAGATTAATATCGTTACCCGCCTGACTGGCCACTTGATAAAGATTATACAAACGTTGATATTGCGCATACGGTGCAAGCATTTTTTCGTGATGACTTTTAAAGCAGCTTTCGATAATCAACTGACAATGCTCGGGTGAAACACAATCCAGAGTTTGTTCTCCCAGCATCGCCAGCAGTGGGTCTCGGATTTTTTTGGTTTTAAATTGTGCTGCGTAATCTTCTAATTGATCCAGCAAAATCGGCACAAAATTAAAACTTACACGTGCTTTGGTGTTAATTTCTAAGTGGTGCACCATGTCAGAGTAATCTTTAATGGCGTGCAAGTAAGTCCAAGGCAGCACATATTCACGTGATATCGAATCACGATAATCCGGCTGATGCATATGCCAATACAAGGATATCAGTAACTTGGGGGCTGTCATTCGTTAGTTTTTATTATCAATGGGTGATTATTTATTGCCGTATGTGACTGGTCGAAACTGTCCTAACATTTCGCGTGTGACTAGCACCGTGCCTTTTTCTGAGACATAAAAACGCTTGCCATCGGCAACGGCATCAAAGCCGATTTCCATACCTTCGGGTATGTGCACACCCTTATCAATCACTACGTTTTTAAGTTTTACATGACGATTGATCACCGCGTTAGGCAAAATAACCGCACCTTCAATATGACTAAAACTATGCACGCGAACATTTGAAAATAAAACTGAACCGGTAACACGTGAGCCACTGATTAGACAACCGCCTGAAACCAATGAATCTGTGGCCTCGCCTCGCCTACCATCATCATTAAACACAAATTTTGCTGGTGGTAATTGTTCTTGATATGTCCATATCGGCCACACATTGTCGTACATATTAAGCTCTGGAATCACCCGTGTCAGCTCCATATTGGCCGCCCAGTACGCATCTACTGTACCTACATCGCGCCAATAATGAAATCCACCTTTTGCCCCCACACAGCTATCGGCAAACCTGTGCGCATATACGCGTGCGCGCGAAATTAAATACGGAATCAAGTCGCCACCAAAATCATGGTTAGAGCTGTTATCCTCGGCATCACGCATTAATTGTTCGTACAAAAATTCTGCGTTAAATACGTAAATTCCCATACTGGCAAGCGCCTGAGTCGGGTCGTCTGGCATATGTTTTGGTTCGGCTGGTTTTTCGGCGAATTCAATGATTCTATCTTCCTTATCCACAGCCATCACGCCAAAACCAGTGGCGTCAAACAGTGGCACATTGATACAGGCTACTGTCATATCAGCGTTATTTCTCACGTGACACGCCAACATTTGGCCGTAATCCATTTTATAAATATGGTCACCCGCCAAAATCACCACATATTGCGCTTGGCTCACGCGCAATATGTCTAGATTCTGATAAACCGCATCGGCCGTGCCTTTGTACCAATCTTCGGTATCGCGCTGTTGCGAGGCAGGTAACAAATCTACGTATTCGTTAAATTCGCCACTTAAAAAGCTCCATCCGCGCTGAATATGCCGCATCAGGCTGTGCGATTTGTATTGTGTTACCACACCGACACGACGAATACCGGAATTAATGCAATTGGATAAAGGAAAATCGATAATACGAAATTTGCCGCCAAACGGCACGGCTGGCTTGGCGCGTTGACTTGTTAAATCTTTCAAGCGGCTGCCCCGTCCACCTGCTAAAATCAGCGCAATAGAGTTTTTAGTGAGATTACTAACAAAGCGTGATGAGTTGACATCTTTTTCCATGATTATTCTCTCAAGTTAGCACCAACCAAACGTGAACAATGTTACATCATTAGATATGACGACACATTTATGAAACAAACGCACAATACAGCGCTAAATCACATTATAGGCGCAATAAAGCGTTATAATCTACGCTAAAAATAACAATTTTATAACGTATTTATCACATCATTTAAGACTTACATTTTGACAACCGACCTTAAACAACTCAATTTAATTCTAAGCGCACAACATCATGACCCTTTTAATTTTTTAGGGTTGCATGAAAAAGGCAAAAAAACCAATATTTTTCGTACATTTTTGCCAGATGCAAAAAATGCTTGGCTGAAAGTTGGCGCAGATTGGCTGCCGCTTGAAAAAACTCATCAAGACGGCTTATTTACTTGGCAAAGTAACACACGACCTAGCTCGCCGTGTTTGCTAAAAATTAAGTATGCCGGTGGAACTCACGAAACACATGATGCTTACTCATTTATGCCTTTTATCACTGAAGATGAATTGCATTTATTTGGTCAAGGTCAGTTAAATCAGGCCTACAACACATTCGGAGCTCATGCGTGTGAGTTGCAAGGTATAGCAGGTGTGCGTTTTGCCGTGTGGGCGCCCAGTGCAGAACGTGTCAGTGTCGTAGGCGATTTTAACCGTTGGGATGGCCGCGTGAATCCAATGCGCGTGCGTGGTGGCAGTGGCGTATGGGAGCTTTTTATTCCTAATCTGACCGCAGGAGATTTGTATAAATTCGAGATTCGCAATCGTAATACTGGCGCGATATTAACCAAGACAGATCCATACGCGCGCGAGTTTGAATTGCGCCCTGGCACCGCCTCTTATGTTACTTCAACAAAACAATATCAATGGGAAAATCAAACATGGCTTAAGAACCGAGGTCAGCACGATTGGTTGCACGCCCCATTTAATTGCTACGAGGTGCATTTAGGCTCATGGCAGCGCAAAGAGGGTAATGAGTTACTTAGTTATCGTGAACTGGCCGAAAAACTTGTGCCTTATGTGAAAGAAATGGGCTATACGCACATTGAATTATTGCCGATTACCGAGCATCCGCTCAATGAATCATGGGGTTACCAAACCACTGGCTATTTTGCTGTAACGAACAGATTCGGCACGCCCAATGATTTCAAATTTTTTGTAGATGCCTGTCACCAAGCCAATATTGGCGTTATTCTTGACTGGGTGCCAGGGCATTTCCCCAAAGATGATTGGGCACTGGCACGTTTTGATGGCAGCGCCTTGTACGAACACGAAGACCCAAGATTAGGCGAACACCAAGATTGGGGCACACTGATATTCAACTATGGTCGTAACGAGGTACGCAATTTTTTAATTGCCAACGCCTATTTTTGGTTAAAAGAATTTCATATCGACGGTCTACGCGTAGATGCAGTCGCCTCCATGCTTTATCTGGATTACTCTCGCAAATCCGGTGAATGGCTACCGAACAAGTTTGGTGGACGTGAAAATTTAGAAGTAATTAATTTTATTAAGCAACTTAATACAATTATTCATCAGGATTTCCCCGGCGCACTTACAATTGCAGAGGAATCTACTGCTTGGCCTGCAGTATCACGTCCCGTGTATTTAGGCGGTTTGGGTTTTAGCATGAAGTGGAATATGGGTTGGATGAACGATACTTTGAGTTATATCGAAAACGACCCCGTGCATCGTAAATATCATCACGATAAGCTCACTTTTGGGCAGCTATATGCCTACTCTGAGAACTTTGTACTGCCGTTTTCGCACGATGAAGTAGTGCACGGTAAACATTCGCTTTTGGACAAAATGCCAGGCGATGCATGGCAAAAATTTGCCAATTTGCGGCTTTTATTTACGCTACAAATGACAAGTCCCGGCAAAAAACTCAATTTCATGGGTAACGAAATCGCGCAAGGTCTCGAGTGGAACGTAAATAGCAGCCTTGACTGGAATTTGCTCGAAATTGAGGCACACAAAGACATGCAGCGTCTTGTGCACGATTTAAATCATCAATATCTAACTACCAGCTGCCTGCATGATTTAGATTTTGAGCCGCAAGGTTTTGATTGGATTGACTGTCATGATTCCGATCAATCAATAATTAGCTTCATTAGACGTGCTCGCGATGGCAATTTTGCTATAATAGTGTTAAATTTTACGCCAGTTCTACGGCATAATTACCGTATTGGCGTACCAAAAAGTGGTCAATACACTGAGATTTTTAATAGTGATGCCAACTATTACGGGGGGAGCAACCAAGGCAATGGCGCTGGGCTGCAAACGGAGACTGTTGCGTGGATGAACCACAAACAGTCATTGCTCATTACATTGCCGCCACTGGCCGGATTGATTATCAAGCCGAATTAATATTAATAGCTAACATTAAATATAAATTATAACTTATTGTTTTAAATAATAAATGACATCACTCACTCAATACCCAGTTTGGAATAAACTTTGTGAACATCAAAAAACCGTGGTGCCTTTGCACATGCGCGATTTGTTTGCCAATGACCCAAAACGCTTTGATAAATACAGCCTGAAATTTAAAGATTTACTTTTAGATTACTCCAAACATCGCATTACCGATGAAACCCTACCGTTGTTGTTCCAGATGGCGCGCGAAGCCAATATCGAAAGCTGGCGCGACAAGATGTTTGCGGGTGAAAAAATCAACATTACCGAAAATCGCGCCGTGTTACACACCGCACTGCGTAACCGCGCCAATACACCGGTTTACGTAGATGGCAAAGATGTCATGCCGGAAGTCAACGCCGTGCTCAAGCAAATGCGCGCGTTCACAACCAAAGTGCGTAGCGGCGATTGGAAAGGTTATTCTGGTAAACGCATTATCGACATTGTGAATATTGGTATTGGCGGCTCAGATTTAGGTCCTGTAATGGCCTGTGGCGCACTTAAACCCTACGCTAGCCCCGGTCTAAACATTCACTTCGTGTCAAATATCGATGGCGCGCATTTGATGCTTGCGCTGGAGAAATGCAAGCCTGAAACCACACTATTTATCGTGGCTTCCAAAACCTTTACCACACAAGAAACCATGACCAATGCGCTCTCTTCACGTACATGGTTTTTAGAATCCGCCAAAAATGATGCACACGTAGCCAAGCATTTTGTGGCGCTTTCTACCAACGCCAAAGCTGTAGCTGATTTCGGCATCGATACTGCTAACATGTTCGCGTTTTGGGATTGGGTCGGCGGCCGCTATTCATTATGGTCTGCCATCGGATTATCTATTGCCTTGTACGTGGGTATGGATAATTTTGAAGACATGCTTAGCGGCGGGCATGAAATGGATATGCATTTTAAAACCGCACCTCTTGAGAAAAATATGCCGGTGATTATGGCTTTAATCGGCATTTGGTATAACAATTTCTTTCATGTCGATACCAATGCAATACTACCCTATGACCAAGGAATGGCACGTTTTCCGGCCTATATGCAACAGGCGGACATGGAAAGTAACGGTAAATTTATTTGCCGCGATGGTAAGCGCGTGCAATACAAAACCGGCCCGGTGATTTGGGGCGAGGCTGGCACCAATGGGCAGCATGCGTTTTACCAGCTCATTCACCAAGGCACGCAAATCGTGCCGGCTGACTTTTTAATGCCCGTGCATAGCCATTACGCCATCGGCAAACACGGTTATGCGCATCACAAGATTTTGCTGGCCAATTTCTTGGCACAGACTCAGTCTTTAATGTTAGGGAAAACCAAGCAAGAAGCGCATGCAGAGCTTGAAAAACAAGGCTTAACTGGCAAAGCACTGGAAAATTTGCTGCCGCATAAAACCTTTGAAGGCAACCGTCCTACCACCTCTATTTTGTTCGACAAACTCACGCCGAATACTTTAGGTAAATTGATTGCGCTGTACGAGCACAAAATATTCGTGCAAGGCATGATGTGGGATATCAACAGCTTCGACCAATGGGGTGTGGAATATGGCAAACAAATCGCCCAGCAAATCTTGCCGCAACTCACCAGCGACGAGGTGGTGAGCAACTATGACAGCTCGACGAATGGCTTGATTAATCACACCAAGCAGTTGCGATAATTCGATAAATACATGTCCTAAGAGCCGCATAGATATTAGGTTGCAGAGCACATATGTTTCGTACTTTTATTGAGAAAGTAAAGGCTTGTAGGCTGGGTAACTTGTTCTCACCCTTCTTAGCTAACTAAGGAAATTTCGTGAAAAAACAGATGCTAATCGTTAAAGGGACTGGTAATGTTGGAAAGAGCACAGCAGTTAAAACAGCATTTGAACGTGTACTTAATTCAATTCTTAAAAAGCTAGTACCAACAAGCGTCAAGTACTTATATCTAACAAATCGTGAAGTTGCTGCGGCGATTCAAGTTGGGACATCAACAGTTTATATCTCAACTCGTGGGGGCAACAAGAAAGAAGTAAAGCGAGCACTTTCCTTTTTTTCCCAAGAAAAATGCAAAGTCGTGATTTGCGCTACCCGGTCTAATGGCGACCCATACAAAGCTGCGCGAGAATTTGCTCATCTCAACCTGAATATTGAAGAACCAGTAGAATTTCCCAAGACATCCGAGAACGACGAGAGCAAGCGAACTCTTACAGACCTAGCCTTTGCCAAAAAAATACATAGTTGGGCAACAAAGGCAATCAAAACCACCTGATTCTGAGAGCTATCTCAACTGCAAGCCTTTTGTCATTGCATCGAGCCCAATCGATTTCGCCATACTCGCACCTAACTTCTTGGCGAAACGGTCCACCACCGTTTCTTTGTTAGTGTAGTCAACAATGTCTTCTTGCTTTATCACTTCTCGCGCAACATAGTCGGCGCTGCCAAGCGCATCGGCAAGGCCGAGCTTAATACTTTGATCACCACTCCAAAACAAGCCGCTGAATATTTCCGGTGTTTCTTTTAGTCTGCTACCGCGGCCTAGTCTTACCACGTTTTTAAATTGCTCGTGCACTTCGTTCAACATGCTTTGCGCAAATGCTTGCTGTTTTGGGTTGACAGGTGAAAATGGGTCTAGCATGCCTTTATTTTCGCCAGCCGTCATTAAACGACGCTCTACACCGACTTTTTTCATCACTTCGGTAAAGCCGTAGCCATCCATCAGCACGCCGATTGAGCCGACAATACTGGCTTTATCCACATAGATTTTATCAGTCGCAACGGCAATGTAATAACCACCCGACGCGCATATATCCTCCACCACACCATACACGGGAATTTTAGGGTGTAATTTCTTTTGGCGCATGATTTCGTCATTGATAATACCCGCCTGCACCGGGCTGCCACCAGGCGTGTTAAAGCGCAGAATAATGCCCTTGGTTCCAGAGTTACCATAAGCATCTTGCAAACTACTGATAACAGAGTCAGCATTTACTTCACCACCCGCCTCAATCACGCCATTGATATCGATTAAAGCCGTGTGCGGGGTGGTAACGTTTTTAGCACCAAACCAACTTAAGGCCAGAACCAATAGTATAAAAAGATAGATAAAAGTGAGAGATTTAAAAAATATACTCCAGCGACGTGCTGCCTTCTGCTCTTTTAAGCCAGAAAGCGCCAGCTTTTCGATAGTTTGCTGTTGCCAATTGCTGTTGTCTTGTGGATTAGCTTGTTCTGCCATTTAAGTTTCCCTATTTAATTTTATGGTGTAATTTATGCAGTTGGTCAATATGTATCGTGATTTGGTGATTTTGCTCTGTTACTGGCAGTGCTTGCAAGCTTTTTCCTTTGCATGGCCCCATGATGCAGTGGCCAGTATCAGGCTGATAGTGTGCGCCATGTGTGGCACAAATCAAGTAATCTTTACTCACCGTAAAAAATTCGCCCTGATTCCAATCCAATTCAACCGGCACATGCGCGCATTGATTGATGTAAGCATGCGCCTTGCCGTGATAGCGCACCACAAAACCGGTGGCGAATTCGCCTAACGCTGGCAGTGCAAAGCGCAAACCCAGAGATTTTTCGTGCAAATCGCGCGCGTCCAACACAATAGTATTGCTAAGCATGTGCCAATAACCACGCGCTTAAGTCTTTAAATTGATGGAACATTTCGATGCTATTATACGCTGATAATTTGTCGTGCGATTGTGCGCCAAACGTCACCGCCACCGCTTGCACACTGGCATTTTGCGCCATTTGCAAATCGTAACTGGTATCACCTATCATCAATGTGCGCTCTGGCGTTGCTACACACGTGTCCATAATTTCATCCAGCATTTGCGGATGCGGTTTAGAAAAACATTCATCAATGGTACGCGTGGTGTGAAAAAAATTGCCCAAACCACAATGCTGCAACGCCAAATTAAGCCCGCGCCTGCCCTTACCCGTTGCCACGGCCAGCTTAAAGCCGCGCCTATTCAGTTCGATAATGGTGTCTTTTGCACCCGCAAACAACGGAATAGCCTGCTCACCCGCGTAATAATTGGCTGTATATTGCAAAGCCAAAGCTTGCGCTTTATCGGTAGGCAAATCGCCATATAGCGCATGGATAGACTCGCGCAAACCAAGCCCGATAATATTGCTTGCCGCCTTTGGGTCTAGCGCAGGCAAGCCCACCTGTTCTGCTGCTTGCACGATTGCGTTGGTAATCATGCCAGTGGAATCGGCCAGCGTGCCATCCCAATCCCACACGATTAAATCAAACTTCTTTTCCATTATTTTGTTTCTAACTTCACTAATGTTAATTTTTCAGTAAATTTTTGTAACTCCGGAGGCAAAAGCGCAATTAACTTGAGTTGTACGTTTGAGATCGGATGCCGCAAATTCGTTTCAGCCGAATGTAAAAACATGCGCTTTAATCCTTTTTTTACCAAAGATTTGTTGAGCGTAAAATCGCCATACTTATCGTCTCCGACAATGGGAAAGCCCAAATGTGCCAATTGCACCCTTAATTGATGCGTACGGCCTGTAATAAGTTGCGCTTCCAATAAACTAAACCCGGCAAAATTCTGTTTTAAATAGAAAATGGTTTCAGAATGTTGCGCCTCGTCGTATTTATCTTTTGATTTGTCTACCACGACATTGACGCGCCGCTCGCCACTGGGCAACACGTATTTCTGTAAATCTAAAGTCACGCGTTTCTTTTTTTCAATCCACTCGCCTGCAACCAGCATGACATAACGTTTATCGGTTTGATTGTTACGAATTGCCTCATGCAAAGCCACTAATGCTGAGCGTTTTTTAGCCAGCATCAGCACGCCGGAGGTTTCGCGGTCCAGCCGATGCACAAGCTCTAAAAATTTGGCTTTCGGGCGCTCCATTCTGAGTTGTTCTATCACTCCCCTGCTCACGCCGCTACCGCCATGCACGGCAAAACCAGCGGGTTTATCAATGACCAACAAAACTTCATCCTCAAAAATAATGTGCTTTTCTAATTGTGAAGTCGCTGGTGCGCTTGTAATTTCTTTTTTGCTGGCAGCAACACGTATTGGCGGCACACGCACTGTATCACCTATATTCAGTTTATAAGAGGCATCAATGCGGCCTTTATTCACACGCACCTCGCCACTACGCAAAATGCGGTAAATATGGCTTTTTGGTACGCCTTTAAGCGTTTTAGCAAGAAAATTATCGATGCGCTGACCTTCACTCGCTTCGTCTATAGTCAAGTTAGCCGCTGCATGTGCGCCTATTGTATTATATTGCATCATAAATTTTGCTTAACATAACTTTGCTTAAAAGTGTGAATACGCCTATACTTCTCTGTGTTGTTGAATTTAATTGCTAAAAGCAATTCGACACAAAAAACATGACCAAAAATTTTGGTTACACTGTATAAGTTGGTTACACAATATTTTGGCTAATAACGCTCGCCATATTTTAAAGTAGCGATAAAAGAATTGCGCTCTAGTTGCCGCAGACAAAATAAAACATAAGTGCGACTAAAGTTACTGAAGATAGAATTTTAACGGATTTATGCCACTTGTTGGCGTAAGTTGATGATTGTAGCAACACATTTAAATCATGCTGCATAGTGCATCAAACCTTGCACTATGCAATACAGGCCTTTAAACACGCGCCTTGCAAGAAATTTAACTGCTACACATTGCCGTGCTATTTATTTAGTGCGAGCTTAAACGCTATGCTTATAGGCTATTTATAGATTTTTTAATTAAAAATCTTCCAAATGTGCCATCCTTCAGGGCTTTAGTACACTGTCAAAAAGTCTGCCCGCCAGAGCGTGGGAGCACACAATGAAACGCATGTTATTTAATGCCACACAGTCAGAAGAACTTCGCGTTGCGATTGTCGATGGGCAAAAACTGATCGATTTGGATATTGAACACGCTGGCAAAGAGCAGCGTAAAAGCAACATTTACAAGGGTGTTATTACCCGCGTAGAACCCTCACTAGAAGCTGCATTTGTCGATTACGGCACCGAACGTCATGGCTTTTTGCCATTCAAAGAAATCTCACACAGTTACTTTTCTAAGAAAGCTGATGCTGGCCGCGCACGTATTCAAGACGTGATTAAAGAAGGTCAAGAACTCATCGTGCAAGTGGATAAAGACGAGCGCGGCAACAAAGGCGCTGCGCTTACTACTTACATCTCGCTGGCCGGCCGCTATTTAGTATTAATGCCTAACAACCCGCGTGGTGGTGGCGTTTCGCGCCGCATCGAAGGTGAAGATCGTAATGAATTACGCGATGTATTGGCAGAACTTGACGTACCAAAAGGCATGAGCATTATCGCCCGCACCGCTGGCATAGGCCGCAATGCCGAAGAGTTACAGTGGGATTTAAACTACCTGACGCAACTTTGGACAGCGGTTGAAGAAGCTTCGCATATTCAAACGGGTGCCTTTTTAATTTACCAAGAAGGCAGCCTGGTTATTCGAGCAATTCGCGATTATTTTAGCGCCGACATCAACGAAATCTTAATCGATACACCTGATGTATATGAGCAAGCAGTACAGTTTATGAACCACGTCATGCCTGGCAATGTGTCACGCGTGAAACTGTATCAAGATGAAGTGCCACTATTTTCTCGCTTTCAAATCGAGCATCAAATCGAATCGGCTTTTTCACGCGAGGTACGCTTGCCTTCTGGCGGCGCCATAGTCATCGACCATACTGAGGCTTTAGTTTCGATTGACGTCAACTCTGGTCGCTCAATCAAAGGTAGTGACATTGAGCAAACTGCCTTCAACACCAACCTAGAAGCGGCTGAAGAAGTGGCGCGCCAATTGCGCTTACGTGATTTGGGCGGCTTGGTGGTGATCGATTTTATCGATATGGAAAATCCGCGTAATCAGCGTGATATAGAAAATGCCCTGCGCGATGCGCTACATGCCGATCGTGCGCGCGTACAAACCGGTAAAATTTCACGCTTTGGTTTGCTCGAACTCTCGCGCCAGCGCTTGCGCCCAAGCTTGGGTGAGACCAATCACGCCGCTTGCCCACGTTGCAGTGGCACCGGTCATATTCGTGGTATCGAATCCACAGCGCTGCACATTTTGCGCATCACGCAAGAAGAAGCGATGAAAGACAACAGCGCGATTATTCAAGTGCAATTGCCTGTTGAAGCCGCGACCTTCTTGCTGAATGAAAAACGCGCCGATATTCATAAAATTGAGCAGCGCATGGGGGTGGAAGTGATACTGATTCCAAACATTCATATGGAAACGCCTAATTACAGCATCAATCGTATTAAGCAGGATGATGTAACGGAAGAAACCTCTCAAGCCAGTTATAAAATGGTGGAATTGCCTGCCGAAACCGCTTACGTGCGCAGCCTAAATGAAGAAGTTAAACCGAGTGCACCAGAAGCCTTGGTAAAAGGTATTACGCCAACGACTGCCGCACCGATTGTGGAAGACAGACCCGCTGGAAAAACATCGCGACCTGCTGCTAAAACCTCATTTTTAGGCCGCATTAAAAAGTGGTTGGGCGGCGAAGGCGAAGTGAAGGTTGAAGAAAAAGCGGAAGACAGAGCTACGCGTGAAGCACGTGATAATGCGCGCGACAACAATCGTGACCGTAACCGCGGTGGACGCAACCGTAACCGCAACAATCGCGACAGAAATCAAGAGCGTGGCGATAGACCACAGCAGGGACAACGTCCTCAACAAGCCAATCAGCAGCCTCGCACACCACGGCCGGAACGTCCTATTGAAAATCGTGTAGAGAATGTTGAAACTGCTGCTATCACTGCCCCTGTAGAAAATACAATGGCTGATGCTAATCAACAGCCGCGTCAAGAACGTGGTGGTCGCAGCCGTCGCGGTGGTCGCAATCGCAACAAGAACCGCGACCAGAATCGTGATGCAAACGTTTCGGCGCCTACATTTGTTCCAAACGAACCTACACCAAGTATCGCACCAGCATTGGCTTCTGAGCCTGTTGCTGAAAAACATGTAAAAGCACCTGGCAAGGCTAAAAAATCTGCGAAAATAGTAGAACCAGTGGCGGAAACAACAAGCGCGCCAGAAATAGCACCAAAAACTAAAGCGGAGAAAAAACCTGCTGCTGCACGTAAACTAAAACCTGCAAAACCGGTTGATTTGGCAGCAAGTGGCTTGCAACTCGTGGAAACCAAAGGCGATGTCAAACCTGCGCCAGTAGCCGCTGAACCAGCGAAACCAAAAGCGCCGCGTAAAGCACCTAACTGGAAAAAAGATGCAGAATCTAAAAAAGATGATGTACCATTGGTGATGGTAGAAACGCAGAAATAGTTACAGAAACAACAGTCTTTGCAGCAATAAAAAAGCCCGATTAGTTCGGGCTTTTTTGTGCCTTCAGCATAATATGCATAGCCATTGCGCCCTACGCGGGTAGGCTCCATTAATCATTGGAACTTTCTCCAGATTGTTTTTCGAAATCTCTTGTGAATGCCTGGATTTTCTCAAAGAGCTGATCGTCCCCAAATGCTTTAGTGCAAAAGGCAAAAGCGATAATGCCTCGATAGAAATAATTCCATATATCTTTTCTATGCTCATCGTGACGCATAGTTCCTTGCACACCACGGACGTGGAATCTAGGCGGATTCCCACCGTATATATCCATAATTTGTGGTGAGGCTGCATGTACATATCCTGAATATGTTTTACTGATTGTCCTAGTAGCCTTGGCTAAGCTGCTTGGATCAGGCCCAGATTTTCCAACGCGTGCAATATAGGCACGAATTTTCTTGCGGGGAATCATTGGCCGACGTTGTGTTGAATCTATGACCGTCTTACCATCAAACTCCTCCTCATAAAATGCGTCCAGATATTCTTGGTGTAACGGAGTGAAGTCATTAAAAATTACAGAGAAGCTTAAAAACGTAATGTCTTCTTCAATTTCATCAAGCATGCGTTGCAATGAAGCTTGCTCTTGCACAAAGCCGTGCTCCATTAGTAGTCTGGCAGAATGAAGACCTGAAATTAATCTGGCCAGTTTTTGAACTAGCGCTTGATGGAGAGATTTCTCAGCATAACGATACGCAAATGAATCCATCAAGGGCACTTGCTTGGGCTGGGGTACTCGACTTGCGAGCAGGTGAAGCGTTTCTTCCATGTGACAAAGTGCAGTGTTGTAAAGTTGATTTATCGAATTAATAACAATTAAAGGGGTCAGCAATAGCGTATTGCTAACCCGTCCTACTTCGGCTGTTTGGTCTGCCCTGCTTCGGCGTGAAATTTAATATAAAACAACGAATTGTTCTCCGTCTCTAGCAGTGCCAATAACTGATTAATGGCCTCATCAGTCGCAAAAAACTCAAGAATGACAGGCAGCTCTCCCGCCAGCTCAAAAAAATGTTGCTCATGTAAATGCCCATGACGGCCAAACCCCGCCATGGCACGAACAGCTGAGCCCCCAGGAATTCCGATTAATTCTGCTTGCTTCAAAATCCATTCGTAGAGCAAATCACCATGATGGCGTAACGCTTCCGGTACAAATAATTTCAGGTAAATTCCTTGCATCTCATTATCCTCGTATCAACTGTATAGTTAGTATGCCCATGCCAGTCATGGCCAGCGAACCTAACACATGCATCAATATATGTGTTATCGCCCAGCTATATTGTCCACGGGCAAGCAAAGTCACGCCTTCAGCAGAGAAAGTAGAAAAAGTAGTCAACCCCCCGAGAAAGCCAGTAGTAACAAAAAGTCGAACCTCCGGAGGAAATGAAGAGGTTAGCGCAAATATACCCATGGCCAGGCCCATCAGATATCCACCTACTAGGTTTGCCGCCAGCGTACCCAACGGCAATGTCGGCAATGTCGCATTAAGCATCGAGCCAAGCCCCCAACGCGCCCATGCGCCTAAAGCAGCGCCCCCGCCTACTGCAAGCCATTGTCCTGCTGCCATATTGCCTCTCAAATGAAAAAACAAACTATAATGCAAATATACCATTGAATGACTTGTGAGAATAATTTGCGCGTTTTATTTGCTACCTCTGAAGCCCACCCACTGATTAAAACTGGCGGCCTTGCCGACGTAAGCGGCGCTCTACCTAAAGCACTCAGCCAATTAAAACAATTCAAGGGTGATATAAAAATATTAATCCCGGGCTATAGCGCAGTTTTGGCCAAATTAAAATCGCCGCAAACCTTTGCCAATATCGAAGTTCTAGGCCAAAACTGTACTTTAATCGCGGGCAAAATGCCCGATAGCAGTTTGGATGTGATTGCTATACAAAACACAGCGTTGTACGAGCGCACAGGCGGCCCTTATAGCGATGGAAATGGCATGGATTGGCCAGATAACGCACTGCGGTTTGCGGTGCTCTCACGCCTGGCCAGCTTGTTGTGCAGCAAAAATAGCCCATTAAAAAATTGGCAGCCAGATTTGATTCAATGTAACGATTGGCAAACCGGCCTAGCGCCCGCCTATATGAAGCTGGTAGATAAATCGACTACAAAATCCATTCTCAGCATCCATAATTTAGCTTTTCAGGGCTGTTTTGACACGAGTTGGATAAGTAAACTAGCGCTGCCAGTTGCGCAATATCAAATCGACGGCTTTGAGTATTATGGTCAGCTCTCGTTTTTAAAGGCAGGCATTTTTTATGCGGATAAATTATGTACGGTGAGCCCAACTTATGCGCAAGAGATTCAAACCGAAAAATTCGGATTTGGCATGCAAGGCTTGCTGAAAGCACGTAGTGGCGATTTAACTGGCATTTTGAATGGCATTGATACGCAGGAATGGAATCCTGCCACAGATATGCATTTAATCAAAAACTATAGCAATAGTCGCATCGCGGGTAAAAAAGCGGTTAAGCACGCGTTACAACAACATTTGGGGTTACAAATTGATGCAGCTGCACCATTGTTGGGCATAGTGAGCCGCCTTACTTATCAAAAAGGTCTGGATTTAATGCCCGAAATTATGCCAAAACTCATTCAGCAAGGCTGCCAGTTTGCCATACTTGGTAGTGGAGATAAAGCGCTGGAAGCAAGCTTTAATACACTCGCAGAACATTATCCGGCGCAGGTGAGCATGAATACCGGTTACCACGAGCATTTATCTCACAACATTATGGCGGGTTGCGATATGTTCGTGATGCCTTCTCGCTTCGAACCGTGTGGCTTAAACCAGCTATATGGTCTGGCTTACGGCACGCCGCCCATCGTTTCGCTTACGGGTGGATTGGCGGATTCAGTGCGCGACATCAATGAATTATCACTTAAAAACAACACTGCGACCGGTTTTGTAGTAAAAAATGTCAATAGCGCGTCACTTTTGGTCACAATTGAGCGTGCAATTAATGTTTGGAAAGATAAGAAAATCTGGCACCAAATTCAAAAAAATGGCATGCAACGCAATATTAGCTGGGATTCCAGCGCGATTAACTACTTAGCGCTGTATGAAAAAACCCTCTCAAACAATTAAATATGGAGTTGGCACGGTTGATGCTTAATATAATTGAGCTCTCCAAAGCTTACTCCTCCTCCCTAGGGGCGTAACACATTAAAGATGTTGCGCCTCTTTTTTTATCCTAAATTAATTGTTTGAGCTAATTGCATCGTTGGGCAGTACTCATAGTCTCAATGTACAACCACGTACTATGTCGGCTTCTGCGTTCCGTCCGCCTCGCATTTCAACTCAAACAAATTAATTTACAAAGCTCTACTGCTTATTTCACAATAAAATGCTCGCGGTAATATTTAAGTTCATCAATCGATTCATAAATATCCGCCAAGGCTTCGTGCTTGCTGGCTTTCTTAAAACCTGAATAAATCTCCGGTTTCCAACGCCGTGCGAGTTCTTTGAACACGCTAACATCCAAATTGCGATAATGAAAATAAGCTTCTAAATCAGGCATATAACGCGCCATAAAGCGTCTATCTTGGCAAATAGAATTGCCACACATAGGTGATTTTCCTGCAGAAACAAACTGCTTCAAATAAGTAATCATTTGCTCGGTGGCTACGGCTTCATCCAAGGTTGAAGCTTTAACTTTGTCAATCAACCCACTGCGGCCATGCGTCCCCTTGTTCCAAGCATCCATGCCATCTAATACGCTGTCTGATTGATGAATCACCAGCACAGGCGATTCGCCCAGCACACTTAATTCGGCATCTGTCACCACCACCGCTAGCTCTAAAATACGATCAGAATCTGGCAGCAAGCCACTCATTTCCATATCTAACCAGATTAAATTGTCGTTGTTTAAATTATTACTAGCAGCTTCCATCATGATTTCCATTAAAATTGCGAATAATAGCAATAGCAGTGAACCAACACGCTGCAAATGCCTCAGAATAGCGTTAGTTTAACTTAATTTAGAAATGTCATGGCATCCATACTTACACTTATTTTTATTGTTTTATTAATTGCAACCACACTCACACGGCTTTGGTTGGGCGCGCGCCATATCGGCTATGTACAAGCACATCGCGGGCAAGTTCCAGTCGCTTTTTCTGAGAATATTTCGCTGGAAGCACACCAAAAAGCCGCCGATTATTCTGCCGCAAAAACCAAACTTGCATTAGCGGAAGTCGTCGTACAAGTTTTGCTGCTATTGGCCTTCACGCTAGGCGGCGGTTTACAATGGATAGACAATATTTGGCAAAATATACTGCCAAACCACGAAATATTTCGCGGCGCATTGGTAATTTGTAGCGCCCTGCTAGCTAGCGCCTTGATTGATTTGCCTTTTGAGTATTACAAAACATTTACTATCGACGAAAAATTTGGCTTTAACAAAATGACGCCACACATGTTTTTTACTGACTTAATCAAACACAGCTTAGTCGGTTTGGCGCTAGGTGCACCGATTCTGTTTGCTGCACTGTGGCTTATGCAAGACGCTGGGGCTTATTGGTGGTTTTATTTATGGGTGATTTGGAGCTTGTTTAACATCGTCATGCTGGCGGTTTATCCTACTTTTATCGCACCTTTATTCAACAAATTTACACCACTTGCTGATGAAAACCTGAAATCGCGGATTGAAGCGCTTTTAACTAAATGCGGATTTAAATCACAGGGCTTGTATGTGATGGATGGCTCCGCACGTAGCAGCCACGGCAACGCCTATTTTACTGGCTTTGGCAGTAGTAAACGTGTGGTGTTTTTTGATACTTTGCTCAGCCAATTAAACGGTGAGGAAATTGAAGCTGTACTCGCGCATGAACTAGGTCACTTCAAACATCATCATGTGATTAAACGTATCGCGCTGATGTTTTTTGTGAGCTTTTTAGGGTTGGCTTTGCTAGGCTGGCTGATGAATCAGACTTGGTTTTACAATGGATTAGGTGTAACCGCGCCTAGCAATCACATGGCTTTGATTTTATTTTTGCTGGTGTCACCGGTGTTTTTATTTTTGTTGCGCCCGATTATGGCAGGTTATTCACGCAAAAACGAGTTTGAAGCCGATGACTACGCTGCTAAGCATGCCGATCCAAAACACTTGGTGGAAGCACTAGTGAAGCTTTACCGCGATAATGCTTCTACGCTCACACCAGACCCGCTGCACTCGGCATTTTACGATTCGCACCCGCCCGCCAGCATTCGCATTTCTAAATTAGCAGCGTATACTGCAAATTAAATGAGAATTGTATTTATATTATTTTGTTTGTTGAGCTTGAATGCTAGCGCCAACGAGCTATTCGCCAAGGCAGACGTAGCTGCTGGCAAGGCATTACACGAAAAAAATTGCATCAGTTGCCATGCCTCAAGCTTTGGCGGCAATGGTTCGGGCATTTACATGCGCGAATACGCCAAAGTTAAAACCAGCAAAGGATTAGTGACGCAAGTACGTGCCTGCAATACCAATATTGGCTTAAAATGGTTTGAAGATGAAGAGCTCAACGTGGCGGCATACCTCAACCAAGCGTATTATAAATTTGAAAAATAAATGATGCAGAGCGGCTTGGTTGTTGCCGCCTATGGCAGGCGTTACGAAGTTGAGCTGCCCAATAAATCACGCATTAGTTGCGTCACACGTAGTAAAAAAACCGATTTAGCCTGTGGTGATATCGTCACCATCAAACTCACCGACACCTCAGAAGGCGTTGTAGAATCAAGTGAGCCGCGTAAATCATTGCTCTATCGTAATAGCGCATTCAAAAGTAAAATTCTCGCTGCAAATGTCACGCAAATAGTCATTGTATTGGCGACACAACCCAGCTTTTATGAGGCTTTGCTCAATCGCTGCTTGGTGTCCGCAGAAGCCGCACAAATCAAGCCACTGATTGTGCTAAATAAATGCGATTTGGCCGATGCAGATGCTGCTAAAAATAAACTAAAGTTATACCAAGATTTAGGTTACCAAGTTCTGCATTTATCTGCAAAGCAAGATATTTCTGCACTTCGACCCTATTTGGTTAATCATCAAAGTGTGTTAGTCGGCCAATCCGGCATGGGTAAATCGACTATCATCAATGCCTTGCTGCCAGGCCAGCAGGTCCGTACGCAAACCATGAGCGCTGCGCTAGATAGCGGAAAACACACCACTACTGCCGCACATTTGTATCACTTAGACGAAACCAGCAGCTTGATCGATTCCCCCGGCTTGCAAGAGTTTGGTTTGCATCACCTGACGAATGAAGAGCTTGAGTTGGCTTTTAAAGAATTTAGGCCATACTTAGGCAAATGCCGTTTTAACAACTGCAAACATTTGCATGAGCCAGATTGCGCGGTGATTAATGCTGCAAATTATGGCAAAATATCTACTGTTAGATTAGGTTTTTATCAAAGCTTGGCACAAGAACAGATGATTAGCTAAAATATTACAAAAACTACTTATACTAATGGTTTTGTGGGGTATCATTCTCCAACACTAGAGTAGAGCGCGTCCAATAATTTTACAAATTATTTTTAAGATTTTTTAATTCATGGATGATATAAAAAAAGAAAAAATAGAAGCTGAAAGGCTTACTCCTGGCATGTATATTACCGAGCTAGATAGGCCGTGGAATGGCACGCCCTTTATGTTGCAAGGTTTTTTGCTAGAAAACCAAGAAGACATTGATACCATCGTATCGCTATGTAAATTCGTTTATGTAGATCGCACTAAGTCCACAGGCAGCCAGTTTGTAGCGCCAGCCAAATTAAATGTCGCGGTTAAACGCGAAGGCGCAGTTGTTCGCGTAAGAGATCCCGGCATAATATATTCTGATACTAAAGCTAGTAAGAAAACTAGTAATCAAGCTAGTACTTCTGAAAAACCTAAGTTTACTGAAAAAACTTCATTCATTGATATTTTACGTGATTTAAAAAGTTATCAAGCACCACAAAATATCGAACGCAATAGCAAAGATGGCACCATGTACAACGTCAAGTATGGTGCAGATAGCGCAGTGCAAGAAACCCTCCCCTACCAATCTGAAACAAGCGTTCACCATCAACCAATGGTCAAACAGCTCGCAGAGGATGTTGGTGGGTTTATTGGTGGTTTATTTAGGCGCAACAAACTTAAATCAAATGTTGATGCTATTTCTGAGGACAAAAAATCTAAAAGTGAAAATGAAGGCGAGCATTATGTAGTCACAATTTATGAGGAAGAGCCGCCTGTTGAAAAAGAAATTGCGGCAATTTACCCCGTTTACGAACAATCCCAAATAGCTACGCGAGAAATATTTGATTCTGTTGCCAATGCGCATGATTTAGATTTGACGGCTGTAAGTGAAATTTTAGATAGTATGGTAGAAAGTATTGGTCGTGCACCCGATGCCCTGCTATGGCTGGCCAAACTAAAGCAAACAGACGACTATGCCTACAACCACGCTTTAAATGTTTCCATTACCCTAATGGCCTTTGGTAATTTTTTAGCCCTTTCTAAAAAGCTGATTAAAGAAATAGGCCTAGCTGGCCTATTACAAGATATTGGTAAAGTAAAACTATCTTCAGACATTTTGCTTAAGGAAGGCAAACTAACACGCGAAGAATACGAATACGCTAAAAAACATGTGATTGAAAGCCTAAAAATCTTAGAAACCACACCAAGTATCCCTAACACCGTTATTTTTTTGGTGGCTCAACACCATGAAAGAGTCGATGGTAGTGGATACCCTTACCAATTGCGTGGCAACCAGATTGGTCTACCCTCGCAAATAGCTGGTTTAATTGATACTTATTGTGCACTCACCAGCCATAAAGCTTATGCCAAAGGTGTTTTTCATCAACAGGCACTTGATGAAATTCACAGCTTAAGTGGCAAACAATTTAGTAGTGAGCTCATAGATCAGCTAGTGCAATTTATGGGCATGTATCCTGTTAGCTCACTTGTAGAACTAAACACTGGCGAAGTAGGCGTGGTGATTCAACAAAATCAGGTAAGAAGACTATTACCCCGTCTATTGTTATTGCTTGATCCAGATAAGGTGCGCTATACGTCGCCTGTTATATTAAACTTGCTTAATAGCCCGCCTACGCCAGCAGGCGAAACCTATAAAATTATAAATAGCTTAGCGCCAGATAGTTATGGCCTTAACCCAAATGATTTTTACGTATAGATAGTTTTAAATATATGAATAAAGATGGATCATCCACGATAGAACTTGAGCACGAGGGAACAAAGGAAGTTGAGATAGCTTATTCTGAACAAGCTATCTTAAAAAAACTACTCTCATATCAACTTAAACCGCAAACCGTATATTCAAACTTAAAAATCAACCTAAATGCCTTAGCACAAGCAGAAGTATCTGAACATGAAACAGGCAACACTTTTTTATTGCCGCTATGCTCCGAACTAAAAAATTGGCAGCCTAGCCAAAATTTAAAAACCTTCACAAACGATATTAATCATCTTGTTTTTTTATGGCTTAATGCAATTCAAGAAGACGCAGGCACGCAAAGCATATTTAACCTTCTTAAATGTTTTGAATTATCAACATTTGGCATTTCAAACTCATCCAAACTGCATTGTTTTCTGTTTGATTTGGTAGCAGAAACTGTCCAACAATACCAACAATTACAACTTAATTATGTGCAAAACTTTAATGCCAATACGCAGCTACCCAATTCAAGCCAAATTTCAACTGCCTTGGAAAAAGCTATTAGAAATGCAGATGACAAGCAATTAATTGGCCTGTTTTCTATGCAATTTCAATTATCAAAAAATAACCCCATCTTTTCACACACAATTTCGATGGGCTTAAGTAAAAAAATCACTGCGATATTGCATCAGAATATTTCACTTGAACATCAACTATATTATGGCGACAACCTGCAATTTGATATTCTATTACCTAATTTAGCGAGTGATATTCAAACAAATTTACTTGCCGCCAAATTACAACGAGCCTTCGAGCAGATGATATTTGTAGGCAATCAATCGGTCTTAGTGACCCCTTTTATTGGCTGTGCACTGCAAAAAAAATCTGCCGGAAAAGCACACGACTTGTATGATCACGCTAGGCTGGCGTTAGAAAGCGCAGTCTTCAAACAACAACATGTGGTTGTATATTCTGAAATATTAAAAGAACTGCTTTCGGTACAGAATAATTTAGAGAATAAAGTAATAGAGGCTTTTGCAAGTGACAGCTTAACTTTGTTCTTTCAACCGCTCGTCAACCTAAAAGATTTAACTTGCGCAGGTGCGGAGCTATTACTTCGTTGGTCAGAAAAAGCTGACTATAGTGTTTATCCCAACTTAACCGTTGAAATTTTAAACAAAGTAGGTAAAGGTAAACTATTTACACGCTGGCTAATCAATTCCGCCTGCCGCTACTCAGCCGAGCTTATGTATGAGCACCAATTAGACGTATATCTCACCATTAATTTGCGCGCAGAGGATTTGTACGATACTGAATTGCCGCACTTATTATTGCAGGCACTCGCCTTATGGAAAGTAAGCCCGAAAAATATTGTTTTAGAAATCACTGAAAATGGCATACTTGAGCACAATGAAACCACTGACTCTATTATTAATGAATTGGCTCAAAGTGGCTTTAAACTTGCCTTGGACGATTTTGGTACTGGTTTTTCATCACTTTCAAGATTACGCAATATGCCGATAGATTTAATTAAAATTGATCAATCATTTGTACGCGATATCACACATTCAAAAGATGATTTCGAAATTGTAAAATCTATCGCGGCGTTAGCGCACAGTTTAGGTAAAGAAGTGTTAGCTGAGGGTGTGGAAAATAAAGACTGTCTGGCATTGATTAAAAAAATGAAAATTCACAAATGCCAAGGTTATTTTTTCGCCAAACCCATGCCTTTTGACAAGTTTGTAAAATGGGCAAAACAGCACTAAGCGCCTGTTATAATAGTGTATGCAAATTACCACTCGCTTAGAGTTTGATGCTGGGCATCGCATCCCCAATCACAAAAGCCAATGCCGCAACCTGCATGGTCATCGCTACGCGCTAGAAATCACGCTCATCGGCGATATTATTAGCCAAAAAGGGGCTTCAGAAAATGGTATGGTGATGGATTTTTCTGATGTCAAAAAAATTGCGCGCGAAAGTGTTGTCGATGTTTGGGATCATGCGTTTCTAGTATTTAAAGATGATAAATCTGTGTTGGATTTTTTAAACTCGCTTCCGAATCATAAAACAGTGATATTTCCTAGTGTGCCGACTGCAGAAAATATGGCGGCTGAGGCTTTTAAAATCCTCAAAAACCAATATAAAGATAGCTATGGAAATCACCTGAAGTTGGAACGCGTCAGAATCTACGAAACACCCAACAGCTGGGCGGATGCTTTAGCTTGATAACGTTAGAGTTTGCATTACCTGTTGTAAACCCAACTGCCAGCTTGGTAATTCCACGTTAAACGTATTCTTAAGTTTCGTATTATCTAACCTGGAATTTGCTGGGCGCGCTGCTGGCGTGGGATAATCAACCGTTGTAATAGCCGTTATATTCCCCACTTTCGTTTTTAGTACTGGCCAATTACGTTCATTGGCTAAGCGATTATATACACTCACAATTTCACAACTAAAACTATGCCAAGAAGTACTTCCAGCATTGGTAAAATGGTAAACACCAGTTTGATTATCCTGCTGCAGCTGCCAAGCATTCACCAATTGCACTACGCCGTCAGCAATACTCTTATTACTAGTTGGCGCCCCAAATTGGTCAGCCACAACACGTAAACTATCGCGCTCAGCTGCCAAGCGTAGTATGGTTTTTAGAAAATTTTTGCCATATGCGCCATAAATCCAACTGGTGCGTAAAATTAAATGCGGCAAACCAACCGCGCGAATCGCCTCTTCTCCCGCCAATTTACTCTTACCATACAGACTGACAGGATTAACCTCATCGTCCTCAACATATGGCGTCTTTTTTGCCCCATCATACACATAATCCGTCGAAAAATGGATAAGGCCAGCATTAAGTCTAGCAGCCTCCTCAGCCAATATCTGCACAGCAGTAGCGTTAATGGCGAAAGCAAGCTCTGGCTCAGATTCAGCTTTATCTACTGCCGTATATGCGGCCGGATTGATGATTAAATTCGGCTTAACTTCGCGAATGATACGTCGAATATCATGCACTTTGCTTAAATCAAGCTGCTCGCGCGACAAAGGAATGACTTCATGCTGTAAAAGCTTAGTTTTTAAAGCATGCCCAACCTGTCCGCTCACGCCTGTCAGAAGAATTTTTTTATGCATTTATGCAAATTTGCTTGCTGCTTGCAAACTCAAACCTTGGCTATCTTTAGCTGATAATATCGGCGTACCTTGCAAAGGCCATTCTATGCCAATTGTAGGGTCATCCCATTTTAAGCAACACTCGAATTGTGGTGCATAAAAATCGGTAGTTTTATACAAAAATTCGGCAAAATCAGACAACACCAAAAAACCATGCGCAAAACCAGCTGGAATCCACATTTGACGCTTGTTTTCAGCAGATAGTCTCGTACCTTCCCATTGCCCAAAAGTCGCAGAAGATATGCGCAGATCCACCGCTACATCAAACACTTCTCCATGCGTAACGCGCACCAGCTTGCCTTGTGCCTGCTCAATTTGGTAATGTAGCCCACGCAGTACATTTTTAGCGGATTTTGAATGATTATCTTGCACAAAATGAATGTCCAAATTTGCGGCTTCAAAAAAAGCTTTTTGATTAAAACTTTCAAAGAAAAAGCCTCTTTCATCGCCAAATACTGTTGGCTCAAAAATAATTACTTCTGGAATTTTAGTTTTAACTACATTCATTGAAATACCTTTGCATTCATCAAAACACTGGCTCAGTCAGCACTTGCTTCAGATATTGTCCGTAACCATTTTTAGCGTATTTATTAGCCATCACTTCAAGCTGCGCCGCATTGATAAAACCCTTGCGATAAGCAATTTCTTCTGGGCAGGCGATTTTTAAACCTTGACGCTTTTCAATAGTTTCGATAAATGAACTAGCTTCCAGTAACGATTCATGTGTGCCAGTATCTAACCAAGCCATACCACGCCCCATCACCTCTACTTGCAAATCACCCCAGTCTAAATATTGGCGATTCACATCGGTAATTTCCAACTCACCACGCGCAGATGGTTTCATGTTTTTAGCAATTTCCACCACGCGATTATCGTAAAAATACAAGCCTGTGACCGCGTAGCGAGATTTTGGCGCTCTGGGCTTTTCCTCTAAACTCACCGCCTGGCCTTGCGCGTTAAATTCCACCACACCGTAGCGCTCGGGATCATGCACCGGGTAGGCAAAAACAGTCGCGCCGCTGGTTCGTTGCGACGCTTTTTGTGCCATTTGCGCGAGCTCATGTCCGTAAAAAATATTGTCGCCTAATACTAGTGAGCACGAATCTTTGCCAATAAATTGCTCGCCAATAATAAACGCCTGCGCCAAGCCATCGGGAGAAGGTTGTACAGCGTAACTAATTTGCATGCCCCATTGCGTGCCATCTCCTAATAGTTCATTAAAACGCGGCGTATCTTGTGGCGTAGAAATAATCAATACTTCGCGTATGCCCGCCAACATGAGCGCAGACAACGGATAATAAATCATCGGTTTGTCGTACACGGGCAGTAATTGTTTTGAAACCACCTGTGTGACGGGATACAACCGTGTACCTGAACCGCCAGCCAATACAATGCCTTTCATACTTGACCCTTTATTTGTTGTCATTAGGCAAGCTCCTCGCCGCGTTCTTTATAATTGGTGTTCACCCAGTTTTTATATTCCCCGCTGGTCA
Source organism: Methylotenera sp. (assembly GCA_017880905.1). GTDB lineage: Bacteria > Pseudomonadota > Gammaproteobacteria > Burkholderiales > Methylophilaceae > Methylotenera_A. Next base: position 64,078 of record JADGRO010000012.1, read on the forward strand.
CATTATTCACCCAATCTTGATGCGTTAAATACCAAGCCACGGTCTTTTGTATCCCCGTTTCAAACGTTTCAGCTGGCTTCCAGCCTAACTCACGCTCGATTTTCGTCGCATCTATTGCATAGCGTTGATCATGCCCTGGTCTATCTTGCACAAAAGTAATTTGCTCGCAGTAACTGCCTGATTTTTTTGGCTTTTGCTGGTCTAAAATATCACACAAAGTATGCACCACTTCTAAGTTGGTTTTTTCATTCCAACCACCAATATTATAGGTTTCTCCCACGCGCCCTGCTTCTAATACCCGCCGAATTGCAGTGCAATGGTCGCCCACATATAACCAATCACGCACATTGCTACCGTTGCCATAAATAGGCAGGGGCTTGCCATTCAAAGCATTATGTATCACCAATGGGATGAGTTTTTCTGGGAAATGGTACGGGCCATAGTTATTCGAACAATTGGTTGTGAGCATTGGGATACCATAGGTGTGATGATAGGCGCGCACCAAATGATCAGAAGCCGCTTTAGAGGCTGAATACGGACTGTTTGGCTCATAGGCATTAGTTTCTTTAAAAGCAGAATCTGTAGCACTTAAAGAACCATACACTTCATCAGTTGAAACATGCAAAAATCTAAAGTTGGCCTTATCTGCATCATTTAAGCTAGACCAATAGGTACGCGCCTCTTCAAGCAGGTTAAAAGTACCAACGATATTAGTTTGAATAAATTCGCCAGGCCCATGAATAGAGCGATCCACATGACTTTCGGCCGCAAAGTTGACCACCGCGCGTGGTTGGTACAGCTTTAAAAGGTCACCCACTAATTCACTGTGACCAATGTCGCCATGCACAAAAATATGTTCAGGATTTTGTTCAATATCAGCCAAATTGGCCAAGTTACCAGCGTAGGTGAGCTTATCCAAATTAATCACCTTGCCTAAACCCAGTTTCACCCAATCATTGACAAAGTTGCTACCAATAAAACCTGCGCCGCCAGTGACGATAATACAATCATTCATTTTTAAACCTTATTTATAATTTACGCAGAGCCTATTTATTTACCAAATCTTGGCGCCTGCCTTTGCCAAACTGTTCACATATTCCTTATGCTCTGCAAGTTCTGCCTCATTTGCTTTAATTATCTTTAGCGCTCGCTCGCTATTGGCCACAAATTGATTCGCAAGCACTTGCTGGGTTTGCCCTAAATCCATCATTAAGCTATCTTGGCCGCGTGTCATGGCCATATAAACTTCTGCTAGTAACTCTGCATCTAGCAAGGCACCATGCAAAGTGCGTTTAGAATTATCAACGTCAAAATGTTTACACAATGCATCTAAATTATTCCGCTGACCAGGCCGTGAATCTTTCGCCATTTTCAGTGTATCAGTGATTTTAGCGCACATTGTTTCAATTGGCTGTAGCCCGATACGACCAAGCTCACTATTTAAAAAACCCACATCAAATGGTGCGTTATGAATGATGAGTTCGGCATCGCTAATAAAAACCGTCAAATCCTGCACAACGGCTTCAAATAAGGGTTTATCTTGCAAAAACTCGTAGGTAATGCCATGCACTTCCTGTGCGGCGGGATCTATCTCGCGCTCTGGGTTCAAGTACACATGAAAGTGATTGTTAGTCGGGCGACGATTAATCATCTCCACCGCGGCAATTTCGATGATGCGATGATCCTGCGCGGTATATAAACCTGTGGTTTCGGTATCCAAAAAGATTTGACGCATAATTTTCCTAGAGAAATGGCACTACACCTTCATTGGCAAGGCTATCAGCCCGCTCGTTACCATCGTTACCGTCGTGTCCCCTCACCCATATCCATTCAATAATATGATGAGTTGCCAACACGTCTAAAACTTTCCATAAGTCATCATTTTTAACGGGGTTTTTATCGGCGGTGCGCCAGTTTCTCGCTTTCCAGCCAATAATCCATTCAGTAATACCTTTTTGTACATAAGAAGAGTCGGTATAAATTTTAACACTGCAAGGCCGTTTTAAAGCCTCTAAAGCACGAATCACAGCTGTTAGCTCCATACGATTATTAGTGGTGAGAGCCTCGCCTCCACGCAAAGTTTTTTCTTTGCCATTATATAGCATCCATACACCCCAGCCGCCAGGGCCTGGGTTGCCTTTGCAGGCACCATCTGCATAAATTTCTACTAATTGATTCATTAACTTTAGTTCATTTTCTTAGTTTTTATATTTATCTTTTGTTGGTTGGATTTTGATTTGGGGTTGCTACTCACCACAAGCCTTGATTTTATTGAGTTTTTCTTCCAGTTTGGTTTTAATAAAGTCATATTCACCACACGTTTTTTAGCAACAATAAAATAAAGCCCACCCATCATTGGCCACCATTTATTACCCAATTTATCCAAACACTCAAAGCGTTTTAGCCACTTTTCATCATTAATCGGCGGTTCATAACAATTCATGCTGCCACTCACAAACTCTAAACCCAGTAAGGCTAGCCAATCTTTTATGCGCGATAATGTAAAAAAATGCCCATGCCAAGGATAATTGACGTCTTTGGTAATCACTCGTTTTACTCCCCACGCGCTGATAGGATTAAAGCCCGTTAAAATCAAATAACCTTCTGGCACCAATACACGTTCGGCTTCGCGCAAGGTTTGATGCGGGTTGCGGCTAAACTCCAACACATGTGGCAAGCACACTAAATCAATACAACTTTCGGCAAATGGCAGATAATCGCTTTCGCAATATGCATTTCCTTCACTATTGCCTACATGCAACAAATGCGGAATACGCGAGTTTTTGAGTGCATCCAATTGCAATAAACCTAGTTGCAGCGCATTAAACCCGAAAATATCTCCTACCACCGCATCAAACGTGGTCTGCTCACGTGAAAGCAAATATTGCCCTAAAGCACTCTGCAGCCAAGTATTTTGGTGCTCGTAAGTATTACGCGGCAACTGTTGCATTGCTAAGCAAACAAAACTACCATGAAAATTATGTTAGACATTATTCCTATCCCTGCCCTTGACGACAATTATATATGGCTTTTGCACAATACGCGCCATGCAGTGGTGGTGGACCCTGGCGATGCAGCACCCGTTATCAAAACACTTAAAAAATTTGAATTAAACTTAGCGGCTATTTTGATTACGCATCACCACAGCGACCACATTGATGGTGTGAAGGCATTGTTTGCACACCAAGCAGCACCTGTATTCGCACCACAATATGAACATTTTGAATTTGCACATACTCAATTAGTTGAAGGCGATGAAATTACCTTGCCAGAAATTGCACAGAGTTTTCGTATTATGTGGCTTCCAGGACATACTTTAGGGCACATCGCCTACGTTAATGATGAATATTTATTTTGTGGTGACACCTTATTTGGTGCGGGTTGCGGACGATTATTTGAAGGCACGCCTAAACAAATGTTGCATTCATTACAGCGCTTAAAAGCACTTAATCCGAGTACAAAAGTGTTCTGTACACATGAATATACGGCCAAAAATATCGCGTTTGCACTAACATTAGAGCCTGATAACGCCGATTTAGTGCAAAGAAAACAGTTGGTACAAGCGTTAAGAGTTCAAAATCTACCTAGTTTGCCTAGCACCATAGCCTTGGAACTTGAAACCAATCCATTTTTACGTTGCAATCAAACTACCATTATTAAAAATGCAAGGGTAGAAAACAATGATGAGCTAGCCGTTTTTACAACACTTAGAAGTTTAAGAAATCATTATTAATCATCCACATAACATTTAATTATAAAGTAGAACTTTCACTTGACTAATGTAAATTCAATCGCTACCATGCACTATAGAAGATGGATAATTTGTAGGACATTGCATCAATGCAGGTAAAAAAAATTCAAATCTTAGCGCTGACAAGTGCTAAGCGAAGTTTTGTTGTAAGCTTAATTGGCTTATTTTTATTAAGTTGCGTCCTGTTCTATTCTCAGTACGTTATTGCCGAAACCAATGTTTCCGGTGTAGAAATCGAGACTATCGACGAACCGGTTGCGAGCAGTTTGGCTGGCGAGCCGGTACAAGATTTTCTGACTGATGTTGATACCAAGGACAATAGCCAAGACGATCTATGGGCACGCATTAAAGACGGTTACGCAATGCCTGATATCGAATCAGAATACACGGCTGCACACGAAGAATGGTACGCCTCGCGCCCTGATTACGTTAAACGCATGGTAGAACGTAGTCAAAAATACCTTTTCCATGTGGTAGAAGAAGTGCAAAAACGTGGCATGCCAACTGAAATCGCACTACTGCCCATGATTGAAAGCGCTTTTAACCCCCAAGCCAATTCACGCAGTCACGCTTCTGGCATTTGGCAATTTGTGCCGTCCACAGGAAAAACTTTTGGCTTGAAGCAAAATTGGTGGGTGGATAATCGTCGTGATGTTACCGCAGCCACAGGTGCGGCGCTCGATTATTTGCAAAAACTACATGGTATGTTCGGCACTTGGGATTTGGCGCTAGCCGCTTATAACGCAGGCGAAGGCACGGTACAGCGCGCAATTGATCGCAATCGCAGACAAGGATTACCTACCGATTATCAGAGCTTGAAACTACCCCCGGAAACAAGAAATTATGTGCCCAAACTGCAAGCGATTAAAAATATTGTATCTGATCCCGAAAAATTCGGCTTAACCTTAAATAGCATCCCCAATCGCCCTTATTTTGCTCGGGTGACCACACCGAAACAAATTGATGCAAGATTGGCCGCACAACTCGCAGAAATTTCTTATGAAGAGTTTTGTTCGCTTAACCCCAGTTACAACCGGCCCGTCATTACCTCCACCGGTGAAAAGCACCAAATATTATTACCAGTTTGGGCTGCGGATCGCTTTGCTGAAAATCTTGCCGACTATGATAAACCTCTTACCAGCTGGCAGACTTATAATGCGAAGCGTGGTGAGCGTATGGATCATATTGCACAAAAATTTGGCATGAATGTGAGCCAATTACGCTATGTAAATGGGTTGTCGCCATCCAATAGATTGCGCAACTCACAGGCAATGTTGGTTCCAGCTGTTTACAAAGGCAAACCTATTAGCGACGCTTCCGAAATTCAATCGGATACCATTAATGCCGCTGAAATGGAAAACAACAATACCATTGACCAAACAAGTGAAAATGAACCAACATCTAGGCATGCCGTCATACACAAAGTTAGAAATGGTGAGACTTTACAGATCCTAGCAAAAAAATATAACACCGATACCAAAACTTTGATGAGTATAAACCATCTTAAAAATGGGCAATTAAAAACAGGGCAAACACTAAAAATTAATAATGCAGTTTATAAAAAGAATGGTCGTAAAACTGCTACTAGCGGCAAAAGTATAAAAATCAGTTCACATAGAAAAATCATAGCGAACAGAAATAATTCGTCAAGACACATTAGCGCGCGGTCACATATCCGATTAGAATAAATACAATATGATAAATTTTGCATTTCTTAACAACAATTTATTAAAAAGAAATGCTAAAGCCAGCGGTGTTTTTCTATGTCTAATTGTTCTTAGTAGCTGCGGAAAACCTTCGCAAGATTTAACTAGCGAATATTTAAACAAGCTCAATAAAACCTATCCAAGTCAATCTGGCGGAACATTAATAGACGCCATGATTGGTGAGCCTTCTGGCTTGATTTCCATGATTGCGGGCGAATCCGCTTCTTCCGCAATTTCAGCCAATATTTTCAACAAACTGTTGAAATATGATAAAAACCTTGATTTAGAAGGCGAACTGGCAGAAAGCTGGCAAGTTTCCGCTGATCAAAAAACCATCACTTTTAAACTAAAACCCAATCTTAAATGGGCGGATGGCAAGCCACTTACCAGTGCTGACATACTGTGGACTTGGCATGCCGTGATTGACGAAAAAACCGGCAGTCCTTACGCTTCAGATTATCAGTTGGTAAAAAAAGCCGAAGCACCTGATCCGTTAACTTTCAGCGTGACTTACCAGCAAGCCTACGCACCTGCACTCGATAGCTGGTCTGGCCTGCAAATATTGCCAAAACACCTCCTAGAAGGCCAGGATTTACATACTACCGCATTTGCCCACAACCCCGTCGGCAGCAACTACTATAAATTGGATGGCTGGACGCATGGTGAAAATATTAAGCTTTCGCGCAATCTCTCGTCCGTGCTAGGTCAAGCAAAAATCGATCACCTTGTTTCACGCATAATTCCTGATAGCTCTGCACAATTTTTGGAGCTGATGGCAGATAATATCGACAGCATGAGCCTAGACCCTATTAAATACGCGCGCATTATCCCGTCACGGCCAGAATTGCAAAAGAAACTCGCCTTGTATAAAGAGCTTGGTAACGGTTACACTTACTTGGGTTTTAACCTCAAACACAAACCATTTGACGATGTGCGTGTGCGCAAAGCCATCAATTACGCTATTGATAAACAAGAGATTATTGATGGTGTTTACTTAGGCTTAGGCATCAATATCGCTTCACCCTACAAGCCTGGCACGCGCTGGAGCAATCCTAACCTTAAACCCTACCCTTACGACCCTGCCAAAGCCAAAGCATTGCTGAAAGAAGCAGGTTTTACAGACAACAATGGCGACGGTATTTTAGAACGTGATGGCAAACCGTTTAGCTTTGAAATTATCACCAATCAAAACAAAGAGCGCGAGAAATCCGCTGTTTTGATTCAGCGCCGTTTAAAAGAGGTTGGCATTGATGTTAAAATTCGCGCCATTGAATGGGCAAGCTTTATCAGCCGTTTTATCAAAACTGGCGATTTCGATGTCGTCGTGCTCGGCTGGAGCTTAAGTCTAGACCCAGATCAATACAGCATTTGGCACTCTAGCCAGCAAGCTCCTGGGCAGTTTAATTTTATTGGGTACAATAATCCAACCGTCGACAAATTATTAGAACAAGGCCGCTTAGAGCTTAATCCCGATAAACGCATGAAAATTTACCACGAATTTGCGCGCGTATTTTTAGAAGATAGCCCGATTGTGTATTTGTCTGCTGGTTATGGCCTCACGGCCATTCACAAGCGCGTCAAAGGCATTGATAACCCTGCTCCGCCTGCGGGGCTGGGCTGGAACTCTTACGATTGGTATATTCCAGAACCGCTTAGACGTAGCGAAACAGGTCGTAACGAGATGAGCGCAAACTGATATGCTGAAATATCTCATTAAACGCGTGCTTTGGATGATTCCTTTGTTAATCGGAATTAGCTTAATCTCTTTCTTTATCATGCACTTGGCACCTGGTGATATTACCAATAATGAAGCATCGTTCAACCCAAAAGCATCTGAGGAATCACGACAAAAACTACGGGAACTCTATAATTTAGACAAACCAGTGATTGTGCAATACGGCTTGTGGATGAAACGTATGACCACGCTTGATTTTGGTACTTCTTTTGCAAGTCACCATAAGCCAGTGTTTTGGCAAACCAAAGATAAAGATGGCAATGTGACGAAAGGCCTCATTCAAGAAGCTTTGCCAATCACGCTACTCATCAACATTTTGGGCTTAATCATTACACTAGCATTGGCAATCCCTCTAGGAATTGTCGCCGCCCGTAAATACGGACTTTGGCAAGATAAATCAATTACGCTGTTCAATTTTATTGGCTTTTCCATCCCAAGTTTTTGGCTATCTTTGCTACTGATGTATTGGCTCGGCGTAGTCAATAATTGGCTGCCTATCTCTGGCTGGCATAGCATAAATTATGATTCCCTCGATACTTGGAGCAAAATTAAAGATAGCATAAGCCACCTAATTTTACCTGTACTTATTCCTTCAGTGACTGGTTTAGCAGGCATTACTCTGTTTGTAAAAAACGGCATGTTGGATGTGTTTCATCAAGATTACATCACCACCGCGCGTGCCAAAGGCTTGAGCGAACACAAGGTGGTATATACGCATGCGCTGCGCAACGCGCTATTACCACTTATTACCATTGTCGGTTTATCTATCCCCGGTTTGATAGGCGGCTCTGTTATTGCAGAGACTATTTTCGCTATTCCCGGGATGGGTAAGTTGTTTTACGATGCGGTGATGATGCGAGATTTCCCGCTGATTATGGGCATTTTAACCATCGGCTCTGCGCTGACGCTCATTGGCAACCTGGTTGCTGACATCGCCTATGCATGGGCAGATCCCCGCGTACGGCGCGGGGTTGTAAAAGAATAGCAGTGTGAGATTAAGCGTGAACAAAAGTCTGTTTAAAAAGGTTTTAGCTAACCCCTTATCCAAAGCGGGCTTCATCATCATCATCTGCGTATTTTTATTGGCGATGCTCGCACCTTTAATTACCCCCTACGACCCAGATGATATTAACGTCAAAGTGATATTACTGGGGCCATCCTGGCAACATTGGATGGGCACCGACGGCCTTGGACGCGACGTATTAAGCCGTATGCTGTTTGGCAGCCGTATTTCATTGCTAGTCGGTTTGGTCGCGGTGGGTATTTCAACGGCAATTGGTATATTGTTAGGAGCTATCGCTGGCTATTATCGCGGTTGGGTAGATACTTTCATCATGCGTTTAGTCGATGTCATGCTTTCTATCCCCAGTTTCTTTTTAATACTCGCTGTTATTGCCTTCTTAACGCCTTCCATCATCAATGTGATGATTGTGATTGGCCTCACCTCGTGGATGGGCGTGACACGACTGGTACGCGCTGAATTTTTAAGCCTGACTGAGCGCGAATTTGTGCAGGCATCTCGCACACTGGGCGCAAAAGACGCACGCCTGATTTTTACACATTTATTGCCGAACAGCCTCACACCTATTATTGTAAGTTCTGTTTTAGGCGTTGCAGGCGCTGTACTTATGGAATCTGGCCTAAGCTTTTTAGGGTTGGGTGTGCAAGCACCACAGGCCTCTTGGGGCAATATCCTCACCGACGGTAAGGACTATATTCAATTTGCTTGGTGGCTTTCACTCTTTCCTGGTTTGGCTATTTTAATTACCGTATTGGGGTATAATTTGCTTGGTGAGGGTCTACGTGATGCACTCGACCCGCGAAGTGGGTCAAGCAAGTAATAGCAACCCCCGTAGCAAAAATAAATAACAGGATTGATTATGGGATTTTTAGTCGGGAAAAAAATATTAATTGCAGGACTTTTAAGTGACCGCAGCATTGCCTACGGCATTGCCAAAGCCATGAAGCGTGAAGGCGCAGAACTCGCTTTTACCTACCAGATGGAAAAACATGTACAACGCGTGGCTGATTTAGCCGCACATTTTGATTCTAAAATTGTGTTGCCTTGTGATGTGGCTGAGGATGCACAAATCGACAACCTTTTTCCTGCGTTGGCCAAACATTGGGATGGCCTGGATGGCCTCGTACATTCGCTGGCATTTGTGCCCAGAGCAGCGCTGGAAGGCGATTACTTGGACGCGGTAAATCGCGAATATTTCCGCATTGCACACGACATTAGTTCTTATAGCTTCTCAGCGCTTGCCAAAGCAGCTTACCCCATGATGCAAGGTCGCAATGGTAGCTTATTGACTCTTACCTATTTAGGTGCTGAGCGCACCATGCCTAACTATAACGTTATGGGCGTCGCCAAAGCCAGTTTAGAGGCCAATGTACGTTATTTGGCACAAAGCCTAGGCCCAAGGGGCATCCGCGTGAATGCAGTGTCTGCAGGTCCCATAAAAACGCTTGCAGCCTCAGGTATTGCAGATTTTGACAAAATGATAGGCTTTAATGAGCGTCACGCGGCATTACGTCGTAATATAACGATTGATGAGGTGGGTAATGCTGCTGCATTTTTATGTAGCGACTTAGCTTCTGGTATTACCGGTGAAATTACCTACGTGGATGGCGGCATGAATATTACCGCCGCGGGTCAAATTAGCTAGCAAATCAACACCCAATAAAAAAGCTGGCATCTGTCAGCTTTTTTATTTATAGCCATATTACTGACTAGGTGTTTCTAGCAATTTGCGATTTACCACAATATCACTTTTAGCTTTTAGCGATTTGCCATAAGCGCTTACATATTCAGCTGCCACCGCCGCTTGTAACTGAGCTTCGGCATTCTTTTTCGCCTCCTCATCAGCTGCAAGCGCATTATCCACACGGCTCACCTGCACTATGGTATAGCTGCTCTTACCATTCATAAAACCAGCATACGCAGGTAGCTTGCTAGTATCAATTTTAAATGCCTGGTTCATCACACCCTCATTTAAACCCTGCGCATTTTTGCGATCAATTGTTACCGACGGAATCCACTCCATATCCTTGCCCGAGTCACCAGCTTTAAGTTTGGCTAAAGTAGCCTCACCTTTTTCTGTAGCTAATTTCACTGCTTGTTCCAGTTTTAATAAGGCCTCTATGCCACCTTTAACCTCATCAAAGCTGCGTGGCGCGGCTGGTTTATACTCCGCAACGCGTGCCGAAATCATGTTGTTAGGCGATACCTCAACAGCTTCTGTGTTACGTTTTTCTTTTAACACTTCATCAGAGAATACCATGCTCATCAATTTATCATTCTTGAAAAATTTAGCCCCATCTTCACGACTCATCCAGCCACTGGTTTGTAACTGCAAGCCAAATTTGTCAGCAGTCGGTTTTAGGCTACCCGATTGCTCGTATACGGTATTGTTAAAATCGTCAGCCAACTCAGCGTATTTTGCTTGCGCTTTCTGAAAAATTAATTCACCTTTAATTTGTGATTTCATGCCTTCAAATGTGTTGGACTGACCAGAAATGCCGTCAAGCCGTATGATATGGTAACCAAATTCGGATTCTACCAAATCACTGATTTGGTTGACCTTCATACTAAACACCGCGTCTTCGAAAGGCTTCACCATTGCACCACGCCCAAAAGTACCTAAATCGCCACCTTTAGCTGCTGAGCCCGGGTCTTGTGAGTATTTAGCGGCAAGTTCTTCAAAACGTTTTGGATTTTTTTTCAATTGCGCTAAAATTTCGGCAGCCTTTTCTTTGGCAGCCGTTTTATTTTTTTCAGTTGCACCCACTCCAAAACCAATCAAAATATGGCTTGCATGGCGTTGCTCATCCCCCTGAAATTTAGCAGCATTTTCGTCGTAAAACTGCTTTACTTCAACATCTGTTACCGACATCTGAGAAACCAAGCCTGCAGCGGAAAGTAGCGCAAATTCCAATTTGACCTGTTCTGGCACTTTAAACTTATCTTTGTGTAACTCATAATAAGCCTTTACTTGCTCAGGTGTTACTTTGACCCCCTTCACAAATTGCGCAGTTTTAATTTCTGCCACACTCACATCGCGTTGTTGATACGCAAATTTTAAAGTTTGCTCAGCTACGCTTTTAGGAACAGAAACTAACATTGCCAAACCATCGCGCACTTGCTGAGTTAGTAACTCACTACGCCTGTCATTTTCAAATTTTGTAGCGGTTAATTTATTTTGCGCCAGCGTTTTTTGATAAAGATCTTCGGAAAATTTACCGTTTTCTTGAAACTCGGGCATACCCAAGATATGCTGACTCAATTGCTCATCACTAATTTTAAAGTTGGCATTACGTATTTCCGCATTCACTAAATGCCTCGTAATCAAACCATTTAGCACAGATTGCTTGAATTGAGGACTATCTAACATGGCAGCGTCAACTTTTTGGCCATCTGATTGTAAAAAATTACGCGTTTTTTCAATCGCATTGCCATATTCTTGAATCGAGATTTTTTCGCCATTCACCTTTGCAACTGCAACATTACTACCCGCTTGATTCAAGTAAGAATCAATACCAAACAACGCAAATGGGATGGTAATCAAAGCCAGAACCAATTTAGCAAGCCAGCCTTGCGTGTGTTTTCGAATTGCATCTAACATAACTTTTACTCTCTAAATTTTATCGCTTTATTGCGGAACGCATCATTATATAACAGTTGCTAGCTATGACGCTTACATCTTGATTCTCTTGGTAATGAGCACATAAAAAAGCGAGCTTTGAGGCTCGCTTTTTTAATTGGCGGTATAACAAGTCAAGGGCGGAATTATCTCACAATATATTCCCGCTAACAGGCTATTTTACTGGGAATTTCGAGAAATGTTGTTTTTAAATTACGACAAACATACTGCCTTACCCTATTAAATCTAGATACCTAAGAATTTTTTTAGTTTATGAACAGAGAAAAACAGGGAATTAAATTAGGAATAAATACAAGTAATGCAAAGTAATAGGGTCAATTACTTTATTATTAATCTTTAAAAAAAGCTTAGCTTGATAAATTTTATGATTTATTCTTCTCTAGAATATGATCATCAGCAAGTGGAACGCCATGTTTATTATGCCTAAGCGCTGTGATTAGGTCCATTCGTGCGGCCCACCAAGCGACAAAGCAACCGACCAGCACTCCAATCCCAGCCGAAAATAAAAAAGATAACAAATTGATGGTTGCGTAGAACAAGAATGGCACAGCCACATCCTAATCCTCAACTGATTAGTACTTATCTTTTCTCATATAGATAAAACTCAGCGAAAAAATATTTCTTTCATTGGAAGCAGTGGGGCCAAAATATTCAATACTGTCTATACCGTTTTCAAATTTATTGCTTGGTATCATTCTTACTAGGTCTTTAAATGAATTTAATTAAAATCTAATTTGACGAAATGTTCAGTATTATCATCAACAAGATGGATTAAGCCTTGCGCTCGTCCTTTATCATCTACAAAACTTCCATCCAAAACGATGCCATCAACCGTTACTTGGCTTGCATTTCCAGCAGTTTTACCAATACAATTAATTGTAATGTGGTAATTAGTTTCACGATAACGATAATGAATTTTGTAAGACTGCCAATCCGCCGGGAAGCATGGAACAATACGTAGCTTATCCACTTCCAAATGCAAACCTAATAGTGTTTCCACAGTAAGTCGGTACATCCAACCCGCTGCTCCAGTGTACCAAGTCCATCCACCACGACCTATGTGAGGTGTTGCACTGTAAACATCTGCACTCATCACATATGGCTCAACTTTATAACGCTGAATCTGTTCTGGTTTGCTACCATGGTTGACAGGATTTAGCATAGCAAATAATTCCCAAGCGCGTTCATTATCACCAATCTTAGCAAACGCCATTGCGGCCCAAATGGCAGCATGGGTATATTGGCCACCGTTCTCACGCACACCAGGTATATAGCCTTTGATATAGCCTGGCTCTAGCTGAGATTTATCAAAAGCCGGGTCTAACAATTGTATTAGCTGAGTTTCTCTCTTGACTAAACGCTGGTCCACTGCTGTCATCGCCTGACGGACTCGTTCAGGATCACCACCGTTTGAGATAATTGCCCAACTCTGACTGATTGAATCAATTTGGCATTCATCATTATCTGTCGAGCCTAATGGCGTACCATCGTCGAAATAAGCTCGACGATACCAAGCGCCATCCCAGGCATTTTTCTCAATATTATCGCGGAGCAGTGTAGCCTGCGCTATGCATTCTTCAGCAAAGACCACGTCGTTTCTACGACACGCTAGACCTGCAAACAGCTGGAGGTTATCGTACAGAAACCATGCCAGCCAAACACTCTCGCCTTTGCCATCACGACCGACAAGATTCATGCCATCGTTCCAGTCACCGCAACCCATCAATGGCAATTGATGCGCACCAAAGCGCAAACCATGTTTGATTGCACGCACACAATGTTCATAAAGGCTTGCTGCTTCAGCAGAACGCTGCGGTTGGTCATAATAAGCCTCCTCTTCCTGCTTTAACTCGCGGCCTTCCAGAAAATGGACTGACTCGTCGAGTACACCCGTATCGCCAGTCGCCATCACATAACGACAAGTTGCATACGGGAGCCACAGATAATCATCGGAAAAATGAGTGCGCACGCCTTGTCCATTGGGCGGATGCCACCAGTGTTGAACATCCCCTTGGAGGAACTGGCGCTCGGCACAGCGGATCAACTGCTCGCGTGCGAGCCAAGGTGTAGCATGGATCAGAGCCATGGTGTCTTGCAATTGATCGCGATAACCATAAGCACCACCAGACTGATAATAGCCGCTCCGACCCCATAACCTACAAGACAGTGTCTGGTAGACCAGCCAGCCGTTAGTCAATACGTTTAACGCAGAATCCGGCGTCTCCACTTGAACCGCGCCTAAGGTGTGGCTCCAGTATTCCCACACTGCTTCTAATGCTAGTCGTGCGCCTGCAAGTTGGCTAAATCGCTGAATTAAATGCTGCGCTTCATCGGTGTTGCGGGCCGCGCCAAATACGAACACAATCTCGCGCTCTTGCCCCTCTGCCAATTCGATTTGGGTTTGTACCGCGGCGCATGGATCAAAGCCCGCACCAGTCCTGCCAGACAAACGCTTACGGTGCATAGCCGCTGGGTTGGTCAAAGAGCAGTTGCGACCAATAAACTCCGTTCGATTTCCAGTCACAGTACGCTCTAATTCGCTAACCTGCGCAAAAACGATCCGATTAGAATATTCACGGCTGTAAGCATTGCGGGCAAACAGCGCCCCGCTGTACGAATCCGTTTCGGTCACAATGTGCATCAGATTGATATGTCGCCACTCACCAAGCACTAACTCCCAATATCCAGTCAGCGACAATCGACGCGTGCGTTTAGAATGGTTGCTCAGCTTGACTACGATGAACTTCACCGGTGCATCCATGGCGACGTAAGTGAACATTTCCGAGGATATACCAGCTTCGTCATGCTCAAAAACGCTATATCCAAATCCATGCCGGCATACATACCCAGATTGGCCACAAGCAGGCAAAGGTGTCGGCGACCAGAATGCCCCTGTTTCCTCGTCGCGAATGTAAAGTGCCTCTCCGCTGCTGTCACTAATTGGATCATTGTGCCAAGTGGTCAGTCGGAATTCGTGAGCATTTTCTACCCAGGTATAAGCACTCCCGCTCTCGCTGACGACAGTGCCAATGTGCGGACTGGCAATAACATTGACCCATGGTGCAGGTGTGTTCTGACCAGGCTTAAGGCTGATAACATATTCACGCCCATCAGGTGTAAATCCTCCTAGACCATTGAAAAAAATGCGCTCACGCTCTGATAGCGGATAAATGTGGTCATTTGCAGGTTGCTTCCATGGAGCTAGAAGGTC
Source organism: Methylotenera sp. (assembly GCA_017880905.1). GTDB lineage: Bacteria > Pseudomonadota > Gammaproteobacteria > Burkholderiales > Methylophilaceae > Methylotenera_A. The sequence goes on from JADGRO010000012.1 coordinate 79,142, forward strand.
AGATCCACGATCTGCCGACACACGACGTTCCACCTGCTCGACTAATGTCTCGGCTGTATCGCTGAACACGGCACGGGCAACCGTACGGAACAATATTCGCTCATCCTCGGACAGTTCTTCAGTACGCCTGACGAAGATTCCACCCGGTTTATCAATAATTTGAGCTTCGGAACCCGCATTAATCAGCCCCATAATCTGGTCTTGCAGAACAGCTCGGTAGCCTGAGAAATCTTCGTTAATTATCACCAAGTCTGCTACTAGACCCTTCATCCGCCAATAAGCATGGGCTTGTAGCACTTGCTTTACTAAGTCGATCCGATTTAGGTCACCGATACATAGCAAGACAATCGGCAGATCGCCCGAAACACCAAAGCGCCAAAGCCCAGACTGACCTAGCTGGTTACGGGCTATCTCGCTAGACGTAGCACGGCGCAAGGCATTGCCGTAAATAACAGAACTGGCCAATCGGCCATAAACTTGCGCATCGGATTCGGTGGCATTTAGTTGACGTAGTACCTCCTGACTTTGAAACCATGACATCTCAAAGGCACGTTCAACAAAGTGTCTGTCACAATACTTATCAAGCAAAGCCAGTGCTGCCTCGCGCGTGTCCGCAACACCGGATATAATTTGTACGGTCGCCGACTCGTCTGGTGGCAGCGTAATGGTCCGACGTATTGCTACAATTGGATCAAGTACAGAACCATCCGTGTTGGATAAATGTGAAGCGCTATCACCTTGATCTAAAACTACTGGATTGGCTGTTGTTCTGCCTCTTCCTATAAATTTAGCACGGTCAGTTTCATAAGCTGGTTCATCAGCATCCATACCAGGCGCTGCGAACAAATGAAACATCCAAGATGTCTTCTCATCAGGTGTACGAGGACGCCGTGTACAAAGAATTGCCTGTTTAGTATGTAAAATTTCGGTTTGCACGAATAAATTACTAAAGGCACGATGGGCTAAGTCCGCATTCAAAGCCGCCAGTACAACTTCTGCGTAACTTGTTATCTCGATATGCCTAATACGAAATGAAAGATTAGTAAGCGTAACTCGTCGTATCTCGACGTCGTCTTCAGGAGAAACGCTTACTTCTGTGTGTGCTTCAATTGCCTCATCACGACGCCGATATTCCGCACGCGCCTGAACGAATATCGCCTCGTAGTGATCTGCCTTGCGAAGTGTTGGTTGATAAGTAGTTGACCAATAACGCCCTGTATCGCAATCGCGCAAGTAAATGAATGTGCCCCAGCTATCAGAAGTTGCATCTTCGCGCCAACGTGTTAGGGCTAAATCTCGGCAGCTGCTGTAACCCCCACCTGCACTTGTCGCCATGACGTGGTATCTGCCGTTGGACAACAAGTGAACTTCTGGTATTAGTGTATTAGGATCATTAAACACGCGCATGATTCCGTTTACTTCCGCTACAGGCGGGATGGCTACATCACTCACTTCAGCTGCATGTGGATGCAACGTAAACTCCCTCTTCGGAACGCGTTCCTGTAATAGCAATTCCGTGGCCTGCACAAGAGGGAAAGACGTGAATCGTCGCTGCATCGGCTGGTTGAGCAATACATGCGCGAAGGCCAATAGGCTCATGCCTTGATGATGCGCCATGAATGACCGCACGATGGCGTGATTCTTACCTCGCGATACGCGCGATGGCGTGTAATCGATAGCCTCGTAAAACCCATAGATACCGAGAAATCCATTGGCGGCCAATACCTGCAAGTTGCGACAGGCTTCCTGCGGCATTATGGTCAGCGCCAGCGCACTAGCATAAGGTGCGATGACTAGGTCATCTCCTAGCCCGCGCTTGAAGCCTAGACCAGGTACGCCGAACGCCCGATATTGATAGACTTGGTTTATATCAGTAGCGTTGTAGCAAGATTCGGAAATGCCCCAGGGTACGGCGCGTTGCAGACCATATTCGATCTGGCGCGACACTGCGGTCTTGCAAGATTGCTCAAGCAAGGTATTTTTATAACTAGGCATTAACAGCTGAGGCATAAGGTACTCGAACATTGAGCCGCTCCACGAAATCAAGCTCATGTCGCCGCCATGTCTTGTCAGCAATCGCCCGAGTGAGAACCAATGCTTCTGCGGCACCTGCCCCTGCGCGATGAGCAGAAAACTGGCCAAACGTGCTTCTGATGCTAGCAAGTCGTAACAGGATGGATCGCGACGACGTTCAGCCATGTCGTAACCAATACTCAGCAAGTCGCACGACGTATCGTAGAGAAATTCAAAATCCATCATCGACAGTTCACGACAACGTTGCACCATATTATCAATGATTGCGAGACGCTCTTTTGCAGCCGCACCTGCAAGCAGCGTTCTCTCAGTACTAACTTCGTGAGTGTTTGCCAATTCCGAAAGTGTCGGAATGTTGCCAAAATGATTCTGCTCGATAACCAGGAATCTAAAATCATCTCGAAGTGAGCGTGATTGCTGCTCGAATGCTTGCGCCCAGTAATGCAGTTCGCTACCGATATTAACATCTGCCGGCAACCATGTAAGCAGTTCCTCTCCAACACTATGTATCTCGTCTAGCAAGCTATCGGCAGTAGCCAGTGTCTGTAGCTGAACTTTTGGAATTAGTTTAGGTGGTATGAGTACATCTAATATGCCCTGCAAAAATTTAACCTTATTTGCAAGTTCTGGGCTTGGTGACGTAGGCAAATGCTCGACAAACACCTGCAACGTATCCTGTAACCCCTGAAAAACGTTCGATGACAGCACTGGTTGATCTTTTAATTCAGCCAACCCAGCTTGCAAAGTAAGTAAACTGCCGACCAGATTGCCGCTATCCACCGAAGATACATACTGCGGGTGAAGCGGATTCAGCGTGCAGGTGTCGTACCAGTTGTAAAAATGGCCACGGTAGCGTTCCAGTTTTTCCATTGTAGTTAGAGTGTTCGAAGTCAAAAGCAGAAATTCTCCAGCAGAAATGTAACCAAAGTCGTACGCTGTTAGATTCGCAAGAAGTGACATGCCGATATTAGTAGGCGAAGTGCGCGAGGCGATAGTCGGAATTGGGTATTCCTGGAAATTATCGGGTGGAAGCCAATTGTCCTGTGGGCCGACGAACTCCACGAAGTATCGCCATGTCTTCCGGGCCGATATTCTCAGGAATAACCGTTGCTCTAAGCTCAAGTCTAATGCTGGGGACAACAGAGGCAAGCTTATCCACCAGCCGACGACTGGCGATAGCAACCAGAGCAACAAGATAGGTGCACATAAGAGCAACTCTGCTGGCCTATTTGCCACTAAAGTTAAAGTGAGAACTACCGCCAGAGCAGGCGCGATCCACATCTCCATTATAAAATCAACTAGTGTCCGGCGTGCATTTCGATTTGCATAAGATTGCAGATGCCATAGCAACAATCCTCGTCGAGTAAAAAGCATCCGCACCCCAGAGCGCAAGATCGCATCCAAGCAAATTAGTACATCGTAGGGTAAAAGAACTAACGTCAGCAAAGTTAGTAGTATTGCACGGCCTGCAGATTTTCTAGTCAGAATCAGGTGCGCCAGCCAATCTCGTTCTTCAGGCTTACGGATGAACTCGATCACTGTGGACAGCAAGCTAGGTAAGAACATTACTCCCGCGACCAATAATAGCCAGAACCACGCTGGTCCTGGACCAAACAGCCAACCAGCTACTAACAAGACTAATAGGGCTGGCGGTACAAGACTACGTCGAAGATTGTCAAAAATTTTCCATGCCAGCAAGGCAGTAAGAGGGTTGGGTTGACGCTTCGCATTCAGTCCATGCGGTCCGGGCACGCTCGCTAAAAGCCAGCCCGCCAACTGCCAGTCACCACGTATCCATCGATGTCGCCGGCTAGCTTCTATGACGTAACTGGCTGGATGATCTTCTATGAGGTCTACATCAGTCACTAGTGCTGATCGCGCATACCCACTTTCTAACAAGTCATGACTTAGAATAAGATTTTCTGGAAAACGTCCATCGACGGCCTGACGAAAAGCGTCTACATCATAGATGCCCTTGCCAACGAACGACCCTTCTCCGAAAATATCTTGGTAAACATCTGATACTTCGCGCGTATATGGATCAATCCCTGATTCGCCCGCGAACAGTTTCGTAAACCATGTCTGGCCAGCGCTGGTCAGACTAATCGTAGTGCGTGGTTGCAATATCGCATAGCCTTCGACTATTCGCCCCTTGTCGGCATCGTACACTGGCCGATTAAGTGGATGAGCGATGTTGCCTACCAGCATGCGCGCTGCGTCGCGGGGCAGTTGTGTGTCTGTATCCAAGGTGATGACGTATTTAATCGAACCTAGTATGGATATATCACCTACAATTTCTGAGAATGCAGTAGTTGCGCCGCCCCGAAGTAAGGAATTAAACTGCTCCAGCTTGCCACGCTTACGCTCATATCCCATCCACACTAGTTCATGTGGATTCCAAACTCGCGGTCGATGAAAAAAATAAAAAATACACGGGCGATCATCGTGATAGGTTTCATTAAGCGCTTGGACAGCTGCGCGTGCATAAGTGAGCAGCGCGTCATCCTCTGGCATAGCTCGCTCAGATGCATCATGGAAATCTGTCAACAAGGCAAAGAACAGATTTGGATCGCGATTACCGAGATAACGGATCTCTAGTGTTTCGAGAAGGTCGTCAATCTCGTGAAACTTATTAATTAAAGTAGGCACGACCACCATCGTACGGTGAACATCAGGAATGCCCAGCAAAAAATCCAATCGAGGTAATGTGCGTGGTGGCAAAACGATCGTGACCAACAGATTTACTAACGAGACAGCAAGAGCCGAAGTGCCGATGAGTCCAGCAACCGCAAACAACCAGTACCACCAGTTGCTCAGCTCGATCCCACCGAATGTAGAAAGAGCGATCGAAGTCGCCAAAATAGTGAGTAAAAGAATTGGGCTAAGGTAAAGGACGAGGCAAAAATGTTGGCTTGCTCTTCTGAGATTCACTTGCCAAGACAAATGGCAGCTAATCTTACGTTCCAGTAGGTGTCGTCCGTGATCAATTAGATAATATCCAATATGTGCGGTCCGGTCGTCACTACTTAACTGCGCTGCAGCAGTCTGCGCAAGAACAATAGCTTCACGTACCACTATCAACTCACTGCAAGAGCTATCCATACTACTTCTGGCCACTTCTTCGATGACATGTCGGTATCGGTCGCGGGTGGCGAAATCTTGGTTAGCGTGCGTCCCTGTCGGATCTTCTCGCAAAATATGTTCTACGATGCTGAGTGACTCGACGTAATTCCTCCAATCCATAATATCGATGAAACGCAGACTACCTATACTGTTTGCAATGGAAATCTGGTTTGCTGCGGCTTTTCGACCAGCTGCTTCAGACAATTTTGCTGCAGTCACACCTTGATCAAGTAGCTTTTGCTCGACCCAGGTCTGAACGAATGCCATAGTAGACCCTTGAGCCTGGAGTCTAGCGTAAAACTCCTCTACGAATGGCGCAGTCAAAGGTACATCGGCGTTGGCAAACTCGGCTAGCAGCTGGATAATTTGTTTTGGTTCTCTTTCGGACGTCGCAAGCATACGGTCTGCCCATTTAATCGCTGCATCTAGCTCCTCACGCCGCCGAGCTATCTGCAAACCAACGCGGCGTAGGTTTTCCAACAGCGCCAGCTGCAGCATAATTGGAAATGCCCACAATTCACCTAACTTTAGCGGCTCAACTGTTTGATAAGCAGCAATAATATGGGTGGCATTGTCGGCGTCGACGCGACCATCCATGTGGGAAATTAACTCCATCGCCAAATCGTAAATACGGGGAAATCCTGCAGATAGGCCATCAGCTAGTCGTGGTAGTTGTAGACTGTAGCCGCGTGGCAGATGTCTGCGCGCCATATCGATTTGTTGCTCAATAAGATAGAAATTGTCTAACAACCAAGCTTCTGCCGGAACGATCCTTTGTCCCGGTATTACTGCGGCTGTCACAACGTCATATGCTTCTATCAGGATGCGCTCATTTTCTGCTAGTCTTGGCAACAACTTGTCAGGCCCAAGACCAAAATCAATTCTATGCTGACCAGCAAGCATTACTGCGTGACGTTTTAGTTGCTCGATACTAAACAGTTCCGAACGCAGTAACTCGGTATCTCGGTCTTTACGTTGCATATTTCGCATACGTACCGGAAATCCAAACTCTTCGATTGCGATGATATTTTCCTTATCCATATGCGGCGATTAGCACTTGGCTAAACTGAAATTCAGAAAATGAACTCTAGTCTATCTACTAGCATTGAAAACTACGCATTAACGTTAAATAGCGATAAATATGTTACCAAGATGGTGCACGTATAATGAGGTATGCATCTGTGCGCTAGCGCACAGAATTAGGTCTGAATAACAATACTGAAATTTCAGTAATAACTATTAAAATTGCTCTCTCATCTGATTAACGTTACCAAATAAGAACTCAGCGCCCATTTAAATGACATTGTATTTTCTCGTTCGCAAGAGATCAGCTTTTTAGCTCTCTATCGAATCACATCAGTAAAATTGTTTTTCAATGCTATAGGCAAAAGTTTGAGTTAATTACTGTTGTTGGCAAAATTGACCGAAGCACCGGTAATCTACACCCCTCAAAATTTTGGAATCTTCATTCTACTTATCATTAGCGAACCAGACAGGGCGAACATCAACACTAACGGGTGGAACTGGAAACCGGCAATAAACAGAACACCTAACCACAGTTGCTTGCCTAACGCGCCTTGCCACACTGCCAACGCCATCACAACCATCAATAAGAGCGAGGTCGGAATTGGTGTGCCCTCGAAGTATTTCACCTTATCACCGCCTTCCGAAAGCTCCTCTGCGGTAACATTATAGCGTGCCAGGCGTGATACGCCACAAGCAACAAAGAACAATAATAAAATTCGATCAAATAGACCTTGCATACCGCAGGCATAGGCAATTGCTGCCGGAGCTACGCCAAATGAAATTACATCAGCCAGCGAATCCAGTTCCCGGCCCATAGCCGAGCTCTGCCGCCGCCAGCGAGCTACTCGACCATCCAGCACATCGAACAGCAATGCAAATGGAATTAATCCACAGGCTAAATATAGATGTAATACCTCGGCTGTTTGGAGATATGTCATTGCCGAAAATAGTGCACCCATGCCACATAAAGCATTGGACAGTGTGAACCAATCCGCAAGTTGAAATTCACGAATCATCGAAAAGTGTTTAGTAGAAAGCATCAATAGTATCCTATAACATCTTCATGGCAGATCAATAAATGGTTTGCATTTGATGATAACAACTAGTCGACAATACTTCTGTGAATTGTCAAACATATGTGCAAATAAACCGCATTTTTATAAAAATGAATTGATTGGCGTTTAGTTTCATGTTTGTTCTCCTAGTTAATTAGGATTTGCGCACCCAGATAACTCTAATTCGTGCGATTCGAATTGCTATTATTTCCGTTCTTTTTGTGGCGTTCAGTTCGGCAGCACACATATACATAAAAAAAGTAAATTTAGGATATTTAGAGTAATTAAGCTAAAGTCCATATCGGAAGCCAAATCATACCCTTCGAACTTCGAATCCAGCCGTTGTGCAGAAATCGCAATGTGTGCTAGCGCACAGAGCACTTTAGAAAGATAATGAAATGATATGCATTCTTCGCAATAAAACTGTGATCATGAAAATTAAGCACGGCGATATAAATAATTTGACCCGCCAGTCAAAAATGCTTAAATCCATAAAAACAGCAGTCATCAGCGTTTTAACTACATTATTCGTTACGACAACTATCCTAGTGTTTGCCGATGAATCTGCAGTATTTACCAAGCCTTTGGCAAGAATTGAATTGACCGAAGCATCTGTAGAATCAACTGCTGAAAATACAAACATAGATTTTTCAGCTGATAAAAAGGCCAATAAAAGTTATCTGACTCCGGCAGTCGAAATTATTGGATTTGATTTCCTATTAAATCAGTTTAATCGACACTATAGCGGCGTTTCGGATTACGACTCAAACTTATCTACTATTCGGCACAACTTACATAGTAGCTGGGTTGATGATAAGGACCCTTTCAATATTAACCAGCTAGGCCATCCATATCAGGGTTCTATCTATCATGGTTTTGCCAGATCTGCAGGCCTTAATTTTTGGGAATCATTAGGTTACGACTTAGCAGGTAGCGCCTTTTGGGAAATTGCTGGCGAAAAAGTGCCGCCTTCTAAAAATGATATGATTTCGACAGGTTTTGGTGGCTCTTTTCTTGGTGAAGCCCTATTTAGAATGTCAAACCTTGTGCTTGAAAAAGGTGGTAGCACACCCAGCCTTTGGCGTGAGGCAAGTGCGGCCTTAATCTCTCCTGCAGCCGGGTTTAACCGTCATGCATTGGGCGATAGGTTCGATTCAGTCTTCGCCAGTAACGATGCTAGTTATTACAGCCGCCTTCAGTTTGGCATCAGTAATACCATTAGTGGAAAACCAGGTACGGCAGATGAAATTAAGCACAACGATGCACAATTAGACTTTTTACTTGGTTATGGCCTACCAGGCAAGCCTGGTTATTCCTATACACGCCCTTTCGATTATTTCGTGTTTCAAAGCACGGCTTCAAGCGCCAATGTGTTTGAAAATGTAATGACCCGCGGTTTACTGTATGGAACTGATTATCAAGCGGGGGAAAGCTATCGAGGATTGTGGGGCTTATATGGCAGCTATGACTATATTTCTCCGCAAACTTTCCGCATTTCCAGCACGGCATTGTCGCTTGGCACAACTGGCCAGTTATGGCTAAGCGAAGCTGTTGCACTGCAAGGCACGGTTATGGGAGGTATAGGCTACGCTGCGGTTGGAACCAATAATGGAAAAACTGAGCTAGATTATCATTATGGCGTGGCACCGCAAGGCTTGGCTGCTTTACGCGTTATTTATGGTAAACAAGCTTCTATTGATATCACTGGCCGTGAATATTTTGTAAGTGATGTCGGTAACGCGCGCATAGGTGGACACGACAACATCGTTCGTGCGGATATTGCCTTTACTTACCGAGTCTATAAAAAGCATGCGATTTCGTTAAAGTATCAGTGGAACCAACGCGATGCGACTTTTCCTGAACTTGGAGATAGAAAACAGTCAACCGGCACACTGGGCATCTACTATACATTTTTGGGCCATGATGGTTTTGGCGAGACAGATTGGCGCTAGCGGCGCTAAAAATTTAACTGAAAGGGTATTGTGATGGGAGCATTTTCAATGTTTCACTGGGTTATAACATTAGGTATTTTTTCCTGATTTATAAAGCTATCAAAGGAGTTGTTGGCAATAAAGGGAAGATTGCTACAGACGGCGCCATGATCTGTCAGAATTGCGGCACGCGCGGCGAACCTAAAACCATCACAAAAGGAAGCATCTGGATAGAAATTGTCCTTTGGCTTTGTTTAATCGTGCCAGGATTGATTTATTCAATATGGCGACTCACTACACGACAAGAAGGATGCCCTTCATGTGGTCATACTGAAATGATTAACGTAAATACACCTAATGGCCGTCTGCTGGTTGAAAAACTTAAATTATAACCATCTATATGTAGGGTAAGACCGTATAAAAGTAAAAACCAGCAACCCTATAAAGAGCGCGGGTTTTCACGGTATTGTTGGCGGAGTGGACGGGACTCGAACCCGCGACCCCCGGCGTGACAGGCCGGTATTCTAACCAACTGAACTACCACTCCAATTTATTTCTAATTAATACACTTTTAATCTAGTCACCTCGCAAAATGAAAGAGTGCTAAAAAATCTAGCACTCTTAAAGTATTCTGAGGCGATATGTGTTAGTTATTGGTGGGTGCTAACGGGGTCGAACCGCTGACATTCGCCTTGTAAGGGCGACGCTCTACCAACTGAGCTAAGCACCCCGCGAGCTTTATCGCTAAATTGCAAGATAAAGCCTACAACTAAACCCTATTTACTGATTAATTGCTTAATCAGTAATGTCTGCTAGTTTACAGCATCCTTAAGCGCTTTGCCAGCTCTAAACTTAGGTGAATTTGCAGCTTTGATTTTAATTGTAGCGCCTGTGCGAGGATTACGACCGTTGCGGGCAGCACGCTTACCTACATAAAATGAACCAAAACCAATTAAAGTAACCAAGTTACCTTTTTTAAGTGCTTTTGTAATGGCATCTGTTGTTGCGTCTAGAGAACGGCCAGCTGCAGCTTTTGAAATGCCAGCTGATTTTGCAATTTGATCGATCAATTCAGATTTATTCACGAGTAATCCCCTCTAATGTTATTAACTAAAATAACAGGCGTATCCTGTTATGACTTTATAGCAAGCTACAAAAGCCTCTGTCAAGGCTTTGCGACCGATTTTATGCGATAAATGAAAATAAATATTATTAGCGCATGAAAATTCAATGTGTTACAGGCGTATTTACATCTGTAACAACTTCTGGAACCACTGTCGCAACCTCAACTGGTTTTTCTTCCAGCGGCTGCGGCATCGTTTCCAATGCTAATTCTAGCACTTGATCTATCCATTTAACAGGGTGAATTTGCAAATGATTTTTGATGTTTTCTGGAATTTCCACCAAATCTTTTACATTTGATTCTGGAATCAGCACCGTTTTAATGCCGCCACGATGCGCTGCCAGTAATTTCTCTTTCAAACCACCAATCGCCAGCACCTCACCACGCAAGGTAATCTCGCCTGTCATCGCTACATCTGCACGCGCAGGAATGCCTGTCAACGCTGAAACTAGTGCAGTGGTGAGGCCAATGCCCGCACTAGGTCCATCTTTTGGCGTAGCGCCTTCTGGCAGGTGAATATGGATGTCTTTTTTCTCGTAGAAGTCTTCAGCAATGCCCAAACGTTTAGCGCGGCTGCGCACCACGCTGATGGCGGCCTCAAGCGATTCCTGCATGACATCGCCAAGTTTACCAGTTTTAATGGTTTTGCCTTTACCAGGAAGCACGATGGCCTCAATAGTCAACAATTCACCGCCAACAGAGGTCCACGCCAGGCCTGTTACTTGACCTACCTGATTTTCTTTCGCTGCCATGCCATAATCATAGCGATACACGCCTAAGTATTTATCTAAGTTTTTAGGGGTCACACTGATTTTTTTAGCGGCCCTCACCACATCAGAGTCAGTTGCTTGACGTACTTTTTTAGCGCTGGTTTTGTTGAGCAATAATTCTTTTACTACTTTACGGCAAATCTTTGCGATTTCTTGCTCTAAACGACGAACCCCCGCCTCACGCGTGTAAAAACGTACAATGTCACGAATCACTGATTCAGAAATATTGATCTCTGTTGCTCTGAGTCCATGCGTTTTAAGCTGTTTAGGTAACAAATACTTCATGGCAATATTGATTTTTTCATCTTCTGTATATCCTGCCAGGCGGATAATCTCCATCCTATCTAAAAGCGGCGCAGGAATATTCATGGTGTTTGCGGTTGCCACAAACATCACGTCCGATAAATCGTATTCAACCTCAATATAGTGGTCTGCAAAGGTATGATTTTGTTCAGGATCAAGCACTTCCAACAATGCAGAAGATGGATCGCCACGCATGTCCTGACCCATTTTATCGACCTCATCAAGTAAAAATAATGGGTTTTTTACGCCAACTTTGCTCATGCTTTGCAGCACTTTTCCAGGCATTGAGCCAATATAGGTACGTCTATGGCCACGAATTTCAGCTTCATCGCGCACGCCGCCCAAAGCCATGCGCACAAACTTGCGATTGACCGCTTTGGCAATACTTTGCCCAAGTGAGGTTTTACCCACGCCAGGTGGTCCTACCAAGCACAATATAGGCGCCTTTAGCTTGCCTACACGTTGCTGCACTGCCAAATACTCAACGATGCGCTCTTTCACTTTTTCTAATCCGTAGTGATCTGCATCTAGAATCGCTTCTGCCGCTTTCAAATCTTTACAGATTTTGGTTCTCTTTTTCCAAGGCAAGCCAACCAAAGTGTCAATATAATTGCGTACCACAGAGGCTTCGGCCGACATCGGCGACATCATTTTAAGTTTTTTAAGCTCTGCGTTAACTTTGGCGAGCGCTTCTTTTGACATCCCAGATTCTTTAATGCGCTTTTCAAGCTCATCCAACTCGACGCCTTCGTCTTGCTCGCCGAGTTCTTTTTGAATCGCTTTCACTTGTTCATTGAGATAATATTCGCGCTGACTTTTTTCCATTTGCCGTTTTACGCGCCCGCGGATACGTTTTTCCACCTGCAGAATATCAATTTCTGATTCCATCAAATGTAACAAATGCTCTAAACGCTCTGTTACGCTTAACATCTCAAGGATTTTTTGTTTTTCCTCCAGCTTCAATGTTAAGTGCGCAGAAATAGTGTCCGCCAAGCGTCCTGCGTCATTTATAGTCGCGAGCGAAGTTAAAATTTCCGGTGGGATTTTTTTGTTCAGTTTGACGTATTGATCAAACTGAGTAAAAACCGTGCGCATGAGCGCCTCAGTTTCACTGTCATTTTCATCGGGATGCACAATTTTTTCGGCTTTAGCCAAAAAGCACTCTTCGGTCTCTACAAACTCAGAAACCCGCACACGATAAAGGCCTTCTACCAACACTTTTACCGTGCCATCTGGCAGTTTTAGCATTTGCAAAACAGTCGCCAAAGTGCCGATTTCGTACAAATCATCGCCATCGGGTTCGTCTTTATTGGCGGATTTTTGCGCAACCAGCAAGATTTGTTTGTTACCATCAGAGGCGATTTCAAGCGCTTTAACCGATTTGGTACGTCCTACAAATAACGGGATAACCAAATGCGGATACACCACCACATCGCGCAAAGGCAGCAACGGCATCATGCCATGCTGGGGTTGAGATAAGTTGTCTGGCAAAGTCTGTTCAGTCATAAAATACTTTCAAGTTCACACGGTAAATATACTACCAATGTCTTTAAGTTGGGAACATTCTTCGGTACTTCAAGTGCTAAATAGGAATAAATGATATGTAGTTGTTGCTTTATAAGCACTATAAACCACAAATTATTAATTGCAATAGCCCCACTGGGGTCACCTGAAAGAGGCGCTAACTTGCTGGCTGAATCAGCTGGCTGATTCAGCCACTTTGGGCACATCTTGGTAAATCATAATCGGCTGCGAATCGCCTTTGATGGTTCCTTCATCAATCACCACTTTGCTCAAGTTTTCAATGGAAGGTAAATCGTACATGATCTCAAGCAACGAATGCTCCATAATCGAGCGCAGGCCTCGCGCGCCTGTTTTGCGCTCAAGCGCTTTTTTTGCAATTAATTGCAGGGCGGATTCTCTAAACTCAAGATCCACGCCTTCCATTTTAAATAATTTAATGTATTGCTTGGTAAGTGCATTTTTTGGCTCAGTTAAAATCGTCATCAGCGCTTCTTCGTCAAGTGATTCCAAGGTTGCCACCACTGGCAAACGTCCAATAAATTCAGGGATTAAGCCAAATTTAATTAAGTCTTCAGGCTCTACCTCACGCAATACGGCACCAATTTCACGCATATCGTCTTTGCTTTTCACTTCCGCACCAAAGCCAATACCGCCCTTTTCAGAACGTCTACGGATGACTTTATCAAGACCATCAAACGCGCCGCCACAAATAAATAGAATATTGGTGGTATCAAGTTGTACAAACTCTTGGTTTGGGTGCTTACGCCCGCCCTGTGGCGGCACCGAGGCAATCGTGCCCTCAATCAGTTTCAACAAAGCTTGTTGCACACCCTCACCCGACACGTCACGCGTGATGGAAGGATTGTCGGATTTACGTGAAATTTTATCCACCTCGTCGATATACACAATGCCGCGTTGTGCTTTTTCAATGTCGTAATCACATTTTTGCAGCAATTTTTGCATGATATTTTCGACGTCTTCGCCCACATAACCCGCTTCGGTCAATGTAGTAGCATCCGCCATCACAAATGGCACGTCCAGAAGCCGCGCCAGTGTTTGTGCTAGTAAGGTTTTCCCGGAGCCAGTAGGGCCAATCAGCAAAATATTGCTTTTTTGAATTTCTACGTCATCTTTAGTGGTGTTTTGCGAAATATGGTTGTGGCCAAGGCGCTTATAGTGGTTATACACCGCGACGGATAGATTCTTCTTGGCTTGTATCTGGCCAATCACGTACTGATCTAAAATGGCACAGATTTCTTGCGGAGTAGGCAGTGACTTATCGGTAGACTTGATGTCGCTGAGATTTTGTACTTCTTCTTTGATGATGTCGTTGCATAAATCCACGCATTCATCGCAGATAAATACCGACGGACCCGCGATTAATTTTTTGACTTCATGCTGACTTTTGCCGCAAAAAGAGCAATATAGTAACTTTTCACCTTCGGCTTTAGTGGCCATGTAACATCCTCAACACTACAAACTGCTTTATATTAAGCCGCATCACTACGATTTGCAATCACCTTGTCAAGCATGCCGTATTTAACTGATTCATCAGCGCTCATAAAATTGTCACGTTCGGTGTCACGATCAATCTCTGCGGCCGTTTTGCCGGTGTGGTGTGCTAACAACGTATTTAATTTGGCACGTAAATATAAAATCTCTTTGGCGTGAATTTCAATGTCTGAAGATTGGCCTTGAAAGCCGCCAGAAGGCTGATGAATCATGACGCGAGAGTTAGGCAAACTAAAACGTTTCTCTTTTGCGCCAGCAGCCAACAAAAACGCACCCATGCTAGCCGCTTGGCCGATGCACAAGGTGCTGACATCAGGCTTCACAAACTGCATGGTGTCGTAAATCGACATGCCCGCAGTCACAGAGCCACCTGGAGAATTAATATATAACGAAATGTCTTTATCTGGATTTTCGGCTTCCAAAAACAATAATTGCGCCACAACCAAATTCGCCGTCATGTCATTCACAGGGCCAACCAAAAACACTACGCGCTCTTTTAATAGCCTCGAATAAATATCATACGAGCGCTCACCGCGACCACTTTGCTCGATGACCATCGGAATGTAACCCAAGCCCTGTGGTGTTTCCATATTTTCTAAAATATCGCTCATCGCTTACGCCTTTTTTACTAGTTTTGTATATCTTTGTATATAACGACAACTACTGACCGGTCATTAGTTTCCGGCCATCAATTCATCAAATTTGATTTTTTTTGCTGTTACTTTGGCTTTTTCAAGTACCCAATATACTACATTTTCTTCGGTCGCTAATGCAGTCGGCTCATCCAAACGTTTTATATCTGCATAATACCACTCCACCAATTCTTGCGGCTTCTCATAGCTATTCGCAAAAGTATCCACCACCGCACGCACTTGATCGGCATTGGCTTGCAGCTTGTTTGTATTGACAATTTCGTTCAAAATCAAGCGCAATGTAGTGCTGCGTTTTGCCTGTTCTTCAAACATGCTAGGCTCTAATTGAATATCTTTTGGATTCATACCACGTTGTTGCAAGTTTTGTGCGGTCATTTGCATCATGCGGTTAGTTTCAACGCCAATTAACGCTTTTGGTACATCTAATTTAGATTCAACAATTAGTGCCTGAAATACGCCCTCTTTCACACGCGCTTTGATGCGTTTTTCCGCCTCTTGTTCCAAGCTTAATTTCACTTCAGCGCGCATTTTTTTTACGTCGCCATCATCAACACCTAAACTTTTTGCAAATTCCGCATCAATTTTAGGCAAAATGGGCTGTGAAACGCTATTGAAAGTCACTTCATAACTTACTTTTTTGCCTGCAAGTTGCGCCGGATTATGGTCTTTAGGATATTTAATGTCGAATTTCTTAGTTTCACCCACTTTGCCACCAATCAACGCATCGTCAAACAATGCAATGCGTCCAGCTTCGCCTAGCACCAAATCCATGCCTTTACCGGCGGTATCTTCTACTTGCTGACCGTCAATACTAGCTTTCAGGCTAATGTTGACGCGGTCGTCTTTTTTGGCCGCGCGCTTAACTGGCTCGTAACTTATTCTTTGTTTTACCAGTACATCTAGTGTTCTTTCAACATCTGCATCGCCTATTTCCAAACTGGGCTTTTCGATTTTCAATTTGCTTAAATCGCCCAATTTTACTTCCGGGAACACTTCAAACGTCGCTGTATATTCAAAGTCGGTCGCGGCATCTTTAAAAGGTTTGTGCTCAATATTAGGAAAGCCCGCCACGCGTAATTTATTTTCTTGCACCGCATCGCCAAAGCTGGTTTCGACCGCTTTAGAATACACTTCATCGCGTATTTGATCCCCATAATGCTGGTTCACCAAGCCAATAGGCGCTTTGCCCGGGCGAAAGCCGGCAAATTTTGCGGTACGTGAAATTTGGCTAAGACGTTGTTTAATTTGACCCTCTAATGGTGCCAATGGCACTTTAATGGTCATGCGACGTTCTAAACTACTGATTGTTTCAACCGATGCTGCCATGTTGCATTTCCTGTAAAAATTGTTCCTAAATGTATTAGAAAACGGTTAATGGTTGGTGGTGCGAAAGGAGAGACTCGAACTCTCACGCCTTGCGGCGCTGGAACCTAAATCCAGTGCGTCTACCAATTCCGCCACTCTCGCATTTAATCTGAGCTTTATGCGCAAATCACTAAAACGCGTATTGTATCTCAACTTTGCCTAATTTGATAAGCAAAAGCCGCAACACAAAGACAAAAACTGTACTTGTCATTGACAAGCAAGCCTTACCAATAGCAAGATACAGCCTAGCACTCAATTTTAAAGATAATTTTATGCAAAACACTACCCATTCTAATGAAAACAGCATGCTACGCGCTGAGTTCGAGCTATTAATGAAAGAACGCGAAACTTTACTAATCATCGCTGGCGCAGCGGCCGGCCTGATTGCCGAGCTTAATAGTCATGATTTACCTATTCGCACAGTAGAAGCCGCTGATTTATTAGCAACCAATATTAATAAACTCTCAGAAGAAACCTTACAAGACGCGCTTAGCTCGGTACACGCCAGCATCGAAAACTAGCGCTTAAAGCGCTATGCAGCTTAAATCGTGAATTACTTGCATCAATCAAAAGTTTTGGTCACTATTCTGTGCTTATTCGCCGCTAGCTGCGCGCACGAACAATATCAAGCCAAGCCGCTTGAGCCCGCTAAAGTCACCACCAAAATACTCAATAAAGATGTTGCAAATGCTGATTTTAAGGCCTATTTAATTAAGCAAGGCTATGTTGATAACGAGTTACCATTTGCCGAATGGGACTTAAACGAGTTGACACTTTGTGCGCTGTATTTTCACCCTAAATTGGATGTCGCAAAGGCGCAGCTTGCACTGACCAATGCCGCCGTGGATAGCGCCAATCAACAACAAATCCCCAGCTTAAATGGCCGTGCCGCACACAGCAACCTTGCCAATGGCGATAAAAGACCTTGGGCATTTGGTTTAGATGTAGAAATACCCATCGAAACGAGCAATAAACGTCAAATTAAGGTGGAAGAAGCGCAACATCTGGCCGAAGCCGTGCGCATTGATGTCGCAGAAACAGCGTGGCAATTACGCAGCCAAATTGCTAAAGATTTACTACGCTATCACGAAAACATTGCACTACAAAAACAATTAAGTAACGAACTTAATAAGCAAGATGCGCTGGTAAAAATTTTAGAAAAGCGCGTGCAATTAGGCATGCTTTCTAATACCGAGCTAGGCGCGGCCAAACTGACGCAACAAAAAACACTGTTTTCACTGAATATTGAGCAAGTAAAAACAACTGAAATCCGCGCCGCTCTGGCTTCTGACGTGGGCTTAACAAGCGAAAAGTTTAATCAAATAAACTTAAAACCGCTCGATTTAGAAGCCACTTTAGCAACGCAAGCCGGCTTACTCGATACACCTACTACAAAAAAGTTGCAAGAAAAAGCTTTGCTAAACCGCTTGGATATTCGTCGCAGCCTAGAAAAATACGCTGCGGCTGAAGCAAAAATCAAGCTGGAAGTCGCCAAGCAGACGCCTGATATTTCGCTCAGTCCGGGTTTTGCGTTCGAATTTGGCGACAGTATTTGGTCGCTAGGGTTTTCTAGTTTGTTAAATTTACTCAATAAAAATCAAACACTTATTGCCGAGGCCAAACAATTACGCGAAGTTGAAGGTGCGCAATTCGAAGCCTTGCAAGCTAAAATTGTTGGTGATTTAAGTCAAAGCGTGGCGGCTTATCAGGCCAACTTGCAAAATATTAGACAATTGCAACTTCAGCAAGCCGCACAATCGCAATATAGCCAAAGACTACAGCGCCAATTTGAGGCGGGATTAATCGATCATTTAGAATTGACACAAAATGATCTCAATACAAACTTGTTAGAGCGACAATTAATGGACGCCCAATTTAACAGCTTAAACGCTGCTTTGGCGCTTGAAGATACAATGCAAACCCCACTGAACTCAAATCAAAATAAGCTTGAGTTTGATAGTAAAATACTACAAATTCAATAGGTTAACCGGATGAATAAAAAACTTGGTCTTATTATTGCAGTGCAAGCAATACTCATAGTCGCCCTATTTTGGGTGCTGATTTTTTATGGCAAAGATGAGTACGAGGCTTACCGAAATAGCCATGAAGAGGATATCAGCAGCCCCAATCATGTGAGTGCAAAAAATGGCATCAGCATGGTAAGCTTGCCGCTTGCAACACAACAAAATAGCGGCATTACGACAGCCAAGCTGCTTGCTAGCACGTTTCAGGGCAAAATAAAAAGCATTGGCAATGTAATTGCGATTGATAGTTTGATAGAAGCTAAAGCCAAGTATTTGAACACAAAATCTGAAATCGGCCTAGTACATGCCACTAGAGGCAATAATCAACAACAATATCAAAGACTTAAGACACTAAATGCAGATGATAAAAACGTCTCTGACCATGCTGTACAAGATGCCTTAGTTGCGGTAAATGCCGACAATGCCAAAATTACCGCGAGTGAATTGCAACTTAAAAATCTGCAAGCAAGTTTACGACTGCAATGGGGTGAGGAATTAGCCAAGTTAGCTACAAGCGACCAATTAGCCCCACATTTGGTAAACCTATTAGACCGAAAAAATGTATTGATATTGGTGAGTTTGCCAGCAGATGCCGCCACACCTAAACATGGTTCTACGATCAACATTAGTCCGACCAATGAAACCAGCACGCCTATTAAAGCTGTTTACGTTTCGCCTGCCGCGCAAAGCGACGCTAGCGGTTATGGCAGCTATGGTAAAACGTTTTATTACAGCGCACCGGCAGAATCACTAAGGATAGGCATGCGCGTCTATGTAGAAGCAGACTCCAGTGGTAACAAAGGTAGCAGCGGTGTGGTGATTCCAAACCAAGCATTGGTTTGGTATGGCGGAAAACCTTGGGCCTATTTCAAACAAGGCAAAAACAAGCAAGGCGACGACCAATTTGCGCGCAAACCCATCAGCACAGATAACGAAGTTGAAGGTGGTTGGTTTAATCAGGGCATAGATACAAATAGCGAGATTGTGGTGAGCGGTGCGCAGTTGTTACTGTCTGAAGAATTTAAGTATCAGATTAAGAATGAAAATGAGGATTGAAGCGATGCTTCAATCCTCATTTCAGTGTAGGCTCATATCGCAGAGCGATGTGATGCCGAAACTAAAACGAAGACTTTCTAAATAATATGATGTCCGCCATCGTTCGTTTCTCAATCCGCTTCTATGGCGTCATTATTGGCTTGGCGAGCCTAATCGTGCTGTACGGCATATACAGCCTTACGCGCGGTAATTTAGACGTTTTCCCCGAGTTCTCGCCCACGCAAATCATCATTCAAACTGAAGCACCCGGCTTGTCAGCCGAGTTGGTCGAAAGCCTAGTCTCGCAGCCTATAGAAACTAGCATTGCAGGCACTGTTGGTGTAGCATCAATGCGGTCGCACTCTATCCCCGGCTTGTCTGTGGTGACCGTCATGTTTGATGAAAGCACGGATATTTACCGTGATCAACAAGTAGTAGCTGAGCGCCTAAGTACACTTACCAATCAAATCCCCAAAGGCATCACGCCCAACATTACACCGCTCACTTCGTCCGCAAGTACAGTTTTAGGCTTTGGTGTCACCTCTAAAAA
>JADGRO010000013.1 GCA_017880905.1 Methylotenera sp.
AGTTCTGCACTCACATTTCTTGCTGACGAGGGTAATAAACTGTTTGTTGCAAAATTGCTGGATGTTAAGATGTTATCTTTCTATACACTTGCCAGTACCATGTGTATGGTTTTTTGGCAAACTATCGCACAATTGGCTGGTAAAATACTGTTGCCAGCTTATTCAGAAGTTTTGCGCGATAAGCCCGAACGGTTAAATGAAGTATTAACAAAAACTCGCTTGGCAATGATCATTCCTGGTTGGGCAATAGCATTGTTTTTTGTTTTTTTTGGTGATCAGTTCATGGGTTTGGTCTATGACCATCGATATAGCGAGTCAGGGGTCATACTGCGTATTTTAGCAATGGGCTCATTAGCAGGAATCGTTGAGTGGTCATATGCGGGTATTTTAATAGCAAAGGGCATGGTGCGAGCCAGCACTGCTGTGTTAGCCCTTCAGATAGTGATTCAATTACTTGCAATTCTGGTGGGATATAACTTTTATAAAGATCATGGCGTGATAATCGCTCTTGCTGCGACAAGCTGGTTACTTTATCCGGCATATTCATATGTGCATATTAAGGCCGGTGTGTGGCAGCCTAAAACTGATATCCCACTTTTGGCACTTTCATTGCTAATAGTTCTCATGGTCTCAAGGTCTATTAATTATGTCTGATCGGAAAGTACATGGGGACGTTCGGCAAAAGCCTTTTGTAAAGATCTTGCATAATGCTATTTCCCATCAATTGGATAAAACAGTTTAGGGTGAATGATGATAAGAACACTATTGCAGAAGATACTCCGTTATTACGCTTTCAAAAAAGGACGTCTGGCGGGGTTGTACATCATGGTTTGTTGTCCTACAAACGATGAATATGCCGCCTTCCTGAAAATCCATGGAAAGTTACATGCTATTGGTGAAAATTGCAGAATTAACAATGGAGCCATCATTACTGACCCAGAATATGTTCAGATTGGCAATAATGTTACTTTGTCTGACTGTAGCCTAATCGGCCACGATGGTGTGATAGGAGTACTGAATCAGGCATATCAGATGAAGCTTGATTCAGTTGGCAAGATTGTGATTAAGGATAATGTTTTCATTGGCCACGGAGCCATTGTATTGCCCAATGTGACAATCTGGCACAATGCAGTTGTTGCTGCAGGGTCTGTGGTGACCAAAGATGTGGCCCCTGGTTATATTGTAGGGGGAGTCCCTGCAAAACCGATAGGACGAACAGAGGATCTGGCAAATCGCCTAAAAGAAAAAACGGAGCAGTTACCATGGGCCCATATTATCAAGAATCGTGAAGGATCTTTTGATCCAAAGGTTGAACAAGAACTCATAGCCATGAGAGTTAAGTATTTTTACCCAGACGAATGAGTTTGGCTCAGGATTCAGCCTTTTCCAGATACATTATATTCAAGTATGACAGAGGTTGTGTGTGTTTTGGCATAGTTTGCGGCACATTTCAATGTTGGAAAAGATGACCCAAGAAAGCTCGTTTTAATAATGATTAACATATGATAAGTGCAATATTTAGCTATTTAAAAATAAAAACCAAATATGTGCATAGCTACGTACATAGGCTCTGGTGGCCTGGGTCATGTTTTATATCTTTTCCGATGGAGGGGCAATTTAGTCCCCCTATTTCCAAAGCTATAAATAGGATCATGCAACCACACGGTGGCGTTGGGAAAATTAAGGAACTAATACGTACAGATCGTAAGGGTGACGGTCAAAAGAGATTCGTTGCGTTCAATTTGGCCGGATCGCCGGTTATAATTATAGCGATTTCATTACCAAAGTACCCCGAATTACTTCGGGTCGCTGCTGAGTGTGCATTGCAGGCACATGCGCGCCTAGGTGCATCTGTGCCAGCCCCACTAGAGATGGGGATATCTGATGGCGTATATTTCGTGATTACACGATATTGCCATCCTCGTAACCGTTGGGAAATATATCGACAAAGCAGGCAAGTTTTAACGTGGTTGAGTGAGGTCACGCGTCGTACAGTAGTAGTTCCCTTACCAGAAGAAATCGAGCGCGAGTTTGTACAGCCACTCCTTGCCTTATCTCAGTACAGCGAGCTCCAACAAAAAGAGCGGGATGGAGTGCAAGGGGTTTTATCCGAGCTTAAATCAGGACGTTGGCGTCCCCGTTTAGTACTGATGCATAATGACTTACATAGGGGCAATATTTTAAAGGCATCGGAGCTGGACACGCACGATTGGCCTTTTGTTATAATCGACTGGGGTGGTTTACGCTTGGCTGGCTATGGTGTCAATGATCTCATCCAGCTGGCGCTGGACTTAAAACTTTCTCCTGCCGAGCTTGCACCGCAGCTCAAAATCCATTGCGAATTACTCAAATGTAACCCATTGCAGCTGAGATATTATTTACTGTGTGCTTTTGGTTTTTTTTTGCTAAATCCGAGTTTTTGTCCTTTTGATAAACTTGACGAGACTCTACGAATAAGCTTGGAGTATCTTGACCTATCGGTAGCTAAAACAATGGAGATGAATGTATGAATGGAAAGTAATTAAGGACATCGGCATAAATAATATTTAGAAAATTACTTATCTAATTTCCAAACTTCAATGATGGGTTCCTTATCTGCACTATGACCGATGGACGACAATCCATACATATCGAGAATAGTGCGCAAGACATTATAATGATTAATTCGACTGGTATATTGACCGGGCTTAACCATAGGGCCAATAAATATTGTCGGAATATGATTTTTCTTTGAGTCATCGTCTTCGTCCCAGGTGATGATTAATAAGCTGTTATTTGTTTTGGCCCACTGCACGTAAGCCTCTAAATTGCTTTTTAACCAAAAGTCTCCCTGACTGATTAGGTCTGAGTGAGTCTGGTCGACGCCATGCATATCATTGGCCTGATTGGGAATGACCATTGAGACTGTCGGGAGACTCGTGTAATCTGATGGAAAACTTTCAAACGGCATATTTGCTTCTAGTGGTATGTTTTTATCTTGCCAATTTACAGCTGGGTTATGTTTCCGCTCATAATAATGGTCTGCCGATGCACATCCGTCATAGCCAACCGAAGGCATCGATTCCGAATAGATGGCGAAGCTTAACCCGGTTTTTTGAAGTTGGCTCGCTAGGTTATCCCCAGATAAGGAAATTGGGCATCGATTATCCCGTACCCCATAGGTTGATCCCGAAAACAGAGCTAAATAATTTGGCTGGCTGGGGTGTGTAACTGCAAATGAATTTGTAAACAGAGCGCCTTCATTTGCGAGGTAGTTTATATATGGCGCCTCTGTATTGCCGATGATTTGCTTATAGGATTTGTTTTCTTCAACAACTATAACTACATGGTCGGGTCTTGGTAATTGATTTAATGAGGAGGCTAAGTTTTCATTTTCATTGTCGGAAGATTTTGACATGGCAAGTAGTGAAAAACTTATCATCGAAATGCCAATTAATACCACAAGTAATTCGAGGTATGTTCTGTTTGAAGAGATCATTTTTAATCCAAAAAATTATAGTAGGCTATTATTATATATCCATAAGCTAATCGGACATTTTTTAGTCAATATTTAAAGAAACTCATACTATTCCAATAGGTTGAAATCTTTCAATGCCTACGCATATGGATCATCTATTAGCAGGGGCTGGCAATGAATTTGTACCCGAATTTGACACACGTTGAGATTAAATCCGCTATAATTCTCTGGCACACTAAGTAAGGAGAGAAGAATTGGAAAAATCAAAAAAAATAAACTTAATAAATGTGGTGTTATTTTTACTTGCCTGCATTCTCTTGTGGGTGCGGAGTACGAATTCTCCGCTGTTGAGAGCAATTCTTCAGGAGGATGGACCTTTTGAAAATATCCAGGCGGTCTTGTATTTCCTGTCTGGCTTAGGTTTTGTTCTAGTTTATATAAAAAACTCGAAGAATTGGTGGTATTTAGCACTCTCGTTGCTTTTATTTTGGTTGGCAGGCGAAGAGATTAGCTGGGGGCAACGGATTTTTGCAATTGTGAGCCCTGCATGGGAGACGAAGAATAATGTTCAAGGGGAAATGAACCTTCACAATATTAATGGGATACATCAACACATCCGGTTGGCGGGTGTTCTCTTCTGTATTTTTTATTTTGTTGTTATTCCATTCTTGAGAGAGTATTTTGTAAAAGTTCGTGGTTTTATTGCGAAGTTAAGGCTGCCTGTCTATCCAATTTGGGGTGAGATCGCGATGATAATCGGGATATCAGTTATGGTTTACGATCGGGGAGTACTGCATAGAACGGATACTCAGATGACGGAGATTGCTGAAACTTTTATTTCTATTGGGATGTACTTTTTCTTTTTGTCGGAATATTGGCTAACGTCGAATGGTAAGGGTAAAAAATTAGGCGCTTATATTAATATTTTTTCTCCCATTTGTATTTTGCTAGGGATATTTTTTGGCCTTCTTCATACAGCATGGCCCTCTTAGAGTTCCTCTGACTTGACTTCACCAGTTTCGGTAGGCGTATCACAACGCAGCAATCGAAACGGAGAAAATAATATAAAGATTGTCAGGTTTACAGCTGAATTTGAAGCTGAAGTTATAATTGCCCGCTTGAGCTCATTGCTGCTGTTTTAGCTTGTCAATTATGCGCGTTGCAATTAAATATGGACTGTACAGAGACGATAGCAAAAACAAGAGAAGGATATTTTAGTTAATAGTGAAAGTTTGATTTTGGATATTTCAGTTATTCTTGTTAGTTACAATACGATAGAGATGACCAGGAAAGCATTGGACGATCTTTTTTCGTCGGTGGGTAATCTTAAAATGGAAGTTTTTATTATCGATAATGCTTCCGTAGACAATTCAGCCGAAATACTCAGTAGAGAATATCCTAACATCGTTCTTATAGAAAATAAGCAGAATGTGGGGTTTGGGCGTGCTAATAATCAGGCTTTGCCGTTTATTCATGGCCGCTATGTGCTGTTACTGAATACAGACGCATTCGTAAGGCCAGATACTATATATAAGACGGTGCAATATATGGAAACTCACACAAAATGCGGCATTCTTGGGGTCAAACTATTGGGACATGACGGATCTTTGCAGCCTTCGTGTCGATATTTTCCTACACCATTGAATATATTTCTTGAGCGTACCAATCTCAAACGATTTTTTAAGCATGTGCAATTGGTAGATGACATGTCTTGGGATCATGCTTCTGTTAAAAGTTGTGATTGGGTGCCGGGTTGTTATTATTTAATTCGTAAAGAGGTGATTGATCAAGTTGGGTTATTTGATCCGCGCTATTTCCTCTATTATGAAGAAGTAGATCATTGTTTTGCAGCAAAACGTGCAGGATGGGAAGTGGTTTATTTTCCAGATGCTCCAGTGGTTCATATTGGAGGCGAAAGTGCAAAACAAGAAGGCGCGGTATCATCCAAGAGTCAGCAAATTGAATCATTGCAGATAGAGAGCGAGTTGCTTTATTTTTTTAAAAATCATGGATTGACGGGAGTTTGTAGTCACTTGTTGCTCAATAGTCTGGCGGATTTCATCTTGTTTCTTAAAGATCTTGTCAAATTGAGACCCACTGCAAAAATCATGTTTAACTTGAGGCGTGCCTTGTATGTATGGAAGACTTATTTCCGCACAGGCTTCGCTAAAGTGTCAACACGCTAGTCATTTCATTTTTATATTTATTACCGATAGACCAATGTTTAAGAACATAAAACAGGATTTCATTGTATATCAAAAGGATTTTGGAGCTCAGGGCTTCTGGGTCATGCTAGTGTATCGCTTTGGCCGATGGCGATATGGTGTCCGTCCTGCATTATTGCGCAAACTTTTCTCGCTAATCTATAAGATTCTTTATAAATTTATTCAAATCATTACTGGAATTGAGTTGCCATGTGAGGTTGAAGTCGGCAACAACTTTATTATTGATCACTTTGGCGGTATCGTGATAAGCGGCTATGCCAAGTTTGGAGATAACTGCCGGATACGAAATGGCGTAGTAGTTGGGCTTAAAAACGTAGAAATGCATGGAGCTCCAATAATTGGTAATAATGTAGATATTGGTGCTGGAGCTAAGGTGCTTGGCAAGATCAGGATTGGCAATAACGTGCTGATCGGTGCCAATGCTGTTGTTATTTGTGATGTACCAGATAATTCGATTGCTGTGGGCGTCCCTGCCGTAATTAAATCCAAAAAAATGGCGCATTTGAGCGGTACTAACTGATGATTATGTCCCGTGTAGGCACGGTTATTATTGGCCGCAATGAGGGCGAGCGCCTCGTGCGTTGTCTTAAATCTCTGACAGGGCAGGTTACTCAACTTGTCTATGTGGATTCCGGCTCAACCGACGATTCGGTGAATGTTGCACGCGGCATGGGTGCAGACGTTGTTGCTTTGGACATGACAACACCTTTTACTGCTGCGCGTGCCAGAAATGAAGGATTCGAGCAGATGAGAAGACTTTATCCGCAGGCTGAATATGTTCAGTTCGTAGATGGTGACTGCGAAATAGTCAATGGCTGGCTGGATAATGCTGTTGCATTTCTAGATCAGCACCCAGAGGTTGCTGTAGTTTGCGGACGTCGCCGCGAGCGTTTTTCTGAGAAAACTATTTACAATATGTTGTGTGATATGGAATGGGATACGCCGGTAGGTGAGACGAAAGCATGTGGGGGAGATGTGCTGATGCGCGTGGACGCCTTTGAAAATGTGTTTGGTTTTCGTCCAGATTTGATTGCGGGTGAGGAGCCTGAGCTATGTGTAAGGCTGCGGGCTGCGGGCTGGAAAATTTGGCGACTGGATCAAGAAATGACGCTACATGATGCCGCGATGACTAAATTTAGCCAATGGTGGAAAAGAAATATTCGTGCTGGCTATGCATTTGCTGAAGGATCATTTTTGCATGGCGCACCTCCAGAACGGCATTGGGTTAAGGAGTCTAGGCGTTGTTTGATATGGGGATTGGTAATTCCTGTTATTGCAATTTCAGCTGGATTTTTTTGCTGGCGGTATGGCCTGATAGTTGCTTTAATTTACCCGTTGCAGATATTTCGGCTGTGGCTGAAAAACAGAAAAGAATTGAAGCCGCATCCTTGGCTATTTGCCAGTTTTAATGTACTGGGTAAGTTTGCCGAAATGTATGGTCAATTAAGGTTTCATTATTGCCGACTTCTTGGCAGAGTTGAGCAATTAATCGAATATAAATGATAGGACTAATGCGTATGGCTAGGCTGTTTAGTGAGAAAGCTGAATGATTTATATTGATATCATTCTTGCCGTAATTTCCGTAACCTTGCTAATCCCAGCTTTGGTTATATTTGTGCAAGTTTTATTTGCCTCTCTTCCTAAAGAGGATAATAGCGATATTCCTGAGTGGGGCGTAAATATTGCAGTATTAATTCCTGCTCATAACGAATCTTCAGGAATAATCGCCACACTCAATTCAATCAGACCTCAGTTGAAATCAACGGATCGTCTGCTGGTGGTTGCTGACAACTGTAATGACGATACGGCTAAAATTTCCTCAGCAAATGGTGCGGAAGTAATTGAGCGTCATGATACTGAAAACCGGGGGAAGGGCTTTGCTCTGGATTTTGGTATTTGCCATTTGTCACAGAATGCGCCCGATGTGGTGGTCATTATTGATGCCGATTGCATTCTCGAAGTAGATTCGCTGAGCCGCTTAGCGGCTTGTGCATTCTATTGCGACAGGCCAGTACAGTCTCTTTATTTGATGAAGTCTCCCGATGGGGCAAGTTTGAAAACTCGTATCGCTGAATTTGCCTGGTTGGTTAAGAATCTGGTGCGACCGCTTGGAAATTTGAGATTGGGCCTTCCTTGTGAGCTAATGGGGGCTGGAATGGCTTTCCCATGGGGTATAATTTCATATGCAGGTTTGGCGAATGGCAATATTGTAGAAGATATGAAACTGGGAATTGACTTGACCAAGCTTGGTAAGCCACCACTTTTTTACCCAGATGTTCTTGTGACAAGCTATTTTCCAACCACATCCGAGGCACAATCAGAACAACGAACGCGCTGGGAACATGGACATCTTGGAATGATACTTTCCGAGGTACCGGATATGTTCAAACAAGCTATTGTCAGTCGTAACCTCGGTTTATTGGCCATGACATTTGATTTATGCGTGCCTCCGCTAGCGTTGCTGGTGGGTTTGTTGATCGGATTTATCGTGCTGACTGGCATTGCTAGTCTTGTTGGGTTGTCTGCTTTGCCTTTTCAAGTTGCGCTGTTCTCAATAATTTTGTTGGGAGCCTCAATTTTGTTTGCCTGGCTGGGCTGGGGCCGACAAATTTTTTCTGTTACTGCATTTTTAGTGTTACCAATTTATGTGTTGTCTAAGATGCCACATTATTTGAGATTTCTCACAAAAAGACAAAAAAACTGGGTGAGAACAGATAGGAAATAAGAAGAAATTATAATGAACTACAATTTGACTAGACTGCTTGTACCATATGGTTTTAAGTATTAAGACTGGAATATACAATTCCAAGTTTAACAATTTAATTAACATCTAGAATACAAATTATTCTGCAATTTAACTAGAGACTTCAATCTTGATTACTACATTACTAACTTTCAATTTACTTATATTCAAAGACGCATTTTTCTTGAAGCCTAAAAGAGGCACTCCCGAGGAACATCTTTTGGCAGCGCAGAACTGGCTCAAACATGCCCATGATAAAAGCCAGGATGGCGGTGTTAGCTATGGGTATTCATTGCGTGGCGGTTGGCTTCCATCTTATCGGGAAACCTCAGGATACATTGCCACTACTTTCTTCCAGCTGGCTGATGAGCTAGACGATCAGGATTATTTTGATCGTGCTATCAAAATCTGTCGTTGGTTGGTAAGTATACAAAATAAGGATGGGTCATTTGCAAATCCAAAGTACGGTAATGACGGGATTGTATTTGATACTGGTCAGGATTTGTTTGGTCTTGTACGCGCTTATGAGAAGACTGGTGACAATATATTCAAGAAAGCGGCAGAACGTGCTGCGGACTGGCTTGTGCGCGTGGCTGATAATGAGGGTAAGTGGACACGTTTTGAGCACATGAATACTCCACATATTTACAATACGCGCACAGCATGGGCAATACTTCGCATGAATCAAATCGAATATGACTCAGATCGCGAGCGGGTTGTCCGTGCCAACCTTGACTGGGCAGTCGCAGAACAACAAGCCACTGGTTTCTTTGATAACTGTTCATTTGAAAAAGGCGTCTCACCCTACACACATACGATTGCCTACGCCACACGAGGATTGCTTGAATCCGGTTTGTTGTTGGATGAACAGAGATACTTGGATGCAGCCAAACGTTGCGCTGATGCGGCGCTTCAGTATGTAGGCGATGATGGTTTCCTGCCGGGGCAAATTAGTGTGGATGGAAAAACAGTAACCAAATATTGTTGCCTTACAGGTAACTGTCAATTCTCAATTGTCTGGGCAAAACTATTTGATCGAACCAATCAAGAGATTTATCGTGCGACAACCATCAAAGCAATGGATTATGTAATGGGATGCCAAGATATTCATACGGGCAATCCTGATATACGCGGCGCAATTAAAGGCTCGCAACCAATATGGGGACGCTATGCCCCTATGAGTTTCCCGAACTGGCCAACGAAATTTTTCATTGATGCCATGATGTTGAGGAATCGTTGGTTATGATGACAGATCGAGTTACCTTGCTGAACGGTAAGTTTGATCCGCTTACCCTGTCGCAAACGACAGATGCTATTTTCAAAGATCTTGCTGAAGGCAAGCGGGGCTGGCTATGTACAGTTAACGTAGCCATATTGATGATGATGAGGGATGATGCAAGGTTACAGCAATTTGTTGATTGCGCATCGATCATTGTCGCTGATGGGCAGCCTCTGGTGTGGATTGCCCCTTGGCTGGATAAGCCATTGCCAGAACGCGTCACAGGTGTTGACCTTGTTGAATCGATTTGCGCTCGCGCTGTTATTGAGAAAAAAAGTATCTATCTACTTGGTGCTACCAGCAGCATCGTGGAAATACTAGCCAATCGTGTGCAGAATAAATTTCCCGGGCTTCAAGTGGATTATGCAGATGGCTACTTTTCCTCCAATGATGCGGCAACAAAGGCCGATAAAGTAAGGCAAAGTGGAGCCAGCATCTTGCTGGTTGGGATGGGAGTTCCCAGACAAGAGTCCTTTATCGAGGAGCAATGGGAGCGCCTTGGTGTCGGTATGGCCATTGGAGTTGGCGGCAGCTTTGATGTTCTAGCGGGTTTGCGCCGTCGGGCACCAAACTGGGTGCAGCGATTGGGCCTGGAATGGACATACAGAATGCTACAAGAACCACGTCGCTTGTTTAAGCGATATCTAATTACAAACTTGCAATTCATAAGATGTTTATTTGCCGAGTTTGTTCGGCAAAAAAGTAATTAGGAAAATCATGTCACAGAAAAAACTCATGGTAATTATTGGTACTAGACCTGAAGCGGTTAAACTCGCACCAGTTATTTTTGCGGCTAGAGCCCGACCTGATCGCTTTCAGATTACTGTTGTACGCACCAGCCAGCATAAAGAAATGCTGGATCAAATGATGAAAGTGTTTGATATTGATGCGGATATTGATTTGGATATTATGCAATCCAATCAGGATCTGGTACATGTCACCAATGCCAGCTTGCGTGGCTTGTATGATGCAATGCAATTACAAAGGCCAGATTGGGTAATTGTTCAGGGTGATACGACAACGACTTTTGCTGGGGCTTTGGCTGCGTTTTATCACAAAATCCCCGTTGCACATGTGGAGGCAGGCTTACGTACCGGTGATCGTTACCAGCCATTTCCAGAAGAAATTAACCGTAACTTAACAGCCAGACTTGCAGAGATGCATTTTCCCCCAACCGAGGGGGCAAAACAAAACTTGTTACGTGAAGGAATTGATCCGTCTAGAATTTTAGTGACTGGAAACACTTCGATTGATGCACTGTTTTGGGTACTGGAACGGGCAGAAAAGAGTAAAGCAAAATTCGATCAACTTAACAAAAAAGCTAATAAACCACGTAATATATTGGTTACGGCTCACCGTCGTGAAAACCATGGCGAACCGATTGGTGAAGTATGTCGAGCGTTGTTGGAAATTCTTGATCGTTATCCTGATGTTGAGGTGACCTTTCCAGTGCACCTTAGCCCGCGGGTAAGAGAAACAGTTATGCCTTTGTTAGGACAACATCCTCGTGTCGCTCTGATGGAACCGCTTGATTACGAAGAGTTTGTATTTGCAATGGATAAGGCTACTCTTATTTTGACTGATTCAGGAGGTGTGCAAGAAGAAGCACCTTCTCTGGGGAAACCAGTACTAGTGTTACGTGAAAATACAGAAAGGCCAGAAGCTGCGGCTGTCGGCGCAGCAATTTTGGTGGGGACTAATCGTACGCGCATCGTTAATGCTGTTTCGAATCTGCTTGACAATCAAGAAGCATATAACGCAATGTCTCAAGTCATCAATCCGTTTGGTGATGGGCATGCAGCAGAACGTATTCTGGATGCGCTATTTGCCCTGAATACATGAATTGAAGTAACTATTTGATATAAATGTAAAATTATAGGAATTTTTGATATGTATGAGAATTTTTATGGCCTAAAAGAGAAGCCGTTTTCTATTCAGCCTGATCCGGATTTCCTTTTTTTCGGTCATCGGCACAGCATGGCGTATGCCATGCTTGAATACGGTATTGTGAATCGCGCCGGGTTTATAGTGATATGCGGTGAAATTGGCTGCGGGAAAACGACATTGGTTCGTCATCTACTCAATAATGTTGACCCCGAAATCAAAGTGGGCATCGTCTATAACACACACCAGAAAGTTGATGATATGTTAGGATGGATTTTGCTGGCTTTTGAGCAACCTTATGAAGGTATGTCTGAATTGGCGCTTTTTGATGCCTTTCAAAATTTCTTGATTTCCAGCTATGCTGAAGGAAAAAGAGTGGTGCTGATTGTAGATGAAGCTCAGAATCTGAGTCCAGGCGCGCTAGAGTCTTTGCGAATGCTTTCCAATATTAATGCTGATAAGGATCAGTTATTACAGGTTATTCTGGTTGGGCAGCCTCAATTAAGAGAACTGCTTCGCAGACCCGATATGCAGCAATTTATGCAGCGTGTAGCGGT
Organism: Methylotenera sp.; assembly: GCA_017880905.1. Classification (GTDB taxonomy): domain Bacteria; phylum Pseudomonadota; class Gammaproteobacteria; order Burkholderiales; family Methylophilaceae; genus Methylotenera_A. The sequence continues at coordinate 12,146 of JADGRO010000013.1, forward strand.
TGATTATTTTATAACACCTTTACTGCCTGTTGAAGTAGCTAAATATATTGTACATCGTCTGAGCGTAGCTGGGCGTGAGAACAATCTTTTTACTGCACGTGCTATTGAACGTATTGCAGAAGCGAGTAATGGAATACCTAGAAGTATCAATTTACTGTGTGATATGGTGTTGGTGTATGGTTTCTCCTGCGGGGCCGAAAAAATTGGTATAGATCTAGTCAATGAAGTTCTGCGCGATAGGGCAGAATTCGGGGTGCTAGCATAAACAATTTTTCAATGTTTCTGTTTCACGTTAACTGGAAATTAATTGCATGAGCATACTGGTCACTGGTGCTGCTGGCTATATAGGCTCTCACACATGTCTTGAGTTATTGAATGCTGGTTTTGACGTCGTCGCATTTGATAACTTTAGTAACAGTAAGATGGAGTCACTCATCCGTGTAGAAAAACTGGCTGCGCGATCGCTTGTATTTAAACAAGGCGATGTACGTGACCGTGCTTTTTTGCAGGATTTGTTCTCGAAACATAATATTACTGCTGTTATTCATTTCGCTGGACACAAAGCGGTGGGTGAATCCATCAGAACGCCCCTAACTTATTACGACAACAATGTTTCCGGTAGTATTGCATTAGCTGAGGTTATGTCTGAATTTAGTGTTAAGCGCCTCGTGTTTAGTTCATCAGCTACTGTATATGATGCTCAAAATAACCTCCAAATTCGTGAAGATTCCCTGCTAAGACCAATCAATCCTTATGGGCGATCCAAGCTTATGATAGAGCAAATCTACCAAGATCTTGCAGCATCGGATACTCAGTGGAAAATCGCTACCCTGCGTTACTTTAATCCGGTTGGAGCACATGAAAGCGGCATGATTGGGGAGGATCCGAACGGTATTCCTAACAATCTGATGCCTTACATATCACAGGTTGCTGTTGGCCGTTTGTCAGAACTTAGTGTGTTTGGTTCGGATTATCCCACGATAGATGGGACGGGTGTACGTGATTATATCCATGTGGTAGATTTGGCACTTGGTCATTTAGCCGCCTTGCAGGCGCTGAAAAGTTGTTCTGGTTTGATAACGGTCAATTTAGGTACCGGCAAAGGGTGTAGCGTGCTGGAATTGATACGGGCATTTGAACATGCAACTGGCAGAGTGATACCGTATCATATTGTTGAGCGCAGACCCGGGGATTTAGCTACTTGCTATGCCGACCCTAGTCTAGCGGAATCATTATTAGGCTGGCGAGCCAAATTTGATATAAATACCATGTGCCAAGACGCGTGGCGCTGGCAATCCAAAAATCCTCAAGGATATGGGAACGTAAGTAATTACTAGCTTTTAATTTCATCCAATTTAAGGAAGCGTTGCCATAAATTTTCCACACCTTTTTCAATGGTGAACTCAGCCAGTACTTTCTGTTTACCAGCGCTACCGTAGCGCATACGTTTTTTCTTATCCTGGGCAAGTTCGATGATATATTCCGCCATTTGTGATGAGCGTGCAGGATCAAACAACAAACCGTTTTTCTTATCAATGACCAATTCAGGGATGCCTGCCAGACGCGGTGCTATTACTGGAATCTCAAGAACCATGGCTTCCATCAGCACAATGGGGATGCCTTCCATGAATGAAGAAAGCGCAAAAATATCGGCATGCACCATTTCATCAAGTACGGTTTGCTCTGGAACCGATCCACGGAAAGTCACCTTATCTGCAATGCCTTTTTCTTTGACATAAGCCTCCAGTTCATACCGGTAAGGGCCATCACCCAGAAGAACAAGTTCCATATCTGGCACAACTTTCAAAGCATCGATAAAGGCATTAATCATCATCGGGTAGCCTTTTTCGACATGCAGCCGGCCAACTGAAATGATGCGAATGATAGAATGATCCTTTTGGTAATTAGCCTGCTTAGACTTGGCGAGATTGACTGCATCTAGTTCGATGCCGCAGCGTGACACAAACAGCTTGTGCCAATGTTGCGGTCCGACTGCGCGAAATGCCTGAGACAAGCCAAAATATGAAATGCAATTGGCAAATGTGCATCTCTTAAGTTTTGAGCCTAGTAGTGGTCCCCAAGGATAATCAAAGCAGGAAGTTCCGTGTAGGGTCATCGACCAGCCAAGCTGCAAATAAGTGCAGGCGATCATTCCGACATTTGCACCCGTATTGGCAAAATGAATGTGTAAATGTTGAACCGGTTTTTGCTGTAGGTGATGAGCCAGCAGTATGCCTTCTGCAAATTGAAACAAAGACCATAAAGTATTTTTAGCGCCGGGAAGATGATGCTCCAGCGCAGTTTTGAGGGTATGCAGATATCTCAGTGGTTTTTGGATAAACATTTGTCCATGAATAAGGATTAATTGTAAGGCCTTGACGGGCAAAATACTGACTGTTTGTTCAAATTCCTGATGATCTAGCGCTGAAATGAGGTTTTCTGGCTTAGGACGGCGTAAGGCATAGACATCAATAGATGCACCGCGGCGACGTAGTTCATTGATTTCACGTCGAATGAAAGTGTGTGAACGTGATGGGTATTCACTGCAAAAATAGGCTAACTTCACTATGGTTATCCTTCTGAATCTTAAGACTGCACATGTCTCATTGATAGTGGTGATGACATCAGCTAAAGTCCTGGCTGCAAGCCGCTTAAACGTAAAGCAAAGCGAGCAGCAGAAAGTTGTTGTTTGCGATTCCAGTTGTTGAATGTATTCACATCACAACGCTTGAGCTGAAAATTGGATTGCTCAGATTGGTTTTTACCCCATTGCGTGGTTACGGCATTTGTATAGCCGGCTTTGCGAACAGCGTCCACAGAGCGCGCATCGTAATCGCCATTCGGATAGCAAAATGATGCTATTTGAGTATTGAGTTCTGCTTCCAGCCGTCGTTTTGATTCGGCAGTCTCATATTTCAATTCTTGATCATTGCATTGTGGCATCAACGCATGGGTCATTGAGTGTGAGCCTATCTCATGCCCTTGTTGATGTATCAAGCGAATCTCATTCCAGTCCATAAGCCTTCCCCATGCGGGATGCGAGGTTTTTAGCATGCCTTCAAGTACTTCGATGAACTGTTTGCGTTTCTCTGGTGAGATGCGCTTTGAATGCTGGATAATGTGATTTTCAAATGCACTGGTTGGCTTAACTGGAATACCATAGGGTTGCGCCAGTTCAAGTGTCTTCTGCATGATTTTTTCACTACTACTTCTGGCAGCAAATGCACAATACCCAATTCTGTCATGCCAAAGTATGCTTGCTTCATCGATATTTAATGTTGGAATATAGAATGTGGCTTTAAAATCAAATTCGTCCAGTACGGGCAAGCCATATTGAAGATTATCCAGTTGTCCATCGTCAAAAGTGATTGCCAGAAACGGTTTTTTCGGCTGCTCATCCTCTTGCCAACGTTGATATGTATTAGTGAGAGAACCTGGCGTGAAATAATTATTAAAAAAAATACAAAACCAGCGCAACTCCTCAGGCGTTACACATATGCCAGGATATGGATATTGCTGACGCAGGTTTTCAGGCAAAACGCGGTGAAAGGTCACTACAGTCAGCTTGCCTATGGCTCGTTTGCTTGGATCGCTAATTTCTGATAAGAACAATCCTTCGGCAAGCACATCGCGCAGCAACAGTTTAATGGGTTTTAATATTGACGAATTCAAGTTTGAAGTGCAGCCGTTACTGAATCTTCAGTATAACGAATTTCTATTTGGGAGTGTAATAAATTGGCCATACACAGCAAGCTAAACTAAGCTAGTAAGCTCCCTTGCCCGTAAATGCAAAAACGGTACGGAATAATATACTAATATCTAGCCATATAGACCAGTTATTGATGTATTCAATATCCGACTCAATGCGATGAACCATTTGATCTATCTCTATGGTTTCACCTCTTAGTCCACGTACCTGAGCGAGACCAGTAATGCCTGGCTTAATGTGATGTCGTGCAAAATAATCAAAAATTCTTTGGGAGTATTCTTCATCATGCTGCACAGCATGTGGCCTTGGACCAACTAAAGACATGTCCCCAGCCAGAACATTGAATATCTGTGGTAGTTCATCAAGGCTGGTTCTACGAATAAAACCGCCTACGCGGGTGATTCTGCTATCATTTTTTTCAGCTTGCTTTAACTTTCCAGTTTCTTCTTGATGAACATACATACTGCGAAATTTCCATATCTTGAAAGACTTGCCACTCCAGCCAGCTCGATTTTGCCTAAAAAATATTGGTCCTGGACTGTCCAATTTAACTGCGATTGCAGCAAGAAGCAGTATTGGACTAATTGCTATCAATATTAAGATAGATAGCACTTTATCTTCTATTGCTTTCAGAAGCAGGCGCGTACCAATTAACGGGGTTTCTGAGAGTGTAATCACCGGAATCCCGGAAATTTCCTTAACATTGTGATTTACTAAGCGCAGTGAGAAAATATCAGGAACCCAGTGAATGGCGACATGTTTATTCAATGTGTTTATGTAGGCATTCTCTAGAGCCTTAGAGGACTTAAGTGGCGTAACAATATAGACCATACTGATATTGTATTGGTCAATCAAAGCAGGTAAATCTTCAATATTTCCCAGTATTTCAGGATCGGATTTTCTTCCAGGTGCTTTTCTTCCAGACGCGGGGATATCGTCATCAGGCAACCGTACGAACCCAATAACTTGCTCACCCATCCATGGGTTACCAGAAATTTTATGTTGTAGGTAATAAGCCAATCGACTTTGACCGACAATAAGCACTTTTTCATTTTGTTGTGAGTGCAGAATTATCTTTTTGTAAAAAAATCTAAACAGGGTATGCAAAAATAATTGGGCAACGTAGCCAATTACATAAAGTTCGCCAATCAAGTATCTAGAATATACCTGGGTTTGCTTTGCTAGAAATGCCAATACCACGAGTACTAGGAAAGTAAGCGTCCATGCCTTTAACAAGTCAAGTGCTTTGTTTGCGAAGCGACCATTACTCCTATAAATGGCAAACTTGTCATACGTTATAGCCAGAACACCAAGTAATATCAACAACATAATTATATAAGGGGTTGTTATTCTTCCAATGTGATAAAAATGATGCTGAACAAGCCACCACGTAACCCCAATAACAGCAGCACCATCAAGTACTTGTTGGACAATATTGCTCAGATTGCGACGTCTTTGTAGGAGTGCTTTTGAATTTATATGTGTATATGCCATCTAGCTCTAAAAAATAATACTGATTTCAAAATTAGCTTTGCCAAATAACGGCAACGTATCCTGATCCCGTTTTTCAATTGTTAATATCATTTAAGTCTTCTTTATTCAATTTTAAATTACAATCATTTTTCAAGCAAATGAAATACCAACAAGCTGTATTTTTTTTATATTTATCAATAAGCTACAAATAAAATTGTTTTTTTGATTTATTGTGACTTGATTTGACACTAAAGTGCATTTAAATGTACTTTCTATAAAAATGCCGCAATCAAGGTTACCAGCTTATTTATCACTAGTGTATTAATTACTAAATTTATTACTGGTGTTTTGTTGATTTAGTTGTTTCGTGAGAATCTAATGTAGTAATTACCGACATCCTCGCCATAGATGACTTGCTAGTTTCATTGTACAATGGATCACTTGACTGAATCACTATTGACTTGCAGAAAAATTAATTTTTAACTATTTGATATTTAAGGATATGTTAAAATTTTGGTGCCCGGAAGAGGACTCGAACCTCCACATCTTTCGATACTAGTACCTGAAACTAGCGCGTCTACCAATTCCGCCATCTGGGCAATTATTCTTGGCTATTTGAATAATGCGCCGAATTTTATAGAAAGCAAATAACTTGTCAACAAAAAAGCATAATTCCAATCAACGAAATAACGACCCGCATGCCGGAAGGGAAGCCGCGCAGTATGACACGCCATTGCCTAGCCGTGAGTTAATTTTGCAAGTGTTGTCAGATCAAGGTGTGCCGTTGAGTATAGAGCAGGTTTATGGTTTGTTGGATATAGGCACAGCAGAGCGCGATAACTTTAATAAACGCCTTAACGCGATGGAGCGGGAAGGGCAGATTATGCGTAATCGCAAAGGTGCGCTGTGTTTAACCGAAAAAATTCACGTTATTGCCGGCACCGTGCAAGGCCACCCTGATGGTTTTGGCTTTCTAGTGCCTGACGACAAGATTAAACATCCAGAAGATTTATATTTGGCACCGCGTGAAATGGCACAGGTGATGCATGGCGACCGTGTAATAGTGCGTATGGCGGGGCTGGATAGAAAAGGACGCCCAGAAGGCAAAATAGTCGAGGTATTAGAGCGTAGCACTAAATCTTTGGTCGGGCGCGTCATTCAAGGCCAAGGCGTGACGATTGTGGCGGCCGAAGACAAACGAATCAATCAGGATATTTTGATTCCTTACCACTTAGATATGGGCGCCAAGCCAGGTCAGGTGGTGATGGTGGAACTCACCGCACAGCCATCGGCAGGTGCACACCCTATGGGCGAAGTAGTGCAAATTTTAGGCAACTATGCCGATAGCGGCATGGAGATTGAAATTGCGCTGCGTAAACACAAGCTGCCGCACGAGTTTTCGCCAGCGGCAGTTCGGCAAGCGGAAAACCTTCCTAAGCTTGTTCAGCCTGCCGATTACAAAGGCCGTATGGATTTACGCGAGTTGCCACTGATTACGATTGATGGCGAAACCGCGCGCGACTTTGATGATGCCGTTTATGCAGAACCACAAGGCAAAGGTTGGCGTTTGGTGGTAGCGATTGCAGATGTGAGTTTTTACGTGAAACCAGACGACGCGCTTGATAAAGAAGCGTTTGAGCGCGGCAATTCGGTATATTTCCCACGTCGCGTTATCCCCATGTTGCCAGAAGCCTTATCCAATGGCCTGTGCTCGCTCAATCCAGACGTGGAGCGGCTATGCATGGTGTGCGATATGCAGCTTGATGGTATGGGTGTTGTTAAACAGTACAAATTTCATCCATCGGTGATGCGCTCCAAAGCGCGTATGACCTATACGCAAGTGTTCGACATGCTACAAAACCCACTTGGCGAATTGGCAAAACAATATGCTTGGTTGATGCCGCACGCACAAAACCTATATTCGCTATTTAAACTGATGTTAGCCGAACGTGAAAAACGTGGTGCGATTGAATTTGAATCGATCGAAACCATCATGATTTTTAACGAAAACGGCAAAATTGACCGCATTGTGCCTGCCAATCGTAACGAGGCGCATAAACTGATTGAAGAATGCATGCTGGCGGCCAATGTGTGTGCGGCCGACTTTCTAAAAAAATATGAACATTCTGCGCTTTACCGCATCCACGAAGGCCCAACGCCTGAAAAATTAGAAGCGTTGCGTACTTTTATGGGTGAAGTCGGTTTTAGCGTGGGTGGTGGCGATAAACCACACGCGAAAGACTACGGCAGGCTAATGAAGCTAATTAAAGATAGGCCAGATGCGCAATTATTACAAACCGTGCTGCTAAGGTCTATGCAGCAAGCAGTTTATAGTCCAGATAACGTTGGCCATTTTGGGCTGGCTTACGAAGCTTACGCGCACTTTACTTCGCCTATTCGTCGCTATCCCGATTTGCTGATTCACCGCGCTATTAAAGCCGTATTGAGTGGCGAAAAGTATTCGGCAAAAGATTGGCAGAGTTTAGGTGCGCATTGCTCGATGACCGAGCGGCGTGCCGATGACGCGACACGTGACGTAAACAATTGGCTTAAATGCTATTTCATGCAAGATAAAATTGGCGAAGTTTACCAAGGTACCGTGGCTGGCGTCACCAGTTTTGGCGTGTTTGTGGCGCTAGATGGTGTGTATGTTGAAGGTTTGTTGCACGTGACTGAATTGGGCAACGATTACTTTAATTACGACAAAGCACGCCATGCAATGGTTGGCGAACGCTCAGGCGTGCGCTTTAGGTTGGGCGATAGACTCACGGTTAAAGTGGCGCGCGTCGATTTAGAAACCAGCAGAATTGATTTTACCTTGGTGAGCCACTCATCGCATTTAAGCGTTAGACCACAGGCCAATATCCATAAGGCTTCTGGCGATGTTCATAACAGAACATTAAGTGCTAATAAAAATAAAGTATCGACGGATTTTAAACCGTTGAGCACACGTGCATTAGAAAAAGCCAAGCATGATCGCTCAGGCGGACAGAAAAACACACAGAAACCCGTCCATAAACAACACACAAAACACAGCAAAAACAAAGGTAAGTGATAAGAATTATGAGCGAAGCCCGCATATTGTTTGGCTTTCACGCGGTTTTAAGTCGCATGCGTCAACACGCCACCAGTATCGAAGAGATTTTGATTGATCGTGACCGCATTGATGCGCGCATGAAGGATTTGCTCAACATGGCAGAAAATGCCAATGTGCGCGTGATGCAGGTGGAACGCAGCAGGTTGGATGGCTTGGCGGGCATCAACGGTCGTCATCAAGGTGTGATTGCGCGCGTGGTCGATACGCCGATTCCTTACAAAGATATTCACGATATTTTGGAGTCGGATTTAAAAGAACCGCCATTTTTCTTGGTGCTGGATGGGGTGGAAGACCCACATAATCTGGGTGCATGCTTGCGCGTGGCCGATGCCATGGGGGTACATGCGGTGATTGCGCCTAAAGACCGTGCTGTGGGTTTAAACGCGACTGTACGCAAGGTGGCAAGTGGTGCGGCAGAGGCGGTACCGTTTATTGCTGTGACTAACCTTGCGCGAACATTGCGCGAGTTAAAAGATGCTGGCGTGTTTATTGTAGGCACCACAATGGACGCACCAACTAGCCTACTGAATACTACTAAACTAGATGGTCCAATTGCGTTAGTACTAGGGGCTGAGGGTGACGGCATACGCCGTTTAACTGCCGAAACTTGCGATGTGTTAGTGACAATCCCAATGTTCGGCTCGGTAGAAAGCCTTAACGTGAGTGTGGCGAGCGGAATCTGTTTATATGAAGTGCGCCGCCAGCGCAGTCTGGTTAAGGCTTAATAAGTACGTCTTTTAGGCGGGCTGTAAGCCGTTTTAGCTTCAATATGCCTAAATGTGATACGGCCGTTATTAATATCGTAAGGCGATAACTCCAACGTTACCTTATCACCAGCCAGAATACGGATATGATTTTTCTTCATCTTACCACCGGTGTAAGCAACAAGCTTATGGCCGTTATCCAGCGTTACGCGGTAGCGCGAATCAGGCAATATCTCCATCACCATGCCGCTCATTTCAATTAGTTCTTCTTTAGCCATAACACTACTCCAATCATCATTTGAGACCCGTAAACAAAATTGGGAATAGTGTGAGGATAAAAAACAACAAAGCGTGTAGACACTACCAACGCCAAGCGCAGTATAGTCTTGCGGGCGAGAATAAGCAATCAATTACAAGATTACCAGAAATAAATGTTGATATTGCTTGACATATGGACAGATTAGCCGTACAAAGGCGCTTAGGCGTTTAGATTTTTAATTAATTGAGTCCGTTGTGGGCTCTTTTTTTTTGAAAGTAGAAACTTTTTTGGGGTGCCTCCCTTTTTAGTAAGAAAGTAATATTATGGCAACAGGTATTGTAAAGTGGTTTAATGATTCTAAGGGTTTTGGTTTCATTACCCCAGATGCAGGCGGTGACGATTTATTCGCACACTTCTCAGCTATCGTAGATAGCGGCTACAAAAGTTTGAAAGAAAATGATCGCGTTAGTTTTGACGTGACAGAAGGGCCAAAAGGTAAACAAGCTTCTAACATTCAGAAAGCTTAATTCCTAGAATTCAAACTATCGGATTCTAAAACATAGAATTCTTAAAAATGGCCCGTAAGGGCCATTTTTTTATGAGTTTACCTTAATTAGCAATAAACATTTCTGTCAGGATTTTTCCGCCTTTTCCCAGCATAAAGTATCTAAAAGCCTCAGCGGCTTGCGATGCGTTGCGCTTAGTGAGCGCAACTACATGCCAAGTGCGCATAATAGGCGTGTTTTGAATATCTAGAATGATGATTTGTTTATTAGCAAGTTCACTGCCTATGGTGTGCATGGAAACAAACGAGATGCCCAAATCGGCCATCACGGCTTGCTTAATCGTCTCATTACTAGACATTTCCATGCTGACAATGGGTGAGAGATTGTGTTCGGCGAAATAACTTTCCATGATAGCGCGCGTGCCCGAGCCAGATTCACGCGAAATAATTTCAAAATCACTTAAAGCATCTGGCGTTAAGTTAACTTTGCCCGATAGCGGATTAAGCGGGCTGGCAATAAACACGTGCGGATGGCTGGCAAACGCCTCTATACGCGTATCGATTTCTTTTGGGGGTATGCCCATAATCGCAATGTCAATTTTTCCGTCGCGCAGCAATTCAACCAGTTGTTGCCGGTTTCGTACCTCAATCAATATTTTAATGTGCTGGTATTGCAATTTAAACTGTATGAGCAAATGCGGTAGAAAATACTGTGCCGTACTTACCAGCCCAATTTTTAGCGGTCGTGAATCAACGCCTTTCAGCTGGTCGATTATATCGCTCGCCTCATTCAGAGTGCTTACAATTTTTTTGGCATAAGGCAAAAAATATTCTCCTGCAGAAGTAAGCTGCAACGATTTACCTTCTCGAATGAATAAATCGGCATCCAATAGCGATTCCATTTCTTTAATCTGCAACGATACAGCAGGCGCAGAGACATGAATTTCTTTGGCCGCATGGGTGAAATTGAGATGTTTTGCGGCAGAAATAAACATCTTTATCTGCCTAACTGTAATATTTGCCATAAGTAAAACTTAATGTAATATACACTAATTATTACTTTACCTTAATACAAAACCCTTTTAAAGTGATTTTTATCAGTTTTGCCAAAGTATTTAAGTACATTTAATTTAAGCATATGGGGTGATAATTATTATGAGCCAACTAAATAGTAATAATGAAACAATGAAAGAAGGCAAAGATCGCTATAAAGCTGGCGTTCTACCCTACAAAAAAATGGGCTATTGGCAGCCTGATTATCAAGTAAAAGATACCGATTTGCTGGCAATGTTCCGCATCACCCCGCAACCGGGTTCAGACCCAGAAGAAGTCGCGGCAGCCGTTGCCGGCGAATCTTCTACTGCGACTTGGACGGTGGTGTGGACTGACAGGTTAACCGCTTGCGAACTCTATCGCGCCAAGGCTTACCGTGTTGACCAAGTGCCTAACACTGGCGAGGGGACCAAAACTGAAGCACAATATTTCGCCTACATCGCTTACGAACTGGATTTGTTCGAAGGTGGCTCCATTGCTAACCTGACCGCGTCTATTATCGGTAACGTGTTTGGCATGAAGGCAGTGAAGGCCTTACGTTTGGAAGACATGCGCATCCCCGTGGCTTACCTCAAGACTTTCCAAGGCCCTGCGACAGGCGTAATCGTAGAGCGTGAACGTCTGGACAAATTCGGTCGCCCGTTATTGGGTGCGACTACCAAGCCTAAATTGGGGCTTTCTGGCCGTAACTATGGCCGTGTGGTGTACGAAGGCCTCAAAGGCGGGCTGGATTTCATGAAGGATGACGAGAACATCAACTCGCAAGCCTTTATGCACTGGCGTGACCGTTTTCTGTATTGCATGGATGCCGTGAACAAGGCTTCTGCAGCTACGGGCGAGGTCAAAGGCCATTATTTGAATGTCACCGCTGGCACGATGGAAGAAATGTACCGCCGCGCTGAATTTGCCAAGAGTCTAGGTTCAGTTATCATCATGATTGACTTGGTCATCGGTTACACGGCGATTCAGTCTATGGCGTTATGGGCACGCCAGAACGATATGATTCTGCATTTACACCGCGCCGGCAATTCCACCTATTCACGCCAAAAAAATCACGGCATGAACTTCCGCGTGATTTGTAAATGGATGCGTATGGCGGGTGTGGATCACATCCACGCGGGCACTGTGGTGGGCAAGTTGGAAGGCGATCCAGCTATGATACGCGGCTTCTATGACACATTGCTTGACGACCATACGCCGCAAAACTTGGAGCATGGTTTGTTCTTTGAACAAGACTGGGCTTCGCTCAACAAGTGTATGCCAGTGGCATCTGGCGGCATACACGCCGGTCAGATGCACCAGTTGCTCACTTATTTAGGCGACGATGTGGTGTTGCAATTCGGTGGCGGTACTATCGGTCATCCACAAGGCATCCAAGCCGGTGCTGTTGCTAACCGTGTGGCGCTGGAAACCATGGTGTTGGCGCGTAACGAAGGTCGCGACATTTGGAACGAAGGCCCGCAGATTCTGCAAGATGCCGCTAAATGGTGCGGTCCGCTCAGAGCGGCAATTGATACGTGGAAAGATATTAGCTTCAACTACGAATCAACCGATACTGCCGATTTCGTGCCAACAGCTACTACTAGCTTTTAATTGGGTTTTTAACTAATTCTAGGAGAATTTAATCATGATGACCAATCCTAACGGTATCGTTACACAAGGGCAGTTTTCGTTTCTGCCACCTTTGACTGACGTGCAAATTACCGCACAAATTAAGTACGCATTGGGCAAAGGCTGGGCGCTTTCGGTGGAATACACCGACGACCCACATCCGCGCAATACTTATTGGGAAATGTTCGGTGCGCCGATGTTTGACCTAAAAGACCCCGCTGGAATTTTGATGGAAATCAACAATTGTCGCAAAACTTTCCCCAATCATTACATTCGTGTCATGGCATTTAGCTCGGTGCGTGGAGTGGAAAGCCCGACCATGTCCTATATCGTCAATCGCCCTAAAAATGAACCTGGCTTTAGCCTGGTGCGTCAGGAAACTGATGGCCGCAACATCCGCTACACCATCCATTCCTACGCCACAGACAAGCCAGAAGGCGAGCGCTATTAAAAGCATCGGTGGCTTCATGACTACTAAATTACCATCAGATAAAATTGATATTCAAGCGCTATTAAAAGAATCTCATATTAATGAGGTATTGGATGAGCTTGATAAAGATTTAGTCGGTTTAGTACCAGTTAAGCAGCGTATTCGTGAAATTGCAGCTTACCTGTTAATCACAAAAGCTAGGCTGCAATTAGGGATTGAGGCCGCCAAACCAAGTTTGCACATGTGTTTTACGGGTAATCCAGGTACAGGCAAGACCACCGTTGCACTTAAAATGGCTGAGATTTTGCATCGCTTAGGTTATATTCGCCAAAACCATGTAGTCAGCGTGACACGTGACGATTTGGTGGGGCAATATATCGGGCATACCGCGCCAAAAACCAAAGAAGTGATTAAAAAAGCCATGGGCGGTGTTTTGTTTATTGATGAGGCTTATTACCTTTACCGGCCAGAAAATGAGCGTGATTATGGGCAAGAATCCATCGAAATTTTATTGCAGACGATGGAAAATCATAGAGACGATCTAGTCGTGATTTTAGTGGGTTATCAAGATCGCATGAGCACTTTTTTTAAATCGAATCCTGGTATGTCGTCACGGATTGCACATCATATTGATTTTCCAGATTATGATGAAAACGAGTTGCTTGAAATTGCAAAATTGATGGTGAGTGCTATGCATTATAATCTCGACAAGCATGCTATAAATGCGATGAAAGCTTATATTCAGAAACGAAAACAGCAGCCGCATTTTGCCAATGCACGTTCTATACGAAATGCTTTGGATCGCGCTAGGTTGCGGCAGGCGAATCGATTATTTAATGATGCAATTAAACATAAAAAAGAGACTACTGCAGAAGATTTATCATTAATTACTGAGGCCGATATTCGCGCTTCGCGGGTCTTTAATGCTGGGCTTGATGATGGTCTTAATGCAAAAAAAGCTTGAACAAAGCATAATAATCATTATAAATAGTGGTTTAGTGAGGATGAAAGTATGTCTAAGAAATACCCAGTTATAGCAATTACTGGATCGTCTGGTTCCGGCACGACTACGGTCAGGCAGAGTTTCCAGCATATATTTACACGTGAAAAAATTGATGCCACGGTGATTGAGGGCGATTCATACCACAAATACGAGCGTGCCGAGATGGACTCCTTGATAAAACAACGTGACCTTGTTTCGGGTTCTAATTTTAGTCATTTTGGTCCGGAGGCCAATTTACTGGGTGAACTAGCCAAAACGTTTGAAACGTTTGGCAAAACCGGAAAATGCAAAACCCGCAAATATATTCATTCGGATATAGAAGGGCTATCCTATAAGCAAAATGCGGGGACGATGACGCCGTGGGTGGATGCACAATCTGATATCTTATTCTACGAAGGTTTGCATGGTGGCTATGTAGGCGAGGATGCGGATGTTGCTAAACATGTGGATTTGCTGGTTGGCGTGGTGCCCATCATTAATTTGGAGTGGATACAAAAGCTGCATCGTGATCAAAAAATGCGCGGCTATTCGTCGGAAGCGGTGATTGATACCATTCTAAATAGAATGCCAGATTATATTCATCACATTTGCCCACAGTTTTCTCGCACCCACATTAATTTTCAACGTGTGCCGACGGTAGACACTTCTAATCCTTTCATTGCTAAAGATATTCCAAGTGCGGATGAAAGCATATTGGTGATTCGCTTTGCCAATCCTCATGGGATAGATTTTCAATATTTACTTAGTATGTTGCACGGCTCAATGATTACACGACCCAATACTATTGTCGTGCCAGGGGGTAAAATGGGCTTGGCATTACAGTTTATTTTTACGCCCATGATTTTGAAATTGATTGCAGAAAGTAAAAAATAGTTTAGTAAAACGATTTAATTTAAAATGAAAATAGGCATTCCAACCGAAATTAAAAGTGTAGAGCACCGCGTTGCCGCGACGCCAGAAACCGTTAAAAAAATGGTCGACTTAGGTTGTCTGGTCGTCGTGCAAAAAGGCGCTGGCGAGCGCGCCAGCATTACCAATGAGGCTTATCAAGCAGCGGGTGCTGAGCTTGTAACAGCTAAAGAAGTATTTAAAGCCGAGCTAATTCTTAAAGTGCGTGCGCCAGAGCCAGCCGAAATAAAAGCCATGAAATCTGGCACCGTGCTAATCGGCCTACTGGAGCCTTTCAATCAGCCACAATTAAAGAATATGGCCGAGCAAGGCCTGACGGCTTTCTCACTCGAGGCTTTGCCACGTAATAGCCGTGTGCAAAGTATGGATGTACTTTCATCGCAAGCTAACGTTGCGGGCTATAAAGCAGTGTTGCTTGGCAGCCATTTTTATCAACGTTTTATGCCTATGTTGATGACTTCGGCAGGCACGGTGAAAGCCGCGCGGGTATTGATTCTTGGGGCAGGTGTGGCTGGCTTGCAAGCCATTGCAACCGCAAAACGCCTAGGTGCGGTGGTGGAGGCATCCGACGTGCGGCCTGCGGTGAAAGAGCAAATTGAATCGCTAGGCGCAAAGTTTTTGGATGTGCCTTATGAAACCGAAGAAGAAAAGGAAATTGCCGCAGGTACAGGTGGTTATGCACGCCCAATGCCAGCCGCATGGATGCAGCGCCAAGCAGCTTTAGTAGCCCAGCGTGCCGCTGAAGCGGATATTGTGATTACTTCTGCGCTCATTCCCGGCCGCGAGCCGCCAATTTTACTGCATGCAGAAACGGTAGAAAAAATGAAGCCCGGTTCGGTCGTCATTGATATGGCGGCAGGTTTGGGCAAGAATGGCGCTGGCAATTGCCCGCTCACCGAGGCCAATCAAGCGGTGGTGAAGCATGGAGTGACCATTGTGGGCTATACCAACTTGCCGAGCCTTGTCAGCGCAGATGCGTCAGCATTTTATGCACGCAACATACTGGAATTTTTGAAGTTATTGGTAACGAGCGAAGGCAATTTTTACATACCCGCAGATGACGAATTAGTGACCGCCAGCTTGATGTGCAAAAACAATAAGATAATCGAAAAGAAGTAGGGAGTAGCAGATGACTGATTTATTAACCATGCAAAACATCACGATTTTCGTGTTAGCCATTTTTGTGGGCTACCACGTGGTTTGGACGGTGACGCCAGCGCTACATACGCCGCTGATGTCGGTGACCAACGCCATTTCAGGCATTGTGATTGTTGGTGCAATGCTGCAAACCATCGATATTAACGGTACTACTTTAAATTTAACCAGTATTTTGGGCGCAATCGCAGTTTTTTTAACTTCTATTAATATTTTCGGCGGCTTTCTGGTGACGCGACGCATGCTGGAAATGTTTAAAAAGAAAGAAAAACCAACTACTGAGGCCAAACAATGATGGCCGTTAACGCCAATTTCACAACCGCGGCGTATTTAATCTCCGCGGTGTTGTTTATTTTCTCGCTAAAAGGCTTGGCATCGCCCACCAGCGCGCGCTTGGGCAACACACTTGGCATGCTGGGTATGGCAATCGCTGCAATCACCACGCTGTTTGTAGGTCATCAGCTTATATTTCCACTGATTGGTATGGCAATTGTTTTAGGCGCAATCGTTGGCACTTTGGCGGCAAAACGTGTGCAGATGACCAAAATGCCAGAATTGGTCGCGCTCATGCACTCATTTGTAGGCTTATCTGCGGTTTTAATCGCTATTGCTGCCGTTTTTAACACGGCAGAGGCGCATACCTCGGTACAACGTATTGAATTGTTTATTGGCGCGTTTATTGGAGCTATTACATTTACCGCATCAGTCATCGCTTTTGGCAAACTTTCAGGCAAATTCGGCTCAAAACCCGTTATTTTCAAGAGCCAACATCTATTAAATTTAGTGCTAGCCTTACTCATGTTGGGTTTTGGCATTGTTTTTTACATGCAGGGCAGCCAAACCGTATTTTTAATTATGTGCGGCTTGGCGCTGGTGTTGGGCATCACGCTGATTATTCCAATCGGCGGGGCGGATATGCCAGTGGTGGTTTCTATGCTCAACAGCTACTCGGGTTGGGCGGCGGCGGGCATTGGCTTTACCTTAAATAACTCGGTGCTCATCATCGCCGGTGCCTGTGTGGGCTCATCTGGCGCGATTCTGTCATACATTATGTGCAAAGCCATGAATCGCTCCATCATCGTCGTGATGTTAGGTGGTTTTGGTGCAGAAGCGAGTGTAGATGTGGCAGCTGGCGCACAAAAAGCTGTGAAATCTGGATCGGCAGATGATGCAGCCTTTTTAATGAGCAATGCAGATTCTGTGATTATCGTGCCTGGTTATGGTTTGGCGGTATCGCGCGCACAGCATGCCTTGCAAGAGTTGACCAGTATATTAATCGAGAAGGGGGTGCATGTTAAATATGCCATCCACCCGGTAGCGGGGCGCATGCCAGGGCACATGAACGTGCTGCTGGCGGAAGCCGACGTGCCTTATGAGCAAGTGGTAGAGATGGAAGATGTAAATAATGAATTCGGGCAAACTGACGTAGTATTTGTAATTGGCGCGAACGATGTGGTGAACCCCGCCGCGAAAAAACCCGGCAGCGCCATTTACGGTATGCCGATTTTAGAGGCTTACAAAGCAAAAACCATTATTGTGAATAAACGCAGCATGGCCGCAGGCTATGCGGGGCTTGATAACGAGCTTTTTTATTTGGACAAAACTATGATGGTGTTTGGCGATGCTAAGCATGTGGTTGAAGCAATTGTAAAAGCCATATAACGCTTTGTATTAACAAGAAAAACGGCCCTGCTAAGGGCCATTTTTTTCATCTTAAATTTATTTAGCTAACTTTCTTTTGGTCCGTTGTCGCGGGCCCCGCCACAAAAATTTCTACACGACGATTTTTGGCTTTATTGACAGCGTTATCATTAGCCGCTATCGGTTCGCGCGATCCGCGACCGTCAATAGCAAATCGGGTAGAAGCCACGCCTTTGGCCTCCAAATAATCGCGAGCAGCAACCGCACGATTAAGCGATAGCGGGTCATTAATGGCATCGCTCCCTGTGGCATCAGTATGCCCGATTATCGTGACTTTAGTTACCGGGTTACTCACCAAGCCTTTAGCGAAAGTATCCAAAACTGACTTAAGGCTTGGCTTGATGTCCGCGCGACCTACATCAAATGAAATATCGCTCGGAATATCCAATTTTAAGCGATATCAGGTGTCTTAGTCACAGCAACGCCTGTGCCAGCTGTGACCTGTTCCATTTGCTTTTTCTGTTCTTCCATGTGTTTCGACCAAATATTGCCTGCCACGCCACCTGCTACGCCGCCAACAGCCGCGCCGATTACTGCGCCTTTAGTGCCGCCAGCTATCGCGCCAATCACTGCGCCTTTAGCTGTAGTTTTTTGAGTTTCTGTCATTGATGAAAAACTAGAACAGCCGCCCAGTGTGAATGCGATTAAAACTGAACTTATGATGACTTTCTTATGCATAATAATTCCTTCCTGTTGTGTGAAGAGTGCTGTCAATAGCGACGGGTATGACAGAAGAATGCAATGAAAGTTTTATTAGCTGTATCACCTTTGACGCGGCAATAACATTTTACCGATTATGATCCAAAACCATGGTGATTTAGCGATGTCAAATAGATGGTGGAATCGATTTTGAAAGCATAAAATAACCTTGCTAACGGCCTGTTACTTCTATCACCCAGTCAATTAATGGTGCCCACTGTTCTATATCTTGCGTCACCAGCGATGGCCGCATATCGAAAATGCTCAGACCCTGCTCAGCAGCAGTTACATACACCTGTGAGTTGCGAAGATAAGCAAGTATTGGTAAGTCGGTTTGCTCCATAAAGTCAGCAAGTCCCACGGCAGAATGCGTGCGATGATTCACCCGAGTACCTACTAGCGCAACAAAGGTCTTGCTTTTGCGGATGGCTTTTTCCGCTGCCAGCATATCCAAAAAGTCACGCGTAGCGCCAATATCAAAGGCCGATGGCTGTATTGGTATAAGCACGCAATCTGCTGCCTTAACTGCATCGGTAAGCTTATCGTCACGTAGTCCCGCAGGCGAATCGGTAATAATCCAATCGAGTTTTAGCGCTTGTTTGATATTGCTGTGAATAAGCGGCACTTCAACAGGGCGGCGCGCTAGCCATTGGCTTGATGATTGTTGACGGTCTAAATCGGCAAGCATGACTCGTTTGCCGCGCATCGCAAAATAACCAGCGAGATTAGTCGCTAACGTGCTTTTGCCGCTGCCGCCTTTAGGGTTGGCAATTAAGATATTTTTCATGAATTAGTCCCGATACGCAAACTATATAAACAGTTAAATGTTTAGTTAAATGATACTTTAATTTTGATTTTGTTCAAAAAAATATCATATATATAGATTAAACTACAAAAAAGCAGAATTTAAGGCAAAAATTGAATATTTTATTTCTGTGTACGGGCAATTCGTGCCGTTCTATATTGGCAGAGGCAATATTTAACGCACTTGCTCCGGCGGGTATGCATGCCATTAGTGCAGGCAGCAAACCCACTGGCGAAGTGCATCCGCGTACTATCGCGTTACTTAAGCAAAAAAGTATTGCCACAGCAGGTTATTACAGCAAATCGTGGGATAACCTGCCTGTAACGCCTGATATTGTGATTACCGTGTGTGGAAACGCAGCAGGTGAGACGTGCCCTGCTTATCTGGGCAAGGTAACCAGGGCGCATTGGGGCGTGGAAGATCCAGCAAAAGTAAGAGGAACCGATGCTGAGATTGACGCGGCATTCGAAAATGCCTATTTGATTTTGCGCAAACGCATAGAGGCGTTTTTAAAATTAGGCTTTGCTACCTTTAAAACACAGGAAGAGTTAGTTCAACAATTGGAGCAAATTGGCTTGCTATGCTTGTAGATGCTTAGTAGCAGGTTATGGTGCGCACATTAAAAGAAGATAAATTATAGAAAATAATTACCGCGGTATATTTCTCCACAAACATTGACACAAGATTTATTTTAGTGCATCGTTGGCACTCCATTTATTTGGGCGTATAAAAATGACAGTTTATGACAGTGGAAAAAGATGGGACTTAATACAAGTAAGCACTAAAGATGAATGCTTTATTGTTATAGATAATCTCGCAAAAAAGAAGCGTGTTTACCATGTTCCGCAGTTATTACATGCCGAGCTTGTGAACAGCGCGGTCTATGTTTATACCTCAAGTTCAAAAATTATGCAGTTAGATTTATTAACCGCTACAAGACAATTTTTATCAGCCGTGCAGCTTAAAAAAATAATACAAGCAAATGATGCAATTCAAATCAAGAAAGCAGCCGCTAAAAAGCCCCAGCAAGCATTTGAGAATGTAGTGCGTATGGTAAATACCAGTTTTTTTAACACTGTAAATTCATATTAATAAGCAAAATTAAGCTAGAAATGAAAAAAGCACCTCTAAGGGTGCTTTTTTCACATAGACTTAAACTAATACCTGCTATTTGAGCTACTTGGTGGGGAGCTACCTGAATCTGTCGTTGCGCATCCACCCAGCGACACGACCATGATTAAAACTAGAATTACTGAAATAAAACGGGTTACTTTCATTTTAATCTCCTAAATTAGTTTAGAAAATAAAATAGTATAGCTGATTAACGAGAGATTTATGCAACTACAAAAAAGCCAGCAATTACGCTGGCTTTTAGAATCTGGCTCCTTGATCTGGGCTCGAACCAGGGACACACGGATTAACAGTCCCATGTCTCGCTAGCAGTCGCAGATGCCTGTCAGACTTGTCACGTTAAATATTTTAGAATGGCAACAGCCGGTCATAAATTGGACTATGAATAGTATTTCTGAATTAATCTCCCAAGTTTAAGCTAAAAATTCATATTTTTAGGTAGTTACACTTATATTAATTTCTTTTAAGAAGTTTTAGCATTGTAGACAATCATTGACTATTACTCCCAATGTAAAGTAATCGTCGAAATGCTGGTTGATGTCGTCGTTATTACTCGTATTATCAGATGCTAAGGAATTTGCCATGATTGATAACCTTATTGATGTTGCTGACAGTGTCAGTCCTCAATTGTCTGCACTAATCGAAAGATGTGTAAACGATTCAGTTGCCGAACAGCCTATCACCTTGGTTCAGGTGCGCACCTTCATAGCCGACTTACTGCCTGATTCTTTCAATGAAGCGGAACGTATGCATCATTTTGGTGTTGGCGAGTCTATCCTTGATGAGCTGGATAGTCTGATTGAGGAGTATGGAGAGGACGCATTGGCAGTCGATTTCTCCAAGATTACTGCCAGCGAAGCACTTTCACAGGTGATCGAGGCTATGGTGAATGATGATAATAGGGAAAACCCGCCGACGCTAGCAGATGTGCGGGAGAATATGACTTCTGGTCTATTGAGCAGACTGGTCGGCGATGGGGTGCTTGAGGACGATGAGGATGACTCTTTGCTGGCGGAGATCGAATCACTGATTGCCCGCTATGGTGCCAATGTTCGCGCTGAAGAGTTCATGCGCTACGAATGATGGCTACTTCATACACCATGGGCGTACTCATCCACATTCTATTGGTCATTGCCATTGTAGTGTTAGTGGTACGTCTCATTCAGGGTCGACGCTTGTAAGGTTTTTTACCTTACGCTAGAAAGTCTAAGTTAAATGGAAAATACTAATTGAATTCAGCCAAGATGTTTGCAATCGTACTAATAGTGTTAGGCATCCTAGGGTTGGCGTAGGCGCAATAGCAGCGGGGATGATTCTGCTTTTTACACGCAAGTAAAACAAAGTTAATACCGGAGAAAAACATGGAAACAGTATTTAAGGATTTTAATAAAGACAAATTGATCAAAGAGTTTCAGGAAGCAATTACAGATGCGGAAGCTTTGCTTAAGGCAACAGTTAACACAGGCGGTGAAAAAGTTGCTGAAATTCGTACCAAGACAGAAAAATCACTCGGGATAGCAAAAGCAAGTATGGCCGATGCTCAAGCAGCTGTGCTTACCAGAACAAAAGATGCTACGAAAGCTACCGATGCTTATGTCCATGATAATCCATGGCGTTCAGTTGGTTTTGCCGCCTGTATTGGCGTGGTTATTGGCTTACTTATAGGTCGTCGCTAGTCATTTCTCTATTCTTGATAATGCAACAGGTAATGGTATTCGTTTAATGTGTTTTGCCTGAGTTAGTAGATATTGCTTTGAAAAGATGCTTAAATCTAATGAATAAACACACAGCGTTTTGTGTGTTGTAGTGCAGAATTGTCATGCTTAACAGCGCATGATGAATTCTAACGATACCTGAGAGAGTGTTTATTTCTAAGGTTTCGGTTATAAATCCATCTTATATATTAGGAGACTAATCATGATTAAATTAATTTTTGTATCGATACTTGCAACATTATTTCTAGCTGGTACATTTGCCACACTGACTGGTTGCAGTACGGTTGCAGGCGGTGGTAAAGAGATGGAGCAGGGTGGTAAAGCTGTTAAAGATGAGGCAAATGAGAATAAATAATACAAATGCAGAGAGATAACCTTATACCTCTCTAAATATGAACAACTGAAAATTTAGAGAGGTGGCGTAAGTTGTATTGTAATGAAGAGGATCAAAGACTCTGTGATTAATTATCTTTCGTATCTTTATTTACCTCTGTGTAGGCACTTTTCAGGTTTATTTGTTTGACCGACTCAAATGGGTCGGTTCTTGCCCTATGTTTTCTAAATTTGGCCGCTTTAAAGCTGACTCTCATTAACAATAATGAACGTCTGAATTAGAAATTCTTGGGTTACGGTGAATTAAAAATGAAAAAGCCCAACATCGCTGCAGGGCTTTTATAATTTGGCTCCTCGACCTGGGCTCGAACCAGGGACACACGGATTAACAGTCCGTTGCTCTACCAACTGAGCTATCGAGGAATCGGTTAAACTAATGAAGGCGTGATAATACTGGCTAAGCGCTTTTTGGTCAATCGTTAAGGGGTATAATTTAGGTATTAACTGATGAAAAATTCTAAAAAAATATTAATTGCTGCAGCCGTGGTTATTGGCTTGCTGCTTATTTTGCCTTTTTTAATCCCCATGCAAGCGTATTTACACAAGGCAGAAAAAATAGCCAGTGAAAAGCTTGGCGTGCCTGTGACTATTCACTCTGCACATTTGTTCTTGCTGCCTAGCCCACGTGTGGCTGCCAGCGATATTACAGTTGGGAAAAATCAAGAGATTAGGGTAGAGGGTTTAGTGGTTGTTCCCACCATTAGCACCTTGTTTTCTGCCACCAAAATACTCGATTTAAACATCAGTAAACCCGTTATAAATAAAGCCGCTTTAGAAATAGTTTCTGCCCTAACGGCCAAAAAACAAGAGAGTGGTGAAGCTGCTGCAGTTAATATTCGCCATATTAAAATTGACGAATTGCAGCTTGTTTGGCCAGATGCTAAGTTCCCCATTATGAATGCAGAAGCAACGCTGACAGGCGCTAATAAGCTGGAATCTGCAGTAGTAAAAACCATGGATGGCAAACTCGATGCTAAAGTAACGCCAAGTGACGACGAGCAGCTAATAGTGGTAAACGCCAACAAATGGACTTTGCCAGTAGGTTTGCCTTTGTTGATTGATAAAGCCAAGCTAGAGATGCACTTAAAAGACAGCCGCTTAACTATACCTAACATTGATATTGCACTTTATGGCGGCAAATTAACGGGTGACGCAGTGCTGAGCTGGCAAGAAAATAAAGAGATAGTAAACTGGAAGACAAGCGGCAATTTGAGCATGGATAACTTATCGGTAAAAGAGCCAAGCAGCTTGGTAAGCAGGGCGGTTTATTTAAGCGGCAATCTATTTGGCAAAGGCAATTTTTCTAGCGCTGCGAAAGAGGCTGGTCAGTTATCAGATAATCTGCGTACGGATTTTAAATTCAAAGTAAACAATGGTGTGCTGCATGGGCTGGATTTAGTGAAAGTGGCGAGCCTGATAATTAAGCAAAGCCAAAGTGGTGGCGAAACACAGTTTGATGAGTTTTCTGGCGTTTTAAATAGCGCTGGCAAGCAATACAACTTGAGCCAGATTAAAATCAGCTCCGGCTTAATTTCTGCAACTGGCCAAATTAAAATAAGCCCTAAAAAAGAATTAGATGGCGCTGTGCAAGTTAAGGTAAAACGCAGTGTGAACTTGGTTACTGTTCCACTAGAAGTCTCAGGCACAGTGGATCATCCTGTGGTGTTGCCTTCAAAAGCCGCAATAGCTGGCGCAATTGCGGGCACGGCGGTTTTAGGTCCTGGCGTGGGTACTAGCTTAGGTCTTAAGGCGGGCGTGGCAATAGATAAACTTAAAGGCTTATTTGGCAAAAAGAAATAGATTAAATAAGTCTAAATAGTTATTTAAGCGTGCTAATTTATTCGAGAGCCTTGGCAATACGGTCTAGCGCGTTTTTTAAGTTTTCCATCGAGGTTGCGAACGAGATGCGGAAATAGCCCTCAGCCCCAAACGCAGAGCCCGGCACTACTGCCACATTAAAGCTTTCTAACAAATATTCCGCAAACGCCATATCGGTCGCGGCGCTAATTTTGCCCGCTTTGTGTAAGTTAGCAATCGCCACACGTGCATCAGGGAAGGCGTAAAACGCACCACCCGCCATCAGGCAACGTAAGCCCGGCATGACGTTAAAGCGATCCACCACATATTTGTGACGTTCTTTAAACGCCGCTACCATCGGTTTAATACATTCTTGCGAGCCAGTGAGTGCGACAACCGCGGCATATTGCGAAATAGAAGTCGCATTGCTGGTGGATTGGCTTTGCAAGATTTCCATGGCTTTAATGATATTCTCAGGGCCTGCCGCGTAACCAATACGCCAACCTGTCATCGAATAGGCCTTAGAAACGCCGTTAAGCACGATACAGTGGCTTTTTAGCGCGGGCGCAGCATTGAGTATGTTGTAGAACTTTTCGCCGGTTAAATTGACGTGCTCATACATATCGTCTGTCGCCACCAACACATGTGGATGTTTAAGCAATATTTCGCCCAATGCTTTAAGCTCATTTAGGTTGTACACAGCACCGGTGGGGTTAGAGGGCGAGTTGAACATCACCAATTTAGTTTTGGGTGTTATTGCGGCTTCTAGTTGCGCGGGCAGCAGTTTAAAGCCTTGCTCGATGCCACAATCGATAATCACTGGCACAGCTTCCGCCACCATGGCGATATCGGCGTAACTCACCCAATAAGGCGCGGGTATAATCATTTCGTCGCCTTTATTCAGCACCGCCAAACACAGGTTAAAAATGGTTTGTTTGCCGCCTACGCCAACGATGACTTCGTTTACCGTGTAATCAAAGCCGTTTTCATTTTTAAATTTAGCCACTACGGCTTTTTTAAGGCTGGGGATGCCGCTCACAGGGGTGTATTTGGTAAATCCAGCATCAATGGCCGCTTTGGCGGCATCTTTAATGTGTTGCGGCGTATCAAAATCTGGTTCGCCTGCCGCTAAGCCAATCACATCGCGGCCTTCGGCCTTGTATTTAGCGGCTTTGGCTGTAATGGCAAGTGTAGGGGATTCTTTAATGGCTAAAACGCGGTGCGATAAAACTTGTGAGTGTGACAAAGTACGCTTTCCTTAAAACTAAATCTCGAATAGGCGCTATTTTACGCACAAAAGCGTTGTTTAGGAACAATCAGTACGTATGGTAAAAAAGAAAAGAGGCCTCAAATCGAGGTCTCTTGAGGCATTTATTGCACTAAATTGACGAATCCTGAATAAATCCTAGCAAGCAGCACTGCACTCTATCATTTCGTTGTATTCAGTTGCGATATCTTTATTGATATCCATTAAAGCGGCATGGATACGCTGCACTTCAGTGCTGTCGCCACGTGTTTTGGCCAGCGCGCCTAGCCGCACAAGTGCGTCAAAGTTAGTATTATCCAAGCTCGCTGCCTGTTTATAAGCTTTTTCTGCGAGTTCTGCTTTACCTGTATTTTCCAAACCTAAACCAAATTCATACCAAGCTTCGGTACTTTTAGGCTCCACTTGAGTCCATTTTTCGGCCACTTGCGCCAATTTTGGCCAATCGCCACGCGCTTCTGGCACCGCAACCTGCATGTAGAAGGGTTTTTTGTCTTCGTCCTCTTCCCACAAAGCCTTACCGGAGATTGGGAAAGCGGTCGTTTCAGGTTGTTTTTCTAGTTGCGCTAGCCACTCAATCGGTAGTGCATAGTGAATACTACCGCCACGTCCTGCTGTTTTGAAGGTGTTGATGCCAACTAATCTGCCTTCCATATCAAATAGGCCGCTGCCGCTTGCACCCAAAGAGAAATTGGCCGAGCTGCGAATGATTTTACCTTGATCGGAATCGTACAAGGCCTCAACTTTGCCGTTACTGGTGAGCGGCGCAGGTGCACCGTTAGAGTGGCCGATAGCGGCGATTTCTTGGCCGCGTTTCAAATCGGTGCTTTTGCCAATAATCGCAGGTTTAAATGGCATGTATGTGGTTGAAACCAAACATAAATCGTGCCAAGCATCAGCTTTTAGCGAGGCGATTAGGTAAGTTTCTTCGCCACGCGAAACCCAAGGTTGCTTTGTGGCACGCAACACATGGCAATTGGTGATAACTTTATTCTCGCCCACCACTACGCCTGAGCCATATGCCAAGCCGCCAGAAGCGTTGTAACCGCGCACCATAACCACGCTAAAAAAAGCATCTAGCATTTTTGGATTATCGAAAGCCAAGGCAGGCTGAATGGCCGCTAGCAAGGCGGTAGCAAGTATTAAAGCGCGCATTATTATTCTCCCTTTGTTAATCGCTATAGTAAATGACTAAAATTTTACTACAAAGTTCTCAAAAATTACTTGCCAAGTGAAGTTGCAAAGCCTGTTAAAATTACAGGTTGATTAAATGGATTGCCTAATTGCATTAAATAAACGTGTTTGTCACCTTTCCCAATAGTAAATATCAGCTACATCAGCCGTTTCAACCAGCTGGTGACCAACCTGCGGCTATAGAAAAGCTGATTGATGGCCTAGAGCAGGGCATGAAGTTTCAAACTTTGCTCGGCGTAACCGGCTCGGGTAAGACATTTACCATGGCTAATGTCATTGCCAGACTTGGCCGCCCAGCCATTGTGATGGCACCCAACAAAACGCTGGCAGCACAATTATATTCAGAATTTCGTGAGTTTTTCCCTAATAATTCGGTGGAATATTTTGTGAGCTATTACGATTATTATCAGCCAGAAGCCTATGTGCCATCCCGCGATTTGTTTATCGAGAAAGATTCCAGCATTAACGAACACATCGAGCAGATGCGGCTTTCGGCCACCAAGGCGCTCTTAGAGCGCGAAGACAGTATAATCGTAGCGAGTGTTTCGGCGATTTACGGCATTGGTGACCCGGTGGATTATCACGGTATGGTGTTGCACTTAAAACAAGGCGATAAATTGAGTCAGCGTGATGCCATACAGCGCTTAATCGGCATGCAATATGACAGGAATGACTTTGATTTTAATCGGGGCAGTTTTCGCGTGCGTGGCGATGTGATTGATATTTTCCCCGCAGAAAATAACGAAACGGCGGTGCGCTTAAGTTTATTTGATGACGAGGTAGAATCGATTACTTTATTTGACCCTTTGACTGGACAAATATTTAATAAAATTCAACGATTTACAATCTATCCTTCAAGTCATTACGTAACATCGCGCGAAACCACAATTAAGGCGATGGAAAAGATTAAAACCGAGTTACGCGACCGCGTTGCCTTTTATATTAAAGAAAATAAGCTGGTAGAAGCGCAACGCATTGAACAGCGTACACGATTTGACCTGGAAATGCTCAACGAAATTGGTTTTTGCAAAGGCATCGAGAACTATTCGCGCCATTTGTCAGGCCGCAATGCGGGCGATCCGCCACCCACGTTAATTGATTATTTGCCTGATAACGCGCTGATGATTATCGACGAAAGCCACGTCACTGTGCCGCAAATTGGCGGTATGTATAAAGGCGATTGGTCGCGCAAGACCAATTTGGTCGATTATGGCTGGCGCTTGCCTTCAGCACTGGATAATCGCCCGCTAAAGTTTGAAGAATTTGAGCGCATTATGCGCCAATGCGTGTTTATCTCGGCCACGCCGGCAGAATATGAAAAAAACCATCAACAGCAAGTGGTGGAGATGATCGCGCGGCCAACCGGCTTGATTGACCCGGAAATCATCGTGAAGCCAGCCGATACGCAAGTAGATGATTTACTTGGAGAAATTAAGAAAAGAGTGATGGTTCACGAACGCGTGCTGGCCACCACGCTCACCAAACGCATGGCAGAAGATTTGACCGATTATTTGGCGGAACACGGTGTAAAGGTGCGCTATTTGCACTCAGACATTGACACGATCGAGCGTGTTGAGATTATCCGTGACTTAAGGCTGGGCGAATTTGATGTGCTGGTGGGTATTAATTTACTACGCGAAGGTTTAGATATTCCTGAAGTGTCTTTGGTTGCGGTGCTGGATGCGGATAAAGAAGGTTTTTTGCGCTCCGAACGTAGTTTGATTCAAACTGCGGGTCGCGCTGCACGAAATATCAACGGCAAAGTGATTTTTTACGGCAACAGCATTACGCGTAGCATGAAATTGGCGATAGATGAGACCAATCGTCGCCGTCGTGTACAAATGGCGTTTAACGAGGCGAATGGCATTACACCCGTAGGTATTACCAAGCGCGTAAAAGACATGATTGACGGCGTTTACGACAAAGATGAAGTGCAACGCGAGCGCAAAGCTGCGCAAGATCAAGCTAATTATGAGAGCTTGAGTGAAAAACAAATACTCAAGGAAATGAAACGCCTGGAAAAAGCCATGCACGATGCGGCCAAAAATTTAGAATTTGAAAAAGCGGCCGATTTTAGAGACCAACTTAAAAAGTTGAAAGTGAAATTTTACGGCGCAGAAATCCCCGACTTAAATTTATAAACAATAGTTTGATTAATTAACACATTTTCACTATAATCGCGGTCTTTCAAACCTTGCCACACCATTCTAGTTAAATCTAGTCCGCATCGTGGGTGGCTTTAAACCATAAGGGGAACATATGCGACATTATGAAGTAGTTTTTATCGTCCATCCGGACCAGAGCGAGCAAGTGCCAGCAATGATAGAGCGTTATCGCGCCTTGATTGCCGCCAGTAAAGGCACTATCCACCGTTTAGAGGATTGGGGTCGTCGTCAATTGGCTTATCCAATCCAAAAAATCCACAAAGCACATTATGTGTTGATGAACATCGAGTGCGATCACGCCACTTTAGATGAGCTGGAACACGGTTTTAAATTTAACGATGCCGTGATTCGTCACTTAACCATGGGTACTAAAACCGCTGTGACTGCGCCTAGCCCAATGATGAAAGAAGAAAAATCTAGATCAGTAATAGGCAGAGATGAAGTGCCAGTTGCCGCCATTGTGGTGCCAGATTTAGTTGCTGAGGTCGTGGAAGCAGAATAATTGAACAGTGTGGCTATATGCCATACCAATGAATATTTAGGAGTTTATGATGGCAAGAGAAATGTACAAACGCCGCCGCTACTGCCGTTTTTCAGCAGAAGGCATTAAAGAAGTTGATTACAAAGATGTGGATTTGCTGAAAGATTTCATTTCAGAAAACGCAAAAATTATCCCAGCCCGTATGACTGGCACTAAAGCCAGATATCAACGCCAACTCACGACTGCGATAAAACGCGCGCGTTTTTTGGCCTTGTTACCATACACAGACAAGCACCCCGGTTAATTTTTAGGGTTAAGGAGAAAATAATGCAAGTAATTTTGTTAGAAAAAGTTGCAAATCTTGGCGCATTGGGTGATATCGTTAAAGTAAAAGATGGTTTTGGCCGCAATTTTTTAATTCCGCATGGCAAAGCAAAACGTGCAACAGAGGCCAACAAGGCCGAATTTGCGGCGCGCCGTGTCGAACTTGAAAAACAACAAGCTGAAGTGTTAGCAAGTGCGCAAAAACGTGGCGAAAAACTGGCAGGTTACGTGTTGCAGGTCACACAAAAATCCGGTGTAGATGGTCGTTTGTTTGGTTCCGTAACCAATATCGACATTGCTGAAGGCTTGAAATCCGCAGGTTTTGAGGTAGTTAAATCAGAAGTGCGCATGCCGACTGGCCCATTAAAAACCATTGGCGATTTCCCAATTAGCATTGCATTGCACCATGATGTGGTGGCGGATATTACCGTCACGGTGATTGGCGAAGCTTAAAAAAATAAAAATATTGTCGCTATCTAAAAGGCTACTTCAGTAGCCTTTTTTATTTATAATGTGACTATGGCTAATGAATCGTACGAATTACTAACACTCCCTCCTGAAATGTTGAAATTGCCCCCGCATTCTGTGGAGGCGGAGCAAAGTGTACTGGGTGGCTTGCTGCTTGAGAATGAGGCACTGGACAAAATTATTGATATCTTATCTGCATCAGATTTTTATCAACATGACCACCGTTTAATATTTCAGCACATTGTCAAACTACTTGATAACAATAAGCCTGCCGATATTGTGACAGTGGCGGAATCACTAGAGAGTTCTGCAGAGCTTTCTGGCGTTGGCGGTATTGCTTATTTGGGGGCGCTTGCACAAAACACGCCAACCGCAGCCAACATTCGTCGTTATGCCGAGATTGTGCGCGAACATGCAATCATGCGCAAATTGGTTGAAGTGGGTTCAAGCATTGCTGAGAGCGCTTACAGCAGGCGCGGCCGCGATGCGCAAGAGCTGCTGGATGAGGCGGAAGCCAAGATTTTTCAGATTGCCGAAGGCAACAAGCGCACTACCGAGGGTTTTCATGAAATCAATAAGTTGTTGCCGCTAGTGGCCGAGCGCATCGATATGCTGTTTTCGCGCGATAATCCATCCGATGTCACGGGCATACCCACCGGTTTCGAAGATTTGGATAAGCTGACTTCAGGCTTGCAACCTGGCGAATTAATTATCGTGGCAGGGCGACCTTCCATGGGTAAAACCGCATTCTCGCTCAATATGGCTGAAAATGTTGCGCTGGATACTGGTTTGCCAGTGGCGGTATTCTCGATGGAAATGGGCGCAACGCAGCTCGCCATGCGTATGATAGGCTCGGTAGGGCGGCTAGACCAGCACAAAATGCGTACCGGGCGGCTTGAGGATGATGACTGGGAAAAACTCACCACCGCGCTAGGCAGGCTTAACGAAGCACCTATTTATATTGACGAAGGTGCAGCGCTAAGTTCATTTGAGGTTCGCGCACGTGCCAGAAGATTACATCGACAAACAGGAAAGCTAGGCTTAATCGTGGTGGATTACCTACAATTAATGTCAGCCCCCAATAATAAACAGAGCGAGAATCGCGCGACCGAAATTTCGGAGATTTCGCGCTCACTCAAAGCACTGGCTAAAGAGTTAGATGTGCCGGTGGTTGCTCTTTCACAGCTCAACCGTAGCGTTGAGAGTCGTACTGACAGACGCCCCATGATGTCTGATCTGCGTGAATCTGGCGCGATTGAGCAAGATGCCGATTTGATTTTATTTATCTATCGCGATGAGGTTTATAACCCAGAAAGCCCCGACAAAGGCACCGCCGAAATTATCATCGGCAAACAACGTAATGGCCCAATTGGCCGTATAAAACTTACCTTTATTGGTGAGTTTACACGTTTTGAAAACTACGCCAACGCGGGCTACATGCCAGATAACTATTAGGCTAAATATCTAAACCCAGCCGCATGGCAAAAGCTAAAACCATCTACATCTGCACCGAGTGTGGCGCCAGCGAGCCTAAGTGGCAAGGTCAATGCCCCATGTGTATGAGCTGGAACACGCTGGTGGAAAGCATTGAAGAAGCCACTACAACCAACCGCTACGCCAATAAATTTGATGGTTTAACACAAAGTAGCGTGCTACAAAAACTAAGCAGCATAAAAGCGACGGATATTGCGCGCCACCCTACAGGCATTAGCGAGTTCGACCGCGTGCTGGGCGGCGGTTTGGTAGAAGGTGGCGTGGTGCTGATTGGTGGCGACCCGGGCATTGGTAAATCGACTTTGTTGCTGCAAGTTTTGTGTCACCTTGGCAAAGATAGTCAGGCTATTTACGTGAGTGGTGAGGAATCACCGCAACAAATCGCCATGCGTGCCAAGCGTTTGGGGCTGGATGCCAGTGAAATCGAGCTTCTAGCCGAAATTAACCTTGAGAAAATTCTCGCCACGCTGCAAACGCACAAACCCAATATCGCGGTCATCGATTCTATTCAAACTGTGTATTCCGAGGCGCTGCAATCAGCCCCAGGCTCGGTGGCGCAGGTGCGCGAATGCTCAGCGCAGCTCACGCGCTTGGCCAAGCAATTGGGCATTACGGTGATATTGGTCGGGCATGTCACTAAAGAAGGTTCGCTAGCAGGGCCGCGGGTGCTAGAGCATATTGTGGATACGGTGTTGTATTTCGAGGGTGACCAAAATTCCAGTTTCCGCTTAATCCGCGCGTTCAAAAACCGCTTTGGCGCGGTGAATGAACTGGGTGTATTTGCAATGACCGAAAAGGGCCTGCGCGAAGTGGCAAATCCCTCTGCTTTATTTCTCTCATACCATGAAAACCAAGTGGCGGGCAGCTGCATTACGGTGACCATGGAAGGCACGCGGCCATTATTGATTGAAATTCAGGCTTTAGTGGATGAAAACCATGCTCCCAACCCAAAACGCTTGGCTTCAGGCCTTGAACAGAACCGCTTAGCCATGCTGTTGGCGGTGTTAAATCGTCATGCAGGTATTCCGTGTTTTGACCAAGATGTGTTCATCAACGCAGTCGGCGGCGTAAGAATTAGCGAGCCGGCAGTCGATTTGGCGGTAATTTTGTCTATCGTTTCTTCCTTAAAAAACAAACCATTAGCGCCTAAACTTATTGTATTTGGTGAGGTTGGTTTAGCCGGAGAAGTGCGCCCTGTGCAAGGCGGCCAAATGCGCCTAAAAGAAGCTGCAAAATTGGGCTTTACCAAAGCCATTGTGCCAAAAGCCAATGCGCCGAAAGCGAAAATTGTTGGATTGGAAGTGATTGCGGTGGAGCGCTTAGAACAAGCCTTAAATCAGCTGAGAAATGGTTGACGCTGAGCATGACGTCAATTAGGATGCCTGTTAACGCTAGGGAGGTGCTATGACGGACGATCCAGATGAACTTAGATACGAACAGGCTATCCATCGAAATGACCCAGCGGTTTCCATGGCAGCTATTGAAGAAATAGAGGTTCATCTCCGGTATGGTATTCCAAGCATCAAATTTTTGGGATGGGTTATCATCGTTTTACTCGCTCTTATACTTTGGCGCATTTGGTAACTGTTGTTATGAGAATGTAAGAAGCGAGTGTAGGGCAATAACTGAACGATATTGCGTCGTATGACAATCTTTCTTTCGGCGCATTATTCTAGCCGATACGCCCTACAAATCTCCGTAACAATGGCAAAATTAAACAAAAATAGTAGGGCCACCGGTATTCATAATGACTACACCCTGGCTGGGTAAAAAGTATTCAATAAACAAACTAAACAAGGCAATAAAAATACCGACAAAAAATGCTGTCCAGAATCCGGAGAGCTTGAAACCTTTGACCAGTTTGGCGACCAGCATAATCATCAACGCATTGAGTACCAAAGCAAACAATCCCAAAGTCACCAGCGTTAGCGGGAGCGTGAGAATAAGCAGAATAGGGCGCAGCACTGCGTTGACAAAGCCCAATACCAGTGCCGAAATAAGCAAAGATGACTTGTTGGAAAACTTGATGCCGTTAAACAGATAGCTGGCCACCCATAGTGAGAGGCTCATGATAGCCCAGTGGATGAGAAAATCGGATAAATGTGCGCCCATACAAATGCTTTCGGTAAAGTTAAGGGTTAATAATGTAGTTTGAAGCGTTGATGCCGCTGCGTACTGCGCCTTCTATGGTGGCGGGGTAATCGGCATAGGTGTAATCACCTGCAATGAACAAATTAGAGTATAGCGTACTATTGGCGGGTCTTGGCAAGTTCACTTTACAGGTAAATGTCGCGCGCTTTTCTGCAATCACTTTATGCCACAATGGCTTGGTAAGATGCGGGAATGCGGTTTGCAGCTCTTTCACAACTTTTAATGCCAGTTCATCCTGCGTGAGCTTTTGGTGTTTGCCTTCTGCGCTAATAATCACCGCCATTAAGCCATGCTGCTTACATAAAATGCCTCTATCGAACACCCATTGGCTTAAACCACCAGTCAAGCCCAGCATTGGCGCAGGCAAGATTGCGCGATGTTGATACTGCAAATAAATGGTGTAGATGGGCTGATATTCATAGCTTTCGGTTTGTTCTGCAACAAAACTTAACTTAGGTAAATTGCCAATGACATTGCGTAGCTGCACCAGTGACACCGCAATAATCACGTGGCTAGCTTCAAACACTTCTTCTTTAGTGGCAACAATGTAACCGTTGGCATTGGGTGTGATGCTTTTAACGCATTTGTTATGCAGTGTCGTGGCCTGATGCGCCTTGAGATAGCGCATAATCGGCTGCGAAAATAGTTGCGACAAATCGTGCTTTGGCAGTAAAAAATCCGTACTATGTTTGTTTTTAAACGTATCGCGCAACACATTTAGAAACACTTTGCTGCTGGCAATGCTAATTGGCGTATTGAGCGCAGCCAAGCACAGTGGCTCCCACAGCAGCGAAACAACATTGTTTGATTGCTGGTTGTTTTGCAAAAAACCTGCCAGCGGTTCATCGTTTACAAGCTGATAATTGGTTTTTTTGAGCCGAAGCATGAATTGAATCACCGCCGCACGCTCACGCCAACTCAAGCCAGAACAAAGTAGAAAGCCTACCAGTTGGTTTAATGGCGCAGGTAAATAAGCTGGCGCAACAAATTTAAAGGCAGTTTGACTGCCTGCGCGTACATCCAGCGTCAACGGCACGCGCATCAACGCATCTTGCTCTTGCACACCAATTTTTGCCAGTAATTTCAGCGTTTCAGTGTTGGCCCCAAGCATAATGTGCTGGCCGTTATCAAGCTGATGCACTCGGCTGCTAGCTTCGATGGCCACGCTGCGTGCACGACCACCTAATTGCGAGGCTGCGTCTAGCAACGTGACTTTAATGCCTTGCTCAGCCAGTGTAGTCGCTGCTGCTAGGCCTGCCATGCCGCCGCCAATTACGACCACGTGTTTAGGCATATTTAAAGTAAGTTTGCATGGCGAGTACGAATTTGCGCAAAGGCGGTATTGAGGTTTTACTGTTTAAGACTTTTTCGGCGCTGTCACGCTTAATTTCGCGTAACAAAGTGCGGTAAATCGCCGCCATCATCAACCCGGTACGTTGTTGTTTGGCATCTTCCGCAGGCAACTCACGCAAGGCTTTATCGTAATAACTTTCTGCGCGTTCGATTTGGTAATCAATCAACTCTTTTACTTCTGCAGATTCGCGACTTTGTAAAATATCATCCTCGGTTACTTTTGCTTTTTTTAATTCGTCCAAAGGCAAGTAGATTCTCCCACGGCGGGCATCTTCACCTACATCGCGAATAATGTTAGTAAGCTGAAATGCCATGCCTAAATCGTGTGCATATTTAAGTGTTTTGCGGTTTTTAAAGCCGAAAATACTGGCGGAAAGTAGCCCAACCACGCTGGCGACGCGGTAGCAATACAGTTGTAGTTGTTTAAAATCCTCATAGCGATTGAATTTTAAATCCATTTCCATGCCGTCGATAATCTCTAAAAAATGTTCTTGGACGAGATTAAACTGTGCAACAAAAGGCTGTAAAGCCTTAGTGACAGGGTGTTGCGGCGTGTTAATGTATAAATTGGCAACTTCACTTTTCCACCAATTAAGTTTGGTTTGCGCGACACTATAATCGGCACATTCATCCACCACGTCATCCACTTCGCGGCAAAACGCATAAAGCGCGGTCATGGCATCACGTTGAGTTTTTGGTAGAAAAATGAAGCTGATGGTAAAACTGGAGCCACTTTGCGCGGCTTTTTGTTTGCAGTATTCTAATGGCGTCATTTAATACAGTAGAGTTATTTTAAGTATTATTGCAAATGGATTATCTTAATAAGGCTTTAAGCAATATCAACGGCCAATCCCAAGTCTGTAGGGTAGGGCGGTGCTTGAATATATCGCCACGCACGTTTTTTAATTTATACAGCACACGTTCGCCACCGCCAATAATCATGCGCATTTCAAGACCAATGCGACCAGGCAGAATATGCTCCAGCGGCTTACCCTCATGCAGCATAGCCTCAGCGCGATCTATGTTAAACAGCATGAATTCTTCCCAGTGCCTGTTGAGGTGCTGGCTGGCGATTTGCGCCTCAGTCACGCTAAATTGCTGCATTTCATCCTGGCACAAATAAATGCGGCTTTTGTGAAACTCATTTTCGAAATCAATCGCCACATCCTGATAAAAATTGATAAGTTGCAAGGCTGTACAAATTTTATTGGAGTAAATTAAATTCTCATGTGTCGCTTTTCCAAACAGGTGCAACAACAAGGCACCTATTGGGTTTGCAGAGCGACGACAGTAATCTAACAGTTCATAAAAATTAGCATAGCGTGTTTTTGTGACATCCTGACCAAACGCATCCAGCAAATCATAAAATGGCGTAAGTGGCAGCTCATACTTGCGTATGGTATTGCCAAGCTCAGTAAAAAAAGGCGATTTGGTTTTGGTGTTGCTTGCAATATGATCCAGCTCAATTTTAAAACCATGCAGCTTGGCCAAGCGCCAAGTGGGTTTATGGTGTCCATCATCTGCAAAATCATCGCCCTGCCGCGCAAATGTATAAATTAAGGCGATGGGGTCGCGCAAATGCTTGGGTAACACAAAAGACGCGACAGGAAAATTTTCGTAATGCTGTTGCGAGAACTCGAGACTATCCTCTAAGCTTTTTATCGCTTCTTTATCTATTTTAGTTATATTAAAAATGTCGGAATCGGTAACCATAGGCTAAAGTATGCCATAAAAAGCTTAAAGCCTACAGCGCTTGAGCTTAGCTTAAGCTACAATAATCATAAAATATAAAGGTAAAAATTATGTTGGGCATCATAATGTTAGGTAATCTATGTTAGGTATCATCGGTGGTACGGGTTTAACGCAGCTTGAAAACCTAAAAATTACCAGGCGACAAATTGCGCGTACACCATACGGCGAGGCTTCGCAGCCATTAGTGTTTGGTGAATTAGCAGGGAAAGATGTAGTGTTTTTAGCGCGTCACGGCGGCGGACATACTATTCCGCCGCACGCGGTGAATTATCGCGCCAATATTTGGGCTTTGCATGCGGCAGGCGTTAAAAATTTGTTGGCGATAGCGACTACTGGCGCTATTGCGAACGATATAAATCCTGGCGATGTTGTGTTGCCGCATCAAATCATCGATTACACATATGGCCGCAAAAACACCTACCACGACGGTATTGATCTGCCTGTAAAACATATTGATTTTACCGAACCTTATTCGGCTAACCTGCGCCAGTTGTGCAAACAGGCTGCTAGCAATATTCAACAAGCGCTGCATGATGGCGGCGTATATGCCAGTGTGCAAGGCCCAAGGTTGGAAACAGCGGCGGAGATTAATCGTTATGAACATGATGGTGCAACTTTAGTGGGCATGACAGGCATGCCAGAAGCCGTGCTAGCGCGTGAATTGAACTTACACTATGCTGCGCTATGTCCGGTCGCTAATCACGCGGCAGGGCGCGGCACAAGCGCTCACGGCATTCAATATGAAGAATTAAGCACAAAATTGGAACTGACATTGCAAAAAGTACGCATACTGATTGAAGAAGTTGTACGCATATATCAAGTCGGTAAAAGTTATTAAAGAAGGTAGAGTATGGCTGTGAGGCAAGTTTTACGCTTGGGTGAGCCGCTTTTGTTAGAAAAGGCACTAACAATCACGCAATTTGATACGCCCGAATTGCACGCGCTAATTGAAGACCTGCAAGATACCATGCAGGCCATGAATGGCGCGGGCATTGCCGCCCCGCAAATTGGCGTGAGTTTGCAAGTGGCGATTTTTGGTGTCGATAAAAATCCACGTTACCCCGATGCCGAGCAAGTGCCTTATACGGTGCTGATTAACCCTACTTTAAGGCCAATTGGCGATGAAATAGAAGATGGTTGGGAAGGCTGTTTATCCGTGCCTGGCATGCGCGGTGTGGTGCCGCGATATGCGCGCTTGCATTACACGGGGTTTGATCAATACGGCAACGCAATAGATAGGCTGGTAAGCGGCTTCCATGCTAGAGTTGTGCAACATGAATGCGACCATTTAAACGGTATTTTGTACCCGATGCGTATTGCCGACTTAAGCCAATTTGGCTTTACTGATGTGCTTTTTCCAGACCAAGATATTCAAGACGATTAATTATTTGCTATAATGCGCGCTCGCTTTTAATCAAGCGCAGGAATAGTGGCAGAGCGCGTTTGAAAAAATGGCATGCTATGGTCTTGCAAGACTGTAATGATTAAATTCAAAACAGTTGAATGTATAAAGCAATATTTGGAAGAGTGGCAGAGCGGTTTAATGCTACAGTCTTGAAAACTGTCGTGGGTGCGAGCCCACCGTGAGTTCGAATCTCACCTCTTCCGCCAGTTTTGTATAGTAAGTCTTAAATGCCGCTTAAACACAAGCGGCGTTTGTTTTTTTATTACTCTTAATTTTAAGGATTTTTCATGACTCAAATCGTTATAGACCATCATCCATCAGAAGAGAAGCTAAAGTCGCTAGACGTTACCAGTTGGTCGATTTGGGATTGTGCGCCCTCTAAATTCCCGTTGGATTTCGACATGACAGAAAGTGCTTATGTGCTAGAAGGTGAATTTCATGTGACACCACAAGGTGGCGAAAAGGTAGTGATCAAAGCGGGTGATTTTGTTGTGTTTCCTAAAGGTTTAAAATCTCAGTGGGAAGTCGTAAAACAATTGAAAAAACACTACAAGCACTCATAATTGCTTTTTTATGCATTAAGAATACAATAAGTCCCGAATATTCAAGTATTAAGCATTTGAGGCTTTTTTATTGATAAGGAGCACATCATGAATATTACCGTTGAAAAACCTGACCCCGCCAAACTTGTCGCACTAGGTGTTAAAAGCTGGCCAACTTGGTCAAAAGAAGTTTCTACTTTTCCTTGGAGCTATAACTCGCAAGAAATCGCTTATATTTTAGAGGGCGAAGTGACTGTAACGCCCAAAAATGGTGGCAATCCAGTGAGTTTTGGTGTGGGCGATTTAGTCACTTTTCCTGCTGGTTTGTCTTGCACTTGGGATGTTAAAAAAGCACTCAGGAAGCACTATCAGTTTAGCTAAGCCTAATTATTTTTGGCCGTTACAAATTAGCTAAATCATGTTGTAACTGATGGACTTGCAACGCGTTTAACTTGTTGTTTTGTTTGGCAGAAATCAAAAAACTATCCTCAGCACGGCTGCCAAGCGTGTTAATTTTTGCGTTATGCAAATCTACACCGAGTTGCAGGAATATAAAAGCTACCCTTGCCAACAGGCCAGGGCGGTCGCCTGCAATAATTTCAAGCATATGATTGATGCCTTGTGCTTCTGCGCTGATATGCACTTGTGTCGCAAATGGCATGTGTTTCACTTGACGGCTAACACGGCCTTCCAATGGCGTTTCTAATGGCGTTGTTGCGAGAATTTTCTCAGTCAATTCATCTTCAATAAACTTTAATAAACCACTGTAACTAACTGATTTACCCGATTGATCTAAAACGATAAAATTGTTCAATGCATAGCCGTGATTGGTGGTGTAAATTTTTGCTTGTACGATGTTATAGGCCATGCGGTCAAAAAAGTTACAAATGCGTGCGAATAAGTCCTCTTGATCTTTCGTATATATCATCACTTGTATGCCGTCACCATTTGGGCTCAAACGTGCACGTACAATGGGTTTATCGCTATATACATGTGGCGTAAGCAGGCGGCTTTGCCAGGCAATTTCATCAGACTCAAAACGCGCAAAATAAGCTTCGCCGACATTATTCCATAATGTTTGATAAGATTGAGGCTGAAGCCCGTACTTATTGAGCTTGAGGGCAGCCTCTTGTTGTCGAATGGCTATGGTTTGTAGCACACTAAAGGTTTCATCATTGAGCACGCGTTTTGTCGCATAGAATAGATTTTCTAACAAACGTGCTTTCCACGCGTTCCACACCACAGGGCTGGTACCACGAATATCGGCTACAGTAAGTAAATATAAGGCTGTTAGCCGTTTTTCTGTTTTCACAAAACTCGCAAATTGCTCGAGAACCTTGGGATCGGACAAATCGGATTTTTGTGCGGTACTCGACA
This sequence comes from Methylotenera sp., assembly GCA_017880905.1. Lineage (GTDB taxonomy): Bacteria > Pseudomonadota > Gammaproteobacteria > Burkholderiales > Methylophilaceae > Methylotenera_A. The sequence continues at coordinate 52,265 of JADGRO010000013.1, forward strand.
TTTTAAGATGCGATTCAACCAGCCAAGCGACTAGACTCGTGTCTTCTTTAGGTAAATTGTGTAATTTGCAAAAGCGCTTTGCATCAAGTGTGCCTAATGTGGAATGATCGCCACCTCTACCTTTTGCAATGTCGTGAAACAAGGCTGCAAGGTAGAGCAGATGCGGTTTTTCAAAGGTTTCGAACAGTTGGCTACACAATGGAAACTCATGTTTTAACTCAGGTTTGGCAAAGCGTCGCAAATTAGCCAACACGTTTAAAATGTGTTCATCCACGGTATAGACGTGGAACAAATCGTGTTGCATCTGCCCGACAATTTTACCAAAAACGGGGATATATTGTCCCAAAATACCGTAGTTGTTCATGCGACGTAAAGAGTGATTCACGCCATTAGGCTGAGATAATATGTTTAAAAACAAATCTTTACTTTCTTTAGAATCGCGAAAATCTTGATTCACAATTTTTTTCACTCGTTGCAACTCACGAAGTAAAGAGGCGCTCATGCCTTTAAGCTCAGGGTGTTGTTGCAATAATAGAAAACTTTCGAGTATCGCGCTAGGTTGTTGCTGTAAAAGCTGCGCAGATTTTGCTTCTAATAAGCCATTTCGCGCTTCAAATCTTGCATTAACGGGGGTGATTAATGGCTTATTTTTACTTAAAGTAGATTCTAATGTTTTAAGCAATATCTCATTGATTAGACTTATAAACTTTACGCTTCTATAGTAGCTTTGCATCAGTTGCTCGCTGGCGCGTTTGTGCGACGTATTGACCAAGCCTAAGTTAGCGGCAAGTTCGTTTTGATAATCAAATAACAATCTATCTTCACGGCGTTTGGCCAAATAATGCAAACGAATACGCAATGTTTGCAAATTATGCTCGTGGCGCTTAATTTGGCGCAATTCGGTGGCGGTAATAATGTTATTATTAGCGAGTTCTAGCCAGTTTTTGCCTAACTTTTGACTTTGCGCTAGCCATAAAATCATGTGCAAATCACGCAAGCCACCAGGGCTCTCTTTGATATTGGGTTCTAGGCTATAGGCGGTATCGTTAAACTTAGCGTGACGATTATCTTGCTCTTTGAATTTAGCCGAAAAAAATTCAGCAGGCCGCATTAAAGCGTTGACGGCCTTAATAAATGACTGGTAATTGGCCTTGTTGCCCGCCAGTAAGCGCGCTTCCAGTAAGTTGGTTTGCACAGTCACATCTTGCGCCGCTTCGTTTAAACATTCTTGCAGGCTACGCACGCTGTGTCCCACATTCAGGCCGATATCCCACAAAGTGCCAATTAGGCTTTCAATTTGCTCATTCAGCACGTAATCGTGTTGATGCGGCAGTAGTATGAGTAAATCAATGTCGGAATATGGAAACAGCTCGCCGCGCCCATAACCGCCAACAGCGATTAAAGCTACCTCCGCATGGATATTGGCTTGCAGCCATATCTGTTTTAAGAGTTTATCAATGAGTTGCGCATTTTTTTTGAGTAATTGCGCGGCATTTTTATGCTGAAAAAAACTGGTTTCAAGCGCATTTTGCTGCGTTTTTAAGGTGCTGCGCCAAATTTGAATTGCTTGTTTTGGGTCGTTCATTTATTGCGTTGTGGGCATTTACGGCGCTGCAGGTGAGCCAGCAGAAAGCGTCAATACCTCAAAACCCGTTTCAGTCACTAATACGGTGTGTTCCCACTGTGCCGATAAACTGCGGTCTTTAGTAACGATGGTCCAACCATCTGGTAATTGCTTAATGTCACGCTTACCCGCATTAATCATGGGCTCTATGGTAAAAATCATGCCCGTCTTTAGCTTAACGCCAGTACCTGGCCTGCCGTAATGCAGTACTTGCGGTTCTTCGTGAAATTTTTTGCTGATGCCGTGCCCACAAAATTCACGTACCACGCTGTAGCCATTTTTTTCAGCAAAGGTTTGAATCGCATGTCCAATGTCGCCTAATGTGGCGTCTGGCTTCACTTGCCGAATGCCTATCCACATGGCTTGGTAGGTGATTTCACTTAACCTTTTGGCTTGAATAGAAGCTTCACCAACAAAAAACATGCGTGAAGTATCGCCGTGGTAGCCATTTTTAATCACGGTCACATCAATATTCACAATATCGCCATTTTTTAATACTTTATCGCCTGGTATGCCATGACAAATTTGGTGATTCACCGAGGTACAAATCGATTTGGGGTAGGGCGTATGGCCGTCGGGTGCGTAGTTTAGTGGCGCGGGAATCGCCTGTTGTACATTGACAATGTAATCGTGACAAAGCTGGTCTAATTTTTCTGTAGTGACGCCATGTGCTACAAAAGAAGTAATGTAATCAAGCACTTCAGAGGCCAACTTGCCCGCAATGCGCATTTTGGCGATGTCGTCTGCGTTATTAATGGTAATGGCCATGAGCGAGCTAAAGTGAATGATGGAAATGAAGGCATTTTAGCATAATCGTTCTGGCCAAGTTGAAGGCTTAGCCTTGTTTTGTGCGCTAGGTTGGCTCAGAAAGTAAAGCAATTCAATGGTAAGCGCCAGTTTTACAGTGTTTTTTTGCGTATTTAAAGCCGAATGAGACCTTTATGCTGTAAAGCTAGCAAAGGAGAGTTTTAATGACATCGGTACCTACAGACACAACAACAAAAGATATATATGCTTGGGTTAGCTTTATCAGCATGGCTGAAATCCCCGTGCTTAAACAAACGGCACGAGAAATTGCACATTTGCAAGAAGATGAAGACAAGCTAAGTGCTCGCGCCATTACCTCTGTGGTACTGAATGACCCGATGATGGTGTTTAGAGTGCTGAGTTACTCGCAAAAACACAAAAGTAGACACCAATTACAAGATTTGCTACAGGTTGAGCAGGCGGTTCTCATGATGGGAACTACTACGTTTTTTCGCGATATTCCACCTAATTTTTTGGTAGAAGATACGCTTAAGGAAAATCTCACCGCATTAACACATTTGCTCAGACTTATTCGGCGCGCGCATCGTGCAGCGCATTTTGCAGCAGATTGGGCTACGCATTTGGCCGATTTACATGCCGAAGAGGTAAGCATTGCAGCCTTGCTACACGATTTGTCTGAAATGCTGATGTGGTGCTTTGCGCCCGATAAAATGAACGTCATTCATGCCATGCAACAAGCAGATAAAACCTTACGTAGCCAGGATGCACAACAAGAAGTGTTAGGCTTTAAATTACACGATTTACAAAAAGAGTTGGTGGAAGTGTTTCAATTGCCGCCACTTTTATCCAAGCTAATGCAAGATGAAGCTTCGACTGAACAGCGAGTTAGAAACGTAATGCTGGCAGTTAATCTTGCGCGGCACTCCGCAAACGGTTGGGATGATGCGGCCCTGCCAGACGATTACCATGACATTGCCGAATTTTTGAGGGTGGATATTGATAGAGTCTTGCGTATAATAGGTGCGCCTGCCGGCATCTTAAATACCAAAAATTAAGCTAGCAAACTCAATTAGTTAGTGGTATTATCCTGCCTCTGCGATTAAGCAGAAATCAATGCACCGTCCCGTACAGGGTGCTCACACTAAAGTGAATATTGTGGACGAGTGTAATTTTAACCCTTACACGGAGTATTAAAATGTCTGTAACCATGCGTCAAATGCTGGAGGCCGGTGTTCACTTTGGCCACCAAACCCGTTACTGGAACCCCAAAATGGCAGAATATATTTTTGGCGACCGCAACAAAATTCATATTGTAAACCTTGAAAAAACCTTGCCATTGTTTGAAGACGCGCTTAAATATGTGCGTACATTGGCGGCTAATAAGGGTCGTATTTTGTTCGTAGGCACTAAACGCCAAGCGCGCGATATCGTTAAAGAAGAGGCTGTGCGTGCAGGCTGTGCCTATGTGAATCACCGTTGGTTGGGCGGCATGCTCACCAATTTTAAAACTGTAAAACAGTCTATCAAGCGCTTGCATGATTTTGATGCAATGCTACTCGACGGTAGCTTAGAAAAATTCGGCAAAAAAGAAGCGCTTGGCTACAAACGCGAAATCGAAAAACTCGAGCGCTCAATTGGTGGCATAAAGGATATGGGCGGTTTGCCAGACGCGATTTTCATTATCGATGTTGGCCATGAAAGCGGTGCGATTACTGAAGCAGCTAAACTAGGCATTCCGGTGATTGGTATTGTGGATACCAACAATTCACCAGATGCTGTGGCTTATGTGATTCCGGGCAACGACGATTCTAGCCGAGCAATTCGCTTGTATGCGCGCGGCATGGCCGATGCAGTGTTAGAGGGTCGTGAAAGCGCGATTACAGAGATTGTAAAATCTGCAAAAGAAGAAGAATTTGTAGAAGTCGCAAAAGTTGCGACAGAAGCCACAACTGAAGCTGTTGCAGAGTAATCAATCTATGCAAAAAGGGGCTCTACGCCCCTTTTTCTATTTAAGAATTATTAGTTAGGAGTGAGAGATGGCTGAAATTACCGCAAGCATGGTAAAAGATTTACGTGAGCGCACCGATGCGCCTATTATGGATTGCAAAAAAGCTTTAACCGAAGCTGAAGGCGACTCAACACGTGCTGAAGAGATTTTACGTGTACGTTTTGGTAACAAGGCCAGCAAGGCTGCAGGTCGTGTAGCTGCTGAGGGTACAGTTGGTGTTTCAATCGCCGCAGATGGCAAAACTGGCGCCATGATCGAAGTGAATTCTGAAACGGATTTCTGCGCAAAAAACGAAGATTTTTTAAAATTTGTGAGCGAATTGGCTACCCTGGTTTCTACTAGCAATGCCGCAGACATCAATGCAGTTGGTGCGCTTGCGATGCTCGGCGCAACAGTTGAAGAAACGCGCGCGCAATTAGTCGGTAAAATTGGTGAAAACATCACGCCGCGTCGCTTTGTAAAAATCAACGCTAAAGGCAAACTAGCAAGTTATATTCACGGCAGCAAAATCGGTGTACTGGTAGATTTGGTCGGTGGCGATGAAGTATTAGCTAAAGATATAGCCATGCATATTGCCGCAGCTAAGCCAAAATCGTTGGATGCTGGCGGCATCACGCAAGATTTAATTGACGCAGAGCGCCGCATAGCCATTGAGAAAGCTAAAGAAGCGGGAAAGCCAGAGGCAATGTTGGATAAAATTGCCGATGGTACCGTACAAAAATTCTTAAAAGAGGTGACTTTGTTAAATCAGCCATTTGTTAAAGACGACAAAATGACTATTGAGCAATTATTGAAATCTAAAAACGCTTCCGTGGCTTCGTTTACATTGTATACAGTGGGTGAAGGTATCGAAAAGGTAGCGGTAGATTATGCAGCAGAGGTTGCAGCAGCAGCTAAGGTTTAGTAAAACCAAATGAAAAAGTGGGCTTAAAACCCACTTTTTTTTCGCTAAAATTTAGGCAAACTGACTGGGTTTGTGATTAAATAAGCAAACTTAAATTTCGAGGAATAATATGGCTAAACCTGCCTTTAAGCGCATACTGCTTAAACTCTCTGGCGAGGCATTGATGGGCGATGATGCGTATGGCATCAACCGCGCAACCATTACTAACATAGTCGAGCAAATTAAAGAGATTGTAGATTTAGGCGTTGAGGTCGGTGTCGTAATTGGAGGTGGTAATATTTTTCGTGGTGTCGCGCCTGCCGCTTCCGGCATGGATAGAGCCACCGCCGATTATATGGGCATGCTCGCCACCGTAATGAACGCCTTGGCGCTACAAGATGCGATGAAGCATATTGGCCTTGTAGCACGCGTGCAAAGCGCTTTGAATATCGAGCAAGTGGCCGAGCCTTATATTCGTGGCAAAGCCATGCGCTATTTAGAAGAGGGTCGTGTGGTCATATTTGGGGCGGGGACGGGGAACCCGTTTTTTACGACAGATACTGCTGCGGCCTTACGCGGTGCGGAAATTAACGCCGAAATTGTGTTGAAAGCGACAAAAGTAGATGGTGTTTATAGCGATGACCCTAAAAAAAATCCCAATGCTACACGCTATGAAACGGTGACTTTTGATGAAGCTATTCGTAAGGATTTAAAGGTGATGGATGCTACTGCGCTCGCTTTGTGTCGTAATCAAAAATTACCGATTGCAGTGTTCAGTATTTTCAAGCAGGGTGCCCTTAAGCGCGTGGTAATGGGCGAAAATGAAGGCACACGCGTAGTCGTATAAAATAAAAGTTGGAGAAGCAAATGTTAGATGACATTAGAAAAACGGCTGACACCAAAATGCAAAAGTCGCTGGAAGCGTTGAAGAATGATCTGGCAAAAGTGCGAACAGGCCGCGCCCATACTGGTTTGCTGGACCATGTGATGGTGGAATATTACGGTTCAGTGGTAGCGGTCAACCAAGTGGCGAATGTAAATTTAGGCGACTCACGCACTATCAACGTACAGCCCTATGAAAAAAACATGATTGCTAAAGTTGAGAAAGCCATTCGCGATAGTGATTTAGGCTTAAACCCTGCCACCAATGGCGATGTAATTCGCGTACCGATGCCTATGTTGACCGAGGAACGCCGTCGCGATTTAACTAAGATTGTGCGCGCGGAAGCTGAAAATGCCAAAGTGGCGATACGCAATGTGCGCCGCGATGCTAATGACGCTCTAAAAAAAATGCTTAAGGACAAAGAAATTAGTGAGGATGATGAACGTCGTGCGCAAGATGAGGTGCAAAAATTGACCGACAAAGCTGTTATTGAGGTTGATAAATTACTACAAACTAAAGAAGTCGATCTAATGGCGGTCTAATGGGTTTATTCTCTAGCTCCACACAAACAATCCCCACCTCTGGCGAAGTCCCCAATCATATCGCAGTGATTATGGATGGTAATGGCAGATGGGCCAGAAAGCGCTTTCTGCCTCGTGTTGCAGGGCATAAACGCGGCGTGGAAACAGTGCGCGATTTGGTGAAACAGTGTGCAAAACTAAACGTAAAATTTCTCACACTATTTGCTTTTAGTAGTGAAAATTGGCGCCGTCCAGATGACGAAGTCTCATTTTTAATGGGCTTATTTATGGATGCACTAAAGCGCGAAGTGGCTAAGTTACATGAAAATAATATCCGTTTAGTTTTGATAGGAGACCGTAGCCGCTTTAACGATGAATTGGTGAAACAGATTAAAGCCTCCGAAGAACTCACTGCAAAAAATACTGGCTTAACGTTAACCATTGCTGCCAACTACGGTGGACGCTGGGATATTTTACAGGCAACCAATCGTATGATTACCGAAAATCCGAGTAAAACTGGGCCATTTACCGAAGAAGATTTGGCGCCGCATTTGGCCATGTGTTATGCGCCTGAGCCGGATTTATTCATCCGCACCGGCGGTGAAAAACGAATCAGCAATTTTTTACTTTGGCAGTTGGCCTATACCGAATTTTATTTTACCGATACGCTTTGGCCGGACTTTGATGAAGAAGCATTTCAGGCGGCAATTACTTCATACCAGCAGCGAGAACGCCGTTTTGGCAGAACTAGTGAGCAATTAACCAATGCTTAGCTATTTTACATGCTAAAAACACGCATCATTACCGCGCTGATATTGGTCGCTGGTTTTATTCCCGCGTTGTTCATGCTTTCTAATACCTACTGGGCACTTGGCATGTTGGTTATATCGCTATTTGCTTTGTATGAGTGGGCCAGTATGATTAAGCTCACGCAAACGCAAAGCAATATTTACCTTGTAATCGCGACGATTGCAGGGCTATTCACATTGCCACTTATAGAACAGCATGGTTTCCATCTGTTTTTCTTTAAATCGCTCATCGTATTTTTTATAGCTACGTTATTTTGGTCGCTTATTGTGCCTTTTTGGCTGGCAAAAAAGTGGTTTATCCGCAATAAATTCGTGATAGCAATGGTCGGTTTGATGCTGATGATTCCATTATGGTTAGCGTTAATATGCACCAAAGGCGCAGATCCATGGCTGTTGCTGGCGCTATTAGCAACAATTTGGATAGCCGATAGCGCAGCTTATTTTGCGGGCAAAAACTTTGGTAAGCATAAGCTGGCTCCAGCCATTAGCCCAGGTAAAACATGGGAGGGAGTACTCGGTGCATTAGTCGCAGTCACACTATTTGGCGTAATGTTATACTTTGGGTTTTACATTAAAACGTTTGCAATTTTCCCAGCGCTTTGGATTGTCACTGGGTTTGGAGTGATCGGCGATTTGTTTGAATCGATGATTAAACGTCAAGCCAATATCAAAGATAGTGGTGATTTATTACCGGGTCACGGCGGCATTCTAGATCGCATTGATGGCATTATCCCAAGCTTGCCCATCGCGATTATGATGATTTATGCTTACAATTACTTTGTGGTGGTTAACTAATTGCAAAACATCACCATTCTAGGCAGCACTGGCACTATCGGCCAGCAAACGCTGGATGTGATTGCTCGTCATGCTAATGAGTATAAGGTGTTCGCGCTCGCTGCTAATTCCAATGTTGAGCCACTTTTAAAGCAATGCTTACAATTCAGGCCCAGAATTGCAGTATTGCTGGATGAAAAAGCGGCATTAGAATTACGCGCTCAACTTAAAGCGCACAACAGTAAAATTGAAGTGCTTTCGGGCGTAACAGGCTTAGAGCAGGTTTCTAGCGATGCGGATGTCGATGTTGTGATGGCCGCTATAGTTGGCGCAGCTGGCTTGAGACCCGCCATAGCGGCAGCGCGTGCTGGCAAGCGTATATTGCTAGCTAACAAAGAAACGCTGGTAATGGCAGGTAGCTTGTTTATGCAAGCGGTGAAAGCGGGTGGGGCTACTTTACTACCAATAGATAGCGAACATAACGCCATTTTTCAAGTAATGCCATCACAAACTTTGCAACACTTGGTAGATGGCGGCGTACGCAAAATTATTCTTACCGCGTCGGGTGGACCATTTAGACAATATACGCAAGAGCAATTATCAAAAGTTACGTCAGAGTTGGCGCTAAAACATCCTAATTGGGTGATGGGTGCCAAAATTACTATCGATTCCGCGACGCTAATGAATAAAGGCTTAGAGGTTATCGAAGCACATTGGTTATTTAATGCGAAACCAAGCCAAATCGACGTCGTCGTACATCCACAAAGTATTATTCATTCGATGGTGGAATATATTGATGGTAGCATTTTGGCACAGCTCAGCAACCCCGATATGCGCACGCCAATTGCTTACGCATTGGGTTATCCAAACCGTATTGAATCAGGCGTTGCATCACTTAATTTGCTGGAAATCGCCAAGTTAGAATTCGAAGCACCTGATACCAAGCGCTTCCCATGTTTACAGTTGGCTTATGACACACTGCAAGCTGGTGGCACAGCACCCGCTATACTCAATGCGGTCAACGAGATAGCAGTGGCCGCGTTTTTAAATAAACAAATCCACTTTTTAGACATTTCTTCTTTGATAGCAAAGGCTCTCAACACCATTAAAATTGCACCTGTCACTTCTTTAGAGCAACTCATCGCAGTCGATGCGGAAGCAAGAAACTTTGCCCTATCGTGCCTTGTCAGCCATGATTCTAAGCGGGTATTGACGGCATGACAACTTTGATTGCATTTATTGTCACCATAGGCGTGTTGGTGATTATCCACGAATTTGGTCATTTTCAGGTAGCGCGTTGGTGCAATGTCAAAGTACTGCGCTTCTCCGTTGGTTTTGGTAAACCACTATGGCAAAAAACTTTCGGTAAAGACAAGACAGAATTTGCGCTGGCGGCGATTCCACTGGGTGGTTTTGTAAAAATGCTCGATGAAAACGAGCTAAAAGCCGAAGAAAATCCTGTTCACTATTCTGCAGATGATCTAAAACGTGCTTTTAATCGTCAAAATGTGTGGAAGCGCATCGCTATTGTATTGGCCGGACCATTGGCCAATTTGCTATTAGCGATTGTGCTGTATTGGGGACTGTTTATGTTGGGCGTTACTGCCATGCGTCCGATTGTTGGTGTTGTTGCCGACAACAGCTTGGCCGCACAAGCCAGTTTAAAATCTGGCGAAATAATTCAAAAAATAGATGGTAAGCCGGTGAAATCGTGGCAAGAAGCGCGTTGGATATTACTTGAACAGTCACTCGAAAACAAAACGGTTGAAATTGAAGCCATCAATAACAACAACGAGTTGCTTCAACATACCTTAAGCTTTAATGGCATTAGCAATGATGCTGAGATTGATGTGCTAAAAAAAATAGGTGTGGAAGAGTTCAAACCTAATATCCCTGCCGTGATCGGTGAAATATTGACCGGTAGTGTCACAGAAAAGGCGGGTTTTATGCCAAACGACAAAATATTGCGGGTGGATAATGTTGAAATTGGTGATTGGGAGCAGGTGGTAAACACCATCAAAGATAGTCCCAATAAAAAATTACAATTTGAAATTGAGCGTGGCCAAAAAATATTACGCATCGCAGTCACTCCGGAGGCGATTAGAGAAGACAATCAAACCATAGGCAGAATGGGTGCAAGCGTAAAATTAGACAAAAACGAATTAGATAAGCTATTGATTGAGTTACATTATTCTCCATTAGCAAGTTTGCAAAAAGCGATTGCTAAAACATGGGATACTTCAATTTTTAGCCTTAAAATGCTTGGTAAAATGGTCACAGGAAAAGTGCCTTTAACAAGTATTAGTGGCCCAGTGACAATTGCGGCATTTGCCGGGGAGAGTGCAAATTTAGGCATAAAAACATTTTTGGGGTTTTTAGCTTTGGTTAGCATTAGCATAGGCGTACTCAACCTTTTACCAATTCCAGTGTTAGATGGCGGCCATTTGATGTATTATATGGCTGAGATTTTTAAAGGTTCACCAGTATCAGAGCAAGCAATGCTGGTAGGCCAAAAAATAGGCTTTGGATTACTAGGTTTACTCATGACAATTGCAATTTTTAACGACTTTAGTAGATTATTCGCGGGTTAGTAGTTTTGTTTAAAACCCGTTATATTTCAACACTCATCATCGCTCTATTCAGCCATCATGCAATGGCGCTAGAGCCGTTTGTCATTAAAGATATTCGCGTTGAGGGCTTGCAACGCACCGAGCCTGGCACGGTGTTTAACTATTTGCCTGTGCAAGCGGGTGACGTGATGAGCGACGAAAAAGCCACGCAAGCGATTAAAGCGCTGTATAACACCGGTTTTTTTAAAGATGTGCGTATCGAAGCCGATGGCGACGTACTGGTGGTGACTGTGCAGGAACGCTCAGCCATTGCCAAGATTGATTTTAGCGGCAACAAATCTTTCCCGTCTGACAAAATGACCGAAGGTTTAAAGCAAATCGGCATTTCAGAAGGTTTAATATTCGATAAATCTCAACTAGACCGTGCGGAACAAGAAATCAAACGTCAATATTTAGCACAAGGCAAATACGGAGCTACCGTTAAAACTATTGTTTCGCCACTTGAGCGCAATCGCGTAGCGGTGCGTTTTGAGATTGAAGAGGGCGTGGTTGCTAAGATTCGCGACATCAATATTGTTGGTAATAATGCTTTTTCTACTGATGATTTGCGAGCAGAATTCTTGCTAACAACACCCAATTGGATGAGTTGGTGGAACAAAGATGACCAGTATTCCAAGCAAAAACTAACCGCGGACTTAGAAACGCTTAAATCGTTTTATTTGAACCAGGGGTACTTGGAATTTTCGGTTGATTCTACGCAAGTGTCTATTTCGCCTGATAAGCAGGATATTTACATTACGGTGAATGTGACTGAAGGCGAAAAATATACCATTAGTGATGTGAAACTAGCTGGTGAATTGCAAGTGCCGGAATCAGAACTTAAGCCATTGATTACGGTAGAAAAAGGCGATATTTTTAATCGTCAAAAAATCACCGAAAGTAGTAAAGCAATAGGTGATAGATTGGGTAACGAAGGATATGCGTTTTCAAACGTCAATGCAATTCCAGAAATCAATAAAGAAAATCACACCGCCGCGTTTACTTTTTTTGTTGATCCTGGCAAACGCGTGTATGTGCATCGTATTAACTTAACAGGCAATACACGTACGCGTGACTCAGTATTGCGTCGCGAAATGCGCCAGCTGGAATCCGCTTGGTATGCAGGTGACAAAATTAACAGATCTAAAGAGCGTTTAAATCGGTTGAATTATTTTGATAATGTAGACATCGAAACACCAGCCGTACCAGGCACTAATGATCAGGTGGATGTGAATATCAATGTTACAGAAAAATCGACAGGTAGCATTCAATTTGGCGCAGGCTTATCCAGTAGTGAAGGGGTGGTGGTTGGAGTTACAGTCAACCAGCCAAATTTTTTAGGCACTGGTAATCAAGTTTCTGCGCAAGTCAATACGGGCAAAGTTAACACAACTTACTCGCTTTCTTATACCGATCCTTATTTTACGCCAGATGGTATTAGTCGTGGCTTTGATGTGTACAGGCGTGACGTTGATACTCAGTCATTGAATATTGCTAATTACCGTAGCAAATCCTATGGAGCCGGCGTACGGTTTGGTTTACCGCTGGGCGAAAAAGAGTTTTTCTCTGTAGGCTTAACAGGTGATTTGACTAAAATTAGCTTAACAGACCAAAGTCCTAAGCAGTACAAAGATTTTTGTGGTAACTCAAGTGGTTGTACCAGTAATTCTATACCGTTGGTGCTAGCATGGACGTATGACTCACGTGACAGCACTTTGTTTCCAAATAAGGGTGTTTTTCAACGCTTGACTACTGAAGTTGCTGTGCCAGGGCTAGATTTGGAATATTACAAACTTGAATATAAACACACGTGGTATCAAAACCTGAGGAAAGACTATACCTTAATGTTAAATGGCGAGCTTGGTTATGCCGACAGCTATGGTAGTAGAGCCTACCCGTTCTTTAAGAATTTTTTTGTAGGTGGTGTTAACTCGGTGCGTGGCTTTGACGATGGTGCCATTGGACCGCGTGACATTGATCCTTCAACAGGAGTTGATTTTGCAACAGGTGGCACGAAACGCATTGTGGGTAATGCTGAAATTTTTGCGCCAGTTCCGTTTATTAAAAATTCATCACAATTCCGCCTAAGTGCATTCGTGGATGGCGGAGATGTGTATGCCAAAGGACAAGGCATTAGTTTGGGAGATCTACGTTATTCGGCTGGTATTGGTGTTAGCTGGTATTCACCTTTTGGCCCGCTAAAATTAGTGTTAGCCAAACCGTTGAATAAACAAACAGGTGATAGAACGCAAACTTTGCAGTTCCAACTCGGCTCGCAATTTTAGCTTAATTAACTTGCCAAATTATTTCAGTGCCAAATTTAATAGTAGAATGAACAGTATTGAGCTTTGATGCTCAGAATAGTTAGGAGATATAAATTGAATCATCAGTTAAAAACGTTAATGCTAGCCGGATTATTTGCATTGACAGTAGGCCTTAGCGCCAACACAATTGCAGCAGAGCTTAAAATTGGGTATGTACAGGTCGATAAAATTCTCCAAGATGCGCCACAAACAGCAGAAAGCGGTAAAAAACTGGAACGAGAATTCAGCCCTCGTTCTCAAGATTTAGATAAAATGCAGAAGCAAATTCACGATATTGAAGCAAGTTTGGATAAAGAAGGAGTGACGCTTCCAGAAACGGATAGACGCAATAAAGAGCGCGATGTTTCTAATATGAAGATTGATTTTCAACGTAAACAGCGCGAGCTCAGAGAAGACATTAATTTGCGTAAAAATGAAGAACTTGCCAGCCTGCAAGACCGTATCAATAAAGCAGTTCAGTCCGTATCTGAGAGCGAAGGCTATGATTTGGTAGTGTATGGCGGGGTGGCTTATGCCAGCAAAAAAATTGATATCACAGATAAAGTATTAAAACTTTTAGGTAAAAAATAAGTATAAATTTAAGTTTTATGGTCGTTATTTATGAGCTTCAATTTATCGCTTCAGCAAATCGTCGAACAATTAGGCGGCACAATTTCAGGTAATCCTGAAACTCAAATTACTCGAGTTGGCTCACTGGCGCTGGCGCAAACTGGCGCCATTAGTTTTTTTAACGATACAAAATATATTTCACAGCTGAAGAATACGATTGCGAGTGCTGTCATTATTGGATCTGAGTATGCACCACTTACTAACATACCCAAAATAGTTACCGAAAATCCTTACGCTTATTTTGCCAAGGTTTCGCTATTATTAAATCCGGCTTACGCTGCTCCTAAAGGCATACAAACGAGTGCTGTCGTAGATGTTTCTGTTAGCGTGCCCACAAACTGTAGTATTGGCGCAAATGTAGTGATAGAAGCCAATGTCACACTTGGCAATAATGTCACTATCGGCGCAGGTTGTGTGATTGAACGCAACTCAAGCATTGCCGATAACACGATTTTGGAAGCCAATGTCACCATTAAACATGGTTGCCAAATTGGTCAAAATTGCCATTTATTTTCTGGCTGCGTGATCGGCAACGATGGCTTCGGCTACGCGGAAGAGGCTAGAACTGGTAAGGATAAGCACTGGGTAAAAATTCCACAGGTAGGGCGCGTCATCATTCACGACAATGTGGATATAGGCGCCAACACTACAGTAGACCGCGGCACAATTGACGACACAGTAATTGAGGAAGGTGTAAAGTTAGACAATCTTATCCAAATTGCCCACAACTGTAGAATAGGCGCGCATACTGTGATTGCTGGGTGCGTTGGTATTGCCGGCAGCGCAGTCATTGGCAAGCATTGCAAAATTGGTGGTGCCGCCATGATTCTTGGTCATTTGAGTGTTGTGGATAACGTGACTATTTCGCCTGGCAGCATGATTATGCGCTCTATTAACAAGGTTGGCACGTATACTGCGCTCATGCCGTCGCAAGCACATGAAGATTGGCTTAAAACCGCTGCAAATATTCGCCGCTTGAGCCAATTTACAGATAAAATAAAGTACTTGGAAGCAGCCATTACAAAATTAAGCTTGCAGAGCCAAAGCAAGCCCTCTAAAAAGTGATAGGGAAAAAATATGTCAGATACTGCTGCAAGCGCCACTAGCATGGACATTCACGAAATCTTAGATCATCTTCCACATCGTTACCCATTTGTGCTGATAGACCGCGTGCTTTCAATAGATCTGGGCAAAGAAATTACTGCGCTTAAAAATGTAAGTGTGAATGAACCTTACTTTCCAGGCCACTTTCCTTATCATCCCGTAATGCCGGGTGTATTGATTATAGAGGCGATGGCGCAAGCGGCCGCCATATTATCTTTCAAAACAGCGAGTAAAAAACCAAGTGATGATTCTGTGTATTATTTTGCTGGCATCGATAAGGCGCGCTTTAAAAAACCCGTGTTGCCAGGCGATCAAATTATACTTAACGTTAAAATTGATCGTATATTAAATGGAATTTGGAAATACACAGGCGTTGCTACTGTAGATGGCACTGTCGTCGCTGAGGCTAGCATGATGTGTATTTTAAAAACCATTTAAATCAAATAATTAAAATTTTAATTTAAAGTAATAAGTTAAGTATTATGTCAGCAAAAATACACGCAACTGCAATTATAGACAAGAAGGCAGAGATCGACCCCAGCGTAGAAGTCGGTGCATATTCTATTATAGGCGCAGGCGTGAAAGTGGACGCCAATACACGCATTGGAAGCCATGTGGTGTTACAAGGCCCAACAACCATTGGTAAAAACAACCAGATTTTCCAGTTTTCCTCCCTTGGTGAACAACCACAAGACAAAAAATACGCTGGTGAACCTACATCCCTCGAAATCGGCGATAACAATACCATTCGCGAGTTTTGTACCTTTAATCGCGGCACTGTGCAAGACGAGGGCGTTACCCGTATAGGCAGCGACAACTGGATTATGGCTTACGTACACATTGCCCATGATTGCCAAATTGGTAACCACACCATTTTCGCTAATAATGCCTCGCTAGCAGGGCATGCGGATATCCATGATTACGTCATTCTGGGCGGATTTACCCTGGTGCACCAGTTTTGCAAAATTGGTGCGCACGTCATCACTGCTGCAGGCTCGGTAGTGTTTAAGGATATTCCACCTTACATTACGGCCGCAGGCTATGATGCAAAACCCCGCGGCATCAATATTGAAGGCCTTAAACGGCGTGGCTTTAGTGTTGAGAGCGTTGCTCAGATAAAACGTGCATACAAAACGCTTTATCGCAACAACCTGACACTGGATGAAGCCAAAATTGCGCTTAAGAAACAGTCAAAAACTTGCCCTGAGCTAGGTATTTTGCTGGAGTTCTTGACTATCTCTACGCGCAGCATCGTTCGGTAGGGGGCTGGCAGAATGACCACGATTGGTATTGTAGCCGGCGAAGCTTCCGGTGATTTGCTTGGCAGTCATCTTGTTTGCGCCCTAAAAAAATATCGACCAGACCTTGAGTTTGTTGGCATTGCAGGGCCAATGATGCAAGCCGAGGGCGTTAAATCCTTGTTTCCAATGGAGCGTCTCTCAGTATCCGGCTATTTCGAAGTGCTGAGGCATTTGCCCGGACTTTTAAAAATTCGCAAAGGGTTATTACGATATTTCTTAAAAAATCCCCCTGATATTTTTATCGGCATTGATGCACCCGATTTCAATTTTGGCCTTGAGCGTAACCTGAAGCGCAAAGGCATACCTACCGTGCATTACGTTAGTCCATCTATTTGGGCTTGGCGCAAAGGCCGCATGGGTAAAATCAAGCGCGCAGTATCGCATGTGTTGGCCTTATTTCCGTTTGAACCTGCTTTGTATGAGAATGCTGGCGTGCCTGTCACTTACGTTGGACATCCTTTAGCGGATGAATTACCGCTAAAACCCAATAAAAAAACCGCAAGAGAATTACTTAAAATTGAGAAAAATAAGCTTGTCATTACCATGTTACCAGGTAGTCGCCAATCGGAAGTACGCCAACATGCCGATTTATTCGTCAAAACCGCGCAAATTATCAGCCAAGATAACGTTAATACGCAGTTCTTGGTGCCTTTAATTACGCGCGAAACGCGTCAAATTTTCGAGAGTGCGCTTTACAAAAATGCACCCGAAAATTTAGATTTGGATATCCTATTTGGCCACGCGCATGATGCTATGGAGGCCGCAGATGTAGTGCTCGTTGCATCCGGCACTGCCACGCTGGAAGCCGCGCTGCTAAAGCGTCCTATGGTGATTACTTACCGGATGCCAACCTTAAGCTGGTGGATAGTAAAGCGCATGACTTATTTGCCTTATGTCGGGCTGCCAAATATTTTAGCGGGTAAGTTTGTGGTGCCGGAATTGCTGCAAAAAGCGGCCACACCACAAAAATTGGCAGACGCCGTTTCATTGTTGTTGGTCGATAGAAACCAAACCCAGGAAATTAAAGAAGAATTTACCAACATTCATCAAACCTTGAAGCAGAATAGTGCAAAAAAAGCGGCTGAAGTCGTGTTGTCTTATCTTAAGGCCTAGTTACCTTTAAAATGTTAGGCTCTTCAATTTTAGTCTGTGGCGTAGATGAAGCAGGGCGCGGACCGCTAGCAGGTAGTGTGTATGCGGCAGCAGTGATATTAAATGTGAATAATCCGATAGCAGGTTTGGCGGATTCTAAAAAACTCTCCGAGAAAAAACGTGATTTTTTAAGTGGTGAAATTAAAACCAAATCACTCGCTTGGGCAATTGCCAGTGCGAGTTGCCAAGAGATTGATCAAATCAACATTCTACAAGCCAGCCTACTCGCCATGAAACGCGCTATTGAGGCTATGCAAGTGCGATTCAACATTACACCAAGTTTGGTACAAGTAGACGGCAATAAATGCCCAAAAATCAGCTTGCCATGCGAGGCAATTGTGAAAGGTGATAGCAAGGTGCAAGCTATTTCCGCCGCGTCTATTCTGGCAAAAGTCGCGCGCGATGCAGAACTGTATGAATTAGATAAAATCTACCCACAATACGGCTTTGCACAACATAAAGGCTATCCGGCACCTAAGCACCTATTGGCGCTGCAGGCACATGGCATTTGCCCGCAACACCGCTTAAGTTATGCGCCGGTGAAGGCTTTGTTACCTTAAGCGTCAGTGTTCCAATTTCTTTCCAATAAACTTAAAATCAATGCCCCATTCTTTTACAGCACGGTCTAATCCATCTACGCAATCAATATAAGCGCCAACAGCATTAGAATTTATCGTTGCTTTATCGCTGCTTAATAAAATATCTACATTTCTATCAGTGTTAAGGCCGCACCATTCCAATAAAAACTTGTTGTAAAAATCATTTACTGATCGAAGTGCAAGTATCGAGTGTTCACGCTTCCATTTTTGAGGGTTTCGAGGGAATTTAAGCAAGTTTGTATTCCCGAAGTCGACGTCCCATACATCTTCGTCTTCAGCAATTTTTTCATAGACTGCTTTTTTTACTTTTGGATGTACATAGAAGTCCCTGATGGATTTAAGTTCTAATATAGCCTGAACCTCTTTACAGCCTCTATCAAATCTTTTACCAGTGTTTATAGTGTTTAGAAAAAACTCAAACTTTGAAAGAAATGGCAGTTTCTCTATATCTTTATAAAACTGGTCTGGGAGATTAAGGGCGTCGATTAGGCAGTTTGCACCACACTTCAAGAGCAGAATGGAATTTAAAATTGAAGAGCGAACTAACGGGCTAATTACATCATCTTCGTATGCATCCGCATTAGTATCAAAGGCAAAATATAAAAGGTACACGGAGTCGTAAAGTAAGTTTTCAAAGGTTCTTAAATAATGCTCCATATTGTCCGTATTCATTATTTTAAAAATCCTAAGCCAACAACAAAAACACCGTCGGTTTTTTATGTAAATCTGGCAAGGCGTTTTGTTTCCATTCGCTGATGCGCTTAGTCGTAATCATTTCATCTTGCAAACTGACGTGGCAAGCAATACACAAGAGCGTATTGGCGTTGCAGGTGCTTAAAATCGCTTCTAGCATTTGTTGGTTGCGGTAGGGCGTTTCTATGAATATTTGCGTCTCGTTGTGTGTTTGTGCGCGTTTTTCGATTTCTTTCAGTTTACTTGCGCGTGCGGCTTTATCAACCGGTAAATAGCCTAGAAACGCAAATTGTTGCCCGTTAAGACCAGACGCCATCAGTGCCAATAAAATCGCGCTAGGGCCTACCAAAGGCACCACACGTATACCTTTTTGATGCGCCAGCGCCACCAATTTCGCTCCCGGGTCAGCCACCGCAGGGCAGCCTGCCTCAGACATCAAACCAACATCGTGCCCAGCTAGCAAAGGTTTGAGTAAATTTGGCAAGGTTTTGTCATCGGTGTGTTCGTTCAATAATTCAAGTTGAAGCTCGCGAATGGGCTTGAGTGGTTTAATTAAACTTAAAAATTGCCGCGTGGATTTTTCATTTTCCACCACAAAATGTGTTAATTTTTGGGCGGTTGCAATGACATTGGGCGGCAACACTTGGGTGATGTTGTCATCACCCAATGTAACCGGAATTAGATAAAGTGTACCAGACATTAATATTTGACTTGTGCCCTATAAGTGAGCGTGGTTTTGCCCTCGGCTGGGATGTCAATCTTCCACAATGCCCCTGTAAAAAATACCGAGAGAATGGCAAATAAAATATATCGATGTTTTAAATGCATAACAAATCTCCGTAAATAGGTGAATGGTAGCGATTGATGTCACTAAGCTTGTGCTTTTCAAACGCGTTACAGAGTTAAACGTAGTTTGCGCAAGGATAGGGTTAATTTTTTGAAGAATTTTTATATTACTGCAACGCCTTCATTCTGCAACATCGTTATCAATTTAATGAGCGGCAAACCAATCAGCGCGTTAGGGTCTTCGCCTATCATGCGCTCAATCAGCACGATTCCCAAACTTTCCGATTTGGCGCTGCCCGTGCAGTAGTAGGGTTGTTCTTTGCTGAGATAGTTTTCAATTTGCTCGTCTGTCAATTGTCGAAAACGCACCAAATATGGCACCACCTCGGCCTGCATCTTGCCTGTAGCGGTATTGTATAAGCAAATCGCGCTGTGAAAAGTGACTTCACGGCCGCGCATGGTTTGCAATTGTTTGGTGGCGTTTTGATGATTGAGCGGTTTGCCCAGCTGCTCACCATCCAGCGTTGCGACTTGATCACAGCCAATTATCAACGCATGAGGGTATTTACCACCCACTTTTTTGGCTTTTTCTTGCGCAAGCCTTAAAGCCGTTTCATGCGGGTTTTCATTAATTAGAGACGCCTCATCTATCTTTGGCGAAATGCTGCTAAATGGAATTTGCAGTTTTTGCAAGAGTTGACGCCTGTATTCAGAAGAAGAAGCTAAAATTAAGGTTTGTTTCATTATTTTTTTCGCAAAAAAACCGACAAAGTGATTCTGTCGGCTTATTGTTTAAATTTCAACTAAAATCACTCGGGTTGAATCTCCAAAAGAGATTCATCCGGCGTAACGGAATCGCCTTTACTGACGTGCACTGCCACCACAGTGCCTGTCGTTGAGGCCTGAATTTCGTTTTCCATTTTCATAGCCTCAATTACCAAAACGCCATCACCGGCTTTAACTTTATCGCCTATTTTGGCTTTAACCGCCACAATAGTGCCAGGCATGGCGGTAGTTATACAACCCGCATGGTGTGGGCGTGGACGGCCACTCGAAGTTGTAGAGACTTTTTTCTTGCTATTGCTTTTGTTGCCATTACTTGTAGATCCGCTACCTGAAACCTCAATTTCGTCTAAAGTTTCTATGATGACTTCTTCGGCAATGCCATCTACAGATACATAGAATGGGCGTTTTTCTTCGCCTGAATGGCCACTGCCAGTGAGCTTAATATGAAAAGTTTCGCCATGTAAGGTGACATTAAACTCATTCGGTGCATAGCGTGCAGCAGTAGTATTGACAGCTTCTTTGGTTTGTAACACTTCAGGTTTCAGGCTACCAGCATTGCGTTCTTGCAGAAAAGTCTGGCCAATATCTGGGAACATGGCATAGGTTAAAACGTCTTCTTCAGATTTTGCAATGCGATCAGATTCCGCTTGTAATTTAGCCATTTCAGGTTCAAGCAAGTCGGCAGGGCGGCAGGTAATGACTTCTGCATCTCCGACTGCGAGTTTTTTAACTTCATCATTCACCGCTGCAGGCGCTTTGCCGTATTGGCCTAAAAAGTAGTTTTTAACTTCATTGGTCACCGATTTATAACGTGTACCTGTCATAACGTTTAAAACGGCTTGCGTACCGACAATTTGCGAGGTCGGCGTGACCAGTGGCGGATAGCCTAAATCCTCACGTACACGCGGGATTTCTGCCAATACGGCATCCATTTTATCTAACGCGCCTTGCTCTTTTAACTGATTAGATAGATTAGAAATCATACCGCCTGGCACTTGGTTGACCAGTACACGTGTATCGACGCCGGTAAATTCACTTTCAAACTGCCAGTATTTTCTGCGTACTTCACGGAAATAGGCTGTCACTTCTTGTACCTTGGCTAAATTCAAGCCAGTGTCATATTCTGTGCCTTGCAGCGCAGCAATCAGGCTTTCAGTCGTCGGGTGGCTGGCGCCTTCTGAGAAAGACGAGTTGCAGGTATCAATCATGGTCGCGCCATGTTCAATACCTTTTAAGATAGACATACTCGCTAAGCCAGACGTAGCGTGACTATGCAGGTGAATAGGTAGTTTAACTGCAGCGCGCATGGCTTTCACTAAATCGGTGGTGCTTTGTGGGGTTAGTAAGCCCGCCATATCTTTAATCGCAATAGTGTCGCAGCCCATGGCTTCCATCTCTTTTGCCAGCCCGACAAAGTGCGCAACATCATGCACTGGACTTGTGGTGTAGCTAATAGCGCCTTCTGCGTGCTTGCCCACTTTTTTAACTGCTGCGATTGAGGTTTTAAGATTACGCATGTCGTTCATCGCGTCAAATATGCGGAATACGTCTACGCCATTGTCAGCTGATTTTTTCACAAAAGCTTGCACTACGTCGTCAGAATAGTGACGATAACCAAGCAAATTTTGGCCGCGCAGCAACATTTGGATGCGGCTATTTGGCAAAGCTTTACGCAACTTGGCGAGGCGCTCCCACGGGTCTTCTTTCAAAAAGCGCACGCAAGCATCAAACGTTGCTCCACCCCACGCTTCAAGCGACCAGAAACCAATCGCGTCCAATTTTGCACAAATTGGTAGCATGTCTTCGGTACGCATGCGTGTGGCGATTAATGATTGATGGCCGTCACGTAAAACGAGTTCTGATATATGTATTTTGCTCATAATTTTATTTCTTTATGACAATGCTAAAATTAAAAAACTTAAAAATTAAATACCTTCGTGCGCTGCAATTGCCGCTGAAATCACTGCTGCAAACAACTCAGGCGGTAATTCAGTTGCATAATTTGTTAGCTCAGGGTGCGTTTCTACAAAACTGGTGTTGAAATTTGCATTTTTAAAATCAGGATTCTTCATGATTTCCTGATAATACGGAATGGTGGTTTTAACGCCATAGACCACCATATCGCCCAGAGCACGGCGTCCACGTTCCACAACGCTAGGCCAATCGAGTGCCCAAACCGTGAGTTTTGCGCACATCGAATCATAATAGGGCGGAATCACATAGCCTGAGTAAATCGCCGCATCCATGCGCACCCCAGGTCCGCCAGGTGCATAGTAGCGTGTTATTTTGCCAAAGCTTGGCAGAAAATCATTCTTCGGGTCTTCCGCATTAATACGATACTCCATGGCAAAGCCACGGAAACTAATTTCGCTTTGTTTATAGCGCAGTGCCAACCCATACGCGATGCGAATTTGTTCTTGCACAATATCCACGCCAGTGATTGATTCGGTCACGGTATGTTCAACCTGCAAGCGCGTGTTCATTTCCATAAAATAAAAATTATTATTTTGATCTAACAAAAACTCCACCGTGCCTGCGTTTTCGTAACCAACCGCTTTAGCTGCTTTGACCGCCAATGCGCCAATATACTCGCGCTGAGCCTGACTAAGTTGCGGCGAGGGTGCAATTTCGATGAGTTTTTGATTGCGGCGTTGAATTGAGCAATCGCGCTCAAACAAATGGATGACATTACCGTGACTATCGCCCAGCACTTGCACCTCGATATGCCGTGGCATCACTACGCATTTTTCCAAAAATACTTCCGGCTTGCCAAATGCTTTGCTGGCTTCTGAAATCACGCGATCATAATTGCTCAGTAGTTCTTTCTCAGAATCACATCGCCGAATGCCGCGCCCACCTCCGCCGTTAGTGGCTTTCAACATAACGGGATAACCAATTTTTTTGGCTAAGGCGATCGCTTCATTTAAATCAGCCAAATTGCCGTCACTGCCAGGCGTGCAGGGGATGCCCGCGCCGGCCATAGCTTTTCTGGCTTCAATTTTATCGCCCATTTGGCGAATCACTTTCGCATTCGGCCCGATAAACTTAATGCCACGGCGTGCACAGATTTCAGCCAACTCTGGGTTTTCTGACAAAAAACCGTAACCTGGGTGCAGCGCATCGCAGCCAGCCGCCACTGCCACGTTAACGATATTGTGCGCATTTAAATAGCCCGCTACTGGGTCAGCGCCCAAATTATAGGCTTCGTCAGCTTTTTTAACGTGTAAAGCGTGACGGTCAGCGTCGGCATAAATCGCTACAGATTTAATGCCCATTTCGGAACAAGCGCGTACAATACGCACTGCAATCTCACCCCGATTAGCCACTAGAATTTTTTTGAACACGGCATTGCCTTAAATATCAACTGCAAACCCCGAAAGTATAACATGCATGCGCGCTCTAAGGGACATGCAGACTTACAAAAATAACATTAATTTAACTTTTTTATGAATAAAACACTCGCTATTAACAATTTAGAATTCGCACAAAAACAGCAAAAATTATCGGATAGTTTTGCGGCCTCAAACTGTAAAAGGCTTGTCGACCTATTGGTAATGCGTGGCAAAAATGGCGATCAAACTACAATTTACTTTGAACTTATGGGCGATTGCAAGCAATTTCGCCATCCTAGCTTGCATTTACGTATCAAAACTCAATTACCTGTGATTTGTCAGCGCTGCTTAGACGAAATGCAGATTAATTTGGACTTAAATTATGATTATTTAATCAGCAATACAGTAACTAAAGAATTTGACGAAAATGATGAAATTGATTGGTTGGAAGTGGATAATGAGATGAATTTGCATGCATTAATCGAAGACGAGCTACTTTTAGCCATGCCAATTGCGCCAGTGCATGATAAAAATTGTAGTAAACATAGCATGCAAAGCGGTGAAAAACCAAACCCATTTGCTGTACTAAAAGGAAAAATTAAATAACAATGGATTTACAATAAGGCGCGATTCTATTAGAATGCGCGCTTGGTTATTTTTAGCAGCAGTTTGGAGCATTCACATGGCAGTTCAACAAAATAAAAAGTCACCTTCAAAGCGCGGTATGCACCGCTCGCATGACTTTTTAACAAATCCCGCTTTAGCGGTAGAGCCTACCACCGGCGAGGTGCACTTACGTCATCACGTGAGTCCTAGCGGCTTTTATCGTGGTCGTAAAGTAGTGGCAACAAAAGGCGAGTAATTAAGTCCTTTGACATATTTCCTAGCTTCAGCCATTACGCCGCGCTCCAATATTAGTGCGGTGTTTGCCTATCTGGCGCTTATTTAAATAAAGTTTTGCGTTGACATTTAATACATAATTACATCTAATCGCAACGATGGATATTACAATCGCAATCGACGCAATGGGAGGGGATCACGGTCCGCACGTCACGGTTCCAGCTGCGCTAGCCGCACTTAAAGAAGACGAGCAACTCAATATTGTGCTAGTTGGCTTGGAAGACGCCATTCAAGCTGAACTTAAAGCACACAAAGCCAATACTAGCCCACGCTTGCGCATTCACCATGCTACCGAAGTAGTACAAATGTGCGAATCACCCCAAAGCGCACTTAAAAATAAAAAAGATTCATCCATGCGCGTGACAGTTAATTTGGTCAAGTCGGGTGAGGCTAATGCTTGCGTCAGTGCCGGCAACACTGGCGCGCTAATGGCTACCGCTCGTTATGTACTAAAAACCTTGCCCGGCATTGATAGGCCTGCAATTGCCTCCACTTTGCCTTCTGAAAAAGGTAATACTTATATGCTGGATTTGGGGGCAAATGCCGATTGCACCGCCGAGCAACTGTTACAATTTGCTGTGATGGGGGCGATGTTAGTAAGTTGCGTCGAACATAAACCAAATCCTACAGTAGGCCTATTAAATATAGGTTCAGAAGACATCAAAGGCAACGAAGTGGTGAAACAAACGGCTGAATTGCTGCGCGCCAGTCATTTGAACTTTTATGGCAATGTAGAAGGCGATGACATTTTTAAAGGCACCACAGATTTAGTGGTGTGCGATGGTTTTGTTGGTAATGTGGCCTTAAAAACTACTGAAGGTTTTGCTCACATGACTGGAAAATTTCTAACACGAGAATTTAAAAGAAATTGGTTCACCAAAATCATGGCCTTAGGCGCTATGCCTGTGTTAAATGCTTTTAAAAAGCGCTTAGATCCTCGTCTTTACAATGGAGCGAGTTTTTTAGGTCTGCGTGGTGTCGTGGTAAAAAGCCATGGTGGTGCGGATAGTGTAGCGTTTAATCATGCCATTCATGTGGCGATTGAAGAAGCGCGCAGTGGTGTGTTGCATCGCATTACGCAACAATTGGAAATTGAACATATTAGGCCACGTACGCCTGCTATGGCAGAAGGTGAAATGCAATGATCCATTCAAAAATTGCAGGCACTGGTAGTTATTTACCGAAAAAAATCCTCACCAATGCCGATTTAGAAAAAATGGTGGAAACCACCGACGAGTGGATTTTTACACGCACCGGTATACGTGAACGTCATATTGCGGCAAAGGGAGAGCATACCAGCGATTTAGCGAGAGTAGCAGCAGACAATGCCATTACTGCTGCTGGCATAAATGCTAAAGATATCGATTTAATCGTAGTGGCCACCACCACGCCAGATAAAATTTTCCCCAGTGTCGCTACCATGTTGCAACGCAAATTGGGCTTGGCTGGCTGCGCCGCATTTGACGTGCAAGCGGTGTGCAGCGGTTTTATTTACGCGCTGGCCACGGCAGATAACTTTATTAAAACTGGCAGCGCCAAGTGCGCGCTGGTGGTTGGCGCAGAAATCTTTTCACGCATCACCGATTTTACCGATAGAAGCAATTGCATTTTGTGGGGCGATGGCGCTGGCGCAGTGATTCTACAGGCATCGAACGAGCAGGGCATTATTTCTACTCATCTGCATGCCGATGGCAATTTTGAGAAAATGTTGCATATGCCGCGCAAAGCCGGAGGTAATGACACCATTGTGATGGAAGGCAACTCAGTGTTCAAATTGGCGGTGAATACGCTTGATAAAATTGTCGATGAAACGCTTGCTGCCAACAACATGCAAAAGAGCGATATCGATTGGCTGGTACCGCATCAAGCCAACATTCGTATTTTGCAAGCGACTGCCAAAAAGCTCGACATGAGCATGGATAAAGTCGTGGTTACGGTAGATAAGCATGGCAATACTTCAGCCGCCTCGATTCCGCTGGCCTTAGACGTCGCAGTGCGCGATGGTCGAATTAAACGCAATGAGATAATACTCATGGAGGCCTTTGGTGGCGGTTTTACATGGGGTTCTGCTTTAATTAAATACTAAATAACATATGCAAAAAATAGCTTTTTTCTTTCCCGGCCAAGGCTCACAATCGGTCGGCATGATGGACGGTTTTGGCGATAATCCGATTATCAAACAAACTTTTGTTGAGGCCTCAGATATTTTAGGTGTCGATTTTTGGGAAATGGCGACCGAACCAAATGAGTTGCTTAATCAAACTCAAAATACACAACCTTTGATGCTCACTGCGGGTATAGCCACTTGGCGCGCTTATCAACAAGCTGGTGGTCTACTGCCCGCTATCTTAGCGGGCCACAGCCTAGGTGAATACACAGCTTTAGTTGCTACTGGCGCTTTAAGTTTTGCAGATGCGCTACCACTCGTTAAGTATCGCGCCGAAGTCATGCAAAGCGCCGTACCTAAAGACACAGGCGCGATGGCGGCAATATTGGGTTTGGACGACGAAACCGTGTACACCGTGTGCGCAGAAGCCGCACAGAATGAAGTGTGCGAGGCGGTGAATTTTAACTCACCCGGTCAAGTGGTGATTGCAGGCAATAAAGCGGCGGTTGAGCGCGGCATGGAGCTGGCAAAAGTCAATGGCGCGAAACGCGTTTTGCCGCTCCCAGTAAGCGTTCCATCACATTGCGCACTCATGAAGCCTGCAGCGGTAAGACTGGCCGAATATCTAAAAAGTGTGACGATAAACACCCCGCAAATCCCCGTCATTCATAATGCTGACGTGGTTTCTTACAATGATGCAGAAAAAATCAAAGACACATTAGTACGTCAACTCTATTCCCCAGTGCGCTGGGTGGAGACAGTGCAGGCAATTTACGCACAAAATGTGACCAACAGCGCAGAATGCGGCCCAGGTAAAGTATTGGTGGGGCTTACAAAACGAATTGTGGCAGAATTACCGTGTGTAGCTTTAACTTCAAGCGAAGCTATTTTAGAATTTATAAATAATAAATAAATCATATAGATATAAGGATTACTTAATGTCAAATATACTAAATGGACAAATTGCATTGGTGACGGGTGCAAGTCGCGGCATCGGTGCCGCGATTGCACAGGAATTGGGCAAGCAGGGCGCCACCGTGATTGGCACAGCCACCACGGCTGGTGGTACAGAAAACATTAACGCAAGCTTGAAAGCGGCGAATATTAAGGGTATAGGCATGGTGTTAGATGTGAATAACGCCGCGCAAATTGAGGTGGTTTTAGCCGAAATTGTGGCTAAATTTGGCGATGTTTCTATACTCGTCAACAACGCAGGCATCACCAAAGATACATTGCTGATGCGCATGAGCGAAGATGACTGGAATGCGGTCATATCAACTAATCTAACATCAGTGTTTCGCATGAGCCAAGCCGTGTTGCGGCCAATGATGAAAGCACGCACAGGGCGGATTATCAACATTTCCAGCGTGGTAGGCCACATGGGTAATGCGGGTCAAACTAATTATGCCGCGGCCAAGGCGGGTATGGCCGGGTTTGCCAAATCATTGGCGGCTGAAGTGGGTAGCCGTAATATTACCGTGAATTGCGTTGCGCCTGGCTTTATAGAAACCGACATGACCGCTGATTTACCTGAAGCAATTAAGGCCAAGT
This sequence comes from Methylotenera sp., assembly GCA_017880905.1. Classification (GTDB taxonomy): domain Bacteria; phylum Pseudomonadota; class Gammaproteobacteria; order Burkholderiales; family Methylophilaceae; genus Methylotenera_A. Next base: position 80,388 of record JADGRO010000013.1, read on the forward strand.
TGCTAGAAAATGTGCCGCTTGGGCGCTTGGGTAATGCGAATGAAATCGGTGCAACGGTAGCATTTTTAGCAAGCCCTAGCGCGGCTTATATTACTGGCGAGACTATTCATGTTAATGGCGGCATGTACTCAGCTTAAAATTGGACTAAAGTTTTCACGAAGTATTTTTGTATTCTGGCAGAGTTTTGTTAGAATACGCACTTAGCTAAAGGCTAATTTTTAATTTAAGGGGTAAATAGATGTCTGACATCGAACAACGCGTTAAAAAAATTGTTGCAGAACAGTTGGGTGCAAATGAGGCAGATGTTAAAAATACATCGTCATTTGTAGATGATTTAGGTGCCGACTCACTCGACACGGTTGAGCTGGTGATGGCGCTGGAAGAAGAGTTTGACTGCGAAATTCCTGACGAGGAAGCCGAGAAAATTACTACAGTTCAGTTAGCGATTGACTACATCAATACTCACCTCAAATAAATTCACACATCAGCCCTCTCAAGGGGGCTGATTTCTATCTTAAACATGTCAAAAAGAAGAGTTGTTATAACAGGCTTGGGCGTGGTTTCTCCTGTCGGAATCGGCACATCTCAAGCATGGGCAAATCTGCTTAAAGGCCATTCTGGCATTACGCGTATCAGTAAATTTGACCCAAGTGCATTTTCTTCACAAATTGCAGGTGAAGTGAAGAATTTTAATGTTGAAGATTATCTTCCGGCCAAAGACGCGCGTCGTATGGACACATTTATCCAATATGGCTTGGTTGCTGGCATTGAGGCATTCAAAGACTCTGGCATTGAGGTCACCGAACAAAACGCTGAGCGCATCGGCGTATCTATTGGCTCTGGTATTGGTGGCCTAGGTTTAATTGAATCCACTAACGATACTTATGACGAGGGCGGTCCACGCAAAATTTCACCGTTTTTTATTCCCGGTACCATTATTAATATGATTTCGGGCAATTTAAGCATTATGTTTGGCTTAAAAGGGCCAAATGTAGCCATTGTCACTGCTTGCACCACGGGTACGCACTCCATTGGCGATGCGGCACGTATGATTGAATATGGTGATGCAGATGCCATGGTGGCAGGCGGCGCAGAAGCAGCGATTACCGAGCTTTCCGTAGGTGGTTTTGCATCAGCACGCGCCTTATCTAGCCACAACGATGATCCTGCGACCGCCAGCCGTCCATGGGATAGAGACCGTGATGGCTTTGTAATAGGCGAGGGCGCAGGTGTGCTGGTGCTTGAGGAATATGGACACGCCAAAGCCCGCGGCGCGCGCATTTATGCCGAGCTGGTCGGTTATGGCATGAGCGCTGATGCTTACCACATGACCGCGCCAAATATGGATGGACCGCGTAGATCGATGGTGAATGCACTTAAAAATGCTGGCATCAACCCTGACCAAGTGCAATTTATGAATGCACACGGAACATCAACGCTGTTGGGCGATATCAATGAAACTAACGCGATTAAAGCCGCTTTTGGTGATTACGCGTATAAATTGGTGGTAAATTCAACCAAATCGATGACAGGGCACTTATTAGGCGGCGCAGGTGGCTTAGAATCAGTATTTACCGTACTTTCCATCTACAACCAAATCTCACCACCGACAATTAATATTTTTAACCAAGACCCAGAATGCGATTTGGATTATTGCGCCAACACGGCAAGAGATTTAAAAATTGAATACGCGCTCAAGAATAATTTTGGCTTTGGCGGGACTAACGGTAGTTTAGTGTTTAAGAAAATATAGAAATTATCTACATCAAAAGCCTGCAATTGAGATGGTCGCAAGCTTTTTTATTCACGCTGGCTATGGTTTAATTGCGACTCATGGCGCAAATTCATACTCATTCAACGACCTATTTAATCAACGGCGGCTTCGATCATACAATCTCGCCATTTGATCGGGGATTTGCCTATGGGGATGGCATTTTTCGCACCTTCGTTATGCGCGATGGTTTGCCCGAAAACTGGTTGCTACATTACCAAAAATTAGTCGCCGATTGCGCAGTAATTAACATTGTCTGCCCTAGCGCAGAACTACTCATGAGTGATTTGCAGCAATTGTTTTTACCGGACGAAGTTGCAGTAGCAAAAATAATCGTAACACGCGGCGAAGGTAATCGTGGTTACACTCTGCCCGCAATTACAGCGCCCACGCGAGTAGTCACTAAGTCTGTCATGCCGCAATACCCTGAAGAAAGATTTGCAGAAGGTGTAAATTTAACCGTTTGTGAGACAAAACTGGCGCTACAACCTAAACTAGCAGGCGTCAAACATTTAAATCGACTGGAAAACGTTCTGGCGCGCATGGAATGGCACGATCCTGCCATTGCAGATGGCATTTTATTAGATACTGACGACCATGTGATTGAATGCACTGCGGCCAATATTTTCTCGCGTTTTGGCGATAAATTATTAACGCCAAGCCTGCATCAATGCGGTGTTGCGGGGGTGACTAGACAACGCATTCTGGAGCTCGCACATACGTTTTCGTTAAGAGTCTCTGTCGAATCATTTAATTTAGAAAAGTTATTTGTTGCCGATGAAGTGATGATTTGTAATAGCATATATGGCGCCTGGCAGGTAAAAAACATTCAACAAAAAACATGGTCCATAGGTGATTTGGCAGGCAATATCCGCGTGGCGCTCAAAGCATGATGAAACTTATTAAATATGTTTTTTTAATTTGTATTTTGGCCGCTGTTGGCTTTAGCGCCTGGTTTTATCATTACGCTAAAGCGCCGCTTAATTTAACGCCAGAAGCGCAGGAAATCACCATCAAACCTAAAAGCGGTCTTAAAAGTATTGCAGATCAACTGGTTGTGCAGCACGTCATTCCACACGCTTGGCCTTTTGTAGTGCTAGGGCGCGTATTACACAAAGAGCCTTATTTACAGGCGGGTGAATACACGCTCAACAAGAACGTGTCGCCATACCAATTGTTGTTATCTCTTAACCATGGCAAAACTACACAAGGCAGTATCACTTTTATTGAAGGAAAAACTTTCAAGCAAATGCGTGAAAAATTGGCCAAAACTGAGGCAGTTAAAACCACAATTCAAGACCTATCTGATGCCGAATTAATGCGCGTAGTAGGCAGTGACGAAAAGCATGCTGAAGGCTTGTTTTTTCCGGATACGTTTTATTTCGATAGAAATACAGCCGATATTGTGATACTGAAACGCGCTTATGAAAACATGCAAGTTAAACTCGCCACAGCATGGGCAAATCGCGCGACAGACCTACCTTACAAAGATAGCTATGAGGCGCTGATTATGGCCTCTATCGTCGAAAAAGAAACTGGCAAAGCTTATGAACGACCGATGATTGCGGGCGTTTTTCTAAACCGTTTGCGTATTGGCATGCGCCTGCAAACAGATCCGACGGTGATTTACGGCATGGGCGATAAGTATGATGGTAATATCCGTAAAAAAGATTTAGAAACCGATACCATTTATAATACTTATACGCGCGGCGGCCTCCCACCTACGCCAATTGCCATGCCTGGTTTGGCGTCTATTGTGGCGGCCTTGCATCCAGAACAAACTAAAGCCTTGTATTTTGTGGGTAAGGGCGACGGAACGCATGAGTTTTCAAACTCTTTGGTCGAACATAACCGCGCTGTGGCAAAATACCAATTGAAGCAGACAAGTAAAATGACTACACAAAAGATAAATTAAGTATGACTAATAAAAAGACTAAAAGAGGCAAATTTATCACGCTGGAAGGCCTGGATGGCGCGGGTAAAAGTACGCATATCCCCAGCATTATTGCGTTACTTAAAACGCGTGGTCTTGAAATAGTCTCGACGCGAGAGCCCGGTGGTACAAGGCTTGGCGAGCAGTTACGTGCTTTGTTGTTGCATGATGCCATGCACCCAGAAACCGAAACATTGCTGATGTTTGCGGCGCGACGCGAGCATATCGCAAACGTGATTGAACCTGCATTAAAACGTGGTGCCTACGTATTATCAGATCGCTTTACAGACGCCACTTACGCCTATCAGTGTGGTGCTAAGGGCGTGGCTAGCAATAAAGTCAAGCAGCTTGAGAAATGGGTACAAGGTGATTTGCAGCCTGATATGACTTTGCTGTTTGATGTGCCAGTTGAAATTAGCAGGAAAAGACTCTCAACCGACCGCGAGCCTGACAAATTTGAACGTGAAGGCGCGAAATTTTTTGAAAAACTACGCCAGGCTTATTTAACGCGAGCTAAAGAGAACCCAGCACGTTTTCATGTGATTGATGCGAATCAAGCACTGGATAAAGTTAAGGTAATAGTTGATAAAATAATTTCAACTATATGATTTTATTAATATAATATATGTATATTTGGCATAAACCTCAGTGGCAACACATTATGCAGCAACGCACGAATTTGCCACATGCATTGCTGTTGCGTGGTCGTGCCGGCATAGGCAAGCACGAATTTGCGTTAAAGTTATCGCAGGCTTTGTTATGCAGTCAAGCAAGCGAACAACAGGAAGCATGCGGAAAATGCCCAAGCTGCCTATGGTTTGTAGAAGGCAGCCATCCGGATTTTCGGTTAATTAGCCCTGAAGATGCTGAAGATACGGATGAAATATCAAAGAAAAAAAATGCTAAAAAAAGCCAGATTTCTGTAACACAAATACGGCAACTTATTGATTATTTAAGTCTTTCTCATCATCAAACAAACAGCTATCGCGTTGTTTTGATTTCACCTGCCGAAACACTCAACATTGCCTCAGCCAACGCCCTACTCAAAATGTTGGAAGAACCGCCGATAAAAACTGTGTTTTTACTGGTGACTAGCCAACCGCAACATTTGCTAGCCACTATTATTAGCCGTTGTCAGGCGATTGATATGCCGCTTCCCGGCAAAGCAGAAGCGCTCACTTGGCTCAAAATGCAAGCTGTCAAAAATGCTGAAGATGCACTGGATTACGCAGGAGGCGCACCGCTGCTAGCTTTGCAGATATCTGAAGAGGGCGAAACAAACTCAAGCCTAATTAAAAATTTAGTGCTAGGCGCCAAGCTAGACCCTTTTGCCTGCGCGCCTTTATTTTTAACCATTGGTATGGAACGCGCGCTCGAAGCACTACAAAAATGGATTTTTGACTTGGCCGCATACAAGCTTTCACAAACATTACATTATCATTCCCAATACAGCAGTGCTTTGCAAGCCTTGTGTAAAAGCGTAAACTTGAAGGCGTTACTGAATTTTCAAGATAAATTGTTGGAAGCCAAAACAACGGCAAATCATCCGCTCCATAATGAGGTGCAACTTGAAAATATATTGCTACAATATACACAGCTATTTAGGCCTATTTGATTAAAGACATTTGACATGGAACCAAATACCGAACAAATTAAAGAAGCAGCGGCAGCTGCCAATAAACCAGGCGTTCTATCACTGGCGATTAAAGAAAAGTCGGCCTTATACGCGGCTTATATGCCTTATGTAAAAAACGGCGGCTTATTTATACCAACCAATAAAAACTTTAAAATTGGTGAAGAAGTCTTTATGTTGCTGAGTTTGGTGGATGACCCTTTGAAGCACAAAGTCGTCGGAAAAGTGATTTGGATTACCCCGGTTGCGCAAGCCAACCGCCCACAAGGTATTGGTGTGCAATTTAGCGAAAAAGATGGTGGCCTAGAGGTAAAAAATAAAATAGAGGCGATTTTAGGCGGCGCTTTAAAAGCTAATCGTCCAACGCACACTATGTAAAACATGTTAATTCATGCTAGTCGATTCGCATTGTCACCTTAATTTCCCTGAGTTTACTGAAAATATTCATGCTGTCAGGCAACTAATGCACGATGAGCAAGTCGGACATGCACTTTGCGTTTCGGTCACGCTGGATAAATTTCCTGAAGTGTTAAGTTTAGCCGAGCAATACGACAATTTTTATGCTTCAGTTGGTGTGCATCCCGATTATGAAGATATTGAAGAACCCAGTGTAGATGTGCTTGTTATGCTCGCACAACATCCCAAAGTGGTCGCCATTGGCGAAACAGGTTTAGATTATTTTCGTCTCACAGGCGATTTAGAATGGCAACGCAAACGCTTTCGTACACACATTCGCGCCGCTATTTTAGCGGGCAAGCCCCTGATTATTCACACCAGAAGTGCCGCTGAAGACACTTTACGTATTATGCAGGAAGAGGGCGCCAAACAAGTGGGCGGGGTGATGCACTGCTTTACCGAAAGCCTGGAGGTGGCCGAAGCTGCCATTAAAATGGGTTTTTACATCTCATTTTCTGGCATCGTCACCTTTAAAAACGCTATGCAATTGAAACAAGTCGCGCAAGCCATTCCGCTAGATAAAATGTTGGTAGAAACAGATTCGCCTTATTTAGCGCCGGTGCCGTTTCGCGGCAAAACCAATCAGCCCGCCTATGTGAAATATGTTGCACAGGAAATTGCCAATTTACGCGGGATTAGTTTAGATGAAGTGATGCAAGCCACGACACATAATTTTTTCACTTTGTTTAGGCACGCTATATGCAACTAACTGTACTAGGAGTGGGCTCCAGTGCAGGTACGCCGGTAGTGGGTTGCAGCTGCGCTACTTGCAATTCGGATAACCCGCGCAATAAGCGTACACGCTGCTCAAGTTTGATTACGCTGGATTCTGGTGAAAATATACTGATTGACACTGGCCCAGATTTACGCGATCAATCGCTAAGGGAAAATATTAAGCGCGTAGATGCAGTATTGTACACGCACACGCATGCCGATCATTTACATGGCATTGACGATTTACGCGCCTTTTGCCAAATTCAACGCATGCAAATTCCTTTGTATGCCAAGGAAGATGCTGTGGCACATATTAAGCAAAAATTTGGTTATGTGCTGCGCGAGCCCAGTGACTTTTGGGATTTGCCTGTATTGCGTATTGAGGCTATCCATGGATATTTTGAGTTGTTTGGGGTTGAAATTATGCCTATTCCAGTCAAGCATGGCAGAAGCCATATTTTAGGCTATCGAATTGGTAATTTTGCTTATATGACTGATGTTTCTGAGATTCCAGAGTCATCATTAGCGCTTTTGGAAGATTTAGATGTGGTGTTGTTAGATTGTTTGCGGGAAACTTCGCATCCAACGCATATTAATATTGAACAAAGTTTGGCTTACATTGGTCGTATAAAGGCCAAACAAAGTTATATGATTCACATGACACATGAATTAGAATACGCATCTTTAACAAATAAGTTACCAAAAGACGTATTTGTTGGCTTTGATGGCTTAAAATTACGTATTGATTGATACCTTACCATTAGAGAGGTCAACAAAACGCGTCATAGCTCGTTATACACAGTAATATATGTAACTAATTAATTTTAAAGGTTTTATAGAATATGACACAGGGTAAATTTAAGAAAATATTAATCAGCAGTCTTTTATTAGGCTTGTTTGCTATCGCCAATGCTTACGCAGCCGGTAGTATTTATACAGAAAGTGAATTTTTAGATAAATTTAGCGGAAAAACAAAAAAAGTGATTGCTGAAAGATTGGGCGAGCCTGCTAAAAAAGAACTTTCAGTAAAACCTACCAACGCAAGCAATATGGTGGGCGGCAAAGATTTAGATGAAGGACAATCTAAAAAGGTGAAAGTAGAGATGTGGTATTACAAAAATATTGTGAAGTACGATCCAAAACATACTTACAAAGAAACCGAAATTACTTTTGTGAATGATAGAGTATTGAATATCGCGTTTTTCAATAATAAGTAAGTGATTGATTTAATAGGCCGAGCATAATACTCGGCCTATTGCTTATCTTTTACTTCGCATAATGTATATTATGTTAAATTATAAAAAGATTAAGAATAACACTAAAGGTCTACATACAATGTACTTGCAGGGTTTGTTACATAACGCCCCTTTTGCGAAGTAAATTTAATCCTGCAATTCTGCTTTTTTCTTTCCCGATTTAGAACTTAGCAGCTGCTTTGCGATTTCAGAAAGCCTTCTAACAAGCTTGAAATGAAACAAACCACCACAATATGCAATCAC